>DASYLB010000025.1:0-85799 GCA_036009765.1 Pyrinomonadaceae bacterium | reverse complement strand
CGATTGCCAACCTCATCGTAGCTATAAGAACCGCCGTCACTGCTGCTTGAAGTGAGGCGATCAAGCGGATCGTAATCGTAAGAGTCTGTAGTGGAAGCTACATCAACCTTCTCCACGATCTGGCTCGCAGTGTTATAGCTGCAATGATTGTCGAGGATGGCGGTGGTACCGTAGCTGTCGTTCAGATGGGTCAGCCGGTCCAGGTTATCGTAGGTGTAAGTGGCAGTAACGCCGTTGCGCAGTGCACGCGAGCTTAGCTTGTTCGTTGCATCGTAGGAATAGTCCACTACTCTAGTCGCAGCATCGTTGACCCGGGTCTGACGGTTTACCTCATCGTAGCTATAGCTCGCATAATCCGAGCTGTCCAGGCTCATCGCCACGCGGTTTCCGTTGGCGTCGTAACTGTAGCCAAGAGTCTTTCCCCACACGTCGGTGGTCTCTGAAACTCGGCCGCGACTGTCATAGCTGAAGGTCACCGTGCCGTTTTCGTTTGCGGCTGTGGTCAACCGCGAAAGCCCATCATATGCATACGTTACGCTAGCGGAGTCAGGGTAACTCATTGTCGTGAGTCGATTGAGGTCGTCGTAGGTGTAGTCCGTTGTTGCGCCATTATAGTCGGTGCGTGAAGTCGGATTACCGACGGCGTCGTATCCATAACTCATCGAAACCGCGTTCCGAGTCATTCCGGTTTGTCGTCCCAGCAGGTCATAGGCAAACTCATATTTCTGATCCAGCGCATCCTGAACCTGTATGGTCCGCGAAAGCTCGTCGTAGTCGAAACTCGTGGTCTTGTTGTCAGGGTCCGTAGTGCTGATCCGGCGATTGACGTCGTCATATGCGTAAGCCGTAACTCGTCCCGCTGTATCCGTGCGCTCAATAACATTCCCGGCATCGTCATATTCGATCGTCTCAAACAACCGGGTGGCTCCGGTAGTTGCCGGCGGATAGGTGATTTTTTTCAGACGGTTGAAGTCATCGAACTCGTAGTTAGTCACTCGCGACAACGCGTCAGTCATCGAGGTGCGGTTCGACATCAGGTCGTAGCCAAAACTAGTAACGTGACTCAAGGCATCAGTAACGCTGGTAAGACGATTGGCGTCGTCATATCCAAAGGTTGTCTCATTCCCGCGCGGATCTTTCACGATGGTCCTTCGGCCCGCAAGATCATAAGTGAACAATACAAAGTTCGAGTCCGGATAGATTAGCTTCTGGAGGCGGCCCGCGGCGTCATATTCACAACTGGTGGTTTCATTGAGGGCGTTTGTCAGACTTGTGACGCGTGCGCGGTCGTCGTAGGCAGCAGTGGTCACGTTGTTCAATGCATCCTCCACTTCAGTCAGGCGTCCACTCGTATCCCGGGTGGAAGTAGTCACCTTGCCTCGGGCATCGGTAGTGGTTAGCAACTGACCACGCGAGTCGTTAGTGAAGGTGGTCGTGTGCTGCAACGCGTCTTCAGTGGTTAGCAGGTTCCCGTCCGTGTCGTACGTGTTTGTGGTGACGCCGCCTAATTGATCGGTCCGCGTCAATACGTCGCCAAACTGATTGTACGTGTTGGTAACGGTCCCGGTCGCATCAGTCTCGGTGAGCCGGTTGCCCGCGCCGTCGTAGGTGAAACTGGTGGTGTGATCTAATGCGTCCGCCTTTGAGGTGACATTCAACTGGCTGTCATAGGTCCAATGTTGGATTTCGGATCCGCTGCCTCCGCAACTGCAAAGTCCTTCAACTTCGGTGACGACGTTCCGGCCGTGGATCCGCTCGAAGGTGTAATTGCTGACATTACCGAGGGCATCCGTTACTTTGGTCTCGGTAGCGCTCAGATATTCAAAGTCGTAATGGCGCACGCCATCCTGGCGCTCGGATGTCAGCGCGCGACCCCCTGAGTCGTAAGTGTGTGACTCGACAACATGTCCTAACGCATCCGTAATCGAGATAATGCGGTCGCCCGCGTCAAAGTCAAACACAAAGCCTGAATCATCTGCGTAGGTGAGCGTCTTGAGTCTTCCGCTGTCGTAAGTGTAGGTTGCGACGGTGTCGATAGCGTCGGTTATCGAGGTCACTCGTCCATTGCTATCAGCGGTCAGCGTGAGCACCCGTCCAAATGGATCGGTGATTGCTGATAGGCGGTGCGAGGTGTACGTCAGGGTCGTTTGATTGCCGTTGCGATCTGTAATCGATTCCAGCTGACCGCTGATGTTGAATTCATGAATCGTACCGTCCTTCATTGTCAGCGTGAAGCCGCTCAGGCTTTGCGCCAGCTGCCCATGGAAATCTCCCGCTAGGGGGAGAAGATCGCCAGATGTACCAGCCCCGCGGCCAAAGTAAATAGCCCGCCCATCCGCCTGATTAAAGCGCGCCATATCGGCGTCATAGCTTACGATTTTCTCGTCATAGGCGGTTGACCACCCTCTACCGAAGAGGCCGATACTCTCTGACATACTGTTGTAGGTCCGCGTGATATCGATTGTCGGACCGGCGCCCGGTAGGCTGTAGTCGGTTTGCTGCAAATACATATTGCCATTTGTCACATTGACAGGATCAGCGACGCCCGCATTACAGGAAGTGGGGCCAAGATCCTCTCCATCGCCGATAGCGTGAAGAGTGACCGTAGCATTGGAGCAGGCGCCGAGGTTGTCACATTCTCTATAAACAAAGCTGTCCGAGCCAGAAAACCCTGAACCCGGACGATACTCGAAGACGTCACTAGTTGCGGTATTAAACAAACCACCATTCGCAGGTGGTGTCACTATTGAATTGAGAGTGATGGCATCGTCTTCCGGGTCTGTGTCTCCGGCCAGGATTGGGCCAATGATTGTATTGCCGCGAATCTCGTAACGTTTGGCAACGGGGGTGGGCGCGCCATTCGTAATATTCAAAGTCACCGAGGCCGTATCACAGGCGCCTAAGCTGTCGCAGACCTTGTAGATGAATCCGTCCTGGCCGGTAAATGAGGATGCCGGCACGTAGCTGAAGACATCGGGCGTGTTCGAGTTAAGTAGCAGGCCGTGCTCAGGGTTGGTGATGAAGGCGGTGAGGGTCAGCGCATCGTTGTCCTGATCGGAATCATTCTGCAATAACGGCCCCACAGTCGTTGTCCCATGTATCTGGTAGGAGTCGTCATTCGCGTTTGGCGTGTTGTTTCTCACGTCAACAGTGACGTTGCCGGTGTCACAAGCCCCCTGATTGTCGCAAACCTCGTAGCTAAAGCCGTCGGCGCCGGTGTATGCAGAATCCGGGTGATAACTACCGAAAAAAATATCACCGTGCTCCGGTTCAGTCGTCGCACCCAAAGAAATGGGATTGCCGTCAGGATCGGAATCATTCGCGAGCAGCTGCGTCAGGCTCGTAACGCCGTGCACGAGCAAGGTGTCGTCTCCCGCTACCGGAGGCTGGTTTGGTGGACTCGCAAGAAGTCCGGTATTACTTGCCTCGCTATGTGGCGATGTCGCAGTTGCTGAAGCAAGGGAATCTTTCGGGGGTGCGAGATTTATCGTCTTAGTCGATGCCGGCGCGGCCTTGCTGGATAGCGAAAGCAGGCAAGCTACTGCAAGCAAAGCCAGTGTGATAGAGCAGACGGCGATCAGGGAGCGTGGGCGGTTCATGGGCTTCTCCATTACTAAGGTTGAGCGAGGCAATAACTGCAGCGGGAAACAGTTGCTTCACTCCTAAGGAAAAAAAGAGTGACGACAGTTGAAGATTCTCTGGGCCTGAGAGTGAAGCGGGCCCACCTTACGAGAGGTCCGAGGACTGTGTCAATAATCTGGGTGTTCGCTGAGGTTTTATTTGAAAATCTTTGTTCGAGCAATGCAGAGTCAAACCTGACGGCGAATGCAAAACTGGGGAGCAGGACCGACTACGTGCCCTGGCCACGAGGTCCAGGTGGGCCAAGAAAGCTGTTGGCGCTTCGCCCGCGATCCAACTAGGTCACCTGATGTTGATGATGGTGAATCACTTGGGCTGCGAAACTCTATCAGGTACTTCTTCCGGCATCTTCACCACTTCCTGCCAGCCGGAATTGTCCGCGCGCATTTGGGCGGTGAGATCGTCGCGGAGTTTGCGGAGCTTGTCGCTGAGCGAGCAAGGATAGTTATTAATATCGGCAAAGCGCCGGCGCTGGTCAGCGACGAAACCTTTCTGTTTTTCAATCGAGGGAATCGAGGCGTGCTGTCCATTTTCCCAGAAGGGAACCAGCAAGCGTTCGACGCGCGCGGCGCCGGGGATCTCAACCTTTTCTTCGTCGAGTCCGGTTATATCACCAACATAGTTGCCGTCAGCGTCGCTGCCGCGAAAGAGTTGCAGCCGCCCAGGCAGCGTAGTTTTTTCTTCCGAGTTAGAAGCTTTGAGAGTTGGGCGGCCTTCGATGAGACACTGCTTAAAGATAACTCCAGCCACCGACTTCACTTCACTTGAAAGTTTGGTGCCGATACCAAAACCGTTCGCACGGGGAAAATCACGCACAATTCGCCGCACTTTTTCTACGTCCAGATCGCCTGTGAGATTTGGTCTTAGATCGTAAATCCCGTTTGCCTCGAAGAAGCGCAGGCACCACTCGCCCAGCTCCGCCAGGTCTCCGGAGTCAACACGAAAACCTTTAAACGCACGACGTCGCGCCTCGGTTGAAGTTGCGGCCATCGCCGCGTGTACGGCACCCATGTAAACGTCAATCGTGTCGAGCAGCAAGGTGGTGCCGTTTGGGTTTGCGTCGAGCCAACGCTCAAACGCGACCTGTTCGAAATGTTTAGGCTTGCCCGTGCGCGGCTCGATCTCCGGATCGAACATGTACTCGATATAAGACTGCTGCCAGTAGTGCGCTTCCGTGCCAACCGCCGGGATGTCCAGACGATGCGCGGCTTCCATGTTTGAGGTGTCGTTGAAGCCGCCGATGAACGCGTAGACGGCAATATCAACCGCGCGCTCGATGTCGCCGTTGCGTCGCAAAGAAAAGTCAGAGAGCCAACGATGTTCTCCGGCAGCCATGCGAAACTGCATCGCGGTCGCCGCCGTAGTCATCGGTAAATCAAACGCGTGTTCAAACTTGATTTCCTGTGCCTGGGTTAGTCCGAAAGCGCCGGTGATGTCGGCGAAAGGTTGTTGCGCGAAGACGATTGTTCCCGTGCGCACTGCGCGAATCGCGCCGACGAACTGAATGTCTTCGATGGCCTTGGCAAAGCGTTGCAAGCCGCCGCGGTCCTGTTCGAGGAAACGCAAGCGCGGGCGGTCGATCTGACTATCGACGAGCAGGCGGATCAAACGTTCGTGACCGAGGCAAGGCGCGAAAGGCAACTTCCGCTGCGTTACGTAAAACGTGGCTCGAGCATCACTGAGGGCGCGATCGTGAAGGCGAGTGCCGTCTTTGTAAGACGCATCGCCCATCGCGGCGTGGTAGCGATCGATGTTGAGTGTGCCCATTCTTGATCAGGAGCGTTAACCAGGAGCAGGAGCAGGGGCAGGGGCAGGTTCGTTCCGAGCCAATTACGTAACGCTGGCTTCTGCTCTGGCCTGCTCCTGCCCCTGCTCCTGCTCCTTCATGATTTCCGCTCCGGCTGCGCGCATTTCAGCAATCGCGCGTTCGCCGTCACCAGGATTAACTTCCACTGCGCGCATTGCATTCTCGAAGGCCTTCACGCGGAAGCCTTCCTTCAAAGCGTCGAGCACGGTGCTCTTAACGCAGTAGTCTGTAGCTAAACCGCCAACCCAAACTTCTTCACCGCCGAGGCGGTGCAGTTGTAACGCCAGATCAGTTTCGTCAAAAGCCGAATAGCAATCGGTGTCACCGAGTCCTTTCGAGATTATGCGAATGTGCATGTCGTCAATGAGGTCGGGATGAAACTCTGCGCCCTTCGTGTTCTGTACACAATGCACCGGCCAGGTCCCACCATAAGCCTCGAAGTGATGCGTCTTCGCTGGATGCCAATCGCGGCTCATGAACACGGGCTCACCGCGCTCGAGAAACTCCTCGATCAGTTTATTTAGTGGCGCCACTACCTGATCGCCTTCAGCGACCGCAAGCGCACCGCCGGGACAGAAATCATTCTGGACGTCAACTACAATCAGCGCGCGCTTGCTGGTGCTCGCCATACTCCCTGGTCCTTCCTCAAGTGCTCGCATCTATGATGAAGCTGATGTGATTCTCGGACAAGTCCAAAGGCTAAAGTAGTGGTGTCCTAATTTGAAGTTCTCTGTGCATTTTGTGTCTCTGTGGTGGACCTACATTAAGCAAAATCCACCACCGAGGCACGGAGTACACAGAGGTTTCACAGAGACGTGAATTCACGGCAGTCCTGCGTGTAATCCCGAAGCCAATCTTCGCCTTGACCCTTGCTCTTGCTTTCGACTTTGGACGTAATTAAGTAGACTGTTTCCGTCCCCAAAAATTTACATCAACCTGCATTACTTTTTGAGGTCTGATTATGAATGATGCTGGAAGTGAAGCCAAGCGCGAGGCTGATCGTAGTGGGCCATTGAGAGTATCGCTTGGAGAGTATGCCGACGCCGTGAATTCAAGCCTCGCAGATGCCGGGCGGCTGAACATCATTGGTCGCATCTGGAACAGAGATCCGGCTCTTTGGAAGAATGAAGAGGCGCATCAGAAAATCATCCGCAATTCGCTCGGTTGGTTGACGGTTCCGGGCGAGATGCTCCCGGTGGCCGATCAACTCAAGAGCTTTGCGCAGAGCGTAAGTGCGGCGGGCTTTCAATACGTTATGGTTTGCGGCATGGGCGGCTCGTCCTTGTGCCCTGAAGTCCTGCGGCGAACCTTCGGACAACAGCAAGGATTTCCGGAACTGCTCGTGCTCGACTCAACCGATCCCGATACGATCAATAGTTTCAACGAAAAGATCGACCTCGAAAAGACTTTGTTTGTGATCGCGTCCAAGTCGGGAACAACTACAGAACCGATCGCTTTTCATCGTTATTGGTACAACGAAGTGTCGCGCGTTAGCGACTTACCGGGCCACTCTTTCATCACCATTACAGATCCTGGTTCGCAGATGGCTGACACTGCGGCAGCCGAAGACTTCAAGAGAATATTCCTTAATCAGCCGGACATCGGCGGACGTTATTCCGCGCTTTCCTATTTCGGGATGGTCCCCGCAGCGCTCATGGGCCTTGATGTGACGAAGTTGCTGCAGCAAGCGGCCTCGATGGCCGAAGGTTGCGGGGCAAGTGGCGAAGTAAGCAAGAACCCGGCAGCGTTGCTGGGTGCGGTGATGGCGGACTGCGCAATCGCCGGTCGCGACAAGCTAACGATAGTGACTGATGAAAAACTCGCAGCTCTTGGTTTATGGATCGAACAGTTGATTGCCGAAAGCACGGGCAAGGAAGGGAAGGGCATTGTTCCCGTAGTCGGTGAACCGATTGGCGAGGTGACTGCTTACGGCAACGATCGTCTTTTCGTTTCGATCAGTGTCGGGCCGATTGACGACGAATCAAACTCGAGACTGAAGGACCTTGAAGCCGCAGGGCATCCGGTCGTTTATCGAAACCTCGGCGATGTCTACGATCTTGGCGCTGAGTTTTTCCTTTGGGAAATGGCGACTGCATTTGCAGGTTGGCGCTTGGGCATCAATCCGTTTGATCAGCCGAATGTGCAGGAGTCGAAGGATGCGACGAAGGCGTTGCTGGAAAAATACACGCGCGAAGGGAAGCTGGACGAGCAGGCAGTTTTGGCTCGCGACAATCAACTGACGGTATACGGTGAACGCGAAACAGGCGGGACTTCCGAGCTTTCGGTTGGCGACGCAATAAGGGCACACCTCGCGAAGATCAAGTCACGAGATTACGTGGCACTGCTTGCGTACATTCAGGAGACTTCGGAAACCGAAGCGGCTATTCGGAAAATTCGCGCGAGTCTTAGCAAGGCGACCCACACTGCGACAACTAACGGTTATGGTCCACGATTTCTGCACTCGACCGGTCAGCTGCATAAGGGTGGCCCAGACTCCGGCGTGTTCATTCAGATTACCGCGCCCGACCAGGTTGATTTTCCGGTGCCCGAATCACCCTATACCTTTAGCACTCTCAAAGACGCGCAAGCGCTGGGCGATTTTCAGTCACTCATAAAGCATGGGCGGCGGGCGATTCGGGTTGATCTCGGAGCAGACGTGGACGCGGGTTTGGAAGCTCTAAGGAAGTTGTTATAGCCATGACCACAGCAAAGATTGGATTGATCGGTTTGGGTGTGATGGGTCAGAACCTGGCGCTCAACATTGAGCGCAACGGTTTTCCTGTTGCGGTTTACGATCGTGAAGCGCCAGTCCTTGACGCATTTATCGCGCGTGAAAGCGGCAAGCAGATTACCGGAGCACATAGTCCGGAAGAATTTGTTCGTTCACTCGAGCGACCACGCAAGATAATTCTTCTCGTCAAAGCCGGTGATCCGGTGGACTGGACGATCAACTTAATAAAACCATTTCTCGAAGCCGGCGACATCATCATTGATGGCGGCAACTCATACTTCAAAGACACAGAGCGCCGGGAAAATGAACTCAAGACTGCTGGGCTGTTCATGATTGGTTCAGGAACTTCCGGAGGCGAGAAGGGCGCACTGTGGGGCCCAAGTCTGATGCCGGGTGGCGACCCTAATGCCTACGAGCAGATTCGCCCAATTTGGGAAGCGATCGCCGCGAAAGTTCCCGATGGCCCGTGTGTTACCTACATTGGTCCGGGGGGTTCAGGCCACTTCGTAAAGATGGTTCACAACGGTATCGAGTATGGCGACATGCAGCTCATCGCCGAAGCTTACGGGATCATGCGCGACGGTTTTGGCATAAGCACGGACGAGGCGGCCGACATTTTTGACAAGTGGAATCAAGGTGATCTTGAGTCGTACTTGATTGAAATCACGGCGAAGATTCTGCGAGTTAAGGATCCGGAAACTGGCAAACCACTGGTTGATTTGGTTCTCGATAAAGCGGGACAGAAGGGAACTGGTAAGTGGACCAGTCAGATTGCGTTGGACCTGGGCGTGCCGATTCCAACGATCGATGCGGCTATCGTGGCGCGAGTCCTTTCATCGCAAAAAGACGCGCGGATAGAGGCGAGCAAGCGAATTAGCGCGCGCACCGCGGAGAAATCCGGCGGCATTACCGATGAGCTGAAGGGCTATATTCACGATGCGCTTTACGCTTCGAAGATTTGTTCTTACGCGCAGGGAATGAATCTGATCAAGGCGGGCTCCGACGAGTTTGGCTGGAAGATTAATCTCAGCGAGGTCGCGCGTATTTGGCAAGGCGGCTGCATCATTCGCGCAAAGTTTTTGGGAAAAATAAAGGAGGCCTACCTGCGCACGCCCGAGCTTGCGGGCCTTCTGCTTGACGCCGAGTTTGATGCAAAGATTGCAGCGGCGCAATTCGGCTGGCGAACAATCGTGAGCGCGGCCGCGCAGCAAGGACTGTCGACGCTGGCGATGTCGTCGAGTCTCGGTTATTTCGATATGTATCGCACGGCGAACCTGCCGCTCAACTTAACTCAAGCGCAACGCGATTTCTTCGGCTCGCACACATATGAACGCGTGGACAAACCTGAACAGGGTTTTGTACATACGGAGTGGGAAGAGCTGTTGGGAAAACAGTGAGCGGTGAGCAGTAAGCAGTGAGCAGGACAAAGCGCAAAGCACGAACTTCAAAGTTCAAAGACCAAAAACCAAAAACCAAAGACCAAAAACCCAACCTAGCCATCCAGCCTTGCCCAATACTTCTGCCACCATTTCAGTTTTTGATACTCCCGAAGAGGTTGCCGCGGCTGCGGCGGAGCGTTTCGTTGAGTGTGCCGCTGAACGTCACCGCGGGCTCGCTCGGTTTAGCGTAGCGCTGGCTGGTGGCAACACGCCTCGTCGAGTTTACGAATTGCTCGCCACAGCTCGATTCAAGAATCGAGTCGAGTGGTCTCAAGTTTATTTGTTCTTCGGTGATGAGCGTTGCGTTCCACCGGAACATCCTGACAGCAATTATAGGATGGCGTTTGAGTCGCTGATTTCCCACGTTCCGATTCCTGCGGGCAACGTTCAGCGAATTATCGGTGAAGGCAATGCGAATGATAACGCGCAAGCTTACGAGAGCCAGTTGCGCGCCTTCTTCGCCGGATTGTCCTGCCCGCGTTTTGATTTAGTCTTACTGGGGATGGGAGATGACGGACACACGGCCTCATTGTTTCCAGATTCCACTGCGTTGCGAGAATCGTCGCGTTGGGTTGTGCCAAGCAAAAATGAGAAGTCGGGTCAGGATCGAATCACACTCACCATTCCGGTTTTCAATCACGCACGACACGTAACTTTCCTGGTGACTGGAAAAAAGAAGGCGCAACGCCTCAAAGAAGTGTTGCGCCCTGAACCTCAATCGCAGGAATTACCTGTTCAGGCAATTGCTCCGATCGAGGGAATGCTTGAATGGCTAGTGGACAGCGAAGCTGCCGCGCTCTTGTAGATCTTCAGATCCCCAAACCGTGCGACTCAGCAGTGCACGTAACCAAGCAGCCAAAACACAAGAACAAAAATCAAGATGGTTGAGATGCAACCGCCGCCAAATTTCCAGGCAGCAACACCGGCGAGCAGTCCGCGAAACGGTCCTTCCATATTTTTCTCCAGTTAACTGTTGAAGTTATGCAGCAGCGCTGGCGGCTTTCAGTTCCTTGTTTTTCTCTTCTTCCATTTGCGTACCAATGATCTCGGCCTGCTCCGCGCTCAGGACTTTGCGCGCCTTCGGAAACATTTCGCCTTCTTCTTCCTCGACATGATGCTCGATGTTCTCTTTCAGCACCGTGAATCGCGCGGTCCATTGCTCGTCACCTTTGTCCATTTTGTCGAGTTCCTGCAGAAGCTGTTTGACAAGGCGATGTTCCTCAAATGCTTCAAGAGTTATGTCATGAGTCTCGTCGGCTTTCTCGAGCTCGGGATAAAAAATCGTCTCCTCGATGTGAGTATGCACATCGAGTTCAGTCTTGAGGGTGCCGAAAAGCTCTTCGCGAGTCTTCACTCCGCGTTCGGTCGTTGAATCGATTTTTTCGAGGATGCCCGCAACTTTCTTGTGGTCGGCTTTCAATAGTGTAAAGACATTCATGGTTAACATTCCTCCTGCGTGATGATTTTGCTCTTTAAGTTTTTTGGCGAATGGCTGCGGCCGTATCTATTTGAAGCTCACCTGCAAACCGGATCGCATCGTTCGCATGATTACAGAACAGTTACTGATGCGTTCACGTAGACTTGGCAAGACGAATGCCACTCACGCCGAATTTCGTTTCATGAACTTCAGCAGAGATTTTTCCGCAGCATGCAGTTTCCTGCCACGGTAAGTCATTAACCGGTTCAAAGTACCGAAGTGCTGGTTGATGGTCTTTCCGGCTTCGAAACTTTGAATGATCTCCGGGCAGATATAAGAACTGCGACAGACGGCCGGCGTATTCCCCAGCACATCTGCTGTTTCCTTAATCGCCGCTACAACTTTCCGCTTTAGCGCAGGTTTCGACTCTCCCTGTTCATAGCCCTGGCGCGCCAGGGCACAGGCGCAAACCAGAGTCCCGGCCCAGGTGCGAAAGTCTTTGGCGCTGAACTTCTCGCCCATCACCTCGCGAATGTAGTTGTTGATGTGTTGACGGGTGACATTGACGAAGCCGCCAGCGCCGCTCTTGTATTTGAAAACCTCGCGCGATGGATATTTGAGTAAGCCCCGCACCACTTTTGCGACCTGACGGTCTTTTAGTTGACGCGACTGCCGGACACCGGACTTGCCGGGAAAGTCGAATTCGACAACGTCACCTTTCACGCCAACGTGCCGGCGCCTTAAGGTCGCCAAGCCAAAACTGCCATTTTCACTGGCATAAACCTGGCTGCCGGGTCGCAAAAAACAGGTGGAGAGAATTCTCAGTATTGAGGCCATCACCGGCTCTTTGCCCAAACCCGGTTGCTTTATCTGCGAATTCACCGTGCTCCGCATTTTGGGCAAGGCCTCCGCAAACTTGATCACTCGTTTGAATTTTTTTGCGTCCTGACGGCGGACGTGGTTGGCGTGGTAGAGATACTGCAAACGACCGGCAGCGTCGCGACCAATCACCTGCACTGCGCCACCAGAAACAGCATTGATCCAAACGTCGCTCCAGGCAGGTGGTATTTTTAGTTCATTGATTCGCTGGAGATCTTGGGCGGTAACTCGCGAGCCGGATCGAACGTACCTGAACCCACGTTTGGGGGTTCCGACACGATGGATTCCGGTGTGCTGTAGGCTCTCGTATCTGGTCATCGGGGATTGGTCTTGAGTCGGAACCAACAGTCGCAGTTACGAATTTGATTTGCGAAGGCCGACTAAATCGAACTCCGAACTTGAAACGCAGAATCCGACAATTATTTGCGCTTCTGGTCGCCGCGATCTCCCTGACCGGACTTCACTGTGGTCTTCGCTTTTTGTTGTACGTCGCGAGCTAGAGAACGACCTTGATCATCAGACTCTTTGAATTGGCCTTGCGCGTCGCGACGTACGTAGCGCTTGTCGGTCCCTGTATCAATCAACTCTCGCTTGCCGTTGCTGTTCTTCTTCGCCATCAACTTCCTCCAACCTTTTCTGTGTAGGATTCCTGTACATCTCGCGAACTTACTTGTTCAGTAACAGACCACCTTTAGTGTTCGTTGCCCTGCGAATGAGTGAAGCGGCAAGAGTGATGCCAACGTTTTTTTCAAACGAAGGCGTGCGGTCGGTAGCGGAACCTTTGACTAAATTTGATTTCTTGGTTTGGGGCGCAGTAATTGCAGAGTCGCGTCACAAATTCTGAATACAACTTTCAAGGGGGAGTAGAAATGCCAAGAGGCGATAAGGGCGCTTACACCGACAAGCAGAAGCGAAAGGCAGAGCACATCGAGGAAGGCTACGAGGATCGCGGTGTTTCAAAGAAGGAAGCGCAAGCTCGCGCGTGGGCCACGGTGAACAAGGAATCAGGTGGTGGCAACAAGAGTGGTTCGGGTCGCGAGGGCGGAAAGGTGTCAACGAAAAGGTAGTTGAATTCGATATGGCGACGACAACTAAACGATCAAATGGACGTGGCCAGCGCGCGCAAGCGGCAAGTTCGGGCGCTCGTCGCGGATCTGGAAAGAAACGCGCAGCCGGTCGCTCGGATAATGGCACGGCTGAGGTTCACCAGCTCAAAGAACCCAAGTCGCCGATGCCGGCACAGCATCAGCGCAAGCCGGGTATCGAATCCAGGTTAGATCCGCGTCCGCGATACGCAGCTTCCAAGTACAGAGGGGCGGGCAAACTTGATCACAAGGTGGCACTCATCACCGGCGCTGACTCGGGGATTGGTCGCGCTGTCGCAGTTTTGTTTGCGCGAGAGGGCGCCGACGTTGCCTTCACCCATCTGCCTGAAGAAGAGAGCGACGCGCGTGAAACGATTGAGGCGATTGAAGGGGAAGGACGAACGGCAATTTCAATCTCCGGTGATTTGCAGAATCCGGAATTCTGCAATCGCGCCGTCGAGCAGACGGTCGCAAAGCTCGGCAAACTCGACATCCTGGTGAACAACGCGGCCCACCAACAACATCAGAAAGCTCTCGAGGATATTTCTGAAGAGCAGTGGGATCGCACTTTCAAAACAAATATCTACGGTTACTTTCGCATGACTAAGGCGGCCCTGCCGCATTTGAAGAAAGGCAGTGCGATCGTTAACACCGGGTCCATCACCGGCCTCGAAGGAAGCAAGGAGTTGCTCGATTACTCGGCGACAAAGGGTGCGATTCACGCGTTTACCAAGTCGCTGGCCCAAAACCTGATCGAGAAGGGAATTCGTGTTAATTGCGTTTCGCCGGGTCCTGTTTGGACACCGCTTAACCCGTCCGACCAGGCGGCGAAGGACGTTGCTAAGTTTGGCGCGGACTCGCCGCTGGGTCGTCCCGCGCAGCCGGAAGAAATCGCGCCGGCGTTTGTTTATTTCGCGTCAGAAATAGATTCGAGTTACGTAACCGGAGAAATCCTGACACTTCTCGGCGGTGAAACTACCGCTGGATAGATATCAACTGCAACGGAGGAAAATTATGGGTGACGATAGCGGTGGCGGTAGTGCCGGCGTGGTAGCGGTCCTGGTCATTTTTGTAATTATCGTGGTGGCTGCATTGGTGGTCTTTGGCGGCCGGTTTATGGGAGGGGGAACGAAGAAGGTAGACGTGAACATCAGCACGCCTGCCAAGTGAGTAGGCAAACTATCGCTGAAAGATTTGAGGCGACGCTGAGTGGGCGGCTGAACGTCGAGTGACGTCGGTAGGACCACAAGCGTACAAACAGTTAGGAGCGGGCCGCGTGGCTCTGGACGAAACGTCGGGGCACGCGGCTCTGCTATGAATTGCGCGTCTTTATTTATCGGGGAGCATTCTTATGAATCAAGCATTTCGTAGGTTTTCCGTCGCGGCCGCCAACGCCCTCGGCTCATCATGGATGTTCATTGCGAACGTCATGCTAATCCTGGTATGGCTAGTTGCCGGTCCGTTTTTCCATTATTCAGACACGTGGCAGCTGATCGTTAATACCGCGACGACTGTCTTTACCTACCTCGCCGTATTTCTAATTCAAAACACCCAGAACCGCGACGCGACCGCAATCCATCTGAAGTTGGACGAACTAATCAAAGGAGTGGAAGGGGCTAGAACTGGTTTGGTGAATTTGGAGAAACTGACAGATGAAGAAATCGCGGCGTTGCAAGACGAATTCGATAGGTTGCGAACCAAACACGCAAACGAGAGTATCGGTGTTCCAGCCGAGGTTTGAGTCCTAACCTTTCGCCGCCTTAAAACTATTGCCGCTATTTGCTGGCAGGTCTCTCGCGATTGAGCACGGCTGAGGCAGTAATCTCCCGACTGCCCTGGTTGGAATACAAGAAGATAAGTTGACTGCCAATGCTTTCGATTCTCACCAGGCCTTTGTCAGAGCACTTATCTTGTCCGTGATCTAATAACTCTCTAAACCGGGCCCCGCTCCCATTGATGCTCTGGAGCTTCCAGTATCCACCACAGTTAATAGAGGGATATTCAATGCGAAATACGCGGCGACCGGCTTTGGTCTTTGTGATCGTTAGCTGCATCGACCAGGTAGTCTGATCGTCGGTTTGGTAGCCGGTTCCCTCCCAAAAACCGTGAAGCCATGATTTGCTTTTGCTTTGCGCAGCCGCAGTAGAAGCTAGCAGCAGTAAGAGGCAGAGAACGACTAGAGCTTTACGCATTTGTTTGGGTCATAGATTTGGTTCAGAATCAGAAAGATTTGTACTTCCAAGTGCAACAGAGCAATTCCTTTCGCTCCGGAGGAGCGAGATATTTGTAGATAACGCAATGAAGCCGATGACTCGCGCTCCAGCGGAGCGCAATGTTTCCGTGATGCTCGTTAACCGGACTCAGGTTTCGCTCCGCTGGAGCGAGGAGAAAATCCTTTGGCGTCGCGCGGCTATAAACATCTCGCCCCTAATGGGGCGAAGCAACAAGATTCTGTTGCACTTCTTAGTTGAGCCCAAAAACTACAAGCACAAAGTTCAAAGCTCAAAGTACAAAGTTCCATTGTTACGGTTTCTTATTCTGCTCGTCGAGCCAGGTCTTGAGCGGCGCGAAGTAATCGATGATGGCGGTGGCATCCATTTTGTCCTCACCAGTCATCGTCTTCAAGGCCTCGGGCCAGGGCTTACTTAGTCCCAGCGCCAACATCTGTTTCAGTTTCTCGCCAGCCTTCTTGTTGCCATAGATCGAGCATTGATACAACGGTCCGGTGAATCCAGCTTCACGGCACAAAGCGCGATGAAATTGAAACTGCAGAATTGCGGCCAGAAAATAACGGGCGTAAGGCGTGTTTGCCGGCACGTGATACTTGGCTCCGGCGTCGAAGTCATCTTCGCTCCGCGGCGCCGGCGGCGCCAGTCCCTGATACTTCGACCGTAGATCCCACCAGCCTTTGTTGTAGTCTTCGGGTTTGATCTCGCCCGAGAAAACCTTCCAGCGCCACTGATCCACCAGATAACCAAAAGGCAGGAACGCAACCTTGTCGAGCGAGCGCTGCAGCAAGAAGCCAATGTCCGCGCTCTGGTCCGGAACTTTGTCAATCAAACCGATCTGCTTCAAATATGCCGGCGTCACTGACAAGGCCATGGTGTCGCCGATGGCCTCGTGGAAACCGTCGTTCGCGCTGTCGCGATATAGGAACGGCTGTCCGGAGTAGGCCATCTGGTAATAATTGTGTCCCAGTTCGTGATGGACGGTGGTGAAATCTTCTTCATTGACCTGGATACACATTTTCAGCCGTACATCTTTTTCGAAGTCGACGTCCCAGGCGCTGGCATGACAGACCACGTCCCGATCGGCTGGCTTAGTGAACAGGGAACGATCCCAGAAAGTCGGCGGCAACGGATCGAAACCGAGCGAGGTGAAAAACGATTCGCCGTAACGTACTAATTGCTTCGGCTCGGTATTGCGCGTTTTGAGAATTTGCGTTAGGTCGTAACCACGATCGCCGGTGCCTTCAGGTTTGAGCAGCGGATAAATGTTTCCCCATTGCTGCGCCCACATGTTGCCCAGCAAGTGTGCTGGAATTGGCCCGTCCAGGGGAACGATTTCCTTGCCATACTTCTCGGAAAGTTTGCGACGCGTATAGGTGTAAAGCGAATCGTAGAGCGGTTTGACCTGCTGCCACAGCCGTTCCATTTCGGCAGCGAAAGCATCCGGCTCCATGTCGTACTTCGAGCGCCACATAGCGCCGGTGTCTTTGAAGCCCATTTCGGCGGCGCCCTTGTTACTAAGCTCGACGAAGCGCTGGTAGTTTTTTCGGTAGGGCGGTGAAACTTGATGCCAGCCCAGCCAGATCTTTTTCAACTCTTCCGGGTCGCGGCTGCTCCCCATGATCTCTTCCATGTCGCCGAGACTCAAGCACTTTCCTTTGTCGCCGTCTGGACAATACTTGCCCTTTCCGTAATCGCCCTCGAGTGAAGCTGCGAGCTTGGTAAGCTCGGTTCGTTCCTTTTCATCTTTCGGAGCGGGCAGCGTCAGCGACAACTTCAAGAGCTTAATCTTGCGATCGACATCCGGTGAAAGCTGTAAGCCGTCGAACCGTCGCGACTGACCAGCGAGCTCCGTCGTTGCCGCTATCACGTCTTCGTTGGCGCTGGCAGAAAGCGCCTCAGTGTCGTCCGTGATGAAAGTGCTCTTCACCCAATCCGCACGGCTAAACTTTACGTTCAGATCGAACAAGCGCTTCTCGGCGTCGGTAATAAACTTCTCCGCCTCTTCCGGCGTACCTTTTCCGCTTGAAAGAGCAGACGAGTTTGAGTTTGGGCTATTGGCGCACGATGACGTCAACGCGAGACCGAGACCGATCAGAAGAAACGCGCCGGTCCACAGATGTCCACTACGGAAAATAAAGTTCATGCTGCCTCCATTGGCTATAAGCTGATGAAACTCCAGAAGGGGATGCGAGGGATTGTAACCAGACGCGAGAAACTTTGAAAGGAGCAACGACTCATAAGACCAGTTGATCGTTCGGTTCGGGTCAGCGCCCGCGAAGCGAGGAAATAGAAAAAGATCGTTCCGCATTTTCCTGGTTCGTGATAAGTTGCGCGCATTCGTTTGTGCCGATCCTTTTGGCCCCGGGGAGACGCTGTTTCTATGAACTTTGCTTTCGACTACGTAAAGCACAAATCAAAGCCACAGAATGACGGCTTTTATTTCGACATTGAAACGCTTCGCGGCCACTTCTTCACCGTACTCGATTTTGCCGCGCACGACTACGCCAATCTGAACGCATCGCTTCAAGGAAAACTCGAAACGATCGTTAGCTCGTTTGCTTCAGTCTCGAGTTTTTCGCCCGACTTGTTTCTGGGGTTTCTGGCGAAAGAGATCAACAACTTCGTCCACAATCTTGCCGAGCAGTCGGGTGGTCCAGAGCTGTTTTGCAGTGCAGCTCTTTGCCTGATGAGCGGCAATCAGCTTTCGTATTTCCTTTGCGGTGATACTCAAATCAACATTCTCAGCAACGGATTGCTGCAACCGCTCCAAGCCGATAGTGAACCCCCCGTGAATGCTTTGGCCAAACTCGGGACTCAGAATCTGGAAAATCCGCTGGCTGATCACGTTAAGGACATTACGCTTCAGGAAACTGACGTTGTCGTTATCATGACGCGAGGGGTGGCTGAAGGCTTGGAGCAGTCACCGGCCGACCTCTCGAATCTTTCTGCCGCAGACTCGCAATTGATTTGTGATTCGTTAATGACGGCCAGTGCCGCGAGTGTTAGAGACCGCACGCTGGTGGTTATCAGTGGTCCCTACCAGCCGGCGGAGGGTGCGGATGTTTCTGAGCTACAACAATCGATTGCCGCGCTCGAAGCAAAGCTAGATGCGCTCGCAGAAAGTGAAGAACGTCGAAGTTTGGATCGAGGGCGTTCGGAGTTGATTCTCGGGGCCCAATTCGAACAAAAGTTTAATGAACAGGTAGCCGAGCTCAAGGAATACTTAATTGCGAAAGCGGCCGCGATCGATCTTCTGGAACTCGATGACAAAGTAAAAAGCCTGAGCGCGACGATAGCCGGGAAGGCAGACACTGCGGAAGTGCTATCACTCCAGCGTGATGTTCTGAAGCTTGGCCTGACTTCCAAAGATCAAGCCCCCAAGCAAGCGGTTGTAGAAACTGTCCCTGAGATAGCGCCGGCAGTGACGGCGTCGCAGCCGGCAAGTGCCTTCACGCTTAACACAGCCCTCGCAGTCCTGCTCCTTTCGCTTATCGCCGGATTTGTGGGTGGGTGGTTAGGCTCACGTCGTCCGCGAACAGTTCCAGAGGTATGGTCAGTCAAGACAACCGAAAGTCAAATTACAATTGGACGTAAAGACGGGACCAACAGAGGAGTTGTGACCCTAAATGTGGCCCAACCGCTGAAAGCAACCGGTGAGCAAACGTTTTCGTCGTTCTTAGATGTGCAGCGATATCTTCAGACGATAGCGGGCCCTGAAAATACGCCGTCGCCTGCCAGCCAAAACAGTCAGGCGACTCCGCTAACTGATAACCGGGCGCCTGCCGCAGTCACAGAGGTCACTGTGAAGCCGGGTGACTCGCTGAAGAAATTTGCTCAGATTTACAAGGTCCCACCAGAAAAGTTGATGGAATTGAATCCGACAATAAGCAGATGGCCGGCAATCCGGATCGGACAAAAGATTTTTGTGCCGTCATCCAGTTCTGCTGCGTCAATCCCAGCGCCGCCGTCGCCCTCGCCAACGCCAGCGGCGCCGCCATCAGCAGCCTCTGAACAGGCCGCCCAACCAGCAGCAGAACAAGCGATTGCAGAAACGACCCGCGTAACAGTCGGACCTGGTGACTCTTTGAATAAGATTGCCCGCCGCTATAACACTACGGCTGAACAACTGAAACGGCTCAATCCGCTGACGAACTGGCCGCGCATTCAGAGCGGTCAGAAAGTCTTAGTACCGGCGCCCGCCGGCTAAAGTTGTAGGACAGGCATTCTTGCCTGTCCATTTCATTCTTTCGCAGTGGACTCTTTGGAAAGGGACAGACACGAATGTCTGCCTATTTTGCCGATCTCCCTGGCCGCATCCATTTTCGCTTTTAAAAGTTGATTTGCAGTAGCTGAATGAGCACCAGATCGACTTTGAGCTTATGAACTCAAGATCGCTTGGGTAGGGAACTACTTTGCGAGCCGCTTAAGGTTCGACCAAGCCCTTTTTGATATTGCGCTGCCAAGCCTCGTAGTTTCTAACGCGACGCTTTGCTTGTTTGCGCGTGAGTCTTAACTCATTCGCGACAGTATCGATTCGCGCAGTCCGATCTTTCTTTTTGTCGTAACGATCCCCCGGAGCTCTGAGGTAGATCTGATACGCGCTCGTCCATTCCGCTTTGACGTCGGCAGTCGCCTGTTTGCCACGTTGTTCCGGCATAAATTATTCCTTCATTGAGTTTTGGCCGAATTCTAACAGTGAAGTCAGTTCAACGGTAGGAGAATTTTTCCGGTGCGGAATTGCGCAGCCAGGAAGCCGGTCTTAGCTCGAGGCTTATGATCCGTATTGAGCAACGCTCCTGCGAGAATTCCGAAGAAGCGTTGCTCGCTGCGGACAATGCTCTGACGTTTACGCCAGGGCTTCGAAAGAAACCGCTTGCCACGAAGGTAGGCTGGTTTCCATTTTACGGTGTACGACGGACGCAGGTCGTTGTTACACAGCCCTTCGGCCAGACACCAGATTGACGATGAACACGATCAGCGCGATTACGAGCAGCAGATGTATGATGTTGCCCACATGCAACACCGTAAATCCGAGCAACCAAAGAATCAAAAGAATCACAAGAATCGTCCACAGCATGGGCGGTTTCTCCTTTGCGAGTAGCCTTGAAATGGTCTAGTCGTTTTGAACAGCATCTCGAGGAGCAATGAGCATGCCACCTTGGGTGCGAGCGTCTGAGCAAGCAATTAGCGCGGGGAAATCGCCTGCGATGTAATGGTTGCGGTTGACTGCAGAGCGAGATGCGCTAATTCAAGATGAGCGCTGCGGTGCATTAGAATCGGTCGCTTCTGCTTTCAAGAAGTTCGGGAGATTGTGCGAATTTAGTTCAATTCAAATTTGGAAGTCAGCTTGGGATGCGGTTTGAGATTGCGCAACGCGAAAGTTCAGAAAAACCAATCCAGCCAATAGGTCCGCACAGAGCGGCCGTGCAAGGTTGGGACGGCTAAATCGTTCTTGACAAAACGAACAACTGTAACTATATTGGTTACAGACGATTAACCTAGTTTATTTTCTTATGTCGACCAGCAGCCGGTTTGCAGTAGCAGTTCATGTCCTTACGCTGATGGCGTGGGCTGACGACGAGCCTCTCAAATCAGAACATGTAGCCGAGAGCGTTAACACGAATGCGGTAGTCATTCGGCGAATGTTGTGTGAGTTGGCGGAGTCGAAGCTCGTCGTTTCGCAGACCGGTGCGATGGGCGGCTCCCGCCTGGCGCGCGATGCGGAGCAGATTACGTTGCTGGACATCTACCAGGCAGTCGAAAGCCGGGGTGTTTTTTCGTTGCACCGTCATCCTCCGAATCGTCATTGCCCGGTGGGCGTCAATATAGGAACTGTGCTCAACCAGGTTTTGGACGAAGTAGACACTGCGGTTGAGAGTGTGCTGGCAAACATTACGATAAAAGATGTGGTGTCGCGCCTGCAGCCCTGCGTGAGTAGTCCGGTTGCCAAAAGAAAGCCGGCGCGGAAAGAGCAGATGGTAGCGGCCGGAAACTAGTATTTCGCGAGCTGCATATTATTAACTGCGGTGCTCGCAAGAGGTAAATATCGATAAAGAGGATGGTCGCGAGATGACTCTTTATCTGCAAGCAAGTCTCGCTGAAAGGCAGGTCTTCAATTGAGTAGGCTTCAGAAAGATTCAGATGGGGTTGAGCCAATGGATTCGGTTAAGCCGAATTTCTCGGGTGCTCATGAGGAACTCCTGGAAGATGCAGTATCCATCGAGGACATCGATGAAGTGTTAGAGAAGCTGGCAACGGCCGGCATTTCTGGAAACGAAACAGACGAACCGGTGATCGGTGATGCGTCTTCTTCGGCGGCCCAGGCTGATGACGACGATAACGGTCCCGAAGAGATGGAATTAGACCTCTCGGCCGGTGAACTCGATAAGACTTCAGATCCTGTTCGCGTTTATATGCGCGAGATGGGCGTAGTGCCGCTCTTGAAACGGGAACAGGAAGTCTCGATCGCCAAGAGGATTGAATGGGGGCAGAAGCGCGCGCAAAAAGGAATCACGCGCTCACCGATAGCGGTTGCCGAGTTGTTGAAAATAGGCACGGAGTTGGAAGCGGGAACGATCGGTATCCGCGACGTGGTCGTTTTCTCCGATCAGATGGAGACAGAAGAGCACGAGGACAAGACGGAAGAGTATCTCGCTTGGACAATCGAAGGTATCGGCAACATTCGCAAACTCTACAAGCGCGGCCTCAAAGAGTTGGGGCAACTGAACGATGAACAAAAGCTCAGACGCGGAAAAGCTTCGAAGAAGTTGACTCGCCTGCGGCGCAAGGTTGCGCGTACCCGCCTCGAGATTGTTCATGAGATCAGTCTCTTGCATTTGAAAGAAGCGATCAGGCAGCGTCTGATTGGCGCGATTGCCACTATGCATCGTGAGACGCGCACTTTGGAACGTGAGATCGAAGCGGACACGGTAAAGCTCACCAAGAAGCGCATCAAAGCGGACGAAGTCAAAGAGCTGAAGAAACTCATCTCAGTGTCCAAACGGCGCATCAAGGACATTGAGGTGGAACATCACGTTTCACCGCTCGAGATCAAACGGTCACATCAGATGATTGTGACTGGCGAAGCGCAAGCGGCACAGGCGAAGCACGAACTGACCGAAGCGAACTTGCGTCTAGTGGTTTCCATTGCCAAGAAGTATCAAAACCGTGGGCTGCAGTTTCTCGACCTGATCCAGGAAGGCAACCTGGGGTTAATGAAGGGCGTGGACAAGTTTGAGTGGCGCCGCGGCTATAAGTTTTCGACTTATGCGACCTGGTGGATTCGCCAGGCCATCACCCGCGCGATTGCGGACCAGGCACGAACGATCCGTATTCCAGTCCACATGATCGAAGTGATCAATAAGCTTAGAAATACTTCGCGCGAACTAGTGCGCGAGCTTGGCCGTGAACCAACGACCGAGGAAATCGCCAAGAAGATGGGCATGTCTGTCGAGAAGGTTAGCAAGGCGCGCAAGCTGGTGCAGCAACCGGTCTCGCTGGAAACGCCGATCGGCGAAAGTGGAGACTCGCAACTCGGCGACTTGATCGAAGACAAATCAAGCACCAGTCCGGCGGAGCGAGTGATTACTTCAAACCTGCGCGAGATTACGGGCGACGTGCTGCAAACTCTTAGCCCGCGTGAAGAGCGTGTGATCCGTATGCGCTTCGGCCTGGACCGCGAAGGACATGAGCGCACGCTGGAAGAAGTGGGACAGGACTTCAACGTCACGCGCGAGCGCATTCGGCAGATTGAAGCTAAAGCCTTAAGAAAGCTGCGCCACCCTTCGCGAGCACGAGTGTTGAAGAGCTTTATCGAAGGCCAACGACAGTAGTTTTAGGTAGGACAGACTTTCTTGTCTGTCCTTGGGAGAAGCGGACAGGCAAGAATGCCTTTCCTACTGAGAATCAAGGCAGAGGAGATTAACGATGAGCGAGAGAGTTTCAACTGTGACAGACAGTTCCTTTGAAAAGGAAGTGCTGCAGTCAACTAAACCGGTGCTGGTGGATTTCTGGGCAGCGTGGTGCGCACCCTGCCGTATGCTGGCGCCAACGATTGACGCGATTGCAGAGCAGTTTAGTGATAGCGCCGGAGTTGTGAAAGTGAATGTCGACGATAGCACTTCAACAGCGCAACGCTATGGCATCAAGGGCATCCCGACGTTGATTCTTTTCAACGGCGGCAAAGAAGTGGAACGCGTGGTGGGAGCGACCAGCAAAGAGTCGATCTCGCGAATGATTGAGAAGCACGTGAGCGTCGCCAAGAGCGCGTAGCACCAAACTTCTGCGCAATAAGGAAAGAGGGAACCGTTGGACGGTTCCCCTCTTTTGTTTTTGGAGCGCGGTGACAGGTCACCGCACTCCAAAGAGTCGCCTTCTTAAAGCCGGCAGATCAAGAGTTCACGTTCATAAACTGCTTCGGGCGGTAGTCGATCGTGCAAGTCGAGAAAGAGCTCTTCGTGTCCCAGCACTTCATTGCGCCAGGCGGCGCGATCGAATTTCTGCAGGGCGTCGAATTTATCTCTCGGGAAATCGAGACCTTCCCACTCGACATCTTCGTAGTGCGGAACCCAGCCGATCGGCGTTTCCTTACCCAAAGCGCGGCCACGCGCGCGATCCACAATCCACTTTAGTACGCGCATGTTTTCGCCGAAGCCGGGCCACATGAAGCGGCCCTGTTCGTCTTTGCGGAACCAATTCACATGGAAAATGCGGGGCGTTTCACTGAGCGAACGTTGCATTCGAATCCAATGACGAAAGTAATCGCCCATGTGGTAACCGCAGAAAGGCAGCATGGCCATCGGATCGCGGCGCACTTTTCCGATGGTTCCCGCAGCGGCCGCAGTCATTTCTGAACCCATAGTTGCCCCGGCGTAGACGCCTGCGCTCCAGTTAAACGCTTGATAGACCAGCGGCATCGTGGTGGCGCGCCGTCCCCCAAAAATGATTGCACTGATAGGCACGCCGTTTGGATCTTCCCATGCCGGATCGATCGTTGGACACTGTTTCGCCGGCGCGGTGAAGCGTGCATTTGGATGCGCAGCTTTTGCACCGGTCTCTTTCGCGATCGCGGGCGTCCACTTGTTGCCTTGCCAATCGAGGCATTCCGCAGGCGGCTCGTCAGTCATGCCTTCCCACCAAACTCCGCCTTCCGGCGTGAGCGCGACGTTAGTGAAGATGCTGTTCTTAGCGAGCGTCGCCATCGCGTTTGGATTCGTTTTCTCCGATGTTCCTGGCGCAACTCCAAAGAAGCCGGCTTCCGGATTAATTGCGCGCAGTAAGCCATTCGCATCCGGCTTGAGCCAGGCGATGTCGTCTCCTACTGTCCAAACTTTCCAACCTTCAAATCCGGCGGGCGGAATCAACATGGCGAAGTTGGTCTTGCCACAAGCGCTCGGAAAAGCTGCGGTGACGTAAGTCTTTTCACCTTTCGGGTTTTCAACGCCGACGATCAGCATGTGTTCAGCCATCCAGCCTTCGTCGCGCGCAATGTTTGAAGCAATGCGCAGCGCAAAACACTTCTTACCGAGCAATGCGTTGCCGCCATAGCCGGAACCGTAGGACCAGATCTCTCGAGTTTCGGGAAAATGAACGATGTACTTTTCTTTGTTACAGGGCCAGGGCACGTCCGCTTCTCCCGGAGCGAGCGGCACACCAACCGAATGCATGCACGGTACGACGCGCTTTACGTCTTTATCGATCTCCGCATAGATAGGTAAGCCGATGCGCGCCATGATGCGCATGTTGACGACGACGTATGCCGAGTCAGTTAGTTGCACGCCAATCTGCGACATCGGCGAACCGACTGGTCCCATGCTAAACGGCAGAACATACATGGCGCGGCCACGCATCGAACCCTGGAAAAGCTCTTTAAGTTTCCGGCGCATTTGGAACGGCTCTTCCCAGTTATTAGTTGGGCCAGCTCCATCCTTTGAGAGTGAGCAGATGAAGGTACGGTCTTCGACACGCGCGACGTCGTTTGCGTCGGACCGCGCGTAGTAGCAACCCGGCCACAGCTTGTCGTTGAGTTTGATGAAAGTGCCGCCCGCCACCATTTGTGCCTTGAGCATTTCGTCCTCTTCAATCGAACCATCTACCCAGTGGATTGCGGCGGGCTGCGTGAGTTGCGCCATTTTCTCAACCCATCGCAGGAGATGTTCGTTGCTGCTCAAGGGAACGGACGTGTCGCGACCGCTGGCGACGGCGCCGGCCGTGGCCCTGGCACTATCATCATGGAGAATGGTCATCAGTAGGCCTCTTGTTTTAAGGAGTAATGGAGTAGGTGCTCACCTAGATTTTGGCCTCACCAGCGGCGAAAAGCAACAGGGGTTGTTAGGTAGCGACCTATTTGAAATCCTCTGTGCGCCTCTGTGTTCTCTGTGTCTTGTGGTGGAAAACACTAATGCTACTGCGCCACGGTTTTCAGTAAAGTCCAAAACTCCGGCAACGACACCGCTACCGAGTTTGCAGCGCCTTCGATTTGAGACGCGCCTTCCGCCGACAACGCTGCGATTGCGCAAGCCATTGCAATGCGATGATCGCCATACGCGGTGAGGCGAGCGCCGTGTAACTTACCCCCACGCTTGATCCGCCAACCATCGGCCCGTTCCTCTATCAGCGCGCCCATGCGAGTGAGATTCGTCACCGTAGCTGCAATGCGATCAGATTCCTTGACCCGCAGTTCGCCGGCGTTGCGCAAGGTCATTTCGCAGCCAAGGCTGGCGGCGAGAAAGGCCAGCAAAGGTAGTTCGTCTATCAGATTTGAAACTAGCGCGCCGGAAATTTCCAACGGTCGCGGCTCCGGCAAAGCGATACCGCGAACGCGTAGCGAACCCACCGGCTCTCCGCCTTCCAAACGCTCGTCTAACAAAATTATTTCGGCGCCCATGGTTTGCAGCGCTGTTAGAAAACCGGTGCGCGTAGGATTAAGACCGACGTCGCGAATGAGAAGATCCGAACCGGGAAGCGAAACAGCAGCAGCGATGAAGAACACGGCAGACGAAATATCGCCGGGCACAAACAACTTGCACGAATGCAGTTCAGCACCACCCTGAATGCTGAGCTTGTTGCCACTACGTTCAACCGGCACGCCGAATTCTCGTAAGAGACGCTCGGTGTGATCGCGGGTCTGGACTGGTTCCTCAACAGTTGTTATTCCATCCGCAGCTAATCCGGCCAACAATATTGCGGACTTCACTTGCGCGCTGGCGATTGGCAGTTGGTAGTTAGTTGGTCGTAAAGGCCGGCGCCCGTTGATGCGAAGTGGCGCGCAGCCGTTTGATTCAGTCTCTATTTCTGCTCCCATTAATCGCAGTGGCTCAGCGATTCTCAGCATCGGTCGACTGAGCAGGGAATCGTCACCGGTAATCGTGGTCGCAAACGGTTGACCCGCGAGAATGCCGGCAAGCAAGCGCATCGTGGTTCCAGAGTTTTGGGCATTCAGGCTTCGTTCTGGTGCTGACAGGCCCGACGCTCCGGCCCCGTTGATCGTAACAGTGGAGCCCTTTCGCAACACGCGAACGCCGAGGGCTTCCAGGCAATCGAGCGTCGCAGCGCAATCCTCCGCGGAAGAAAAGTTTTCAAGTGCCGACTCGCCCTTCGCGAGCAAGGCAATCATCGCAGCGCGATGTGAAATCGATTTATCACCAGGCAGACGCAAGTCCCCGCGTATTCGCGTAATGGGGTTCACAGTCACCAGGTCTTCATTTGTATCGCTGCTGTGCATGCTACTGGTCATGTTCGTCGGTTCATTTAGAGGCTAATGAGTTTAGCGCGCTTCCGCGTGACACGACAAAAACAGGTAGCCTAAGATTCATTCACAATGAAACATTTGATATCAAAAACACTCTTGCTGTGTCTGACCGCGCTGGCGGTCCTGGTGCTCAATCTGAATGCACGGGCCCAAACTATCCGCAGCCAGCGGCAGTCGTTTGAGTCTGCTCAAACTGAGCACCTGAGGATCCTGGCGCTACGGCTCAAGCCTGGACAGGACCTGCGTCAGCAGTTGGAATCGTTTGTTAAAGAACAGGGCATCAAGGCGGGCTTTCTGATAACGACCGTGGGAAGTTTGCGCCAGGCGTCGATTCGATTGGCGGACCAAAGTGCTGCCACAGATTTTACTGGTAAGTTTGAGATCGTTTCGCTGGTAGGCACGTTGGGCCAGGATGGCGTCCATCTTCACATCTCGATTTCGGATAGTGCTGGGAAGACGATCGGCGGACATCTGGTTGCGGGTTGTTTGATTTACACGACTGCGGAGATCGTGATCGGTGAGGCTGAAGGACTGACCTTCGCGCGCGAGCTGGACGCTGAGACCGGTTACCAGGAACTCCGGATTCGGAAGAAATCGCGGTCGCGGCGTCGCTAAAACAATACCCACAGCCTCACTTGGAGTACTTAATCAGCGACGATCCATCGGTAGGTCTGAAGAGGCGGATGTAACGCTGTGATAGGTTCCATACGCAGTCAACAATGGTTTAATTATTGGGTCATTCCGTGAGAGAACGCGCAACTCCTGGATGTCGCGGTTATCTCATGGATATCTCCTTTGTTCAAACGCTCTCTAGCTGTCACTTCGGGCTGGATTGATTTCACCGAATGTGAACGGACGGGAAAGATAACCATCCGCAGTTGCGGTTTGTTTGATCGCTTTCTGAACCCAAACACCGGCTTCCCCGGAGATGTAGCAGTTACTCCATAGAGACCCCCTGCGTTCTTCGGCCGTGCCAATAACTTGTCTATATTACTGTCTCTTAGAATCTGTAGATCCTCAGCCTTCAGATCGGGACGATAGATTGGTACTGTCTCCGGGAGAAAGGGGTTCTTTCCCGGGGAGCTGCCACCTCGAAGTACGAACTCATAAGGGACATTCGGTTGGTATGCCTCCGCGGACAAACTGGCAACCGTATAAGCTTTGAACTCCGTTTCACGGAGAAACGGATTGCTACTTCTTTTGCAACCGCTTGCCCGCCACTTCCAACCGTCAGCTACGTGAGATCCTTCATGCCTGATCATGTGTATAAGACCGCCCGAATTCACCGACTCTTCCGTGATGGTTATAGTGGTCCTCTGACCCGTCGGATTGTCCTTTGTCCGCCTGTTCCATTTACCACATGGCGTAACACTTGTTTCGGCGCCGGCGCCCTCCGTCTGGACCGGACCCACCGCGAGGGTGACGCCGTTGTCTACACCCTCAGGACCCAACGCCTCGATGGCTTTCCTGAAATCTCTACATTTGCTCGAGTCATCTCCGTAAATGGCGCATATTATTTTTGCGTCTTCCGGGCCTCGCTCTAAAAGCGGTCGGAATCGTTGTCGATCGTCCTCGGTAACTTTGGGACCCCACAGGAACATTGCTAGACTCAGGTGCCTCAAGGGATCGTTGCCTATGTCAGATGATGATCGGTCCCAGGCCCGGGGCTCAAATAAGTTCGGAGACGACAAGAAGGCAATGGCAGAACTTGAGGGTGAGGGACCGCCTTTGTCGAGGAAGGCAGCGAATAAATCGGCGGCAATGTGTCCGTCGGGCTTTGCTGTGAAGTCGCCCAGGTCAGGTTGGTCCCCGTAAGTAATGCCAACTTCAAAGCGGAAAACTCTGACACGTTCAAGCGGTTCAGCGGAATTACTGCGCCAGGCATTCGGCGCTTGACCGGCAAAGATCCTCGACCGAAGGTCTGCGATCGCCTGGAACTGCCTGCTGGCCACGAAGTCGAAACCTGCGCCCGCGAGCAGTTCGTCCGGTCTCTCCCGCAGAACGGACCCACCCATCACATCACTCATAGGATTAGCGTTCAAGATGTAACTCAGGTTTGCGGAAAGGGTCAGGAATTCGCGGCGACGGCCGCCAGGAAACATAAACACCCCGACGTCGCCAATGTCAGCACCCGGACCAGCGCCCCGCGGCATCTGGTTGAACCAGGAGAAGTCGTTGCCCTGATCCGGATACCGGCCATAGAACGGCAGAAATCCAAGTTGGGACGCGTCGTTTGGAACTGTCAGACGAATCTTTGCACCCGCCGCCATATAGTTGAAGCTTGATTCACTGTCGAGACGGTTCACAGAGCGAGCATCTGGTGAGTAAGCGAGCGCAATGGAAAACACATCAGGAACTACGAGTGTATTGAAGGTCAGGTTGGATAGAATTGCGTGCCTTGTCAGCACGATGCCTGGGAAGACGCCGCCAAACGGCGAGCCAAATCGCGACAAATTCGAAGCGGCGCCAAACCTACCGTCCCCGCCGAATGATGCACCCACTACGCTCGGGAACGCCGGAGCGATCGGCGGACCAACGTTGAACGTCGGGCCCTTAGCGCGGACAAACAGAAACTGTTTAAGCGGCTGACCACCCGTCGTGCATGCCGGCACGCAGAACTTAGTCGCCGACAGATAAGGCTGGGCTTGCCGCAGAAAAAAGCTGAAACGATTCTTAGGTATACTAGCCTCGATACCGCGATACTCGTTGGTCTCGAAAAAAAGTATTAGGTGATCGTTAAGACCAACATTGAAGCTTAACGGCGTATCGCTGATGACGATGCTCCCAGGATCGCGATCATAATTACTGTACGCGATACTAAACGTAAGCTCGCCCTTCCGGATCGTCGAACCGTCATAAATCGTAAAAAGGCCGGTTGGCCCAGTTACGGGACCGCCGGTTCCGACTGACGGAGATTGACTCGGCGGCTTTTCACCATCCTGGCTACCTTTGCTCTGGGCAGAAACCGTAAAATGCAGGCAGAGAACTGTTAAGGCTAAGGCCATAGTTCTAACCATCATCGTTACCTCCTGACAAGTAGTACACTCTAGCCCCATGCCAGCGAACACTCTGCAGTGTGGTTAATATAGACCCCTCGACGAGAATTAAGTTCCTGCCTTTGTTAGCGCAAGTTGCCGCCACCGAAGAGATTCCACTGCCACTTCTCGCTCTCGACGACCGCGGCGAAGGCGGTTAACGGCGACGTGGAAGGACCGTTGTGGAATGGCCCAGTTGGGGGCAACTAACTTGAACAAAAATTCGTGGTGGTAGTTAGTAACTCGTGGGGGTGCAATGGAACGCCCATGAAGCCAGAGATGCGTTACATAGGGCCGGATATTTTCACTACCAGGCGGACGCGCTCAATGTTTTCCACCCAGCGGTTGAGGATGAGTATGCAGCCGTAGATTACAGAGGTAAGGATGATAAAATTCTGACCACATTGGAACTCGACGGTCTCTTCGCGATGGAGCCATCTCGCTTCACAACGACAAAACACGAAATGGTGACGAATTGAAAGCGTGGAGTACCCGGCGGGACAAATCCCAAGAGTCCTGCTACCGAGAGGATGCGAGTTACTAACTCCAGCCGTAAAGCTCTGATCGGTTGGTAGGTTGTTGGAGGCGGCGATCGGAATCGAACCGATGAATAAAGGTTTTGCAGACCTCTGCCTTACCACTTGGCTACGCCGCCGGAAAGAATGCAAAAGGCAAAAGTGAAAAGGCAAAACTCGTGACTAGGTTTTCCCTTTTACTTTTGCCTTTTGCCCTTCGAACTAGTGGAGCGGGAGACGAGATTTGAACTCGCGACCCTCGCCTTGGCAAGGCGATGCTCTACCACTGAGCTACTCCCGCTTTAAGAGCAGGGACGATTCTAATGATTAGAGAATTGTTGTCAAGCGAGCCTCCCGCGCAGGCGTCGTTTGTAACGCAAACTGTTCGTTTGCGATCGTCGAACAAAATCCACGCGCCCGCAACCTAACATTTTGCGTTACAAGGACCAGCCTCCAGCACTGCATCACTCATAGTAGGTTCCAGACCATACTCGCTTCCGCAACGCAGCCTCAGTCCAATAGTTGCGAAGCAACTGAATCTCAAACTCGGTGGTCGCATCGGTTTCGGCAGGCAAAACGACGCTAACTACATCGTAGCGATAAGCTGCGCTGCTAAGGTCAAACATGCGTCGATAGGCGCGCGCGGCGCGCGCGATCTGGCGTTGCTTGCGCCGATCCACGTTGGCCTCGGGGGGCGCAAACCAATCGGAAGCGCGAGACTTCACTTCGACAAAGCAAAGCGTCTCGCCCTCATAAGCTACCAGATCAATCTCAACGTTGATGACCGCGCTGGCTCTGTTCCGTCCCACTGGCGCCGAAAAATTCGCAGCCACTAGACGATATCCGGATTTCACCAGGTAAGCAGCCGCGAGCTCTTCGCCCCGACGTCCGAGCGCGATGTGATCGGAGGCAGGAAGCGACGACGCGTCTGTCTGGGTTGCGATCGAGGGAGTCATAAGAATAGCGCTAGAGTTTTTGTGGCACCGCGGGCGTCCCGCCCGCAACGCGACGAAGTCGCGCAGTGCTGTTCTTCAATAAATTTAGTTCGCGCTTCGCGCTCATTGCGGGCGGGGCGCCCGTGGTCCCGGAAATTTCCCGGGCCTAGAAATTCGCGCTCCTATTTTTCGAGTGATGCGCGTAGGCGGTCGAGTGCGTTGCGCCAGTAGGTCTTCATTGTGGTTGAAGCTTTAGCGTTGGGCAGTTTGCTGTGCTGCACCACGACCTGGCTCTTGCCATCACCCTTCGAAAGAAAACTGATCTCCAGACTTGTCTTCACATCGTTCCACGTCACACGCATCGACTTGTTAGCCGTTGCTTTGCGCACCGCAAGTCCGTCTTCGGCGAGCCACGCGTTGCGAGCTTTGTCGTTTGCGAAGGCGTGATAGAGCTTGGCGATGGGAACGTTGATGGTCCTGCTTACACTGATTTCATAGCCGCTGGGTTTTTGGTGCACGTCGCGCAGTCCCCGGGCCCGCTCATAGTTGACTGTCACCATCTGCTGCCACCACGGGCCAACGCCTTGTTTGGCATGCAGGTACTTGACGATCTCCTGATGGCTCAACTTCTTCGCGCCGGCTTTATCGAGGATAGCGAACCACTCTTTCCAGGTCTTGCCTGTCTTTGCCTGGACCGCGTCGTCGCTCATGCGTGGGGTTGTTGCTTTGGTTGGCATGTGTCTTTTCCAAGTAGTAAGGCAAACTGTTAGTTTGCGGAGGTTTGCAGGCTCTCGTGCAACACGCAAACTAACAGTTTGCGTTACAAAAATTACGCGTCGCGATCGTAGGCGACTTTCAACCAGTGCTTTACTTCGTCGTCGATGTCTTTAACCGACTCGAGCGGAATGCGATGGGTGATGCGGTCCTTTTTCGCAAAGCCGCCGGTATCGATCAATCTGCCTTTCGGTTTCATATCTCCCAGCGCGAACCCTATATCGACTCGCTTGGTCGTGGTGGGTTTGATCTGCGCGAAGACGTGATTGCGATAGAGCGGAACGATGGTTTGACAGGGACACGCCTTCGCATCTTTTCCAGTCTTGAGACCTACTTTCAGGATCGCGTCATAGACTGGTCGTAGCCCGGATTTGGAACCCGAGAACATTCCTTCAACGTAACCTTCAGCGGCCTTGAGATATGCATCCGGATCGCTCATCTCTGAGCTCTTGCCGTCAGCACGTTCGGCCAGCCACCAGGCAGAGTTAGTGCCGAGTCCGTGCTCTGACTTCAACCACTCGCGGCGCGAGTGTTCATCCTTTGGTCCAGCCTTCTTAATTAGCCGCAGCCAGTCCTCGAGGCTGCGTCCGGTTTTTTGCTTCAGTTCCGCAATCCACTTCTGCGTCATCAGGACGCCGGGATGGACTCCATAGACTGACTTCTTTTTTGGTTGAGTCGCCGACATGAAATTTCCTTTGCAACGCAAACTGTTAGTTTGCGAGGCGATCGTGAATGACGTTGCGAACTCGCAAACTAACAGTTTGCGCTACATTTGTTTCAAGTTACCTCAAGCTGGTGCGGGGAGGCTTCTTGAAAATTGCTATTCCTGGTCGAATTGGATGCGCTTCCGTGGGCGGACCCGATGCAGGGAAACATCGTCTGGGAAATAAGCCTGGCCGTCATCTGACTTGATGATCTTCCAGTGAAGGAACTTGCCCGAAAGGGAGACTTCCACGGTCAGGTTGCCACCGAAGCTACTCGTCAATTCAAGTCTAGCGGTTTTTCCTTTAACAACGGCATCAACTTCGCCCTCTTCGAGTTTCGCCAGATAGCGCGCACTCGCAGAGTAGTCGCCGGTAAGTTTATTGCCACGCTGAAAGAGCTTCAAATAGAGACTAGCCACGGGAACCGATCTGATCGGCTCATTGCGATATGCAGGCGGTAACTCCTTCCGGCTTTTTGGGTAAACAATCCACTCCCAGTCGCCCTGAAAAGGCCTTCGCTGCTGTGCTGCTGCCGGTGAGCAAATCGCACCGCAAGCAACGACTGAGAGGACCAAGAGCAGTCTACATAGATTACCGATCATCCTTTGTACTCCGCCTCATTCAGAAATCGCGGGGCCTTCCTCGCCCTGGTCGCTTGCTCGAATGCGTATGCATACTTGATCAGTTTGGGCTCGCTCCAGGCGCCGCCGAAGAATGAAATGCCCACGGGCAAACCGAAAACATAGCCGGCGGGAACTGTGATGTGCGGATAGCCGGCGACAGCCGAAGCCGATGAATAGCCGCCGGCGAAGTGGTCTCCATTGATCCAATCGGTCGGCCACGCCGGACCGCCTGTCGGCGCAATCATGGCGTCGAGCTTATGCTTGCTCATGATGAAATCGATGCCCTGAGTGCGCGAGAGAAGGTGATTCTTTGCTAGTGCGTCACGGTATTTCTTTTCCGTCAGTGGTCCCTTTGCTTGCGACTTAACCAAAATGTCCTGGCCAAAATAGGTCAACTCGCGATCGCGGTTCTTCTCGTTGAAGTCGATCACTTCTTTCAGTGAATGCACGGGTGAACTGGAACCAAGCTTTCCCAGGTAAGCATTTAGATCAGCTTTAAACTCATACTGAAGTACTTCGAATTCAGAGTCGTCAAACTTGCCCGACGTGGGGATGTCGGCGGGATCTACAATCACTGCGCCCAGGCTTTTCATTTCAGCGATCAGATCGTTCATTAGCTTGTCGACCCGATCGTTGAAGCCGAAATACTTGCGTGCGATGCCTAGTCGCGCGCCTCGCAAGCCGTTCTTGTCGAGAAATTGCGTGTAGTCGGTAAACGATTTTCCGGCGCTGGGTTTTGTCATTGCATCGTTCGGATCAATTCCCGTCAGGGCGCCGAGCAGGATTGCCGCATCGCTGACCGTTCGCGCCATTGGTCCTGCCGTATCCTGATTGTGTGAAATAGGGATGATTCCGGAACGTCCAATTAGACCAACCGTCGGTTTGATTCCCACCAAAGAGTTTGCGGACGACGGGCAAACAACCGAGCCATCGGTTTCTGAACCGACGGCGGCGGCACAGAGGTTGGCTGCGGCGGCCGAGCCTGAACCGGAACTCGATCCGCACGGATTACGATCCTGCACGTAAGCATTTTTCGTTTGTCCCCCGCGCCCGCTCCAGCCGCTGCTTGAGTGACTCGATCGAAAGTTTGCCCACTCGCTCAGATTCGTCTTGCCTAGAATCACCGCGCCGGCTTCCCGCAGTTTGCGGGCAACCAGGGAATCGTGTGCCGGCCGCGAGCCCACCAGCGCGAGCGAGCCCGCCGTTGTCATCATGCGATCTGCGGTGTCGATGTTGTCCTTAATTAGAATGGGAATTCCATGAAGTGGACCGCGCGCGCCTTTCTCTTTGCGCTCGCGATCGAGCGCTTCGGCAATCGCCATTGCGTCAGGATTGACTTCAATCACTGCGTTTAACTTTGGACCGTCTTTGTCGATATCGTCGATGCGATCCAGATACTTCTTCACGAGTTGGCGGGCCGTGTGCTTGCCGGATTTCATGCTGGCCTGCAAATCGGAGATGGTTAGCTCTTCAAGCTCAAAATCTTTAGCAGGCACGGGAAGATGATTCGAGGGAACAGCCAACAATGAAGTCGGCTTACTAACGGCGAGCGCACATCCCAACGCGCTTGTTTCCAGGAATTGTCGACGTTTCATTTGTGTCCTCCGGTATGAATCGAAGTCGTTTCTCTGTGCGACCTTTGTGTTCTCTGTGTCTCCGTGGTGAATTCCAAGATACGATAAAGGCCGTCACTGAGACACAGAGAACACAAAGGTGGCACAGAGAGCTTGAAATGGTTGTGTCAGCTTTTCGGAACGTGCCCCATCAAAGCCAGTAGATTATTTTCCGAGTCTCGGAACGCAGCCAACCACAGATCATAAGTACCCATGTCAGCTACAAACGTTGGCGGCTCTTCAAACTGCACGCCACGCGCCGAGAGAGTTTCGTATGCGTTCTGAATGTTTGCGACGTTGAAATAGATGATTGAGCTGGGATGATCAAACTCCAGTTTTGCCGGCAGCGAAATCATTAGGCGGATGCCGTCGCAATCGAAGAAAGCCAGGTTTGGGGGCACGCTGAACAGGTGCTTCATGCCCAACTTGTCGCGATAGAAGTCGACTGCGCGGTCGATGTCGTGGGCGTTAACGGCGATCTGCTCGATTGTCGAGAGACCAAACTCGGGCGTCGAAGTCATGTTTACGGGCCTCGGTATTCTTCGATTCGATAATGACCAACTCAGCGTTGCGGACTGAAGAATCTATCGCGCCCGCTATATTCTGTCCAGAATTTCAATTGGTCACTTGAGCTTGAGGTTGCGTCGCCACTGGCATATTAGCGCTGGTTGTCCTACCGTTAGCTCATCAAAGCTAACTCAGGTAGATTGGAAACCCTGAATTTGTTGAGGGTTTCCTCTTTTCGTGACTGGATCGATCTGGACGAACATATATATAGATGACTGCTGAACTAACAAAAGAAACTGAACACCTGACGGCGGGGCCGCCGCCGGCGCTACCGTTAGTCGCGGTTGTTGGGCAGCCGAATGTCGGCAAGTCTACGCTCTTTAATCGACTCATCGGGCAGCGCCGTTCGATTGTCGGTGACGAGCCGGGAATCACGCGTGATCGTATCTACGGTGTAGTCGAATGGTCAGGCAAGCAATTTTCCATCGTCGACACTGGCGGAATTATTCCTGATGACGACGCAGTTATCCCTGCGAATATTCTCAAGCAGGCGGGGTTCGCGATTGACGACGCGCAGGCGATTATTTGGGTAGTTGATGCGCGTCTCGGTATGACGCCGCTCGACGAAGAGCTCGCGACACTCCTACGAGCGACGGGCAAGCGGGTGCTGGTGGCGGCGAACAAATCTGAAAAGGCGCGGGTGGAGGCTGAGGCCGGCGAGTTCTATCGGTTTGGATTTGAAGAAGTGTTTCCGGTATCTGCCGAGCAGGGAATTGGCCTGGGGGAATTGCTCGACGCGTTGACGTCTGGATTCGGAACTCAGAATTCAGAAGTCGCGGCTGACCCTGCGCATGTAGAACCGCGCGAGCTGCGACTGGCGATCATTGGGCGTCCAAACGTCGGCAAGTCTTCGTTACTAAATCGTTTGATCGGTGAAGAGCGCGTGATTGTTTCACCCGTTGCCGGCACTACCCGCGACTCAATCGACACGCTGCTGACGACTCCGGAACAGAAGTTTCGGCTTATCGACACGGCGGGAATTCGTCGCAAGGGTAAAACTGGCGAAATGGCCGAGAAGCTTTCGGTTGTGATGGCGATGAAGAGTTTGGAGCGCGCGGATGTGGCGATCGTAATCATCGACGCCGAGGAAGGACCAACGGCACTTGATGCGCACATCGCGGGTTACGCGCACGACGCCGGTTGTTCAATCATTATTGCCTGCAATAAGTGGGACGCGGTGAAGAATAAAGAGACCAGCACCTCCGCCGCGTTTGAACGCAGGGTGCGCGAAAAGATGAAATTCCTTGAGTGGGCGCCGGTAATCATGATCTCGGCGCTGAAAGGTCAGCGGGTCGAGAATTTGCTGGGACTTGCCGTTCGTGCGAACCAGGAACGCAACCGCCGGGTTTCTACGTCTCAGCTGAACGCCTTTTTTGAAGCGGCCGTTTCGCAGCCTCGCGGCGGCAGCGCGCCGGCTCCGGTGAAGGGGGGACTGTCGCGGCTGCACGTGCAATACATGACGCAGGTTTCGGTGCGACCACCGACGTTTGTCCTATTTACTTCAGGCGGCAAGGCGGGCTTGCACTTCTCCTACCTGCGCTACTTGCAGAATCGTTTGCGCGAAGAATTTGATTTTTTTGCGACGCCGATACGGATTGTGGAGAAGCACAAGACACGGAAGAAAAGGTGAGCTTTGTACTTTGAACTTTGTACTTAGGTCTTGGGTCTTAGGTCTTTGGTCTTTGATCGCTACTTAGAGCTGACCGTTGCGCGAGCAAGACTTGAGACGCTAATTCCAAAGACCAAAAACCAAAGGCCCAAGACCAAAGGCCCAAGACCAAAGCACAAAGCTCAAGCTCACTCAGTCGAGAATGCCATCCAAATCTCCGATCACTTTTGACGTGTTAGCTCGTGACGGTCAAGCACGCGCCGGCTTACTAACCACACGTCGCGGCGTTATCGAAACACCTGTATTCATGCCGGTGGGAACTGCCGCAACCGTTAAGGGCGTCCGCTTCGAAGCCCTTGAAGACGAACTCGACGCACGCATTATCCTCGGCAATACCTACCACCTTTGGTTGCGACCGGGCGTGGAAGTAATACAAAAGTGCGGCGGCTTGCATCGATTCAACAGCTGGAACAGGGCGTTGCTCACAGATTCGGGTGGCTTCCAGGTTTGGAGCCTGGGAGCGTTGCGGAAGATAGCGGAGGAGGGAACTGAGTTTCGTTCCCATCTCGATGGGAGTCTCAAGTTTTTGTCTCCTGAAGTTTCGATGGAGGTTCAGGCGGCTCTGGGTTCTGAGATAGTAATGGTGTTTGACGAGTGCGCTGCCGGCGATGCTCCACCTGAAGTTTCGCGACAGAGCATGGAATTGACGGCGCGCTGGGCAAGTCGCTCGCGGGCAAAGTTTAATAGTTTACAAGCCGAGGGACTGGATACGGGGCGGACGCAAGGGACCGCTACGATTAGCGGCGCCCAGGCGCTGTTTGGAATTGTGCAGGGTGGCGCCCATCTCGATCTGAGACTTGAGAGCCTGAAGCGGACCGCGGAGATAGGTTTTGACGGCTACGCGATCGGTGGCCTGAGCGTTGGCGAAGAGAAAGATGTGATGTGGCGCGTGGTCAGCGATCTCGCTCCGTCAATGCCGGCCGATCGGCCGCGGTACTTGATGGGAGTAGGCACGCCCGAAGATCTGGTTGAAGCGGTGTCGCATGGCGTTGATATGTTTGACTGTGTGCTGCCGACCAGAAATGGTCGAACCGGCCAGGCCTTCACCTCCAAGGGCAAGGTAAATGTGAAGAACGCACAATGGGCTGTCGACACTCAGCCCCTGGACGAATCGTGCCCTTGTTCAGTTTGTAGGCGACACTCCCGCGCTTACCTCCGGCATCTCCATAACGCAGGTGAAATGCTCGGCAGTATCCTCTTAACCCACCATAATTTGGCCTTCTTCCTTGACACTATGCGACGTGTGAGGCAATCTATCCGGTCTGGCGATTTCACTAAATTTCGACGAGAGTTCACCGACGGGCTGAACGCGTACGAGCAATACAAGGCGCTCAGCAGTACTTAGGTGTGGGTTGGGCGCATCAGACGAAAGCTCTAGTAAAGGCAACCAATTAACTTGACTACACTTCTATTGATGACATTCCAAGCCGGACCGCAAGCGCTCGATAATCGGCGAAGCAAGGGAGAACTGCTATGGGTGGCTTAGTACAGTTGCTCCCGATCGTTCTAATCATCGGCGTCTTTTACATGCTGCTGATTCGGCCACAGCAGAAACGGCAGCGAGAACTTCAGCAGACGATTTCTGAACTTAAGGCCGGCGATCGCATCGTAACGACCGGCGGAATAATCGGCACCATTACCAACGTCCGCGATACCAGTTTCCTAATACGAAGCGCAGAAAAATCGATACTCGAGATTTCCCGCTCCGCTGTTGCCGGAATTGAAGAGGAAGAGAAGAAGTAGCACTCGGAATTAGTGAAGATTTCTTTGCAATGAAAAAGAAGAACCTCCTTCAACGCACAATAATCATAGTCGCAATTACCCTGGCTGGCCTTTATGCAGTGATTGGGCCGCATCGTCGGCCTACCCGGCAGGATTTCACCTGGTCGGGAATCAAAGCCACACTGGCCGAAAACATCCACCTGGGGCTGGACCTCAAAGGCGGTTCGCATCTGGTGATGCGAGTAAAGACCGATGAAGTTCTCAAGAATCTGACGTTGAACGATGCCGTAGCGATCGAAAAGGCAGTGAAGGACGACGCGTTGCCTCTCAAAGAAGTCAGGCCGGAAACGAATGGCAACTACCGGATTATTCTCGAAACTACTGACGCGTCGAAATTGCCTCAAATAGAGGAATCGGCGAAGAAGAAGTTGGGCTCTGACAATTCGGTTTGGACTTCCAGCACAAGCGGCAACACAATCATCTGGACTTTACCCGCTGCTGCACAAGCTACTCTTGCGGAACAAGCTACCGAGCAAGCACAACGAATTATTGAAAGTCGTTTGGAGGCTTTGCTGGTTGCGGAGCCGTTAGTCCAGCGGCATGGATCGCAAACTTCCCACCAGATTCTAGTGCAAATGCCGGGCATTCAAGATCCGGAGCGAGTCAAGGAACTGCTTGGTAAGCCGTCCAAGCTGGAGCTGGTTCACATCGTCGGCCCGGCGAATCCGTCGCCTTCTCAAACCTACAACACTGAAGAAGAGGCGAAGTCGTCGCTTGGTGGTACCGTGCCGACAAACCGGCGTGTATTGCCATACGCCGAAAGGGATGAACCTACTGCGGCGGGAAGTCAGCCAGCCGCTGATGCAGCCGCACAGAAACCAAAGAAATGGGTTGTGGTTGAGTCGCCGGCAGTAGTTGACGGTAGCGAATTACGAAGCGCAGCGGCAGTTCAGGCGCAGGGCGGCGGCGATACTTATTCAATTTCCTTTTCTCTTAAGCCGGTGGGGGCCCAGAAGTTTGGAGCCTGGACAGCTGCCAGCCTTAACGAGTATATGGGCGTCGTCTTAAATGACGAGGTCAAGTCGATCGCCTATATCAAGTCCGCTATTTCGGATTCAGGCGAAATCTCCGGGCGGTTTACCAAGCAATCAGCCGACGATTTGGCCTTGATCCTGAAATCAGGCGCACTGCCTGCCGGCATTGACTATATGGAAGAGCGAACTGTCGGACCGAGTCTGGGTGCAGACTCGATCAGGTCCGGTGTGCGTGCTTCCGTGGTTGGTTTGATAATGGTAGTGCTGTTCATGCTGGTCTATTACCGCGGTTCGGGCGTGAACGCAGTCGTCGCGTTGATGTTGAATATGATTCTGATGTTGGCGGGCCTGGTGCTGATGAAGGCAACGCTGACACTGCCGGGAATCGCGGGCATCATTCTCACAATCGGCATGGCGGTCGACTCCAACGTGCTGATCTTCGAGCGCATACGTGAAGAATTGCGGACGGGAAAAACTATCCCTTCGGCTATTGAGCAGGGATTTGCGCGGGCATTCGTGACTATCATCGATACGCACGTCACCACCACCGTATCGTCCTTGTTCCTGTTTTTGTTCGGCACCGGTCCGCTTAAAGGCTTCGCTGTGACCCTCGTGCTTGGTTTGTTAATAAATCTTTTCTCCGCTGTCTACGTCTCGCGCACGATTTTCATGTGGGAGTTGAGTCGCAAAAAGAAGATGGAGTCGCTAAGCATTTAGAGGTGCGGCGAGTGGTCCGCTGCCTCAAGAATCTGAAGTGTGTGACTATTTAATATGATTCAATTTTTTAAAGACGTAAGGATTGATTGGCTGGCTAATCGCCGCGCGTTTATCGCGATCTCGATACTGTTGATGCTGGCGGGCCTCGCGTCAGCGGTGGCGCGGCAATGGACTCCGGGCGGCACCGATGCGTTCAACATGGGAGTTGATTTCAAGGGCGGAACTGTTATTACCACGAGATTCAAACAGCGCCCGGCGCCGGAAGCCATTAGGGATGCGTTGAGCAAGGTTGGCGGCAAGGACGCGATCATTCAGCCGGTTACCGATAAGACTGACACAGTACTGATAAAACTTCCGTTGGAAGGAACTGGCGCCGGAGACTCGAAGGAACAGTTGGACGCCGGTCGAGGTTTGGTCCGCAATGGACTAAATACTTTTGGCCCTGAGGCGCGAGCGGATCTTGAACTGAGCGCGGATCCAAACGCTGCTTACAAGATTGTCGGTACGGATGCGGTAGGCGCGGTGGCAGGAGCCCAGCTCCGCAACAAGGCTATCGCGGTAACTCTCGCGGCCCTGGTCGGCATTCTGCTCTTCATCTCTTTCCGCTTTGAGTGGACTTATGGTGCGGCAGCCGTGATCGCTGTATTTCACGACGTGCTGGTCACCTTGGGTTTCTTTTCAATCTTTCAGTGGGAAGTGAGCTTGACCGTGATCGCCGCGCTGCTGACGCTGGTCGGGTTTTCGGTCAACGACACGATTGTGGTGTTTGATCGCATCCGCGAAAACCGTCGTCTGCACCGGCGCGACACGTTGTACAAGGTCACTAACGACTCGATCAACCAGACGTTGTCTCGAACCGTAATCACCTCCGGTCTTGTTTTTCTTTCCGTCCTCGCTATGGTGCTTTTCGGCGGAGAAGTCTTGCGTGGCTTTTCGCTGGCCTTATTGATTGGTGTTTCGTTTGGAACTTATTCATCTGTGGCCATTGCCAGTCCGATCATGGTTTGGTGGGAACAGCGTCTCGAAGCAGCGAACCGCGCTTCGGTAACTGCCGGCAGCCGGCTGTCGCCCAAGACCCCGGGAGTCGCCCGTACTGCAAAACGAGATGCTCTCACTGGCAGCGCCGCTGAGCGGTCGAGTGGTGCCGGACGGGCCTAGACTCGGCCTCAACTCGATTGTTTCAGTACTGTGTTTTCGCAATAGTTAACTCAAATTTACTCTTGACACTGCCGAGTAATGCGGCATAGACTGCTGCCGTTGCTGGCCAATTAAATACTCAAGAGTCGACCCGCATTGTGGAAGCAAGGGTGCGCGGCAGTCTGTTGAGGGCCGGCGAATTTTTTCCCCGCTTAACGGCTCTTCAATTTTGACTCGAAGTACTCAAGATCATTTGAGCTGCGGCAACCCCTTCATTTGTAACGACTCAGGCGGGATGGACGATCGACGTTTGAGAAAGAATTCTGCAACCCTGATCCATTTGGCACCGGAATAGGGAGGACAAAAATGTTCGATAATCTTGTAGAGTCTGGATCGCACAAACAGGATTTGTCGCGTAAGGGCTCATTCCTTTTAGGCACAATAGCGATTTACGGGTTCATCGGTATCTCTCTGCTGGTGGCAGGCATTCTCTACGCGCCCGCGTATCTTGATGCGCAGGACCTGGAGCTGACCACCCTGGTAGCGCCCGTGCCGGTACCGGTCGCGGCTAATGAACCGGACAAGCCACAAGAGGCGAAGCCACAGAAAGACTCGAACGTTGACGTCCGCAAAGAATTGATTGCTGACGTTTCTGAGTCTCGCGTGGCCCCCAAAGAGATCTCAGCGAAGGCCAGCGACATTCCGCCAGTGAGACGAGGCGTTACCACCGTCATCGGCAACGAATCTTCGAATGCAACGGTTCCTATCAATGCTGGTCCAGGCACTGGATCAGGAATTGGAACTGGACCACAGAAGGTTAATATTTCCGAAGAACCACCGCCGCCGCCCGAGCCCAAACCGACTCCGCCCAGGGCGCCTATCTCCGGTGGCGTGCTCAACGGCAAAGCGATCAGTTTGCCTAAGCCCGCGTATCCGCCAATCGCCAGGCAGGCGCACGCGTCGGGAACGGTGGTCGTCCAGGTTACGATCGATGAGAACGGCAGCGTGATCTCGGCGCATGCAGTATCGGGGCATCCGCTCCTGCAGGCCGTGGCGGTTGCCGCTGCTCGTGGCGCACGATTCTCCCCGACGAAATTATCGGGACAGCCGGTTAAGGTGACAGGCGTCATCACGTACAATTTCGTGGCTCAATAAACCGTGGAGGTTCAGCGCCGTGCGAGCCTCTGCGGGCTCATTCTGCGGGTTCCCTGCGAGCTATCAATGTAAGAAAAACCTTTTGGAGGGTTTAACGTGACTATTCTAACCAGTCTTCTAGGAACGAAAGCGTTTGGCTTGATGGTCTACCTGTGGCAGGCAGCCGAAGCCAGCCCGGCAGCGACGCCGGGGGTGAATCACTTTTCTCCCATGCAAATGATTAAGAGCATGGGCGCCGTGGCAATTGGCGTGGTCATCGTTTTGTTGATCATGTCAGTTTATTCAATTGCCATTATGGTCGAACGCTACTTGACGTATACGGCCGCTAAGAAGCAATCACGCGAGTTTGCGCCGCGCGTTGCTCAGGCTCTGAAGAATGACCGTATTGAAGAAGCCATCAACATCAGCGACAAGCACCGCAAGTCGCACCTCGCCATGGTCGTAAGCAGTGGTCTGCAGGAGTTTCGCGCTCATGAAGGAGCGTCTGACATCTCCGGCGATGAGATCGAAGCCTCGAAGCGCGCTCTGCAAAGAGCGATCGCTATCAAGACTGCCGAATTCAAACGCGGCTTGTCGGGCCTGGCGACGATTGGTTCAACCGCTCCGTTCGTCGGCTTGTTCGGCACGGTGTTTGGAATCATTAACGCCTTTAGCGCTATGGGCGACGCTGGGCAGGCCGGTATCGGCGCGGTGGCCAGCGGTATTTCCGAAGCGCTATTTACGACGGCGCTCGGGTTGCTCGTAGCGGTTCCCGCTGTATGGCTGTTCAACTACTTTACCGGCAAAGTCGATGGCTTCATCGTTGAGATGGACAACTCGGCATCGGAATTGGTTGACTACTTTATCAAGAACCGCACGAAACAATTGAAGCCCTAACGGTGTCTATAAAATGAGTGGTGGGACTTTCGTTGTTCCGCCACTGTAGGGTTCGCGAGTGCGAGGGCGGCTTTAGCGAGAGGAGTTTTCTTATGGGAATGGCAGCAGGCGGAGGTGGCGGCTTAACCTCCGAAATTAACGTCACCCCAATGGTCGACATCATGTTGGTGCTGTTAATTATCTTCATGGTGGTGACACCAATGTTGCAGCACGGCGTCACAGTAAACCTTCCAAAGGACCTTAATAATCCTGAAGAAGATCAGCGCATCATTAAGGACAACTCGATTGTGATTGCCATCCCTGAGAATGATACCTACTACCTTGGCAAGGACAAGGTTACAAAGGAGCAGCTCAAGGACAAAGTCGAGAAGATGTTGGGCAACATCAAGAAGGAAGAGGATAAAGTCGTCTACATCAAGAGCGGCGTTGGTGTTAATTACGGCGACGTAGTTAACGCGATTAACGAGGTTAGAGCTCTGGGCGTCGACAAGATAGGCCTGGTTGCAGATAAAAAGAAGGGCGGCGGGGAAGCGGCTCCAGCAGCACCGGCCAAGCCCTCCTGAGTTCTCGTAACCTACGGTCTTAGTCATTTCAAAGGAGTGAGCTGATGGAAGGTAGCAAGGGTAAGTCCTCAAAAGCGGTTCCATACATCAATGTGACCCCCCTCATTGACGTGTTGCTGGTGATGTTAATCATCTTCATGGTGATTACGCCGTTAAAGCCGAGCCGTTTTGAGGCCGACATTCCCACCCAGAGGGATCCAAACGAAGATTTGAGCCAGTTGAAACCCAACCCCTTGACGCTGGTCGTTTCAATTTCCAATGACCTTCAATTAAAGCTCAACCAGGACGGCATCGGCTCTGTTAACGACACGGCTCCATTGAGTTCAAAGCTGCTACAACTATTCCATCAACGCGCTGACACGCACGCCTATAAGAGTGGGATGGAAACTCGCACCGATTTGCCGGAAAGCCAACGAATAGAGAAGACAGTTTTCGTGAAAGCGCCGCGGTCGGTGAAGTATGGTGATGTCGTTAAGGTGATCGATGCGATCAAAGGCGCTGGAGCAAATCCCGTCGGTTTGCAGGTAGACGACCTGCCAAATTAGCGTTACCACAAGCCGGCGTTACGAGTGTGAAGAGCTCTAGCCCTAGTTGATGTTGGGCCCAATCACTTTAGATGGAGCTACTGATAAATGAAACTCTCTCAAACTAGAGTCGTCATAGCGTTGGCGATTCTTGTTGTCTCGACCTCGAGTTGTAGCGTGGTCAATAAGATTCGGGCAAAGAACCAGCTAAACGAGGCCGCGCGCGCTTATCACGACGGGCATTTCGAAGAAGCTGAAGGATATTCGCGCACAGCCCACGAGCTCGATCCGGAGAACAAGACAGCACTTTTGTTCATAGCTCGCACGATTCACGCACAATTTAAGCCCGGTGTTCAGGCTCCCGAAAACCTGGCTAAAGCAACTCAGGCCATTCAGGCCTATCAGCAAGTGCTGGAAAAAGACCCGAAGAGCGAAGAAGCATACAAGGCGATCGCTTACTTGTATGGGGCCACCAAAGAGACGGAAAAATTGCGGGCCTGGATTTCTTCACGCGCCGGTGATACCAGCTTAGCGCCGGAAAAACGCGCCGAAGCTTTCATCGTCTTAGGCAGTCAGGATTGGGATTGCTCGTTTAAGATCACTGAGCTTCCAACAAATCAAACCAAAACCCTGTCCGGCGGCAATAAGCTCACAATCGCCTACAAGAAGCCGGCAAATCAAAAAGATTTTGACACCGCACAGGCATGCGTGAAACGGGGCCTCGAAGAAATTGAAAACGCAATCAAACTTGATCCCAACAGCGAACCTGCCTGGTCTTATAAAACAAACTTGCTGATCGAAGCCGGGAGACTGGCTGAGATGGATGGCAAGACCGATGAAAAGGCCCAGCTGGAGAAACAGCGTGAAGAGGCGCAGAAACGAACCACCGAGCTTAGCCAAATAAATCAGAAGAAGAAGGAAGAAGAGGAAGCCAAGAAGGCTGCCTCTCCGGCGAAGACCTAGGCCGACCTCCTGCTGTTGATCTCCGATTGGGTGATGCCCGGCTTTCGAGTCGGGCATCACCTTTTTGTTATACTGAAGCTCTGGTGCTCGGTCGCATAAAAGACACAGGTTGCTATAGATGATTCGCATTGAAGAAATTGTCGAGACGGTCGCGCGTAACCATCCGCAAGCGAATCTTGATCTGTTGCGTCGCGCCTACTTGTTCTCTGCGAAAGAGCATAAGGGACAGAAGCGCGCCTCCGGTGAGTCGTATCTCGTTCATCCGCTCGAGGTCGCAAATATCCTCGCCAACATGAAACTCGACGCGGTGTCGGTCGCCACCGGTTTGCTTCACGACGTAGTAGAAGACACGCTGGTGGATCTTGATACCATCCGCGAATACTTCGGCGAAGAAATAGCCCACCTGGTTGACGGCCTTACCAAGATCGCGCAGATAAGTAATATTTCCCGTGAAGAACAGCAGGCGGAAAATGTCCGCAAGATGCTGCTGGCGATGGTTGACGATGTTCGCATTGTGCTGATCAAGCTCGCTGATCGGCTTCACAATATGCGCACCCTGCAATACCTCAACCCGGAGAAGCGAAAGCGAATTGCCGAAGAGACGATGGAAATTTTCGCGCCGATCGCTCATCGACTCGGCATGGGTAAACTTCGCGGCGAGCTTGAAGATCTCGCTTTTCGGCACCTTCACCCGGAAGACTATCGCGAGCTTGCCGAACAGCTGGAAAGGCGCCGGGCTGAAAATGAAGCATTCCTTAGCGCCGTTACGGAACGAATTGAAGCGAAGATGAACGAAGCGGAGGTTCCTTTTGTGCGCGTTGAAGGTCGCGTAAAGCGACTCTACTCGATATGGAAGAAACTCAAGAGCCAGAAGATCGAGTTGGACCAGGTTTACGATTTGGTCGCCGCGCGAGTTATTACGCCAAACGAAGTGCGACATTGCTATGCGGCGCTGGGCGTGATCCATAACACCTGGCGACCGGTGCCGGGTCGAATAAAAGACTGGATAGCAACGCCTCGCGATAATCTTTACCAGTCGCTGCACACCTCCGTAATTGGCGCCGATGCCCAATCGTTTGAAGTGCAGATTCGCACTGAGGAGATGCACCAGATAGCGGAAGAAGGCGTAGCCGCGCACTGGAAATACAAGGAAGGTAAACGCGGAGCGCGCGATGACGACAACGCCTTCCAGGCCCTGCGTTCGCTGGTGGAATGGACCCAGGAAGTTAAAGACTCGCGCGATTTCCTGGATTCGTTGAAGCTGGATCTCTATCCCAAAGACGTGTACGCGTTCACGCCGATGGGTAAAGTTATTCAGTTGCCTCGCGGCGCGACGCCGGTCGACTTTGCCTACATGATTCACTCCGAAGTCGGAAACACCTGCACGGGCGCTCGCGTCAATGGTCGAATCGTCCCGCTTCGTAACCAGATCCAAAACGGCGACGTAGTCGAGATTCTCACCACCGGTAACTCTCATCCGTCGCGCGATTGGCTAAACTTTATCGTCACTTCCCGGGCCCGCAATCGCGTCCGTCACTGGGTGGCTGAACAACAACGCGCAGAGTCGATCGACATCGGTCGCAAGCTTTTTGAGAAGGAAGCAGCCAGGTTCCAACTTTCAGCGAAGAAGCTTTTCAGCGACAGCGATGGCGACATGAAGCGTGTCGCCGGTGAGTACGGCTACGGGCGCGTGGAGGATCTGCTTGCGGGTATCGGCTATGGCAAGCTGATTCCGCGCAATGTGATCGCCAAGTATCTGGGCGCTGAACAGTTTGAACACCTCGACAAGCAGAAGGAATCGCGAATACGAAGTGGTGTCCGCGCGGTCAAGCGACTCATTCGGCTTGGTGACGATTCGATCGTGGTACGTGGCGTTGACGACTTGATGGTCATTCGCGCGCGCTGTTGCAATCCGCTTCACGGGGAAGAGATTGTTGGTTATGTGACCAGAGGAAAAGGCGTGGCGGTCCATGAGAAGCGCTGTAAGAATGTCGCTTCGCTGATGATCAATCGCGAGCGAATAGTTGACGTGGAATGGGCCGGACGACCCGAAAAGACTGCTTACGCGGTCAAACTGCTGGCCGTAACCGAAAACCGCACGGGCATGATCGCGGGGATCACCGGTGCAATTTCCGATCTGAAGACGGGCATTCGAGATGCCCGAGCTTCAGTAGCGTCAGACGAAAAGGGTCATGTCGAGGTGACGGTTGAAGTTTTCGACGTCAAGCACCTGGATAAGGTTATCAACTCGATAAAAGGTGTTCCGGGTGTTTTAGATGTGGAGCGAATGCAGGGCGCAGCCTAACGAGCATTTCCTGCCCACTTTGGCCTTCTCTGGCCGTTTCTGCTAGAATCCCGCCTTTGTTTGCACCACGAAAAATGAGGCTATCGTAACTGTGAAGGAGATCATCCAAACGGAGCACGCTCCAAATGCTATCGGACCCTATTCGCAGGCAGTTAAGGCGAATGGGTTGATCTTCGCGTCTGGTCAGATACCGATCGACCCGCAAACCGGTCAGTTCGTGCCCGGTGGCGTAGCTGAGCAAACTGAACAGGTCCTAAAAAATCTGGCTGCGGTATTGGAGGCTGCCGGTAGCGGCCTTGACCGCATCGTAAAGACCACCGTTTTTTTGGCTGACATGCAGGAGTTCGCGGCAATGAACGAAGTCTACGCCAGGTTCTTTAAGGAGTCGCCGCCAGCTCGAGCTACGGTGGAGGCTGCTGGTCTACCGCGCGCCGCGCGCGTTGAGATTGAGGCGATTGCGTTGGCTGCCTGAGATTGGCATTAAAAAACCGGCGCAAAGTCAGCGAGACCTGGCACCGGTTTGTTCTCAAACGAGAAAGGGATTACGCGGCTTTTGCGATTTTTCCGGCTTTAATGCACCTGGTGCAAATTTTCTTACGTTGAGCGCCGCCCTGGGGTAGTTGGACACGAATGGATTGCAAATTCGGATTAAACCGGCGCGGAGTTCGATTATTCGCATGGGAGACGTTATTCCCAAATTGAGGACCTTTTCCGCAGACTTCGCAACGTTTAGCCATGATTTTTTATGATACCTCCGAAGCTTTTTGATTGCCGCAGGCCCATACAGAATGAATAAGCAGCAATAATTGAAACGCAATTTATAACAAACGGTTTTCCCTAACGTCAAGCAGGCGCGACCAAGCGAATACGAGCAATTCTCTAAAGGAGTAACAATCCAAAGTGCAAAGAACGGTAAAACAAACTATGACAGCCGCTTTTTTGGCGGCGACTCTTCTCTCCCTGGACGCCTGTAGCAATAGCGGAGGCGGCGGTTCGAGCGACAACACGGTCGCGGCTACCGTTAACGGGAAAACAGTTATGCTGAAAGAAGTTGAGCAGGGTGTTACTACTCAGGCCGGCGGCAAACAGGCGCAGCTTTCGCAGCTCGAATTGGCCCAGGCGCGCCTGCAAGTGCTTGGCGGTCTGATCCAGCGGGAAGTGCTTTTTCAGCGCGCTGAGCGTGAGAAAATGCTGCCAACAGAGGATGAAATCACTGCATTCATTAACCAGCAAAAGCAGCAGTCTGGCGCGACGGATGACGACTTCAAGAAGGGTCTGGCGGCTCAGAACATGACTGAAGAGACCTATCGTGAAGAAGCCCGAAAACAAATCGCCATCTCGAAACTTCAGGATAAATACAACTCCAAGATTACCGTTAACGATAAAGAGGTTGAAGATTTTTATAATGGCAATCGCGAGCGGTTTGTCAGTGCTCGCGGTGTGGCTCTGGCGATGATAATGGTGGATCCTGCCGACAATGCGGGTTCCGGCATTACCCAGAACGATGCCAAAGGTGACGCTGAAGCTAAGTTGAAGATTGACAACATCAACCAACAACTCAAAGGTGGTGCAGACTTCGCCACCGTCGCAAGAGCAAAAAGCGAAGACGCGACCAGTGTCCCACGCGGCGGCGATATTGGGTTTGCTACCGAAGACGATCTGAAGCAGAACGGATTTCCGGGGGACCTGATCACTCGATTCTTCTCGATGCAGGCTGGAGACAGGACGGAACCGGTCCAATTTGCGAGCGGCAAGTGGTATGTCTTCAAGCTCGAAGAAAAACGATTGCAGACTGAGAACCTTACGCTCGAGAGTCCCGGTGTTCGTCAACAAATCACTCAAGCATTGACCAAGCAGCGATCAGACATTCTAAACGCGGCGTTGCTCGAGGTGTCGCAGAACGAGTCGAAGATCGTAAATAACATGGCGAACACGATGCTGAGTAATCCAAGTAATCTCGGGTTGCGGCCCGCATCGTCAGGCTCAGTGCCAGCCGCGCCGGTCAGTCCTGCCGTCGCGACTCCGCAGGCAACCGCTCCGGCATTCAAAGCTTCGCCGGCCGCGGCGGCCAACACTCCCAAGGCGAGCGCCTCGGTGAAGCCGTAACGTTTGGTTATTAGGTTTGCGCGGGTGCTGGAGGCTTCATGAGCTCCGCACCCGCTTTTTGTGAGTAGCACAGGCAGAGTTCTGCCCGTCATGTTTTGCTCAGGATTGGACTAACAAGAATGTTTGTGTGACTGCGATGTTGTTTCGTCTCTCAGAAGTTCATAAATCTTACGGAACTCAGGATGTCCTGCGCGGCGTGTCGCTCCAGATAAATCCGGGAGAGCACGTTGGGCTGGTCGGCCGCAACGGTTCTGGTAAGACTACAATTTTCCGTCTTATCAACAACGAAGAGCCGCCCGATCGCGGCGAGGTTATTCGCGCGCGCGGGACGCGTCTCGGGTTGCTGGCCCAACACATTCACTTCGAGCCAGGCTCAACTGTTCATGAGTCTGCCCTGGCTGCCTTTGGACATCTTCAGCAGATTGAGCACGAGATGCACGAGCTGGAGCATCGTATGGGAGAAGCTCCCGACGACCTGGACCAAGTACTCGAACGCTATAGCGATCTGCAGCATCAATTCGAGCGCGAGGGCGGTTTTGAATACGGGGCGAAAGCGGAGGCCATCCTGCAAGGTTTGGGATTCGATCGGACCACGTGGTCGCTTGAAACTGAGAAGTTATCAGGTGGTCAACAAAACCGTCTGGGGCTAGTTCGCCTTTTGCTTGCGGAGCCGGACGTCCTCTTACTTGACGAGCCCACGAACCACCTGGATGTTACGGGAGTCGAATGGCTGGAAGAGTTTCTGAAAGATTACGCTTCGGGGTTTGTCATAATCTCGCACGACAGATATTTTCTCGATCGTGCCTGCAAGCGGATCATTGAACTTGAAAATGGGCGGGCCGCGAGCTACACGGGGAATTACTCCGACTATCTCGTCGAACGTGAAGAGCGTCGCGAGGCGCAGCAGCGCGCTTACGACAATCAACAACAACTTATCGCCAAGACCGAAGAGTTCATTCGCCGCAATCTAGCGGGACAAAAAACCAAACAAGCGAAGTCGCGTCGCACGATGCTCGCAAAGCTTGAGCGGGTTGACTCAGTTCGGCCCGATCAGTCGTCGGGTGACTTTCGCTTGCGCTCGATCGAGCGGGCGGGAAATCACGTACTGACTGTCGACAAAACAACTATCGGGTACCCTGACAAGCTTCTCGCTCGAGATATTTCGTTTGTGCTGCGGCGGACGGAATGTCTCGGAATTATTGGTCCTAACGGATCGGGCAAGACCACTTTTTTGCGGACGATTCTGAAAAAGATTCCCGCCCTCGCCGGCGAAATCCGCTGGGGCACCAAGGTAGAGGTGGGCTACTACGCGCAACAGTTGGACGATCTTGACGATCGAAATGAGATCATGATGGAACTTCGCAGGGTGGCTGCGCCTGGCGCGACCGCCGGCGAGCTGCGTTCGTTTCTGGCCAAGTTTCTGTTTAGAGGCGACGACGTTTACAAACATGTCCGCGATTTGTCGGGTGGGGAGAAGGGCAGGCTGGCGCTGGCCAAGTTGATTTACTCGCACGTTAACGTGTTGGTTCTCGATGAGCCGACAAACCATCTGGACATTCCTTCCCGTGAAGCACTGGAAGAAGCGCTCGATGCTTATGAAGGAACGATACTGACCATCAGCCACGATCGTTATTTCCTCGATCGCGTCGCGACGCAAATTCTGGCGCTTGATGGCGAGGGGATCGCTGAACACTACGACGGCGACTACACCGAGTATCACGATTGGAAAGCATCGGGGAAGAAGAAAGTTAATCAGCTCGTTTTCGAAACGAAGAACTTGCGTTCCGAGAAGTTGAGTGACGCGGCTGCATCTAAGTCAGGGCAGAGGCAGGCTGGCGCTGCATCTCCAGGAAAATCGGAACAGAATCGAAAAGGGAAAGCGACTTCGGTTAAGCAAACTCCGGCGATCAAGGTTATCAAGAAGAACAAACCAGAGTCGCCTGTCGCGCTTGAGGCAGAGATTGCCGAAGTGGAAAAGAAGTTGAGTGTCATCTCGGCAAAGATGTCGTTACCGGAAGTGGCGCGAGATGCTGCGGAGTTAATCAAGCTCGATGAAGAATACCGTCAAACCGAGGCGCGACTGACCGTTCTCTACAGCCAGTGGGAAGCAGCGGCCGCCAAAGGTTGATTTCTTTTTGACCGTCCTGAACGCACCGCAGGACACCGAGGGTTTGGGCGTCGGCTTGACACGTGATCGGTGCTTTGTTACTTTCGGGCTCGCTCTCGAAAACGACTCTTTTGAAGCGATTTGTAACGACTATAGGCGCGTAGCTCAGTTGGTAGAGCGTTGCCTCGACACGGCAAAGGTCTGGGGTTCGAGCCCCCACGCGCCTACCACAAAATTCCCCGGCTAATCTTCACTTTGATGCATTCGGTCGGGGAGGGTGTTCAATAGAAAGAACAGCATTCGCTATCCTCACCCCCTTACTGAACCAGTCCTCTTGTTTTCATCATGAGGAGAATAAGTTGCGCAGTCTCCTCAAGCGGTAACAGGCTGGTGTCGATCGATAAGTGATAGTTGTTGGCGCAAGTCCACTCGTGATTGGTCATCTCCGCAAAATATCGTTCTCTCATGTCGTCGGAGTCTTTAATTAGCGCACCAGCCTTCGCCCTATCCAGGTCTTTGTAGATCTCCATGACTCGTCTAATACGAAACTTCATCGGAGCATGACAGAAAATATTGAACATGGCTGGATGGCGCGGCAGCACATACAGCCCCGCCCAACCAATCACCACACAGTCGTGTTTGCTCGCTATTCTTCTTAGGATCTCGGTCTGCTTTTGAAACAGCTCTTCGTCGGAAAATGTTCTGAGCGGCGGCGGGTTGTAGTGGGCATCCGCAGCGCCGAATGTCAGCCCACCAAGAATCCGCTCCCAGAAGGAGGAAACTCTTTCCGCCCTTGAGGCCACTGCCTCGTCGTCGCAGCCGAATTCCTGGGCTGCCAGGTGTAGAACCTCTCGGTCGACATATTTAAAGCCGAGATGGGTTGCGATGACTTGTCCGATGTATGAACCGCCCGCGCCCATTTGTCTTGAAATTGTGATCGTGGTTTTCGTCATGTGCCTAACGTGTCCGTAGTCCACCTCGTCGCAGTGAATCAAATAATACAAGTCAATGCATTGCCACGGGAGCCTTTCCTCGCTTGACGCGCTTGAAAAGAAGGATCATGGGGATGCATATCACACATAAGAAAGCTAACAGGCGAAAATTATCTATGTAGGACATCACGCTGGCTTGCTTGACCAGCGTTCCATAAATAGCACCGTAGGCTTGTTGCGTTGCGCCGGTACCTGTCTGAGTGGAAATCGTTCCAGTTAGATCGTGCACTCGTTGCTGGAAGGCGGGATCGTAAGGTGTGAGATGTGAAACCATCGCCGCCTGGTGAACTTGAACACCACGCGCCAGCATGGTTGTAACCGCGGCGATCCCCAAACTACCGCCCGTGTTGCGCATCAAATTAAAAACTCCGGAGGCGTTGCCCATCTGATCGTTCGCCAATGTCCCCATGGCCATCGTTGTCAGTGGCACAAAGACAAAACCCATCGCGAAGCCGCTCATCACTCCCGGCCAAACAATGCTGCCCATGGAGATTTGCAGGTTTATGTCGCTAAATAAGTAAGTCGAAAAAGCCAGCAAGACGAAACCAAACAGGAGCAGGTAGCGCCCATTTACCTTACCGATCAATCTACCCACGATAATCATCGATGCAATTGAACCAATCCCGCGCGGGCTAACGGCAAGGCCGCTTTGCAATGCCGGATAACCAAGCAGGGTTTGCAAGAAAAGCGGCAACAGAGCGATCGTGCCATAGAGCACAATCCCCAACACGGTCATCAACGCTGTGCCCACTGCGAAGTTTCGATTTGCTAAAATGTGTAGGTTAACAATTGGATCTTTGGCTCTGAGCTCCCAGATGATGAACGAGACAAACATTACCACGGCAAACACAGTAGCCCAGGTAATCAGCGAAGATGAAAACCAGTCTTCTTCTTGTCCTTTATCCAAGACTAACTGCAAGGTACCCAACGCTACCGCCATCAGGCCAAAGCCAATGTAGTCGATTCGTCCGGGGCGTTGTTCCCTGATGTAGGGCGGGTCTTCAATGAACGTTCTGGCCATCAAGACCGCGAGTATGCCGACGGGTACATTAATGTAAAAGATCCAGCGCCAGGAATAGTTGTCCGTGATCCAGCCGCCCAACGTCGGCCCAATTATTGGAGCCACGACTATGCCCATGCCGAACACCGCCATCGCCGAGCCGCGCTTTTCAGTCGGAAAACTCTCTAACAAAACAGCCTGGGCAATCGGTTGCAACGCTCCGCCACCAGCGCCCTGCAGAATACGAGCCAGAATCAACATGCCGAGGCTCGAAGCCGCGCCACATAATGCCGACGATGCAGTGAAGACGATGATGCAAAAGATTAGGAAGTTCTTGCGCCCGAAATACCTGCCCAACCAATTAGTGGCCGGTAAGATGATCGCATTTGAAACAAGATAACTAGTGAGGACCCAGGTCGATTCCTCCGGGGTGGCGGATAGGTTGCCGGCGATGTGCGGCAGCGCCACATTGGCTACCGAAGTGTCCAGCACTTCCATGAAAGTCGCCAGCATCACCGAGGCCGCAATCAGCCAGGGATTAAAGCTCGGAGACCAAGCCCCCGCAATTGCGGCAGGCCTCGTTCTTGCCGCTGAACGAAATCGATCTGCCAGACTACTCATTGGTTTGCTTTGACCTACCGGTCGCCGCGCCGTCACAGTACGCGTCCCCAGACAACCAGGCAGTAGCGTCTATTTCACTTTGATCTCCGGCACGACCGACATACCCGGCGCCAGCAGATGTTGCGGATCTACCGGTTCATCAAAAACTATCTTGACCGGAATACGTTGGACCACTTTGACGTAGTTGCCGGTGGCATTTTCTGCCGGCAGCAAACTAAACCGCGCTCCAGTACCAGCTTGAATACTGTCCACATGGCCCCTGAAAGTTTTGTCAGCGTAAGCGTCGACTGTTATTTCCACTGCCTGGCCGGGTCGGATGCTTCCAATCTGACTTTCTTTGAAGTTCGCGGTTACCCAAACGTCGCCGGGAACTATAGCCATCAACGGCTGTCCTACCTGGACGAGCGCTCCGACTTCAACTGCTTTGCGCGTTATCCGACCTCCCTCAGGCGCGTAAATTTTCGTGTAGGAAAGTTGTAGTTCAGCTTCGTTCAAAGCCGCTTGCAAACTCTCAAGGTTAGCGCCGGCAGTTTTGGCTTGCGCTTCACTGACGGCAATTTGTTGCGGGGCCGTATTTGCCTGGGCCAGTCGACCTTGTGCTTCGCTGACTTGCGCCTGGGCTCCGGTGATCTGCGTCTGAGCGCGCCGGGCATTTTGGGTCTGAGCTGCTTCCGCCGCACGCACTTCGTTTACTCTGGCGTCAGCCGCTGAGATTTTTTGACGCGCAGCCTCCACCTCGGCATCGGCCGTTCGAGACGCGGCAACCGCAACGTCGAGTTGTTGTCGCGAAACTTCGTCCTTGCTATAGAGCAATTGGTAACGCTGAACATCAGCGTTGGCGCGTTGGGCTTTTGCCTGGGCCGCTTTGAGTTCGGCCCGATTTTGATCGACGACGGCCAACGCATTGGACACGCTCGCCGCAGCTTGACCAATCCGGCTGCGCTCGGCGGAGGCGTTGGCCTGGGCTCCGCCAACTTCGGAACGTGCCCGGCGAACCACCGCTGCTGCCTGTTGTTGGTTCGACCGTGTGTTCGCGCGAGTTAAAGTAACTTGTGTTTCGGCCTGGTGTTGTTGTGCCAACCCTGCGTCTAGTGCCGCCCTCGCCTGCGTGACCTTTGCTTCGTAGTCGCGCGCGTCCAGCTCGGCGACCAGATCACCGGCTTTCACTTGTTGGTTGTCGGAAACGTAAATTTTGAGAACGTAGCCTGTGGCTTTAGGACTTACTTGAACGATGTGTCCATCGATAAAAGCGTCGTCAGTGGTTTCGTGTGAGCGTGCATAAAGCCAATAGCGCAGACCTACAGCCGCCGCGATCAGCAGCACGATCGTGGCGCCGATCAAGAACGCCGGACGTTTATAGGCTGGTCGCTTTCTAAAGTGCTGATGTCCGTTGCCGTAATCGTCGGCGCTGAGCGGCTGACCCTCATCATCGACAATTACCGGAGGCGTTTTCTCAGCTGACTGGCCAGCTGCAGGATCCTTATCGTTTCGCGTTTCCGCAGCGCCCGACTCTTCCTTGCCTTCGTTATCTAACGGTTCCGCCATAGGACCAACTCCGCTTTTGCTGCGGCTCAGAATATTGTCATCCAAATGTTACCAACGAAATGCCTGCGCGTGTCCCAAGGCTGCGGCCAGATTCAGCCTCGTGGCATTGTATTGAACCAGCGCCGTTACCTGAGCTGCCCTGGCTTCCGCCAATGCCGTCTGAGCGTTAACAACTTCCAAATTATCAGCAACCCCTGCGCGAAACCTATCGCGCGCCATCTCCAATTCTCGTTGCGCCAGTTCGACGGCCTTGTCAGCAGCCCTGACTCCTTCCGCAGTGGTCCGCAAGGCTGCGAAACTCAGTCGGACGTCTTCGTCAATTTGTCCCCGCGTGCTGTCAAGTTCAAGCTCACGCTGTCGCTGCAAACTTGCGGCTACCGCTATTCGTCCCTGCGTCAGACCGCCGTTGAAGATAGGCACGTTCAACTGCACCGCAATTCGTCTGGTTGGCAGATCGCTCCTGGTGGGAGTAATGCCACTGACGCCGTAATCGCCGAGAAACTCCAAATCCGGTAACAGTTCTGCGCGTGCGGCCCGATGTTGAAAACTAGTCTGCACTACCTGCGCCGCTGCGATGCGGGCCTCTGGTCGATCCTGCTCGGCCTGCGCTACGGCCGCGTCAAGCGAAGGCAAAGTTTCACTACCGAACCGGAGCGAATCGGTCAACGTTAACTGGCTGCCCAGCGGAAGACCGACGACGCGTTGCAATTGCAACTGTGCCTCCTCAAGTGCGGTTTGCGATTGGGCCAGACGGACCTGCTGCTGGGCCAGTCGGGTTTCCGCGCGCGTGACGTCGACGCCGGTAGCAATGCCCGCATCTCGCTGATCTTTCGCGAGAGTAAACAATACCTGGGCCAAATTGAGATCTGCTTGAACGGCCTGCAAGGCGCGCTCCGATCGCAATACCTCGAGGTAAGTGAGAGCGGTGAAGATTGCTACCTGCTCCCGGGCGAGGCCTTCCTCCAACTCGGCGACTCGAACTCCAGAGCGTCCTGCCTGATAGGTTCGGAGCGTGCTCAAACTGAAGATCGTTTGCTGCAGGCGCACGCGAGCGTCGAAATTATTGAAAGGCCCGATAAACGTCGAATCGAAACCCGGAAATCTTCCGGGTTGAAAACCGAGCGCAGCCAAATTGACTGTAAGATTAGCCTGGTAAGCAACTCCGTAGACGTTTGGGAGCAGTCCGGCGCGCGCCTCCTTTTCGAGACCGCGAGCCTCGAGCTTTCGTTCATTCGCCAGCAGAGTCGCCAGATTGTTTCGCATTGCCAAATCCAGAGCAGCTTCCAAACTCAAGTTAGCTTGCGCCGGGCTGATTTTCGCAGCTCCAGAAACCGACGGCGGCCCGACACTTTGTTGTGGCTGAACAATTCGTTGGGAAGGTTGGCCACCAGTTCCCCCGCTGGGTCTGCTTTGAGGTAGATTGGAATTCTGCCCCGCTTCCGTGCCCAAGCCTCCGGAACTCACAACAGTTTGCTGGAACTCCGTGAGAAAAGGTGAAAGCAGTTGGCGCGAAACGTAGAGCGTGCTGCTGCTGCTCAATGCGCGATCTCGTTCCGAGACTCTATAATTCGGGCGCCCTCGGACGGATGGACCAAGAACTAATATCATTAGACCTACCCACGTCGCAGCTGTTAAGCCACGGCAGTAGCGTCTATTAAGAGCGCACTTAAAGACGCACTCTTCACTCGATCCTCGAGTTCTTAATTCTCTGGACATCGGTTTTCATTACGCTATACCTCGTCTTTGTCAAAAGTTTGGCTTTTGCCCCGGTTAGACCGCGCTTGAGTGGACCTGGTTGTGCTCAGGTAGCAGCGCCGCTCTGGAGCTCGCCAATTTACCAGTCGTCTTCGATCTTGTTGAAATTTGAAAAATCTTCAGCTCCATTGGAACCGTGGTTCATCATTCCGGCCGGCCGATGTAGAAGGCGAACGGATCCTTCGAAATATCCTGGCCCTGGGAAGATAGCAGGCACCCGCTTCGACACGCTTGACGTGGACCAGTTCCAAGTTAATGATTACCCTCGCCTGTGATCAGGAACTGAGACGAGCCCGGGAGTTCGGAACATTGCAGCTCAAAAGCGCTTGCGAAGAACGTTGCATTGCCACTCGAGTTCGCTTGTCCTTTTATTGAAAAAATTGCAACCAGAAACAATCAAATATCCACCACTGAGCGCTGATCTCTCGGGTGGCTGGATGAGACTCTTGCGCGTCTTCGGGCCGGGAGCAATTATCGCCTCGGTCACGGTCGGCACGGGTGAGACCATTTTTGCGCCGCGCCTCGGTGCGGTGTTTGGTTACGCGATGCTCTGGGTGGTGCTCACCGCCGTCGTTTTCAAGGCCGTGCAAGTCTATGCCGGCGCGCGATACATCGTGCTGACCGGAGAGCATCCGTTGCGAGCCTGGTCGCGCATTCCTGGCCCACGCGCGTGGGTAACCAAGCTTCTCGGCATCGTCTCAATACTGGCTTTCCCGATGTGGGTTGCCGCTCTGTCGGACGCCTTGGGCAGCCTCTGCATCTGGATTACAGGCATCGGTGTCGGATCCAGTTGGGCGCGACCACTATGGGCCACCGCAATAATTCTTACGGCGACGACGTTGACTCTGATCCAGACTTACAACATCGTCGAGGGCATTTCTACTTTTATTTTGGTTCTCAAAATGGGGCTAATCATCCTGGCCATCCTATTGGTAAAACCTGATTGGGCTGCCGCCCTTTGGGGCATGGTAGTGCCGCACGTCCCGGCTTATGAACCGTGGGTAATTGCGAAATATCCTGAATTTACTGGACGAACGGTCGTACTTGAGATGGCCGTGCTGTTGGGAGCAGTAGGCGGAGGCGTGCAGGACTACCTCGGATATGTCGGTTTTCTGCGTGAGAAGAATTGGGGCGCTTCAGGGCAGGCGAGCGACGGGCCGGCAAGACTCGCTTGCGAACCTGGCGTCGTCGCGCGTGGCCTAAGTTGGTTACGAGCGCCGGCGCTTGATGTGACTGTTTCATTCGGCAGTGTCTTTCTGATCACTATATGTTTCATGATTCTTGGCGCTGCGGTGCTGCATCCGCTCAGGCTGGTCCCAACGGACGCCGACCTGTACAGCCAGCAGTCTCAGTTTCTCGGTCTCATCCACCCGCAGTTAATTACTGTTTACAAGGCGGGCGTATTCTTTGCGATCTTCGGCGCCATCTACGGTATGTTTCCCGTGTACGCGCGCACTACTTACGAATTAGCTACAGCGATTTGGCCCAGGCGCGGATGGAATTTCGACAAACTGCGCTTGCGAGTCATCCTTTATAGCGCAGGCGGAGGATTGCTGCTTCTTTGGACCGGTTTTAAGACGGTCGTGCTCGCGAGTATTGTCGCGCCTTTCGCTGGGGTACTAGGATGTGGGCTGTGGTGTCTGGCAATGATCTGGGTCGAGAGGAAGCACTTGCCGCCCGTCTACCGGATGAGTACGTGGTTGTTGGCCCTCATCAGCATGGCCGGGATTACGATGACGGCGCTTGGATGTTATGTGACGGCGCTTACATGGTGGCACTAAGTTTGGCAGCGGTTCACTCCAATCCCATCGCCACCGGAAATAAAAGGTAAATCGAATGCGAAAATTCTCCTCGATAATTACTGTTGCTATTCTTACCTTCAGGGTCGTCGCTGCGTTGGGCCAGTCAGCAACAGGTCCTTCACTCCGTTCATCAAGCGAGGTCGAGCGCCGGGTTGATTCAATCCTTGTTCAGATGACGCTTGAAGAGAAGCTTGCGCTGCTGGGAGGCGTCGACGGCTTTTTCATTCGCGAGATTCCTCGCCTCAACTTGCCAAGACTGAAGATGGCAGATGGACCCTTAGGCGTCCGGAACTTTGGGCCAGCGACCGCGTTTGCCGGGGGCGTTGCCTTGACCGCTACGTGGAATCCGGCGCTTGCCGAGCGCGTCGGGATCGAACTCGGACGTGACTGTCGCGCCAAAGGCGTTCACTTTCTCCTCGCCCCCGGAGTCAACATCAATCGTGCGCCGATGAACGGACGAAACTTTGAGTACTTCGGTGAGGATCCTTTTCTCGCATCGCGCATGGCGGTCAATTACATCAAGGGCGTTCAGAGTCAGGGCGTCAGCGCGACGGTCAAGCATTTTATGGGAAACAATTCGGAGTTTGATCGTCATAACACGGACTCGATAATTGACGAGCGCACGCTCCGCGAAATCTATCTGCCGGCTTTTGAGGCGGCCGTGAAGGAGGCGCATGTCGGCAGTGTGATGAGCTCATATAACTTAACCAATGGCTTACACATGTCACAGAACAAATACTTGCTAACCGAAGTGTTAAAGAATGAATGGGGCTTCGACGGCCTGATCATGTCCGATTGGTCGGGAACCTATGACGGTATAGAGGCTGCGAACGCAGGTCAGGACTTGGAAATGCCTTCGGGCCTACATATGAATGAGCAAGTCCTAAAGCCGGCGATTGAACAGAATAAAGTTTCAGTAGCTACAGTTGACGACAAAGTGCGGCGCATTCTGAGAACAGCCGTGCGCTTTGGTTGGCTTGATCGTGATCAGGTCGCGCTGACAATACCCAGATATAACCCGCAAGGCCGCCAGGTGGCGCTTGACGCCGCGCGTGAGAGCATCGCGCTTCTGAAGAACGAACGTGCCCTCTTGCCACTTAACAAGAGCAAGATTAAGTCCTTGTTGATTATTGGCCCAGATGCTTTCCCGGCAGTGAGTGTGGGCGGCGGTAGCGCCGAGGTGGCGCCATTCGCGGCCGTCAGTTATCTGGAGGGTCTGGCAAATTACCCAGCCAAGGATCCGAACAATCCGGTTCAGGTGTACTACGACCGAGGTTTACTTACTTACAGCGATTTGGCCAACGCGACAAATTTCACCACGTCCCCGACAAACAAGGAACCCGGACTGACAGCGGAGTACTTCAGCAACCTGGACCTGGCAGGGAAGCCCGTCATTACTCGCAACGAAGAGCACGTCGACTACGGCACGGCGGCGCGTTTGCTTTTTCCGGAGCAGACATTTTCGTCGCGTTGGTCCGGTTATTACACTGCGCAAGATTCAGGCGCCTACGAAGTATTTGTACAAACGCACAGAGAGATAGGCGGATCTTATCGTCTTTACGTAGATGACAAACTCGTGCTGGACAATTGGAAAACTCTTACCGCTCTCTGTGATTATCGCAGCTTGCGTCTTGAGCCGGGGCCGCACAAGATCGTTTTGGAACAAACTGGACGAGGCACAAGAAGGGCCGCGCGCCTGAGAATGGGAATTGTCCGCTCAGGGCAATTTGTTAGCGAAAACGCCAAGAAGCTTGCGGCGAGCGCCGAGGTGGTGGTGATGGCAGTAGGTTTTGACGCCGAAACGGAAGCTGAAAGCGCCGACCGAACCTTTCGACTCCCGCTGGGCCAGGACGAGTTGATTCAAGAGATGGCCGCCGTAAACAAGAACACAATCGTTGTCATTACCTCGGGCGGTAGCGTCGATATGAACGCCTGGCTCGAGCGCGTTCCGGTGTTGGTCCAGGCGTGGTATCCGGGACAAGAGGGCGGAACCGCGTTGGCCGAAATCCTGTTTGGAGATGTCAATCCTTCTGGCCGCCTGCCGGTTACCTTTGAGCGCCGTTGGAAAGATAATCCAGTCTACGATAGCTATTATCCCGAGGCGGGGACGAAACGCGTTGTCTATAAAGAAGGAGTTTTCGTTGGCTATCGCGGTTACGAGCATAATCATACGAAGCCGTTATTTCCGTTCGGGTTTGGACTGTCATACACCACCTTCGCCTACTCCAACTTGTCCGTTAAGCCAACGCTGAATAGCGAAAGGAGTCCGCGCTTCGAGGTTTCATTCGACGTGAAAAATACAGGGACACGCGAGGGTGCTGACGTTGCCCAGGTTTACGTCAGCGCTATAAAACCTAGAATTCCGCGGCCGCCTAAGGAGCTGAAAGGATTTGCGAAGTTGAGTCTTCGTCCTGGTGAGACAAGGAGGGTCTCGGTCATCCTCGACAGGCGAGCGCTATCTTACTACGACGTTGAAACTAGACAATGGCGCGCCTCGCCAGGCGACTTCAATGTGCTCGTTGGCCGCTCGTCCGAGTCGATCGAACTGCGTGGCAAGCTGACGCTTACAGATCCGTAATCAAAGCCGCGAGTGCGTCGAGAGTTGCATCGGGGTTTTGAAGTTGAAAACCTGCGTTCGAACGGTGTGCGGCCTTAGGGATTTGCTGCCGTTCCCCCAACAGCTACTTGATGCTTCAGAGACTGCGAGCTACGATGCCTCGCGTGAGGGACAGGCTCTGCGACTTAAAGACGCAGCAGCGACAGATATCTGGGCCGAAAAGTTCGACTCGTAACATCACACGCTGAACACATGGGAATGATTCGTTGGGGAATGATTGGTTGCGGTGACGTAACTGAAGTCAAGAGCGGCCCTGGATTTCAGAAAGCCGAACATTCCTCTCTTGTGGCCGTAATGCGCCGCGATGGAATGCTCGCTAAAGATTACGCCGAGCGCCACGGAGTTCCGCGCTGGTATGACGATGCGGCGAAGTTGATCGACGATCCGGAAGTCGACGCTGTTTACATCGCCACTCCCCCTTCTTCTCACAAGCAATACACGCTAATGGCGGCGAGCACCGGAAAGCCAGTCTACGTAGAAAAGCCGATGGCTCTCAACTTTGCCGAGTGTCAGGAGATGATTGCGGCTTGTAAAACGGCTGGCGTTCCATTGTTTGTCGCATATTATCGTCGCGCGCTGCCTCGCTTTCTGAAGATCAAAGAGCTCATTGACTCGGAGGCGATTGGCCAGGTTCGTTTTGTTAGCGCTACCCTTTATGAACCTCCAAGCAAGGCAAACTTGAACGCGGCTGCGCCGGCTTGGAGAGTTGTTCCCGAGATATCGGGTGGTGGGCTGTTCGTGGATTTGGCGTCGCACACACTGAATTTTCTCGACTATGTCTTCGGACCGATTTTGTCAGTGCAGGGATGCGCGGCGAACCAGGATGGACGATATCAAGCAGAGGACATTGTGACGGGACTGTTCCAGTTTGAATCTGGAGTGCAGGGTCTCGGCGTCTGGTGTTTTACCGCGCCAGAGAAAAGTGATGACGTCAGGATAGTAGGAAGTCGTGGTGAAATTTCGTTTTCTACGTTTGCTGATCGGCCAATCTTGCTGAAAACGGCAGCAGGCCAAACCGAGTTCTGTGTTTCAAATCCACCGCACATACAGCAACCATTAATTCAGACAATTGTCGATGAACTACGCGGGTTCGGCTCTTGCCCGAGCCATGGCGATACGGCAGCCCGAACCTCCTGGGTTATGGACCAGATGCTTTCTCGTTCAGGCTCAAGTCAAGCAACCATTTCTTCAACTCTTTCTTAGGCGTACTTCTCTATGACTGATGTAAAGCGCATCGGCGTGTTAACTGGCGGCGGGGATGCCCCCGGGCTGAACCCGGCAATCAAGGGACTGGTGTATCGAGCTTCAGAGCGCGGAATCAAAACAGTAGGGCTCAGCGACGGTTGGCTAAGTTTGCTGAACCCCCCGCTTGACGTCGTAACGCTTGAGCGCGCCACCGTGCGACGCTGGGATCGCGATGGCGGAACCAATTTAGGCTCCTCGCGAACGAACCCTTTCCAAACCCCTAACGAGCTCGGAGAGAAGATCGACAGGTCAGCCGAAGTTATCGTTAACATCGAGAAGCTTGGACTTGATGCAATCGTCGCTTGCGGCGGCGAAGATACGCTGGGAGTCGCCGCGCGTCTCGCAGAGAAGGACATTCCAATTGTAGGTATTCCCAAGACGATCGATAAAGACCTGGCCGGCACAGACTATACGCTGGGCTTTGACTCCGCGCTGAGAAACGTCACTGAAGTTATCGAACGTTCGCGTACTCCCGCCGGCTCACACGGCTGGGTTCAGGTGATAGAAGTAATGGGGCGTCACTCTGGACACCTTGCGCTTTGGTCGGCTGTGGCAGGTCAGGCAGACATAGTGTTGATTCCAGAGCATCCCTTTCGCTATGAAAAAATTTATCGTCACTTGCGAGATCGTCTGGGCGATCCCAAAGCCCATCCTCGTGATATACATCACCCGCGTTACTCGGTGATCGTCGTCGCGGAAGGCGCCTATGCAGAAGATGGGGAGTTGATCATCATTGACGATCGCCATGACGCCTTCGGCCACGCACGGTTGGGAGGCATCGCTGACGTTTTGGCGAAGCGAATTATGAGTGACACGCCCTACGATGCGCGTTCCGTGATTATTGGCCATCCGCAGCGTGGCGGGCCGCCTTCGCCCGTTGACCGTATTATGGGGCTAATGTTTGGAGCACGAGCTGCGGATGCGGTAGCCGAGGGAGACTTCGGCAAGCTGGTGTCGGCGCGTGGCATTGCGCCGGCTTGCGAATTATCGCTGGTTGATATTTCGACGACGCTGGGGAAAATCGATACCGTAAATGTTGAGCGCCTCTATGACACTGATCGTTATCACCTAAAAGGCATCGGGATGTGAGCGGCAACGCAACTTCAGGACATTACCGAAACTTGGAAATCGTTGACTAATCCCTTTCGCTATAATATTAATTCGTATCACTTTCTTGGGTTCCACACACGCGCTAGTCTCTTGAGTTCAGTCACATTGGAAAGTTTCGAGGTTCGAAACGATTGCGAAGAATCGATTTAAGAACAGTTCAGACCGCCCACCTAAATACAATTCGCGATATTAATCGGCAGATAGTGCTGAATTACGTTCGCGAAAGAGAGCCGATCTCGCGAGCTACCATAGCGCGTGAGACAGCTCTGCAACGATCTACTGTGTCAGAGATCATAGAAGCTCTCACCGGCGAAGGCTTGGTTGAAGAGATAGGCGAGGGGCAGTCAACCGGAGGCCGGCGACCAACGCTATTGCGCCTGCGCACGGTTGGCGCTATCGCTATTGGCGTCAATGTCACTCCTACATACACCACGGTGGCGAGTAGTGATCTCGCTGGCGTCGTGGTGCAACAAGAAGCCTTCCCAACCGATCCCGATCCGGACCGCACTTTTAGCCGTATCGTCGAAATCATCCGTAAGTTTTCTGAACACGGCGCCATCGAAGGTGTAGGCATTAGTCTTCCAGGTTTGGTTAATCCGGGGACAGGCAAGGTGATCTTCGTTCCGTATTTCAAATGGCGTGACTTGCCGATCGCCGAAACAATCTCACAGGCTACTGGCTTGCCGGTCACGATAGACAATGACGCGAACGCGGTGGCCCTCGCGGAATTGTGGTTTGGGCTACCGGAAATCAGGGACGCTCGTGACTTTATCTTTGTGTTGGTTGCTGACGGCGTAGGAACGGGAATTATTTTCGACGGTCAGGTTTATCGTGGCGTGCGGGGCGCGGCCGGTGAATTCGGGCACATGATTGTGGGTAGTGACGCACCAGTTCCGTGTTCATGCGGCAACGACGACTGTTGGGAGGCCTTCGCGTCAGAGCGCGCGGCGACCGCGCGATATCAGAAGTTGAGCGGGGCGAGTAAGGCGCCAGATTTTGAAACGCTGATCGACTGCGCGCTGAGAGGAGAACAGGAAGCCAAGACTGCGCTCACCGAGACCGCTCGTTATCTCGCTATCGGGATCTCCAATCTTGTAGTTGGCTTCAGCCCGGAAGCTGTCATCGTGGGAGGTGCGATAACTCGAGCCTGGCCATTAATCGAGAAAACTCTCACAGAGAAAATAGAACGGAGCGTTCGTCGAGGCGTACCTTCAGCGCGGATCGTGCGCTCGACTTTGAACGGAGACCCAACATTAATGGGAGCCTTGAGTTTGGTTCTGGCTAGCAAATTTGCAGGATCTGTCGCCGCGTGAGTTGCGAGGAAGGACTATTGAATAGCTTAATGTTTTTGTTTTTCAGTTCGCTTGCTTATCACCCCGCTCAGTTCGACAATACCGGCAAGATCCCGCCGAGCCCTTTCTAATTCGTGAGCGTCGACAGTACCTGGAGTCTCGATAATCGGGTTCCTCATAAAGCTTTCAATCTTTTTGCATAAGGCGATCAAATCATTGCTGATGGTCTGAGCTTGCGACACCTCGCCTGGCGGCTTGGTCTCTGCAGTTTCAGGTCGGTGCAAACCAAGAGTCGATTGCAGCCGAGAGGCCCGTTTCTTAATCTCACCTGTAGCATCTGAAATGAAGTTGGTATCAGGTAGATTATTGCTCGTGATGTCTCGAACAATTCGATTATGGAGCTGGAGCAGGTGTTGAAAATCTTCGTTAACCTGTTCCATGAGCGCTCGCGCCCGGGGATCAGCTTCTCTGTGTTTTGCTCTGCCTACATCGCTTAATTGCAGTTCCCGCCGATCCATTTCCTGTATGTGCTCCTTGGCAGTGCTGCCAACTCCCTGTGCATTCACCTTCTGCGATGGCCATAAACAGAGGGCCAGCAAAAGCGCAAGTGAACCTAGCAATCCAGGATGTAATTTAATCTTGTTACTTTTCACGGTCATTCCAGGCCTGAAGTCTGAAGCCGGACATCTTCCAGCTGGGGAGGAGTATAGCGCTGGAGAATTCGTGAAACAATTATTGTTGGATTGGGTCCGCTTCCACTGGTCATAAGGAGCGACTACCTGGGATTGCCGGGGCGTCCCTTCAGGTCGAGAGGGACAAAGTCGCAGCGGAACTGCATGGGATTTCGTGCTGATATGGGCTTCGTTTAGGGACTTAATGACGCCAGATGTGAACGAAATCAGTTGCTGACACAAAAACTAGTTGACTGCCAGACCGTTGCTGCACTACTTAATAGCAGCAGCCGACAAAAGTTTCCGCTGGAATCGTGGCGAAACGCTGGACGGATGTCTCCGTCCGCCTAAGGGTATTGTGAGACGAATCGATCTTAAAAAGGCCAGTGTTGCGCGTTCTAACACGATTCGCGACATAAATCGTCAGATTGTGCTCAATTATGTTCGGGAGTTGGGCCCGATTTCGCGCGCCGATATTGCACGAGAAACCGCACTCCAACGCTCAACGGTCTCGCTTATCGTCGACGAGTTAACCGATCATGGACTCATCGAAGAGGTCAGCGGCGAGTCTACCGGTGGCCGTCCACCTAGTTTGCTTTCACTGCGAGCGGCGGACGCAGTGGCAATGGGCGTGGACCTGGGCGCGATAAAAACTGTGGTGGCAACCAGTGATTTGGCTGGAAGAGTAATAAGTCAGGAAGAATTTTCAACCGAGCCGGATGCGGCTAACATGGCCCAAAAGATTTCGGAATGTGCCCTGCGAGTCATGGCAGCACGCGGTGGCACGATTGAAGGAATCGGTATTAGTTTTCCTGGCTGGGTCGATCCTGAAACTGGCCGCTCCTATGCGCCGCACTTCAAGTGGCAGGACGCGCCAATCGCGGAGTCTGTAGCGCAAGCCACATCGTTGCCGGTAACAATTGATAATGATGCTAATGCCGCCGCGCTTGCTGAACTCTGGTTCGGGCGTCCCGAGATACGCGAGGTTCGCGACTTCATTTTGGTTCTGGTTGAAGCGGGTCTCGGAACCGGAATTGTCTTTGATGGCCAGGTCTATCGAGGGGAAGGAGGAACCGCGGGAGAGTTTGGCCATATGACCATAGGTACAGGTGCCCCTGTAGCTTGTGCCGCCGGCAGTACTGAGTGTTGGGAGGCGTTTGCATCTGAGCGTGCCGCCTTGGCTCGCTATAAAAAGCTCAGTCGACAAAACGGAAGCGACGAACTGGATTTTACAAAGCTAGTCGATCTGGCTCTCCGTGGAGAGGGAAATGCACGAAACGCTTTGAAGACCACCGCCCACTACCTGGGAATCGGAATCGCAAATCTGATTCAGGGTCTAGCCCCGGAAACGGTGATCGTTGGGGGACCGATTGTACGCGCTTGGTCAGTCATCGCTGAGGAGCTCAAAGCTTCGGTGGAGAAAAGCATCTGTCGAGGGTTGCCGGCCACACCTATCATTGGGTCGACACTAGGAGCTCAGCCGACGCTTATGGGTGCCCTTGGCCTTGTTTTAGCGAGCAAGTTCGCGTCAGTGTCTTGACGCTTTAAGGGTCAGTCGCAAGGCTTGACGTTGTGCAATAAACCCAGCAAAAAGCGGTCGGCGCGGTTTAATATTACAGAAAATTAAAAAAGTTCTTGACTTCATCCTCACATAGGAGTAAATGCTTTTGTCTGACGGTGCAACAAAGTCCCATCTATTCTTATTAGCGGTTCTATCCAAGGGTAATTAGGTGTAGTCCCCAGAATGATCTGGGTCCGTGACAATCAGTCGCGTTCGTTCGCCTTAGTAACTTTTCAAGTTCGCTTGTTGAGACGTGCAAATCGAGGGAATCCTCGAACAGCCGTCAACCTCGGGTTGTAGACTTAGGAGGTCTTATGCTTAAGAAGCTTGGCATTAAAGCAATGTTGGTCCTAATGAGCGTTGGGCTGTTTGCCAGCGCGAGCGCTCAGACCGCGACAGTGGGAAATCTAAGCGGAACAGTGCGAGATGCCACTGGCGCTGCTGTGCCTAAGGCCGACGTAGAGATCAAAGAAGAAAACACAGGCGCGACGCGCACCGCACATGCAAACGACGATGGCAACTATGTCTTCACAAGTTTGCCTGCGGGTCGGTATACGGTGAGCACTGCGCCTCAGGGGTTCAAGCGCACCGTGGCCAACGGGGTTGAAGTTCACGTGACCGAAAACAAAGTGCTGAATCTGGAGGTTCAGGTTGGTCAAGTGAGCGAGACCGTCACCGTTACCGCTGACGCGGCCCCAGTTGAAACCCGGAGTGGTGATGTCAGCAGTCTCATCTCAGAAAAACAGATTACTGAGTTGCCGCTGAATGGCCGCAACTATTCGCAGTTGGCCTTGATGGTGCCCGGCGTCTCACCGGTTACTCAAGCCGGAGCTGGCGGAGCCTTTGCAGCGCGAGGTACGGGCCTGGATGGCGGCGTCGACATGTCAGTGAACGGGAACGGTTCCAATCAAAATCTTTGGACTGTTGATGGCGTCAACAACATGGACGTCGGTTCAAACCGAACTCTGCTGGTTTTCCCTTCAATTGACTCCATCGCAGAATTTCGGGTCATGCGTAACAGCTTCAGCGCGGAATACGGGCAGGCACAGGGAGCGGTTGTAAACCTGATTACCAAGGGCGGCAGCAATGACTTTCACGGCGGCGCTTTTGAATTTGTGAGGAGTGATAAGTGGAACGCAAGTCCTTTCTTTCTTAACTCTGTCGGTAATAACCCTGATGGCAGTCCCAAGTCTCCCAAAGGAAAACTTAAGTACAACAATTTTGGCGGCAACTTCAGCGGTCCGATATTGAAGAACAAGCTTTTCTTCTTTTGGTCAGAGGAGTGGCGGTTTGAAGACCGCGGTGTCACGATTCAGGGAAATGTGCCGACCGCGGCTGAAAAAGTTGGCGACTTCAGTGCTCCCCAAAATCTTTTGACCGGCACCTTGCCACATCGAGCGGGTCTGACTTGCAATCCGAATAATCCGCTGAACTATGGGAGCTCTCCCGTAGACCCTGGTTGCTACCCAGGCAACAAGATTCCGACGGCCCAACTTAGTCCGGCTGGACTTGCTCTGCTCAAAATTTACGCCACTCCGACAAGAACTGGAGGCGGACTAAACTTTGCCCAGGCTGCACTCCAGCCTATTCGCACCCGGCAGGACAATATCCGTGGCGATTGGACGGTCAATAGCAAAACGAACTTGATGGTGCGGTACATCAAAGAGAAGTGGACTCATGGGCAGGATACGCAGCAATGGGGCGACGTTCCTTTCCCCACGCTGGCTGACGACTGGAACCAACCGAGTAAGAGTTTTTCAATAAAGTTGACCAATACGTTGAGTTCAACCGCCGTCAATGACTTCCAGTTTTCGCGCGCCGGTAACGATATCTTCATCCAAACCAGCGCTCAATCCAGTGCGCTCGTTGAGGAGATATCGTCCAAGTTTCCGACGGTCTTCCCACACGCCTCCAATGTGCCCAGCGTGATGTGGGGACCTGGTGGCTACGACAACATTTGGCACCAGGCGCCATGGCAGAATCACGAAGATCTCTGGAGTTGGAAGGACGACTTCTCAAAAGTGGTCGGCAACCATGAACTCAAATTTGGCGCCCTCTACAGTCACAACATCAAAAATGAGCAGGCTGGCGGCGCCGCTGGCGGGAACACGCCAACCTTTATTACCGGGTGCAACTCCAAGACCGGAAACTGTCTCGCCGATCTGCTCGATCGGACGTTGACGCTCACAAACTATGTAGAGATCGACCATACCGCCGTGGCGTTAGGTCGTTGGCGTGATACTGAATTTTACGGAAACGACACTTGGAAGTTTCGTCCAAATGTGACGCTGACTTTGGGACTGCGCTATTCTCAGTTTCCTGCCGCCCACGTAGATAACGATGAAATGTCTAACTTTATCCCGGAGTTCTATAATGGGGTAAGTTTCGCGAGCGCATTGATTACTCCAGAGACGGCCGGTGCTCATGGTTTGCCACGCTCTCTCATAAAACCCTACAACGGCGGCTTCCAGCCACGGGTAGGCATAGCTTGGGATGTGTTTGGTGATGGTAAGACAGCGTTACGTGCCGGATTTGGTCGTTATATGAGTCGCACCAACGTGATTGAAGATGTCAATCGCCTGGTGGGAAATCCGCCTTGGGTTAAGTCAGTGGACTCGGGTTGGTCAGGAGCAACCGATACGCTCGCCAGTTGCCCAACCTGCCGCTCAATGGATGCTATTGGTCCAAACCTTAAGAATCAGGTGGTGGGTGTCAGTCAGACCGGACAGTTTGCTGCGGTTGACATCAATTTCCGACCGCCGGAGAGCTTCCAGTGGAACTTGACCGTATCTCGCGAGGTCATGAAAAACACAGTGCTGGAATTGTCTTACATCGGCAACCACGGACTGCATATTTGGCGACGAAATGTGAATTGGAACGACGTTCCTTCAGGTCAGCCTTGTCGTGGGCCATTGAGTGTCCCGGGTGTCTCAGTCGGGTGCGATGGCAGTACTCGTGATGCTCGATTTCAAATTGCCCAAGCTGTTCGTAACCCTCCGCGGAATGCCGCCGGCGATCAGTTGGATCAAACCGCTCTAACTTCCGCAAATCGCAGAATTCCGACCTTGGGTCCCATTATCATGTCCCAATCCACCGGGAATTCTAATTACAACGGACTGCAGGTTTGGCTCAATCGGCGCTTCGCTGATCGCTTGTCTTACCAGGTTTCTTATACTTGGTCTCACACGATTTCGGACATCCCAATCACGTCCTTTACCAATTCCACGACCGATCCATTCAACTACGCCCTGGATAAAGGTGACGCCGACCTTGACCGGCGCCATTCGTTGGTCGCGAATATGGTTTACCAGTTGCCGACTTTCAAAAACTGGGGATCGGTAGCTAGCAATCTACTTGGGGATTGGCAGATAAACGGCATCTATTCTTACTTCGGCTCAACACCCGTCGACATTTTGTCGGGGGCGAATACCTATGGAACCGCAGGCAACGTCAATCCGCGCCCGAATTTGGTTACTGGTGTTCCGATTTACGTCAGTGGCCCTGACAATACGAAGTGGCTAAATCCGGCAGCATTTTCGTTGCCAGGAGTGGGCCAGATTGGCAGCCTCGGTAAAGGATCGATACGAGGAAAGCCGATCAGCAATGTGGACTTTTCAGTAGTCAAGAACTGGCGGTACAAAGAGAGGTACGGTTTCCAGTTTCGCGCTGAGATGTTCAATGCCTTCAACCATACAAACTTTACCGGCTTCAATAACAATCTGCAGTTTGATGCCGTTCAAACTCTGGCGTCTGGTCCAAACCCCAACTTTGGCCACGCCACAAATGGTTCCTTTGGAACTCTAAATAATGCCCAGGCTCCGAGGGAGATCCAGTTCGGGTTCAAGTTTACCTTCTGATATACTCAGGCTAAGCCGAAAGCGAAACGGAGGGCTGAATTCCAACTCAGCTCTCCGTTTTAGCTTTGGCAAATCTGTAATAAATCAAGAGCCAACAATGTATTCTGGAGTCGCTTGCCTCCTCCTGTTAGTTTCGCTCCTGCCGGTACAGGGCCCTCGCGATTTCTTCCAACTGCATTACGAGAAAGCTGAAGCGCTGCGAAGCCGCGGCAACCTGGTGGGCGCCGAGGCGGAATACGCGGCGATTCTCGGCGAGGCGTATCGTCAACTGGGGCGAGTGCGCTCGGCTCAAGGCAACTACGACGCAGCAGTAAACATGCTGGAGACGGCGCTCCCCTACCAGCCCGAAGCGGACGACGTTCTCATTGATCTGGCCATTGCTTACTTTCGCGCTGCGAAGTATGAGAAGGCCCTCACGATCTTGAACAAGGCGGTGGCGCAACGGCCCAATAATATTGCCGGCCATCACATGTTGGGGAAGACCCATTTCATGCTGGGGAATTTCCAGCTGGCCACGGCTGAACTGGAGAAGGCGCTTACTCTTTCACCCGACGATTACGATGTCGCCTACACCCTGGGGCTGGCATATCTCAAAGAACAAAAGTTACAACCGGCCAGGGACATCTACGATCGTATGGTCCAGCGGCTGGGAAACCGGGCTCAGCTACGTGTGCTCATCGGTCGAGCTTATCGTGAAACAGGTTTCCTGACGGAGGCGATCGAAGAATTTCAAAAGGCGTCAACGCTCGATCCAAAATTTCCTCGGCTCCACTACTATCTGGGTCTTACTTATTTACTAAAGGGCGGTGCTGAGAAACTTGACCAGGCGCAGGAGGAATTCAAGATAGAGTTGGCTTCGCATCCCAATGAATTCTTCGCTCATTATTATTTGGGCATAGCGGCAACTGTGGAGAGGAAATGGCCGGACGCAGTTGCCTACTTGCAAACAGCTTCCAAACTCCAGCCGGACAATCCGGATCCGTATTTCTTTATTGGCCAGGCTTTTCAAGGGTTGAATAAACAAGCGGAAGCGATTGAAGCCTTTCGTAAGACGATCGCCTTAAACCCCGATCTCAAACACAATGATTATCAGGTTACAAACGCTCACTATCGACTGGGACAATCATTGCTGAAGACTGGTTTGAAGGACGAGGGTGAGCAGGAACTCAAGCTCGCAGCTGCCTTAAAAACTGCCGCCTTTAAGCGTGACGAAGAAAAGATCAAAGCCTTTACCGCTAATGAAGGAAATAAGATCTCCGAACTTGTTGCCCCCGAAGGCATAACCGCAGAGGCCCCGATCAATGATTCGGTTGCCAGCTCGCAACTGCAGAGCGACGCGACCTTCTATACGAAGATGGTGGCCGCTGCTCATAATAATATTGGCATGTTGCGGGCAGAGCGACGGGATTTTCGCAGTGCCGCAGAGCAGTTTCAACTGGCTAGCAACTGGGAACCGTCGCTTCAAGGTCTGAACTTTAACCTGGGGTTGGCATGTTATAAAGCAGAACTCTACGAAGCCGCATTGAAGCCGTTGGCAGAAGAACTGAAGGTCCACCCGGAAAATCTTGCGATCAAACAGTTGCTCGGGTTGAGTTACTTCATGACGGACAATTATGCCCAGGCCTCGGCGCTTTTGGCCGAAGTTGTGGCGGCGAAGCCCACCGAGGCGGCTCTTTACTATCCACTGGCGCTCTCTCTGATCAATCAGAACAGGAATGAAGAGGCCAATCAGTTCATTCAGCAGATGGTGACGCTTGGTGGTAGCAACCCCCAGTTGCACATTCTACTGGGCCGGGCATCTTACGATCAGGGGGATTCAGCAAAGGCGCTCGAAGAGTTACAGTCAGCCCTCGCATTGGATAGTGAAGTTCTGCTGGCGCATTTTTACTCGGGTGTGGTCTATCTCAAGTTGGGCAAGTTTGAAGACGCGAAGCGAGAGTTTGCAGCGGAGCTGGTGCTCAATCCAAACGACCTGCAAGCTAAATATAATCTGGGATATGTGCTGCTGGCGGGTCAAGAAACGGATCGCGGAATAACGCTGATGCGAGAGGTCGTGGTAAAGAAACCTCAACTGGCCGACGCGCGTTATGAGTTGGGGAAGGCCCTTTTGAAAAAGGGCGATCTCAAGGAAGCCATCGAGAGCCTTGAGCAGGCGGCCAAACTTGAGCCCGCCAAGGCACATATACGCTATCAACTCGGGCGGGCCTATCTCGCAGCGGGTCGCAAGTCGGACGGTGATAGTCAGATAGAGATTTCAAGACAGCTCAAAGAAAAAGAGCGGACCCAAACAAACCCTTAGGCCTGCTGAGAGGTGCTTATCGTTGCCCCATAGAACAATCTGGTTCGTGTGCCTGGTGGTTTTGCTTCCGCTTGTTCAAGTCATCTCCCAAACAAAGGAGGGGGCCGTTCAGTTTGCCGACGTCACCCAGAAATCAGGAATTACTTTTAAGCACGTATCCTCACCGGAAAAAAAGTACATCGTAGAGTCGATGAGTGGCGGCGTGGCCCTGATTGACTATGACAACGACGAGTACCTGGATATTTACTTCGTCAACTCGCTGACCGCGGAGATGGTCAAAGGAAATCAGAAAACCAGTAGCGCTCTTTATCACAATAACCGCGACGGCACGTTTACCGACATAACGAACAAGGCGGGGGTTGGCGATATTGGTTGGGGGATGGGAGTCGCGGTCGGCGATTACGACAATGACGGTTTCGACGATATTTATGTCACCTGTTTGGGACCAAATCATCTGCTGCGAAATACTGGAAAAGGCACGTTTATAGACGTGACTCAAACGGCTGGCGTCGGTGACCCGCGTTGGTCAACCGGGGCATCTTTCGTAGACTACGATAATGATGGGAAGCTCGACTTGTTCGTTTCCAACTACGTTGATTTTGATGTGAACAACTTGCCGGAGTTTGGCAAAGGACGCAGCTGCCAGTTCAAAGGAATACCGGTTCAGTGTGGACCGAGAGGACTGAAGGGCGCTGGCGACACGCTATATCACAACAATGGTAACGGAACTTTTAGCGACGTCTCGAAAAAGGCCGGTGTGTCTGATCCTGATGGATATTATGGCTTGGGGGTGATTTGCAGCGACTTCGACGAAGATGGTTTGGTGGATATCTTTGTAGCTAACGATTCAACGCCGAATTTCCTTTGGCACAACAACGGGGACGGCACCTTCAAGGATATCGGCTTTCCCTCAGGTACAGCTGTAAACGAAAACGGCAGCGAACAGGGAAGCATGGGAGTAACGCTGGGCGATTACGATCATGACGGCAAGCTGGACCTGTTCATAACCAATTTCGATGACGACTACAACACGCTCTACCATAATGATGGCCGGGGTTCTTTCACGGATGTGTCGTATGCGGCCAAGGTGGCTGCGGTTAGCCTTCCCTACGTCGGTTGGGGAACCAAGTTCTTTGACTACGACAACGACGGTTGGGTCGATCTCCTGGTCGTCAATGGTCACGTTTATCCGCAGTTACCGAGCTACAAGCAGCGAAACCTGGTGCATCACAACGATCGCAACGGAACGTTTTCCGAGGTGGGCGCCCAGCTTGGCCCACCCTTCCTGGAAAAGCGGACGGGACGCGGGGCAGCTTTTGGCGACCTCGATAACGATGGCGACGTTGACGTGGTCATCAATAATTTGGACGGACCCGCGCAGGTGCTGCGTAATGACGGCGGCAATGCGAACAACTCGGTGCTGATCAAAACTATCGGTGTAAAAGGAAATCGTGACGGGATCGGCACGCGCGTAAGCGTGGTGTCTGGCGACCTCAAACAGGTCGAAGAAGTCTATAGTGGTGGAACCTACATTTCGCAGAATGACTTGCGCCTGCATTTCGGACTTGAGAAGCGAACGAAGGTTGACTTGATAGAGGTCCGCTGGCCCAACGGTGCAATTGAGAAGATTACTGGCGCCAGCGCGAACAAAATTCTGACGATCAAGGAAGGCCAGGGTTTGATCAGTCAAAAGGATCTTAACAATCCCTCGCGGAGGTAGTGTACCGCTGTTCTGTTCGACCGTTTGAGATTCTAGCGATGCGACAACCGTTGACTCTCATCTCGTTTGTTTTCCTACTCCTCGTCTTTCAGTCCCAGGAAGATCCGATCCGAAAACATTACGAAGCAGCGGAGGCAGCCCGGTCTGCCGGCAATCTCGAGGCTGCTGAATCCGAGTACACCGCCATACTCGCAGCGGGTTATCAACGCCTGGGAAAAATCTACTCAGCGCAGTCTGATCAGCTTCGCGCGATTAGTGTTCTGGAATCAGCGCAAAGATATCAACCGGATTCTCCCGAGCTTCTGACGGATCTAGCGATCGCATACTTTAACGCTCAACAGTATGAGAAGGCCGTCGTTCCCGCTGCTAAGGCACTAGCCATTGCTCCGGCAAACGCGGGTGCGCACCAAATGCTCGGGAAGACCTATTTCATGCTCGGGGATCTGGGAAAGTCGATCAGCGAACTGGAGACAGCAGCGAAGTTGACACCCGATGACATCGACGTCGCCTATACGCTCGGGATTGCCTACCTAAGAAACCGCCAACCGGTTCAAGCGAAGCAACGTTATGACGAGTTGATTAAAGTTTTGGGGGAGCAACCTCAACTTCATGTGATCATCGGCCGCGCCTATCGACAATCAGGCCTGCTGCAAGCTGCGGCAGAGGAATTTAGAAAAGCGATAGCCCTTGATCCTCGGTTTCCCCGCGCTCACTATTATCTGGGCATGACTTATCTGCTCGATGAAGATCAAAAGAAGCTTGCTGACGCGCTAGAGGAATTCAAGATTGAAGTTTCCGCAAATCCGGACGAGTTCATAGGCAACTACTACCTGGGCGTTGTTTACAACTTTCAGCGTCAATGGAAACTGGCTCTGCCCGTTTTGCAAAAAGCGTCTGCCATACAACCAAACAATCCGGATCCTTATTTTCAGCTGGGCCAAACCTATCAGGAGCTCAACAATCATGAGCAGGCTATCGAGGTCCTTAAAAAGGCGATCGCTCTCAACCCAAACCTGGCGCACAACAAGGGTCAGGTGACTAGCGCGCATCATCGACTAGCACAGTCTTTTTTACGTACCGGGCAGACCGAGGCCGGCAACAGGGAATTACAAATCTCCTCTGAGCTAAAGGCCCAGGCATTCAAGTTGGAACAGCAGACGCAAACCGATGGGGCCACAACGGCGGCGGGAGTTTCAGCTTCTGCTAAAGAACTCCTTGAGCTTGGTCCGGAGGATCGGGGGAGCGGGCCAGGTAGAGATCTGGATCCAAAGACGAAGGAGGAATTGCAGGGCAGGGAGATCTTTTATAAGAAAGTTATTGGCACAGCTCACAACAACATTGGATCCCTGCGTGGCGAGCACCAGGATTATCTGGGGGCGGCTGAGCAGTTCGCTTTAGCTGCTGAGTGGTATCCGCAGCAAGACAGGCTCAACTACAATCTCGGTTTGGCCTACTATAAAGCCCAATCATACCGGCACGCCGCAGTGCCACTCGAAAGTGAGCTTAAGGCCCAGCAGGAGAATCGGCCGGCGGCCATTCTTTTAGGAATGACGATGTTCAGGTTGCACGACTACGACCGAGCTTCTGAGCTTCTGGGCGGCGCAACCGGCTCGTCACCGACCGACATCGAAACTTACTACGCACTTGGGTCTTCATTGATCAGACAACGGAAGTTTTCGGCAGCTGAACCGGTACTTGCGCAGATAAAACAAATTAAGGATGACGCGCCGCAAATCTCTTTGTTGTTGGCTGAACAATACGACGCCAATGGGGACCGGAACAAAGCACTCACTGAACTTAATCGAGTTGCGGTTTCAGACAGCAACGCTCTAACGGCCCATTACTATGCCGGGCTCCTGTTTTTGAAATTGGACAAACGCAAGGAAGCAATAAAGGAGTTTGAGAAAGAGCTGGCATTGAATCCGGGCGACATCTCAAACAAGTACGCTCTCGGCGAACTGTTGTTGGGTGCAGATAACCAGGAACGCGGCTTTGCGTTGCTCCGCGAGATCGTTCACGAGAGACCCGACCTTGGGGAAGTTCAGTACACCCTTGGCAAAGCCCTGCTCAAAAGTGGTGATATCGCAGGTGCAATCGACAGTTTCGAACGTGCATCAACGCTGGAGCCTGAGGACCCCGATATCCACTATGACTTAGGTCAGGCATACATTGCCGGCGGGCGAAAGAGTGAAGGAAAGACCCAGATCGATCTGGCAAAGAAAATTCGTAGCCGAAATCAGTCATCCACTAACGCCAAGTAGACGCGTGATCAGCAGACAAGGGAGCAAGTTGCGGAATTACATGGCCCGTTTTTCTTTGTGCCTCATCGGTGTCCTCGTGGGCTCTGTGTTGAGTGCTCCTCGGGCTGAAACTCCAACAGAGAAACTGGGGGCGCGCTCAACGCAACTTAACGAGGTGCAATTCACTGACATAACAAAACAGGCTGGCATCAAATTCACGCACGTGTTTTCGCCGGACAAGAAATACATCGCAGAATCAATGGGTGGCGGAGTTGCATTATTTGATTACGACAATGATGGCTACCTCGATATCTATTTTGTAAATTCGCTGACAGTTGACCTCGCCAAGGCCCACCGGAAAACAGCTAGCGCTCTCTATCACAACAACGGCAATAACAGTTTTACTGATGTTACGAGCAAGTCCGGTTTAGCCGATATTGGATTTGGAATGGGAGTCGCTGCCGGTGATTACAATAATGATGGCTTCGTGGATCTATATGTCACTTGTCTTGGACCAAACCATCTCTTCAAAAACAATGGTAACGGCAGCTTTACAGATGTGACCCTGAAAGCTCGGGTGAATGATCCGCGCTGGTCGACCGGCGCCGCGTTTTTGGATTACGACGGGGATGGCAATCTCGATCTATTCGTCTCGAATTATGTGGGGTTCGATTTTGAGCATCTACCGGAATTCGGCGTAGGCCGTACCTGTCAATTCAAGGGCGTACCAGTTCAATGTGGGCCCAGAGGTTTGCCGGGCGCCGGAGATTCCCTATATCACAACAATGGCGATGGCACCTTCAGTGACGTTTCAAAAAGGGCCGGCGTCTCGGATCCCAACGGCTACTACGGACTGGGAGTTATTTGCAGTGACTTTGATGAAGATGGTTTCGTCGACATTTTCGTAGCCAATGACTCGACGCCGAACTTCTTTTATCATAACAACGGCGACGGCACGTTTAAGGAGATCGCTTTCATATCAGGTACGGCGGTGAATGAGAGTGGTAGTGAGCAAGGTTGCATGGGGGTTACCCTTGGTGACTACGACCATGACGGAAAGCTGGATTTGTTCATAACCAATTTCGACGACGAATATAATGTTCTCTATCACAACGACGGACGCAATTCTTTTACTGACATCTCGTTTAAGGCGAAGGTCGCCGAGGTAAGCCTTCCCTATGTTGGCTGGGGCACGAACTTTCTTGACTACGACAACGACGGTTGGGTGGATCTGTTTGTAGCAAATGGCCACGTTTATCCGCAAAGAGGTCAGTACCGCCAGCGAGAGTTATTGCACCACAACAACCGCGACGGAACTTTTTCAGAAATAGCCGCTCAGGCGGGTCCCGCGTTAATTGAAGAACGAGTGGGGCGCGGCGCAGCTTTTGGAGATCTCGACAACGACGGCGATGTTGATGTGGTGGTTGCCGATCTGGATGGTAGTCCCCAACTCCTGCGCAACGATGGCGGTAACTCAAACTCTTCCGTGCTTATCAAGCTGGTTGGCGGAAAGAGCGGCAGGGATGGCATTGGAGCACGAGTAAAAATAGTCGCTGGTGATCTGGTTCAGCTTGACGAGGTCCGCAGCGGTGGTAGTTATCTGTCGCAAAGTGATCTGCGCCTGCATTTTGGTCTGCAAAAAAGAAGCAAGCTGGACCTCGTGGAAGTTCGCTGGCCAACTGGCGTCGTTGACAGGCTCGCCAACCTCGAGGCCAACAAAATACTGACCATTAGCGAAGGAAAGGGGTTGGTGCAGCAAAAGGAGTTTAGTACCGGCCCCCACTAAAGCGTAATGCAGACGGCAAAGCCGGGACCTGACCTGACAACGACCCTTCAAGGTATGAGTATCGTCCAAACAGAATTAGCTGCTTGTTCGTCATGGCTGAAAAGCCACTTGGTTGGCGCGCGCGCTCGCGATGGCCGCAATCGATTGGTCCTCATCGGATTAGTGTTTGTGATCCTGATCGCTAGTACGCAGGCCATGGCCCAAACCGATAAGTTGGTCGGACAACTCGAGCGCATCGCCGCGTTGATCGCAGACAATCGAGTTGCTGAAGGCGAAAAGGAAATAGCGTCTATTTTGCGAGTGGCGCCCAAAGAACCGGCAGCCCTCAATTTGCTCGGTACCATTCGTGCCAAACAAGGCCGCTTGCCGGAGGCTGAAGCGCTATTCCTCAGGGCCGTGAGTGGCGACAATAAGTACGTTGGCGCCCACATGAATTTGGCTTACCTATACACGTTGAAGGGACTACCGAAGAATGCGATTGCTGAGCTGAGGATAGTGGTCTCGTTGGATCCGAAAAATATCGACTCGCGCGAGAGACTCGCCCGGCTGTTACTGGCCCAGGGCGAGATTGACGAAGGGATCAATGTGCTGGAGGACGGGGAACAATCGCAGCCACTTTCTTCGCCATTGCTGCTACTGCTGGGAGATGCGCTCCTGAAGCAGGGCAGCGTTGACAAAGCGGAGGCGCGTTATCAAACTGCGCTGCAACTAAACGCCGACGACACCGACGCGGTCCTTGGGCTCGCCCGCGTGGCAATAGCTACAGGCGATTCAGCATCCGCTTCGGCGCACCTGGAGCGAGCCAGAAAAATGACGGCAAGCTCTGCGGATACGTTCTACCGGTTTGCGCTGGTCGCCCTATCCCTGGGTCTCTACGAAGAAGCCAATCGCACGCTGCTGGCAGCAATCAAACTCAATCCGCAAGACCCGGCGTATCTTCTCGCGCTGGGAACCACCTGGATAAAAAAGCCGGATCTTGCAGAGGCCGAGCAGGCTTTCCGCAAAGCGTTGCAGCTGCAGCCCGACAGTCCCAAAGCGCAGATGTATCTGGGTTACGCATTGCTGGAGCAAAAGAAATATCCGGAGGCGCGCGAGTGGCTCGAAAAGAGTCGGCAGAAAGACAAAACGATTCCGGAAACGTTTTATTACCTCGGTCAACTGGCGCAGGAACAAAATGACGATGAACGGGCGATCGTATTTTTCAAACAGGCTCTGACGCTCGTTTCAAATTACTCTTTCGCGCACGCGGGTCTGGGAATCAGTTATCTGCGCTTGAAAAACTATCCGCTGGCCCAACAGGAATTGGAATTAAGCGTTAAGCTGAACCCAAATGACGCTAAGGCTCACTACAATCTTGCGGTGCTATTCGCTCGTCTCAAGAATCCCGAGCGGTCTCAGGAAGAGATGCGCATCGTGGAGAAACTAAAAAATGCCGGCAAGACCAACCAGCCCGAAGCTTCGGACGCGGCGTCAACTGAGACAAAGCCTCCGCAATAGTGAATGACAATCCAGGTCAAAGGAACCATCGGCGTTTTTCTATTGTTGTTTTTTTGCACCGTTACTTTTTCAGTCAGTGATGGGGCTCAACGACGTGCGCTCCCGGCCCAGCCAATCGTCACGTTTGAAAAAGTGCCACCCAGCAAGAGCGGCATCACATGGGTTCATAACAATGCCCACTCGTCCGAGCGACATCTGCCCGAGACAGTTGGCGCCGGCTGCGCTTTTCTTGATTACGACAACGACGGCTGGATGGATATTTATCTGGTCAACAGCGGGGCCGCGGATTTCTTTACTCCGCCTGCGGCTCTAAAGAACGCGCTCTATCGGAATAATCGTGACGGCACTTTCAATGATGTGACTGAAAAAGCCGGCGTTGCTGCAGGCACATTTGGGATGGGCGCCGCCGCGGCTGATTATGACGGCGACGGATGGATTGATCTTTACCTCACGAGTTATGGCCGAAATATCCTCTATCACAATAATGGAAATGGGACCTTCAGCGATGTTACGGAAAAGGCTGGAGTCGGCGCTTCCGGCTGGTCCACCTCCGCAGTTTGGTTTGACTATGATAACGACGGCAAGTTGGACCTGTTCGTCTCCAGCTTTGTCGCCTATGACAAGACGTTGAACATCCTATGTACCGACGACGTCAAACGCACCTACTATTGCATTCCGCGCCCTTACAAACCCAGGCCCAGCTATCTGTTCCACAACAACGGCAAAGGAGCCTTTAGTGATGTCAGTAAAGAATCCGGCATAGCAAACTCTCCCGGTAAATCGTTTGGCGTGGTTGCGACCGACGTGAACAACGATGGCCTGATGGATCTCTTTGTCGCGAATGACACCGTGCCGAATTTTTTGTTCATCAATAAAGGCAGCGGAAAATTCGAAGAGTCAGGCCTGGTTGCGGGTGTAGGCTTCAGCGCGTCGGGGAAGGCCCGTTCCGGGATGGGCGTCGATGCTGCTGATTACGACGATGACGGCTGGCAGGACCTTTTCGTTGCCAACATCGAGCTTGAGTTTTTTAGCCTCTATCGCAACCAGCAAGATCTCACCTTTACCGACGAGCCAGGCGAAATCGGGCCAGCGACGCAGTTTTCCAGCGGCTGGGGCCTGCGGTTTTTTGACTACGACAACGATGCTGATCCCGACTTGTTTTTGGTAAATGGGCACCCGGACGATCTTGTCGAGATGCGGAATCCGCGTGTGAAATACCGCGAGCCGTTGCTGCTTTTCCGCAATACCGGTCGAGCGTTTGAAAACGTGAGTACGCAATCTGGTCCAGTCTTCAAAGAACAGTTCTCGGGACGAGGAATGGCTACGGGTGACTTCGATAACGACGGCGACCTCGATGTGCTGATCGCCAACAATGGAGAGGCGCCGGCGCTGCTTCGTAATGACGGCGGCAATCGCAACAACTGGATCGGGCTGGAATTGGTTGGCAAGCAAAGTAATCCTGCGGGAACCGGAGCAGTGATTCGCTGGCAAGCGGGAACACTGAAGCGTAGCCGGTTAAAGACTGCCGGCGGGAGCTACCTGGCGTCACATGATCCGCGGGAGATACTCGGCTTGGGACGTTCCGCGAGAGTTGATTATGTTGAGGTTCGTTGGCCCAGCGGCAAGGTCGACACGATTAAGAACCCGCCAATAAATCATTATCTGAAGGTGGTTGAAGGCACAGCCAGCAACAGGTGAGCGATGCTGGCGTTACTCGAAAGAGCGGGGGCAAGCCCGCCTTCCTGACCCCGAGCTATTTACAGTTGAGTATAAAAATCTTGCTTGAAAGTCTTCACGGTCAGAAAGGCTTTCAAGATCAGATAACCGTTCGAGTGAAAAGTCTCTCAGGTTGGGAAGGCGGGCTTGCCCCCGCTCTTTCGAAGGTGGATGTGTTTCTCTCTTGGGTAACATAGTAGTGGCCTTCGTCAAACTTTCCTTAATGGTGAGGTATTGATTGGCACGGACATTCTTAAGCGTGCTGATTTGACCGCTGGGCCATCTGACTTCAACTACATCAATCTTCGCAGCGGGTCCCAGTCCGAATAGCAGGCGCTGATCGGAAGCTGAGCAGTAGCTGCTTCCGCCCAGGCGTTGTTTGCTTCGAACTCTCCCGCTCACTGTCACGTTGACCTTCGCACCGACAGCGTCGCGATTACTTTTTGTTCCGGCTAAGTTAATTCCCAGCCAGTGACTAGCATTGCCACCGTCGTTACGCAACAGCACCGGTGGTTCGCCTACATTCATTAACAAGACATCTGAATCCCCGTCGTTATCGATATCGCCCAGGGCCAATCCGCGGCCTGCATAGGATTGTCTCAGAGGCGCGCCAAGCTCGGCTGCAACATCGCGAAACCCTTTGCCGGTATTCTCGAACAGGAAGGGCCGCTCTCGGTAAGTGGTCGCGGGAAAGAGTTTGTTTATCGGCTCAAAGGGATGTCCGTTGTACACGAACAGATCGACCAGGCCGTCGTTGTTGTAATCGAAGAACCTTGAACCGAAGCCGCTCATCGGAATACTGATCGCGCCGAGTCCCAGTTTGTTTGTGACCTCCGTGAACACCCCGTCACCGTCGTTATGAAACAGGGCGTTTGTTTCACCGGAAAAATTTGCGACAAAGATCTCCGGGTAGCCATCGCCGTCGAGATCTTCCGCGTCGGTGCCCATGCCGCCGCGCGCGCCGCCATTCGGATCAAAAGCGACTCCGGCGGCTAGCGCGACCTCGGAAAATGTTCCGTCGCCTTTGTTGCGAAAGAGGAAATTAGCCGCCGCATCGTTGGCTTGAAAAATATCCAGGTGGCCGTCGTTATCGTAGTCGAGGGCGATCACTCCCAGACCTTTACCGTTTGAGTTGGCTATACCCGCCTTGTCACTTACATCGGCAAAGGTTCCGTCACCATTGTTGTGAAAGAGTCTACTTGCCGAGCCCTTGAATTTGTTGATTGAGCAGTATGGTTTGCCTTCGTAGAAAGTGCAGGGCAGGTTCGCTTCGTCATAAATGAGATAGTTGCAGACGAAGAGATCGAGATAACCATCGTTGTCGTAATCAAAAAAGGCCGCACTTGTGCCCCACTGGCGGTTGTTTACACCAGCCAGATTGGTTACATCGGTGAAAGTGCCGTCGCCGTTATTGCGATAAAGTTTGCTCGCTCCATATCCGGTGATGTAAAGATCAGGCCAGCCATCGTTGTTGTAGTCTCCGACCGTCAACCCCATACCCAACATGCTGTTCGCAATGCCTGCGCTCGCCGTCACGTCGGTGAAGGTGCCATCGCCATTATTTCGATAAAGAACGTCCTGTAGTTTGCTCGCGCCGGCTGGTTGTGGAGTTTGTGAATAGCAAACGAGATAGATGTCCAACAGGCCATCGCCGTTATAGTCGACGAAGCCGCCACCGCCGCCCATAGTTTCGATCAGGTACTTCGCGCCCGGAGCGATGGTCTTGAGATTCCACTTGATTCCGGCTTTCGCCGTGATGTCGACGAATTGAATTCCGTTAGCAGGTTGTCGAACGTTTGCCTCGGCTCGCGCAGTTTTAGAGGGAACAAGACAAAAAACAGCAAGCAGGAAG
>DASYLB010000024.1:0-108844 GCA_036009765.1 Pyrinomonadaceae bacterium | reverse complement strand
TCGTTGCTTCCAGCTCCGAGATTTCGGACCTCGCAGCGGTAATCGTCGAGAGCATTCAATACGGCTTCTTGCACTGCTTCGTCCTCGCCAAAACCGCTGAACCATTCTGCCCCAGTCTCGCGACGGAACCACGTTAATTGGCGCTTCGCATAGTGGCGTACGTCGAGTTTTGTCTGTTCCAGCGCGCTCTCCAGATCGCGTTTGCCTTCGAGATATTCCACGACACGACGGTAGCCGTGGGCGCCCAGGGCATTTGAAACGGCGGGAACGTTTTCCGCTAGTAGACACTGGACTTCCGCAACCAGTCCCGCGGCAAAATGTTGTTCGGTGCGTTCATTAATTCTGTCGTAAAGCGACGTACGCGGTGGATTCAAAACAATTAACCGCAGGCGCCGGGCACTTTCCGGAGGCGCTGGCCGCGTACCTTTTTTCCCGGACATTGGTTCACCCGTTTGCAGTCGAACTTCAATCGCTCGTTGTACGCGCGGCCAATCGCGCGGATAGAGTTCCCTTGCGCTCGCAGGATCGAGCCGGCGCAATACTTCGTGCAGATGTTCAGCTCCCCGTCGTTCGCGCAATTCGTTTAAACGGCGGCGAAGATTTTCATCAGTCTGCGGACATACAAAAAAGGGATTGCGAAAGGCACGCAGGTAGAGCCCGGTGCCGCCAACAAGTATGGGCAAGCGCCCGCGCCGTTGAATGTCTTCGATAACTGTTGCTGCTTCACGAGCCCAGTCGCCGGCGGTGTAGTTGATGTTTGGAGAAACAAAGTCGATCAGGTGATGTGGAACGCCGCGGCGTTCTGCGAGCGGGACTTTAGCAGTTGCGATCTGGATGCCCTGATAAACCTGGACTGAATCGCAGTTGATGATCTCGCCATCAAGACGCAATGCGACTTCGATTCCCAGGGTGCTTTTGCCGGAAGCTGTTGGGCCAACTATCGCAACAACACCGCGCGCGCTGGTTGTCTCGGCTGGTTTGGACTCGTCTGCGCTCACGCGCCAGAGAATAGCATGCGGTAAACGATAACCATCCAGAGGAGCGCCAGAAGAATCAGCGCGCCGATGAGCTGATTGCGGGAGAAGCGCATCGTGGGTTTACCAGAGCGGGCTCTCTAATTCTTCATCAGTCGCGCGTAGCCAGCTTGTCATAATTAATTCTCTGTGCGTCCTCCGTGTTCTCTGTGTCTCCGTGGTGAGTGTTTGCCTAACCTTTAGCACCACTGAGACACAGAGGACACAGAGATTTGCACAGAGAAAACTGAAATCAGTCATCCTTGACTGGTTGGACGGATCGTCCCGCGCGAATCTATCACAGCAGACACGCCGCGGATAACGTCGCTAATAAAAACTCACAACGGCGCGCATGCAAGAACTCTTGCCCGATCGCGATGGTTGTTGACGGGACAGAGAAAACTCCTAATTTCGTTGGGGTGAAGCGCCACTAGCACACAAGCGCGGCAGTCCACTTAATACATTCGCGTGAGTTCAATGCCTGAGTAATATGCCTTGAGGATCTGATCGTAGGTGAAGCCTTGTTTCGCGAGGCCGTAAGCGCCGACCTGGCACATGCCGACGCCGTGTCCCCAGCCGCGTCCAAGAAAAGTGAAACCGGTGACGCGCCCGTCATCGTCATACTTCCGCTCGATCACGAAGAGTTGTTCACGAAGTCCCAGTGCTGAACGAATTCGTCCGCCGAGCACGTGACGAGTTCCATTGCTGCCGACCAATTCGAGATCGATAGCGCGTCGGGAGCGGCCGCGCGTGACGACTCGCAAATCAACCAGTGAACCAATACCGCTGGCAAATCGTCCCAGACGTCCCTGTGCCTGGCCGAGCGACAGTTCAGTGGTCCAGTTGGTAAACGGAGAGAAGCGATCCGCTGAGGCGCCGTTGGGCGCGGGCCGCACCTCGAGGAAATCAACTTCGCCGCCCGCGTTCACATGAAAAACAACTGGTTCGCCGCCGACCAACGCTACCGAGCGGACCGGATACACACTCTCCCCAATCAGGCGAAACAGGTAGGCGTCGTCGCTGACTTTTACCGGCTGGTCTTTCCCTTTGGTGCTGCGCAGCACGAGCGCATCGTCCGCAGTTGGTCGCGCGGTCCCTTTTTGTAGCTGTAGCAGATTCCGCGCTTCCAGGATGCGAGCGATTGTGTGCAGCGCCCGCGCGCGCGATAAAGGTTCGCGGGGATGGAGAGTGGCATCGGGAAGGACCGCGAGGTAACCGTCACGGATCAGCATTGCCACGTCGGCGCGATTGGCGGACGGGATTTCGTTGGCGTCACGCACGGCCAGGAAATATTCAACGTCGGCATTGTCTAACAGTGTGCCGCCGCGACTCTCGCCAAAGACTGCAGTGCTCAGCGCAGTAGCAAACGCTGGTGGTCGGATTACATCTTCCGTAACCGCAGGCGCGACCTGGTGAGTCAAACGCGCGATAGCTGTCAGCCAGGCACGAACTTCATCAAGCTCAGCATCGTCCTTCAACCAGGAATCAGAAACTTTCCGCAACGAAGTGAAGCCCTGAATAGCCAGCAAGCCGATGTCACGCGCGAGCGGAACGTTTTCCTCTTTCAACTCCGCGGGGTCGCGCATCGTCTTGATTGTGAAACTTGCGAGCGCGGCTCGGCCTTCCGCGGCACACTCGCGGCCTCGCAAGTAAGGAACTGCGTCGTTGAAAATATTTCCCGCGTCCTCGGTGCGCCCGCCGCAAGTTGACGTGTACAAAGCGTTGATTGGTTCACCGTGGTAAGTGGCGATGATTCCGCGCGTTTCATCTACGGCGCGCGAGGAAAGAGAGTTTTCGGAAACCAGGCCGCGATAAACCTGCGAGCGCGTAGTGGGCAGCAGGTCGTAACCCTGCGACATAAACTGACCGCGATTGCGCAACGCGTAAGTGCGCGCCGCGATGGCCTGCGCCTTGTGCGCCTCGAGCAGCGGGTAGCCACCTGCCGAGAGTTCATTAGGGACCACGCCCTTCACATAATCTTCCAAGCCCAACACGTTAACAACGGTTAGCGCGCCGCGCGTGTTGGTGAAAACTTCGATGCGACCGCGATACGGGCGATCATCAAAACGCACGGGCGTTGTTTCGCTGTCAGACGCGAAGACGACTGGCGCGCTGGAACTAAAAAGCCGCCTGGCACCCGGTGCGGAAGCTACAACTTCCCGAGTCGGCAAACTGAAGCGCGCTGCGGGACGAACGGTACGCGAACTTGAGTTTGGCGACGAATCAGACTTTGCCAGAACCGGAAACTGGGTGGTCCCACTCGCCTGAATAGTTTGACCACCAGCGGTTGATTGTCGGGCTGTCGAGGTGTCGGTTGCGCTCGAGGCGGATGCGATTGTCGCGTCCATGCCGGCGGTTTCAAGTCTGGCTCGCAATTCCTCCGCTTCAACCTGGGGACGACGAGCGCCAACTATCAGCCCCCACGTTTTTGCGTCGGAGTCGAAAACGATCTGCGAATCTTCGCCGCTGGCTTCCTGAACTTCCTTGGCCTTTTGTTCCGCTTCATCGCGCGCAGACAATCCTGAAATCTGAACGCGAAAGGCGTCAGCGTAATCGGCAGCGGGAAGTGGCGACAGCAGGCGCGGCTCAAGGCGTACTCGCGTTACGTCCATAGCGACGAGCTGTGGCCCGCTGTCACTCGCGTTCATCAAGTGTCCGGTCGTCGAAACCGTTGCTGCGCGCACGTCAGTAGCAAGCGCGACGCGAATGATTGGTTCCTGCTTGTAAGGTGAATCTTTCGCCGGAGAATCAGAGCCAGGCTGATCGAAGATTGTTAACGACTCACCGATCTGCCATTCGCCGGCCGGCTTTTGTGGCGAATCTTTCGCTGACCGTGCGCCGTCTTGATTCGACTGTGGTTGGCTGCCGGATTGTTGAGCACAGACGAGGGAGGGAGCGAAGACTTGCAACACGAGCAAGAGTCCGACCGTGCTTCGCGCGAGGAAGTTGGGCATTACGCGGGAACCTTTGGCGGTTTAGTCTTGGGGGCTCGACCGCGCGGTCATAGTACTACATCTCGAGCGAAACGAAGCGACAAACACCCAAGTGATTGTCTGGGACCGCGGGCGTCCCGCCCGCAATGAGCGCGAAGCGCGAAAAATAGAGGTGAGAAAGCGGGAAGTCAAAACAACTGCGCGCCTGCGGCGCGTTGCGGGCGGGACGCCCGCGGTCCCAGTAAATCGCTTGAGTGATCAGGCGGCTTTCTGGTGATTCATCACGGGGGCTGGTTCGTCGCTTACGCTCGGCTTATTTTTCCGATGCGACCGCCACATGCCGATGGCTTCTTTCGTCAAACTAATAATTGGCCGGCGGTTTTGAAAGACAAGCTTGAGCCAGGCGCGCTTATTCATCTGCGGAAAGTAGATGCCCCGGAAAAACAAGCGTGAAATGAGATGACTGAGGCGGTATCGGAAGGCCGAATCGCTGATTGCGTTTAGCGCTTCGGCATTTCGTTCCGGACTATACGACATTCGCCACGCGTGATCAGTCTCTTCGCGTGCTTCGGGGATAGTCATCTTCAACGGCGTATGGGCCATCCAGAAAGGCGCGAAGTCCATCCAGTGTTTCGGGCGCGCCAGCCGGCCCGCTTTTGCCAGGCGATCATAGAGTGGGGTTGCGGGAAATGGCGTGAGTTGGCCGAAAACGGGCAGACCCGGAGGCCACGAGTTTATTTCCTTAACGGTGCGATCGGAGACACCAACCGTGTCATTGTCCATCCCGAAGATAAACGAGGTGATGGCGTAGACGTTGCGTTGGGCCAGGCGTTGCAGCACTGCTCCATATTCGCCGGGCTTGCTGAAGTTTTTGTTCACATCAGCCATGTTCGCCGGATCGATTGACTCCATGCCGATAAAAATCCATTGCCCGCCAGACGCGGCGATCAGGTCAACCAGCTCTTCATCCTTTAACAGGTTAGCGCTAATCTGCGCGACCCACGGGAGCTGCGCATCGGCGGCGATAATGTCCCGCAGCAGCGACTTGGTACGCTTGACGTTGATTGCGAGGTTGTCGTCAATGAAGAAGACTGCAATCTGTCCGCGCTGTTTTCGGGCGCGCTCTTTTAGTCGTAAGAGTTCATCTACCACGCTCTCGTTTGTGCGAAAACGAATCGAGTCGCCAAAGAAACCGGTGACTGTGCAAAACTCGCAACCGTAGGGACAACCGCGCCCAGTCTCCATGGGCACGACGTGAAACGATCCCCAGCCGGCGCCTAGGTTTGACATTGCGTTACGGAACATTTTCGGCACGAGGCTAAACTGGTTGAGATCCAGTTTCTCCCAGGGAATTGACGGATAGGGTTGCAGACTTGGTTTGCGATCCACTCCTTTTGCGTCGCACTCAGGCTTGTAAACTTCCTTGAGCTCGCCGCGCGCCGCGTCTTCGACAATCAACGGCCAGGTCTCGTCAGCTTCACCCAAGGCTATTGCGTCGGCATAACGCGGTCCGCCGTCTTTGCCAATCGCTTCATCCGGACACTCGGTGACGTGTGGTCCGCCCATCACAACCTTGATACCGGCAGCACGGAGTGCGGTGGCCACCCGATACGCCTTCGCAACCATTCTTGTCATCGCGCCAATGCCGACAAGTCCGATGTCATTCTCCTTCGCATAACGCACAATCTCTTCGTCAGACATCGCCTTGGCATTGCCATCTATCAAGATAACTTCGTGGCCGGGCGGGGTAAGTTCCTGAAGCAGAAACATCCAGAGGTGGGGCATGAAGTTTCGCGTCACACCGTTGTCAGGGTTGTAAAGTAGAATTTTCATGGACTTCTTCCGTCAGCCGGCTACCACAGTTACGAACCCAAACTGAATTACCCTGGTGCGGTCTTGTTTGAAAGTGGGGAGCGAAAGTACGGGGATTAGTCGCTCCGGTTGTGTCAGGGACGAATTGTTCTGGAGCAGCATAACAGGTATGTGCGTTCGCGTACATAGCCCCAGCCGCAAATCAGGTTGAAACGCGGTGGAAGATAACACGCTTGGCGGCTTTCACCTACAGTGCTCGGGTGTGGGGTCAGGTTGAGCTCGAGGTGCGGAAGGTGGGCCTAGCACCGCAGCGGGGCTGCCCCGCCTTGCCCCCGCTCTTCTTGCCTGTTGTTCCCAGCCGTTGTGCGGCTTGGAACAAGCGCTGAACACCGCTAGTGAGGCGGTGGTAACCGATACCCTTTTTGTGACAGAAGGTCTCGTCCTTCGGGGCCCAGTAAAAAATCTACAAACTTACGCGCTGCCTCCTGTCGAGTTGATTCCTTGACGATCCCGACAGCCTGATCAATCGGCTGGTGTAATTCGTCAGCTACTTCGAGGTAAGTTCCTTCTCCTGGCTTCACCAAGGCGAGTGGAATAAAACCAACTTCGGCGTTACCCGTAGACACATACTGCTTCGTCTGAGAAACGTTTTGTCCGTAAATCACTCTGCTTTCGATTTCCTTCCAGATTCCCAGGGCTTGCAGACTTTCAACCGTAGCCTTTCCGTAGGGAGCAACATCCGGTTTGGCAATCGCGATCCGGTCAAACTCTTTTGCCGTGATGTCTTGAATGCGTTCTGCCTTTAGTTTGCTACCCGGCGGCAACCACATCACCAGCCGGCCACGCGCATAAATCGCGCGGCTGCCGGCGGTCAACAGACCTTTGCTTTCGAGCTGCTCGACGTGTTCAGAGTCGGCCGCCGCGAACACGTCAAACGGCGCTCCATTTTCAATCTGCTTCGCGAGGTCGGCGGTGGCGCCAAAGCTGAAGGTTACGCGGATACCAGTCTTCGTTGTAAACCGCGGTCCGAGTTCCGCGAAGGCATCAGTCAGATTCGCCGCCGCGGCAATCGTCAGCTCCTGCTGGCCATTCTTTGGAGCATTCGGGTTGCAACTACTCCCGACCACGGAAATAACAAGCAATGCGCAAGCGATAAAGATAGTTTTCATGGACAGATTCCTCCCCGAACTCGTTTGCCATTGAAAGAGAATATTTAACTTCCATCATAGCTCGCGACTGCAACATCTTTCCAGAACCGCTGAAGGTATGGTATAGACCATTCAACCCCCGCAACCGAAACTTCGCCGTGGCTGTATTTCAGCTCGGACGAAATCAAGAAAGGGCCAGGCTCTTGAGGAAACGTACACTCAATAGGTCGCTCGGCGCGTATGCCACACTGCTTGGGGTTATTCTGTTTGCCAGTAGCTGTTTGCCCAAACCGACCACGGAAACGGGCGGCCTCAACATCACTCTCTACGGTTTTTCGATCATGAAGGAGTCGCTTGAGAAAGCGATCTATCCAGGCTTTGTCGCTAAGTGGAAACAAGAGCACGGTCAGGATGTTCACTTCACGTCTTCGTTTGCCGGTTCAGAAACAGTCACCAATCAAATCATCAATGGCGTGCCGGCTGACATCGCAATCCTTTCAATCGATCGCGACGCGCAGCGACTCAAGGACAACGGGTTCGTTACTTCTGATTGGCATGCGCTGCCTTACAAAGGAATCGTCAACAAGACGCCATTCGTCATTCTCGTCAAAGGCGCAAACCCAAAAGGCATTCACGACTTTCCGGATCTTGCCAAGCCCGGCATTAAACTGATTCATCCGGATCCGGTGAGCTCGGGCGGGGCGCAATGGTCGATCCTGGCGATGTACGGGTCGGAGTTGATCAAATCGGAGAAGCAGACTGGAGAGCCCGACCAGGCCCGCGCACTGCAGACACTTCAAGCGATCTGGAAAAATGTTTTTGTCACGCCCGCCTCCGCGCGCGAGGCCAGAACAACTTTCGAACTCGGCAATGGCGACGCGCTGATCACTTACGAGCTCGAGGGTCTGCTCATGAAAGAGGGCGGCAAGCCGATGGAGATCGTTATACCGCAAGCCACGATCTTTAGCGAGCATCCGGTGGTCGTCATCGATCGGAATGTTACGCCGGAGAAACGTCCGGTGGTGGATGCCTTTGTCCGGTATCTCTGGAGCGATGAGGCCCAGCAGGCTTTCGTGAAATATCATTTTTACTCAGTGAGTAACGAGGCGCTCAACAAGGCGAACAACGAGTTTGGCCGTATTGAGATGCCCTTTTCGATTGATTACTTCGGCGGCTGGAACAAAGCCTACCCGGAAATTATCGAACAGGTTTTCAAGGACAAGGTAAGAGTCAGTAAATAGTAAAAAGTGAAAGGTGAAAAGCAGTTTTGCTTTCCACTCTTCACTTTTCACTTTTCACCGCAAGATGAGTTCAATCATTCCCACAATGCGTCACGTGCGCGGCTTTGATGTTGCGCGGCCACTGAGCATCGGCATGCTGGTATTCATGATGATGCCGTTGGTTTTCCTGCCGTTACTTTCGATCTTTATATTCGGCACCAACAAGGGTCTCGCAAGTTTCTGGTCGGCACTAACGGCGGCGGACGCGATTTTTGCGCTCAAGCTCTCGATGGTTACCAGCTTCTGGGCGACTCTGTTCAATGTCGTGTTTGGCTTGTTTGCCGCGTACGTGCTCTCGCGTTACACCTTCTGGGGGCGCAATGCGCTAATCGTCACCATCTCGCTACCGACCGCAATTCCGACGGCTGTCGCCGGCGTGGCGTTGTTGATGTTGTGGGGCCCATACGGCATGTTGGGCCGGCTGCTGCGTCCGCACGGGATCGAAGTAATGTTCACGGCCGGCGCAATCATCCTGGCGAATATCTTTGTCACTTTTCCCTTGGCGTTTGGTGTGATTAAGCCGGTGTTTGACACCATGAATCGTTCGCTGGAAGAAGCGTCCGCGACGATTGGGGCGACGCGCTGGCAAACCTTTTGGCACGTCACCCTGCCTTCTTTGCGTGGGGCAATCGTTTCTGGCGCGCTATTGACGTTTGCTCGCGCAGTTGGTGAGTTTGGTTCAACCATCATGGTTTCGGGTAACCTTGCCGGGCGAACGCAAACCGCGCCGCTTTATATCTTTGCCAAATTCAACGAAGGACAAATTGAAGCGGCCAACGCAATCGCGATCGTGCTGGCGTTGTTTTCATTCCTGATTTTCAGCGTGTTGTTTTTTGCCAGAGACTGGCTTGATGTAGATTGAAACTTTCGTCTTTGCTTTGCCTGAGGAATCTAGCGGATGGCTCAAGTGGCCAAAGTTATGGAAGAAAAGGTGAATCCTGCAACGGAGAGCTCGCCCGCATACGCCGCCAGTGTTGTCGGCATAAGTAAGAAGTTTGGCGAGACGGACGTGCTCCAAAACATCACCTTCCATGTGGGAGAAGGCGAAGCACTGGTTCTGCTTGGCGCATCAGGCAGCGGCAAGACAACCATTCTGCGAATCATCGCCGGCCTGGAACAGCCGTACACCGGTCAGGTCATTCTTCACAACAAAGACGTCACCGATTTGCCCGCGCGCGAGCGTGGCGTTGGGGTGATCTTTCAGTCGTATGCGCTCTTTCCGAAAATGACCGTGGAGAAAAACATCGGCTACGGACTGCGCATCCGACACCGGCCGCGCAAGGAAGTTAAGAAGACAGTCAACGAACTGCTCGAGTTGGTGCAACTCCAGGAACATCGCAAGAAATATCCATCGCAGCTTTCCGGAGGGCAGCAACAGCGAGTGGCGATTGCGCGCACGCTGGCGTACAAGCCGGAAGTGTTGCTTTTCGACGAGCCGTTTGGCGCGCTTGATGCGCAAACACGTGGTCACCTGCGTCGCGAGATTCGCGCTCTGTTGAAGAAAGTAAACGTACCGGCGATTTTCATAACTCACGACCAGGAGGAGGCGCTGGAGTTGGGTGACCGCATCGCGGTTATCAATGTCGGGAACATCGAGCAGATTGGAACGCCGGCGGAGGTCTACAACAATCCGGCAACCGAATACGTTGCAACGTTTCTCGGCGCAGCTAACATTCTGGATGGCGCCATTCGCCAAGATCAGGTTGAGATTTTCTCCACGTTGATACCGGCGCAAATTGAAAGTGGCAAATTTAAGGAAGCCGAATCAGTAAAGATTGTCTTTCGACCCGAGGACGTTCTATTAAGCAAGACGCAAGCATTGCCATCTGGTCGTGTTTGTCTTTCCAGCGGCATCGTCGAGGAGACAAGTTTTGTGGGAGCTTATGAGCGACTGCGCATCAGACTTGATCCGGCCGGCGGGACTTGTGAGACAGGAGACACGCCCTACTATCTCACCACCGAAACACCCGAAAGCCAGGCGGCGAAACCCATCATCGTCACCAGACCGAAACCAGAAACGCTTCAAGTCAAACTGCGACGAGGCGACCGCGTGTTTGTGAGTCTTAACACCTTCACAGTCCTTCCCAGAGCCCGCCGCGTTTCCTAAAGACGCTTCAACGCCAGCGACAATTACTTGGAGTGCGGCGACCTGTCGCCGCTTTGGCCTGCGGCCTTTTCAATTGCTCACTCGCGCCCGCGATAAATCGCCGAAGAGGAGAAAGCGGCGACAAGTCGCCGCACTCCAAGGGGTCGCCTCTTTTAATTCACAACGTGTCTAGCGCCGTGATCGCCAAACTATTAAAGCGGCGCCGGACGCTATTGATATTCACGAATGGTAACGCGCGATTGTGCGTGCGGTTCGTCAAGAGGATAAAGACGCGCTCGCGGTTCGGATCAATCCAGCAGCTTGTGCCGGTGAAACCGGAATGCCCGAAACTGTCACGCGGCAGGTCGAGTCCGGCGGCAGAATCTTTTGTTTCCGCCAGCTGCCAACCAAAAGACCTTGCTTCATTCAAACCTGGTGTCAGGTTCTGGCGGAACAAATTGCAAGTGGTCGAGTTGAGCAAAGTCGTTTGGGTGGCGAGAAACTGACTAGCCAGCATTAGAGTTTCCTTAGCCGTTGAAAAAAGTCCCGCATGACCCGATGCCCCGCCAAGAAAATGCGCATTGCCATCGTGCACCTGGCCCCAAATTAGTTCGGTACGCCAATTCTTGTAATCGTCGCTACCAGTGCTGCTGCAAGTCTCTCGTTCGTACGCGTTGCCGGTTTCACAGGCGGCAATTCCAGTTTGCATGGCGATTTCCGGATTGAAAAAGGTGCGCTGCAGGTTCAAGGGACGGAAGATTTCAGCTTGTGCAAGCTGGGCCAAGCGCTTCCCGCTCAACTTCTCCAGTAACAAGCCGAGGATGATAAATCCCAAATCGCTGTAGACGACGCGCGTGCCGGATTGATATTCCAGGTCTGTGTCAGCAATTGCTGCGAGGGCCCTTTCGGGCGCCCCACCCGTGAGAATGTAAAGCGGTCGCCACGCCGGCAAGCCGGAAGTGTGCGAAAGCAACTGGCTGACGCTGATCGCGCGTTTGTCAGGACGATCAAACTCCGTAAGGAAATCTGAAACCAAACTGTCGAGTTTAAGCTCTGCTGCATCGACTCGACGGGCGCAGAGCAGAGCAGTTATTAGGGGCTTCGTAAGTGAAGCGAGATCGTAGATGGTGTCGAGCGTGGCGGCAATGCGCTGCGGTTGAACTACCGCAGCGCCAAGTGCTTCGGCAAATGCGACCACACCGCGTTCAGCAACCAGGTAAGCGGCAGAAGGGAAGTCGCCGGCAGCAATCCGTTCAGCCAGCATTGACGAAATCTGATCTGCAGGCGTTGTGGTTAGGGACATTGATAACGGCAGCACAGTTCGCGAATAAACTAAACGCCGGGTTGGGCCCCGGAAAGTGAACTTACATCCAACAGATAGACAATCTGATTGGCAGTGAGCACGAACATACGCTTGCCATCGGGACTGAAACTGACCAGCGATACTCGACTCCCGAACGTGTAACGCTGCCGTTTCGCAAACGACGTTAGATCGTACAACTCCAGTATGCCGTCCTTATTCTCGACACAGAGCAGATTGTTTACGTTACTGAACGCAACCTCACGACCAAACACTTTCCCGATCTGGTCGCCACTACGGAGCGAGTAGACAAGCGTGCGGTTCTCGTTGTCAGAGACGGCAACCCGATCTCCGTTGGCGATCACGTTGCTGATCCGGAAAGAGCCCTTTCCAGTTTCCATCAAAAATTCACCTTGTGCCGCACCGGTTTTTAAGTCCACGACCTTAAGCAGGTAATCGCCCTGTTTTTCTTTAAGAGCACTCAACTGTCGCGTTAATTCCGGGTTCCCCTTGATATCGGCTGAGGCAGCTTTCGAAGTCGCCGGCCAAATCAAGGTCATCGTCCCATCCCGAGGTGAGACAAAATATCGGGCGGCAACGTGCTTAGACCGCGGAGCATTTCGCGCAGGCGTTTCTGCTCGGGCTTAGTGCGGCCGAAAAGATCCGCGAGAAAGCCGCCGGTCTTCCCTTTGAGTTGAAAATAGCGATCCCAAAGTGCAGCCTGCGCCTGCGGGTCATAGCCGGCGTGGACCATCGCGTAGAGTCCCAACAGGTCAGCCGTGTTTTGATTGCCTTCTTCATGATTGTCGAGTTTCTCGAAGGCCTTAGGTTTGAGTGCCGTATTCTCAATCAGCTGATTGTATTTTGCGAAGATATCCGCGCGGTCGGTTACCTGAGTTACGCCCAGCACTTCGCGAAACAGCACCGTCATATCAATCGTCGAATGTCGAGCGATGATGTGCCCTAACTCGTGAGCCACCACACCGGCCAGCTCATCTTCATTGCGGGCGAAGGCCACCATCTTTCGCGAAACATAAATCCGCCCGCCCGGAAGCGTGAACGCGTTGACGTCGTTCATGTCGAAAAGAAAAAACTGAAAACGTAAATCCGTCGGCGGGAGATGCTGGATGATTCGCTCGCCAATACGTTGGAGATAATTGGTCACCTCCCGGTCGTCGATGATCTCGTAGTTTCGTTGCACATGCTCGGCAACAGCGTCGCCTAAATCCATTTCCTGCTGGTGCGTGAAAATGTTTCCGCCGGCGGTCGGCAGCGGAAGCGGAGGCGGCTGGCAGTTTTGCTGCGCGGCGCTTGGAGTCGTAAAGCAACTGAAAAGCAGGAGTAAGACCAGGAGTTGTGGGGGTAGTTTCATTTTCATGGTCGTATGTAAGAGCAAGGGAGTTTAATAGTCGGAGTCTGGGCGCGAGCAGATAATAACAGCGACACGGTTTGGCGTGAAGAGACTCGCGATATGGCTAGTTGGGTAAACTGAAGTCCCTCTGTGCCGTCACAGAGGACACAAAGATTTCACAGAGAAGGGGAAATTAGGGCGCTACCGGAATACACAGCCGCGCGGAGGAACTAAACTCCAGGCTTCGCGCGCGCAACGCTGATTCCGGAACGCTCGGTGTGAGCATGAATTTTTTCCAGCGTTAGCAGCGCGAGCGCCAATGCGCGGCGACCAGCCGGGCCCGAGATCGGTGCGGGTTGGTGGTCACGAATTGCTGTGATGAATTCGAGAATCTCGGTGCGCAACGGTTCGACGTCAACTACATCAAGGTTCTTGGTATGAACTCCCGGCCAGGCGCCGTTCGCGCTTGGAGGCGCCAGGCTGCTGATCGAGGCATGCTTTGTCGCGTAGTCGATGGCGATGTAATCGTGTGGTTGGAAAAATCGCATCTTGCGAATCTTCTCCGTGCCCACGCGCGAAGCGGTAATGTTTGCCACCGCCCCTGAAGAAAACTCAACTCGCGCATTTGCCGCGTCGACTTTGTTGGTGAGTATCGGAATACCGACGGCATGCAGTTCGGTTACTTCGACATCTTCGCCGACCAACCACTGCACGATGTCGAGATCGTGAATCATCAAGTCCAAAACGACGTCGATGTCCAGTGAGCGCGCGGTGAATTCACCAACACGATGGATCTCAAAATAAACCGGGTTCCGTACGTGCGGACGCAGCGCAACCAGTGCTGGATTGAAGCGCTCGAGATGTCCCACCTGCAGCAGGGCGTTACCGTTTGCGGCTGCTGCGATCATCTCATCCGCTTCGGCCAGCGTGCGCGCGATCGGTTTCTCCACCAGTACATGAATGCCGGCTTCCAGCAGGCCGGAGCCAATCTCGCAATGCGACTCGGTCGGCACCGCCAGACTAACCGCATCGACGCGTCCAATCAGGTTGCGCCAGTCAGAAGTCCACTCAACTTTTCTTTCTGCGGCTATTTCTTGCGCAGTTTTCTCGTCGAGGTCGCAAACGGTGACAAACTCGGCCAGACCTTCGGCGGCAAGATCGGAATGGATTCGCGCGTGTTGTCGTCCGAGATGACCCACGCCGATCACGGCGGTGCGAAGCGTCACGGTTTTATGTTTCCTGTTATGATTTCAGCGGCCACTGATCACTGCTGACAAAGCGGAGTTGAATATACTTGTATTCTTCAAGCCTTGCCAAGCGCGGCATAGTTCTACTTTTTCTTATCATTGCCGTCTTTTATTTCTACGGTCTTGGTCACCTGCCTTTCCTCGGTCCGGATGAACCGCGTTACGCGCAAGTCGCTCGCGAGATGTTTTTGCGAGGCGATCTGATCACGCCCACGCTCGGTGGCCACACCTGGTTTGAGAAACCGGCATTGCTTTACTGGATGATGATCCTGAGCTTCAAACTGTTTGGGGTTTCGGAATGGTCCGCGCGGCTCCCCGCAGCCATCTCGGGAGTGCTTACGATTGCCGCGGTTTTCGTCGTGGGCCGTCGCGTTGAGACCGAGAAGAGTTTGGCGAGCAATGGTTACGCTTTATGGAGCGCAGTCGCGACGGCAACGATGTTGGGCATCGTAGGTTTCTCACGGGCCGCAAGCTTCGACATCCTTTTAACAATGACGATTACCTGGACGCTCGGGTTCTATCTGCTTTACGAATTTTCAGCGGTCGACAGCAAACCGCGCAACTGGCTGTTGGTAGGGTTCTATTGCTTCGTTGGTGTTTCGCTGCTCGCGAAGGGCCTGGTGGGTATCGTGATTCCCGCCGGAGTGCTTGGCCTCTTCCATTTATTTCAACGAAGACTGCCACGAAAAAATGTCCTGTACAGCATGCTTTGGGGACCGCCGTTGGCGTTGCTGGTGGCGGGGCTTTGGTATTTTCCGGTCACCTGGCGACACGGTTGGGTGTTCATCGATCAGTTCTTCATTCAACATCACTTCGCGCGTTACATTTCGAATAAGTATCATCACTCGCAACCGGTTTATTACTATCTGATTGTCGTGCCGCTGCTTGTCCTGCCCTGGACAACCTTCCTGGCCGCCGGGTTAACACAATTCAAATCGTGGGTTTGGCCCAGGAGAGCGCATGATGATCAAACAGATCCGACTCTGAAGCTACTGCTGCCTTTCGCGCTCTCCTGGTTTCTGTTTCCCCTGGTCTTCTTTAGTTTCTCAGGCTCAAAACTTCCCGGGTATATCCTCCCAATACTGCCTGCAGCCGCGCTAATAGTTGGGAAGCAGTTGTCGGAGCTTCGTCAGGATTTCGTAAGTTGGCAACTGAGGGTTACTGCAGCCATCTACCTGGTCATCGCGATTGGCGTGATTGCTTACTCATGGCGCACTGGGGACTTCCCGATCAAGTTTGCCTTCCTGACCGCAGCGCCGCTCTTCGTCGCCGCTAGCGTTCCGTTTGTTTCAACTCGCCGGCCCGACGTCTCAGTTGCGTTGATGGCCGCATTGACCGTGGTCACGTTGATAGCGGCAGCGCACTGGGTGGCGCCGAGGCTTGCTGAACTCGAGTCTTCCCGGCGTCTGCTCCAGCTTGCGGATGAGCGCGGTTACTCGCAGACCGCAATTTACGGAATGCAACGTAGCGATCGCACGCCGGAATTTTACGCGGCCGGCCGGATTGTTTACGGCGCTGACGGCGAGCCAGTGATGTACGAATCAGGTGGGCAGATAATCGAGGAATCTCGCAAGCGTCAAGAAGTTCTCTTGACGTTCGTGCCCGTGGGGCAGGTTGAGCAGTTAACCCGATTCGCTCCGACGGAGACAGAAGTAATCGGAAACAATGGTCGATATGCGATTGTCGCCGTGCGCGCGCGGTGAAAGTTTTGATCAGACTTTAGTAGCTTTGCACAAGAGTAAGGAGCGGGGGCAAGCCCCCTTCCCAACCGCGAGCTGAATCGAGAAGCTCTCAGGTCGGGAAGGGGGCTTGCCCCCGCTCTTTTCAACCACCAAATCCCATTACCTTTTGCGCAAAAGCCGGCTTCAGTTGAGGTTCTTGATAAAGAAGTCGATGACCGGGCGATCGTAACCTTCACCTTGTTCGCCGGTTGCAGAGGGAAGCGTAAAGCCAGTTAGGCGGAGGTCGGTTTTTGCGTCCAGATTCGCTGGGTTGGTAAAGCAGGGAATTAGAGATTTAGTTGACTCGCGCAAATAGCCATCATCTTCACCCGCGAGCAGGAGAACTCGCCGCGCGCCCAAAGTACCTGCCATCTCACAAGAACTCTTGTTGTCGTACTGTTTGAAAAAATAGAGCCTCGTTGCCATTCGCGCCGGGACAACCAGTAAGCTGGTGCTTACGCGCACGTGGCCGCGCACCACGCCCTCAACCAAATCATCCTGATCTCGCGGAACTGAATCGAGCGCCAGCGCCTGAATGCTGGAATCGATAGTAGCTGCGCGCAGCGCCGCATAAGCACCCAACTCCACTCCGTAGACGCCTACTTGATTTCCGATTAGTTTGCGGCCATCAACTTTCAAACCGCGAAGAAAGTCGAGAGCGGCGAGCAGGTCCTCAGTTTCCTTACTCCCAAACGAGGTCCACTGCACGGAAGGATTCAGTGCGTGGCCTCTGAGGTCGGGCCAAAGGATGGTGTAGTTTGTTGCCTCGTTTACCTTCATTCCCAGATTGAGGAGCAGAGAACGATCACCGCCGTAACGATGCAGGAAGACCACCGCTGGAGCTCCTTCGGCGCCCTTGAGAAGCCAACCGCGCGACGCGGTACCGTCGCGGTTGGTCCAGGATTCATCGGAGACTTTCAATGATCTCCCGGTGCCGCTCAACGTTGAAAACGTTTGTGGGGTGACAAGATACGAGCGGCGCGGGGGACGAGTGATGCCGAAGACAATTGCGACCAGTGCGGCTGCTAGTGCGACCACCAGCACCAGCAAAATTGGCAGCAGTAACTTGGAGAGCTTTTTTCCGAATCGTCGTCGGGTGGCCATATGACAGGGATGTTAAGACGAACAATGAAGGATGATGCAACCGAAAGCGGTGATTTCTTCCTTCGCTAACCCATCGCTACATCGTCACGCTGAAGTCCCTTCCTGCTCGCGCGAGCATAATCTTCTGGAGTGTTGATGTTCTCAAAAAAACGGTCTGCACCGCGAAGGTTTCTGAGTTGGTTGAACAATACCCAGCGCGTGCGCACAGATTGTAGCAGAGCAATTGGTTTTCGTTCCCCCGACTTGATCAATTGCTCGGCCCGGCGCAAGCAGGGTTCAACTCGATAAAGGGAACAAAGAGGCTGGGGAATCCCGTCTTCCTGGACTGCTGCTACAGCGTCGAAGTCGTCTCGCAATTCCTCAAGACTGGCAAAGAGCTCGCTCGTTACGAAGGGAAAGTCGCATGCGACTACCAGCGCCCAACTAGCGGAACAAGCTGAGAGTGCAGCGTGAACTCCACCCAGCGCTCCCCATTTTGGAAAGATGTCGGGGGCGATTTCTAGGTTGGTTCCGGCCGGCGAAGTCTTGTCTCCGACTAGTTTGATTGAGGGCGTTATTGACGAGAGTTCTCGAGCGATTCGTTCGACAAAACTCTGACCACCCAGAAGCAAACCTGACTTTTCGCTCCCCATGCGGCGCGACTCGCCGCCCGTCAGGATAAATCCCTCGATTGTCTGTCGCATAACAAAGAATCTTATAGCCTTCAGCCGCGGCTTTCCTAACACCGTTTTCGCGCTTCGCGCTCATTGCGAGCAGGACGCTCGGGGTTCCAGGCAATCACCTGCATATGTGTTTAGTTGAATTAGTAAAGTTTGCAAAGGAACGTTTTTGTTTGTTCCTGCGTCTAAGACCTACACCTTGACCCGTCTTGAGGTCAAAGCTATAGTCGCGCAGAGCCCGTGCCTCGAGCCGGGTTGAGTATCGAGTTTTAAGCAGCAAAAGGGTTTATTGATGAAAAGTATTACCAGACTCCTCCTTACCGCGGTTGCTATCGCAGTTGTCAGTGGACTAGCTACCGCACAAAAATCCACGGTTGTTCCGAGCCAGAAGGACGCCCGTCTTTTCGCGCTTGAGGATCTTCGGCCGGGGATGAAAGGGACCGCAAGCAGCGTGTTTGCGGGAACGACGCCGGAGGAGTTTGGCGTGGAAATACTTGGAGTATTACCGGGCTTTCCAGCGCCGCGCCAGTCAGCGATCATCGCCCGACTTACCGGCGCCAATGTGGAGAAAACCGGGGTCTTCGCGGGCATGTCGGGTTCGCCGGTATACATTGACAACAAACTGGTTGGCGCTATCGCTTTCAGTTTTCCTTTTTCAAAAGAACCTATCGCCGGCATCACTCCCATTCAGCAGATGATCGACCTGTTTGAAAAAGGCTCAACTGGTGAAACACAAAGTCCAAAGGAACCGCGAGCAGTTTCGTTTGCGCAGCTTGCTTCGACTGACTGGAAGCCAAGCTTGCCGAAACCGGCAATCGGTTCCACGTCGCTGATCGCACCGGTATCGGAGGGGTCGCGTCTGATTCCCCTGCTGGGTCAACAGATGACCCCGATCGCTACGCCGGTAGTCTTTGGCGGCATAAGTCAGGAATCGCTCCAGATGTTTGCGCCACAGCTCATGGCTAACGGCCTTCTGCCGGTTTCCGGGGTGGGTGGTTCGGCGGGCATGACACCCATGGGAAAGGCAACGGAGTCGACGCTTAGGCCGGGGACATCAGTGAGCGTTCAACTTGTGCGCGGCGACTATTCGATTGCAGCGTCTGGAACGGTCACGTTTCGCGACGGTGATCGTATTTATGCGTTTGGCCATCCGTTTTTGGGTTTGGGCGCGTCAGACATGCCGATGAGCGAGACGGCGGTGGTTACCGTTATTTCGAATTTGAATAATTCTTTCAAACTGTCGATTCCCGGTACGATGATGGGCTCGATTTCTCAGGATCGCGCTTCCGGAGTGTTTGGTCAGTTGGGACAAGCGCCAAAGATGATCCCGGTAAAGATCAACCTGCACACCAGCCGCGATCGTACTGACACCTACGCTTACGAAATTGCCAACGACTCCTTCCTGACCCCGCTGCTCCTGAATATCACCGTCTTCAACACGATTACTTCCAGCGAGCGTTCCCTGGGTGATTCCACGATCACGATTAAGGGCGCTATCAACGTTAAGGGTCAATCGCCAATCGAAGTTGATCGCCGCTTTTCTGCGGGCAACTCGCCAATTCTCGCAGCCGGCTCCGTCGCGGGACCGATCAGCTCACTACTTGGCAGTGGCTTCGACGACGTGCAAATAGAAGGCGTATCGCTCGACATTTCCTCAACCGACACCAAGTACGCGGGCACACTCGAACGAATTGCCCTCAGCAAGACAGAAGCTCACCGTGGGGAGAGCATCGAGATTCAAGCGTACGTTCGCACTGAATCTGGAAAACAGTTTGTGCAGCGCATACCAGTGAAGATTCCCGACGACGCAATTCCGGGACAGCTGCTGGTGTTTGTGGGTGATGGCGGCGCGCTCCAGGAAGGCTCTGCTGCCCGGTCTTTTGTGCCACAGGATTTAGGCCAACTCGTCCAGGCAATCAACAAGGTGAAGAAGAGCGACCGGCTATACGTGAAGCTCTTCCGAATTACTCCCGGCGCGGTCATCGGCACAAGTGAACTGCCAAACCTGCCGCCGTCAGTAGTCGCAACGCTAAACAGCGACAGAAACTCCGGTGGCTACACGCCAACCGTCTTGTCTGCAGTTTACGAAATGGAATTGCCGCCGGCGGAATTCGTTATCTCGGGGCAGCAACTTATTGGACTTGATATCGTGCCCTAGCGCGATGTCTTGAAGCCAGCACTCCAGGTTCCCGCAAATGTTTTCTGGGAAGACTCGCGCAAGCGATGCGATTCATCAGACGGATTTCTGATCAGTGGCGCTCCGGATATCGCTCCCGGATTCTCGTCCTCGCGATCGTAGTGCTTCTCCTCGTTATCTTCCTTTACCCTTTCCAATCAACCACCTTGCCCGAGTGGAATCTTCGCGTTGTTGATGACGCAGGCGCACCGGTGCATGAAATCAACGTCACCGAACACTGGCAGGATTACCTGCTCGAGACCGAAGGCCACGAAGAAGTTCGCACAACCGATCAGGACGGACGGGTAAGCTTTGGCCAACGTGGTCTTCGGGCCAGCCTCACTGGCCGGTTACTCGCGCGGGTTAGTAAGTTTGGCAAACATCAGCCTGAAGGGCGGGCAATTCGCTATGGTGCGGTAGTGGTGTGGGGAAACCGGAGTTACGAGACGACGGTTGGCGTCAATCAAGGTGAGGTTCCGCCCGCGGAAGTACATGTGCGACGGGTGCGCTGATTTGTCCGATCAGTTTTGGCTTCGCGAGGTTTTTGCACAAAAAGGCAAGAAGAGCGGGGGCAAGCCACCCTTCTCACCTTGAGCTGATATGCCTTGAGATTGTGATCTCAACCTTGAACGGCTTTCAATGTGAAGCAAGCGAGAAAGTTTAGAATCTCAGGGGCGGGAAGGCGAGCTCGCCCCCGCTCTTTCGGTGAGGTCGAAACACTTTTTGGGCTTGGCTAAAGTCTCTCAGACTTAGCTGCTTTACGTCGCTTCCGCGCTTTGGCTGCGATGCCCGCCAATCCTGTCCCCAGCAATAACATTGTCGCTGGTTCCGGAACCGTCGTATCGCAGTTTGGTTTGACTACAAACTGGGCGCAGAGAAAATCCCTAAACTGGCCATTCTCACACGCATGCATGGTTGCCGGCAGGACCGTGGCTGAGACCGTGAAAGTATCAAACTGAAAGATCAGCGGGTCGGTCGCACTTAGCTGAAGCGTGTCCTCGACCGCCGTGACCGTAAGCCTGGCCAGCATGTTCAGCGTCTGGGTCTGACCGTTGACAGTCAGCAACTGTGAGAAATTGAATTCATAAGTACCACCGGAACCGAAGCCCGTAAATCCAGCCGAGAATAGCAATGGATTAAGCAGCGTCGTGAAGCTGCCACCCATCGAGTCGACCACGTTTGACGCCGAATGAGCGGCGCCGAATAGCGCGTCAAAGTTTGGGTTGGTAGTTCCGTGCCCATTATTTCCCAGACCTAAGAGTTCAAACCCGTTGGCGCTGGTGACGATTTGGATCGGATCCGCTTTTGCGGCTGGCGCCATCACGAGCATGAGCACGAGTACCGCAAGCGCAGCGCCAGTTTTTACTTTGCGCGACATGATGGTTTTCTCAGTTGGCACCTGCTGGTAATTGCGCCTTGAGCCGGAGCGGGGATAAAGACTTCGGGCGCGAAGGCCTTGAGAGTTGGCTTGGGGCAACAAGCCAACTCCAGGCGGTTGTTGACGACGTCTCGTCTTTGAGACATCGGCCGGCACTAAATACTTTCTCTTGGTTTTTTGAAAGATCGAAAGCGATTAGCTTTCCAGAAAAAACAATGTTGGGTTTAGGTACTGATGCAGTTCGAGAACTCGTTTGCGGCGGTCGGAACAGCGGTGACATGAGGTCAGTACCACCAGGCGGTAGCCGGTGGGTTGTTTCGAGATCATCCGCTGAGGATCAAAGATTAGCCTTTAAGCCCGAGTGAAGGGGAGCCGGACCCACCGGCTACCGCCTGGTGGTACTGACCTCATGTCACACCCGGGCAGTAGATTGAACCATCGGTCGAGTTTAATCTGCATTAGTACCTAAATGTGTGGCCCGCGGCTTTCAGTCGTTCTAGCGGGTTTGGCTCTGTTGCTTGCTGACGACGAAAAGAAACCTCCCCTTCGAACCCGGCATCAGCTCAGCCGAACGCTCGAACCCAAGGCTTTCGATCCTTGTTTCCAGTCGTTTTGAGCCAAACAGGAGAAATGTTGCTGTTTCGGGGGCCCACTCCAGCAAGTGAGTGAGCATCTCTTCAAACCGCTCCAGCGCGCGACAGGTAATGAAGTCCACTGTAGGTGTAGCGACACTTTCAAAGCGCTGGTTAACGACGCTTGCTCTTGCAGGCGCGCCGATTTGGTTTAATGCTTCACGCAGAAACACGGCTTTCTTTTGTGCCGACTCTATCAGCACAGCGCGAACGTCGGGCCTGACGATCAAGCAGGGAATGATCGGCAAGCCACCGCCGGCGCCGACTTCCGCGACTCTGGCATTTTGGGGTAAGTGTTTGAGCAACACGAGGGATTCGAGTACATGGCGCGTAGCAAACTCCTCGGGTGAACAAGGGGCAACAAGATGAGCGCGCGCGTTCCAGACGTTGAGCAGTTCGAAGTATTTCGCGAGACCATCAAGAGCCGGCGCCGGCAATACCACATTGTATGTTGCCGCTTCCGCAACTAGAGTTTCCCTAAACTTTTTGGTTTGCGCGCTTGTGTTCATTTCTGCTTTGTTGGTTTGCGCCCTCCGTGCGATGCTAAAGACATTCAAATCGGCATTCTTATCGTTGCGTGAGTCTATATGATTGAGGACCTGGCTGGACAATTAACTGATCGAATTGCGGAGCAGCATGAGCGTTTGGGACGCGCAGTAACCGCCATCATCGCAGAATACGCGGGAAGTCTCGACGCGAGAAAAGTTACCTCCGGAGCAACGCCTCACGACCTGGAGAAACTGTTTGACGAACCCTTTCCCGAAGAGGGAATCGCGGCGGAAGAAATCCTCGCCCGCTTTAGCGAAGATGTCCTGCCGCATGCGATGCAGGTTCCCAGTCCGCGATATTTCGGACAGTTTAATCCGACGCCACTGCCAATCGGCGTTTGGGCAGATGCGTTGGCCTCAGCGTTGAACCAAAACGCCGGCGCCTGGCGTAACGGCCCCACCTCCGCAATGATCGAAGCGCGAGTGCTGCGTTGGTTATGTGCGCTGGTTGGATATGGTCCTGAGAGTTTTGGCGTGTTGACCAGTGGCGGTACCGAAGCTAACTTGATCGCGCTTAAATGCGCGCGCGATCGTGCTGTAGGAGAGACATCTCTGTCTGTGCCGATTGACGGTTTGCGCTCGGCTCCCGGCGACCTGACCGTCTACGCGTCCGAACAATGTCATTTTTCAATTGAACGGAGCGTCGATATTCTTGGCCTTGGTCGCAAGAGCCTGCGTAAGATTCCAACGGACGAAAACTTTCATGTCCTGCCGGAAAAACTACAGGCGCAGATCGACGCTGACCGCGCAGCCGGGTGCGTGCCTTGCTGCATCATAGGAATCGCGGGCGCGACTTCCACGGGCGTCATCGATCCGCTGGACACTTTGGCGGCGCTCGCCCAGCAAAACAATTGCTGGTTTCACGTTGATGGAGCTTACGGTGGCACGTTAGCGTTTTCGAAAAAGCATCGTGGCAAACTGCGGGGTATCGAATTGGCTGACTCCATCACGTTTGACCCACACAAGTGGATGTTCGTGCCCTTTGCCTGCGGTGCGGTGCTGGTGCGCGAAGGTGGACGAATCTTGCGAGACGCCTTTGACATCACGCCGGAGTATTTGAATGAAGATCGCGGCGGCAGCGACGTTGAGTTTGATTTCTTTCGCTATGGACAAATGGGTACGCGACGTTTCAGTTCGCTAAAACTCTGGATGGCGCTGAAGTACATGGGCCGGGCTGGTTATGCAGCAGTCATCGAACGACAAATTGAACTGACAAACTACCTGGCTGGGCGGATCGATGAGTTGGCAAACTTCGATTGCGTTTCTCCAGTTGAAACAGCAGTAACCTGCTTCAAATTTACTCCCGCAGGTTTTGCCAGTCTCGAAGGTCTCGCACAAGATCGTTTACAGCAGGTTCTGCAACAAAGGATTGAGCGCGGCGGCGAGGCCTGGATCACTACGACAGTGCTAAAAGGGCGACGCGCGTTGCGTGTGAACATCAATAGCTTTCTGACTGAACGTCGCCACATCGATGATTTGCTAAACTTGTTAGTGCGCACGAGCGAAGAACTGTAACGCAAACTGTTAGTTTGCGATTGGTGAGTGACAATCAACGAACGCGCAACTAACAGTTTGGGTTACAAAACCAAAGCTTGAACTCTAAACTGCTTGAGTTTTGCGAACCAGAGGAATTACGGGAATGAAGTTTAGAAGTATTCGACTAAGCGCTGGACTGTTTTTCACGCTCATCGCCGTTGGCGCGACGGTTAGCAACCTTGCGCAAACTGAGTCGCCGCGTTCACTCACCGCAGTCAAATCCCAAACTGAATTTGACGCGCTGGCGGTTACTTACGATCCCGACACGCCTTACGCCTTGCCTCACCTGCTTTTCGTTATCGACCGTAAAGACCAGGATAAGATCTACTACGTCAACACCAAGCGCTACGCGTTCCACAAGGATTTTGTTAATGGCACTTATCTATCACTCGAACGCGGGCGGGAGTTTTTTGAGAATAACTATCTGAGGGTCAATCGGCGCTTCATCCTCGGGACGATCGCTTATCAAACTCCCATCAAGCGCTGGACATTTGAATTCTGGGATGGGGACCTGATTCCTGCAGATCAGATCAAGCTCACCGCAGACAAGATTAAGGCGACGTTTTTCAAGCCGGTCGCCTACAAGCCAAATTCAATTCGTCAGGACGATGAATCGCGAAAAATCGCCGGCCTCGAACGTGTTTCGCAAAGCGACATCGCCAAAGAGCAGGAATACCAGGCGCTGAATGTCGCCAAAGGGCTGGGACGTATTCATGTTATTCCCAAACTCGATGACCACGTCGAGATTGGATTCAACGAAATACTCGTGCTTGACGAAGTGCCGATTCAACTGCCGCCCGTCGCCGGCGTGATCACGGCGCAGCCCTCAACGCCGCTCTCGCACATCAATCTGCTCACGAAGGGGTGGGGCGTTCCCAATGCTTACGTCAAAAACGCGTTGACGTTGTTAAAGCAGTACGATGGCAGGTGGGTTGAGTTTGAAACCAGACACGACGGCTACTCGATCAAGTTCGCCGATCTGGATCAGCTTCGCGAGTATCAGCGGCGACTGGCGCAGCGGCTTGATGTTATGAAGCCGAAGTTTGATCTGGCGGAAACCCGTTTGCTTGGGCTTGCGCAACAGCGTTCGCGATCGGCGATCGCGTTTGGCGGCAAGTCGGCCAACCTCGGCGAGGTGATGAACGCGAAGTTGCCCGGCATCGTTGTTCCCAACGGTTTCACAATTCCGTTTTCTTATTACGACGACTTTCTGCAGACAAACAAGCTGGACGATGTCATCTTTGCGCTGCTTAACGATAAAAAATTCGTGCATGATCCCGCGTATCGGCGCGGGCAGCTCGTCGCCTTACGCGAGAAGATCCAGGCGGCAAAATTTGATGACGACTTACGCGCTCAGATTCTGCGCCGGGTGCATGGTGAGTTTCCGGGGAAGGGATTGTTCGTTCGTAGCTCGTCCAATTCCGAAGACTTGCCTAACTTCAGCGGCGCCGGCCTCTACACGACGGTGCCAAACGTAAAAGGCGACCAGGAACTTGTCGAAGCGATCAAAACGGTGTGGGCCTCGCTGTGGAATTTCGAGGCTTACGAGGCGCGCGAACGGGCGAATATCGACCACTCCAAAATCTTCATGGCGGTGCTGATTCAGGAAGGGATAAATTCCGAGAGCTCCGGCGTGATGATCACGGCCGATCCTTTCGACAAAGACAACAAGGGCGCGATCTACATCAGTGCCAAGCGCGGGTTGGGCATCAAAGTTGTCGAAGGCAAGAAGGTTGCGGAGCAAATTATTTTTCGCGAGCGCACGAATGCGGTGCAAGTGTTAACCCGATCCGACGAAGACAGCTTGTTGACGTTTGGCGCTAATGGCGGTGTTAAGGAAATTGCTATCACCGGCGAGCGCGTGGTGTTGACTGATGCGGTGATCCGCCGTTTGGTGTCAGCTGCCAGCGCGATCAGGCGCGTGTTTGCGAGTCGCGATCAGGATATTGAGTGGGCCTACATGAAGGGCCAGATCTATATTGTGCAATCACGGCCATTCATTGCGGGCGGGTAAACCATGGATAACATCTTCGTAGCTGGAATTCTGAACGGGCGCGTTGCGTTCGTTACTGGCGGCGGCACGGGCATAACCGGTGGCGTCGCGCGTGCGCTGGCTGAAGCCGGGGCCTCAGTTGCTTTAGTCAGCCGAAAGCTCGAAAACCTCGAACCGGCTGCCAGGTTGATCAACGATGCGCACGCCGGCAAATCAAGTGTAGGCGAAGCGTTCGCAGTTGCCGCTGACGTGCGCAATCCGGAAGAAGTTGAGAAGGCGATCGCAGCCACGGTCGAACGTTTCGGCAAAATCGATATCGTGGTTAACGGCGCCGCCGGAAACTTTCTTTCGCCTGCAGAGTCGCTGTCGCCAAACGGATTTGGAACTGTTGTCGACATCGATCTTAAAGGCACGTTCAACGTTTGCCGCGCTGCGTTCGCCCAACTCAAGGAACACCAGGGCCAGATTCTAAATATCAGCGCCACGCTTCATTATCTGGGTACGCCGATGCAGTTGCACGTTTCAGCCGCAAAGGCCGGGGTCGATGCGCTGACGCGTAACCTCGCTGTCGAATGGGGGCGATACGGCATTCGCGTTAACGGAATTGCGCCCGGGCCGATTGAAGATACCGAAGGCATGAAGCGACTTGTGCCGGAACCGATTAAAGAGAAACTGAAAAAGAACATTCCGCTCGGTCGCTTTGGCCGCATCAGCGACATCGAAAAGGCGGCGCTGTTTCTTTGTTCCGACGCGGCTAATTTCATCAACGGAGCAATGCTTGTTGTTGATGGGGGCCAGTGGTTGGCGGCAGCGAAATTTATTTAGCTCAAGTGATTGGCTGGGACCGCGGGCGTCCCGCCCGCAAATGAGCGCGAAGCGCGAAAATGGATTTGCGCCGTTGAGGAAGAAAACTTGCGCGCCGGCGGCGCGTTGCGGGCGGACGCCCGCGGTCCCAGCCAATCACTTGAGTGACTAACCCTTAATGAAGATTCAAATCTCACATCGTCAGCTGGAATTGGCATTCGCTCTGATCGCGTGCCTGGCGTTGGTTGTCGCTGTGGGCGCGCAGGAGCCAAAGCCAGCCAAAAAAGCTAACGCTCGACCAGCTGAGGAACCTGCCGCTGCGCCTGAACCGTTTGATGGCGCCAGTGTCGAGAAAATGGCTGCCAGTTGCGTCAGTCTCGAAACTGAGTTGGGCACAATTGAGATCGAATTTATTCCTGAGGTTGCGCCGGAGAGTGTGCGGAGCTTTCTCAACCTCGCCGCAACGGGCGCCCTCGACACCACGACCTTCAGCCGCATCGTGAAAGATTTTGTGATTCAGGGCGGTAATCTTTCGACCAGTGAAAAGTGGGGCTACGAGCTGTCGCGGAAAATGGCGCGCAAACTTCCCGACGAGCCCGGCTTAGTCAAACATGTTCGCGGAATCGTTTCGATGGCGCGGCCCGAAACTCCAAACAGCGCGACCACCCATTTCTTCATACTTGTCGGCGACGGTCATCACCTCGATGGAAAGTTTGCGGCCTTCGGCAGAGTTACTAAAGGCATCGAGGTTGCCGACGAAATAAACAAAGCGCCGGCGGAAGGTGAGAAACCAAACAAGCCGGTTCGCATCAATCGCGCGATCGTGGCGCCGTGCAAGAAATGATCTCCTCGAAAACAGTGAGCGCCATCGCGCTCGCTCTGGCATTGTTAACGTTTGCAGGTTGCGAGCAGCGGCGCGCGGAAAAGCCAACGCCTGATGCTGCCAAGCGATTCCTCAGATTGCGCGGTTATGAGTTTGATGCCAAGTCGTTTTTTCGCGCGGTGGTTGCGAATGATGCAGGCGCAGTCGACGGCTTTCTCGCCGCCGGGATTGATCCAAATGTAAAAGACGAAGAGAGCGGTACCACTGCGCTCATCTCGGCGGCTACGCGCGATGAAGCGGATGTCGTCAACGTGCTCTTGCGCGGCGGCGCCGATGTAAACGCCAGGGACATGGGAGGCTACACGGCGCTCTTGCGCGCGTTCGAAAAGAAGAATGACGCAATCGCCGCGACGTTGCTGTCTCAACCAAAGCTTGACGTAAACGTGCAGGGCTTTAATGGTAAGACGGCGCTAATGTGGTACGTCGGGAGCGAGCGGGAGCAGGACGTGCAAAAACTTCTCGAACAGGGCGCCAATCCCAAGCTCAAGGACGCGGACGGCGATACAGCGCTACATTACGCGGCACGCCGCGGCAATGTGAAACTATTACAAATGTTGCTGGCGGCTGGAGCGGAGCCGAACGCCAAAAACAAAGTCGGTGGAACTGCGTTGATGTGGGCGGGCGTATTTGGGCAAGAGGATGCAGTTAAATTTCTGATCGAAAAAGGCGCTAATGCAGCTTTGAAGGACGAAGCAGGCATGACTGCTGCAGCGTGGGCCGCAAAGAATCGTCGCGACGACGTCGCGCAACTTTTACGCGAGGCAGAGAAGAAACGATAGCGAAGATAACGCAACTCTTTGGAGTGCGGTGACTTGTCACCGCTTTGGTCAGCCCCGACCTGACTGAATTTACATTTGAGAAAGCGGTGACAAGTCACCGCACTCCAAAGAGTTGACAGCTAAACTTCATGGTCCATAACGTTCTGCGCCATCACCTGACACGGTTGCTTCATCGCGAGAGTCTGTCTCGCGGTGAAGCAGCGGCGCTGCTCGAGGCGATGCTTCAGGATGATGTCACCGACGCGCAAATTGCCGCGGCGTTGGTAGCGCTTGCCGCCAAAGGTGAAACCGTCGAGGAACTTGCCGGAATGGCCGAAGCGCTTCGAGCGCGCGCCGTTAAAGTTAATTCCTGCCACCGCGACTTCATTGACACAGCCGGAACCGGTTCCAGTCCAGCAAAAACTTTCAATGTCTCAACCGCCGCGGCGTTTGTAATCGCCGGAGCCGGCCTCGCCGTCGCCAAGCACGGCAATCGCGCCGCGAGTAGCAAATCAGGAAGCGCGGACGTGCTTACGGCGCTTGACGTAAACGTGTCGGCACTCACCGGCGTTACCGAAGCTTGTCTCAATGAGATCGAAATCTGCTTCATGTTCGCGCCGCTCTATCACGGTGCGACCGCGCGGGTTGCGGGCATTCGTCGCGAACTCGGCATACATACCACCTTCAATCTGCTGGGTCCTTTGAGCAACCCAGCCAACGCGCCGCGACAAATCATCGGAGTGTGGCGCCGGGATTTGGTGGATTTGCTCGCAAGCGCGGCTGCAGCACTCGGAACCGAGCGCGCCTGGGTTGTGCATGGTGAAGACGGTCTTGATGAGATTACACTCGCAGGGAAAACTTTCGTTGCCGAAGCCTCGGGAGGAGCAATAAAGACTTTTGAGATCGCGCCTGCTGACTTCGGATTGCCTGTGGCTGCGCTTGATCACTTACGCGGCGGAGATGCGGAAGCAAACGCAAAAATCATCCGTGATGTGTTGTCTGGTGAGCGACGTGACGAGGCGCGCGCGCTCATTGTGATCAATGCCGCCGCGGCGATCTTCGTAGGCGGCAAAGCAAACGACTTGCAGGAAGCCGCACGGTTGGCGGCAGAGAGCATAGACAGCGGCGCAGCGCAGAAGAAACTTGAGAAGTTGATCGAAGCAACTAACTAGCGTCAAGAGAATTGCTGGGACCGCCCGCGGTCTCAGTGAAGAGCTTGCAGCAAACGCCTGCGTTGAGTGCTGGTGAATCGGTGATGGATATCCTTTCTGAGATCATTGCGAAAAAGCGAGTTGGGCTGGAGGCATTGAAGCGTGCGGCGCCCGTTGAACAGTTGCGATCGACGGCCCTTGAAATTCGCGGGGATTCGAAGTCGCATGCTCTTCGCGCGGCACTGCGAGCTGATGCAGTCAACATCATCGCTGAGTTCAAGCGCCGCTCGCCCTCTAAAGGCACGATCCGCGAGAATGCTGATGCAGCGACAATTGCGCGCAGTTATCAGTTAGCGGGCGCCGCGGCTATCTCAGTCTTAACCGAAGAGAACTATTTTGCCGGCTCGCTTGCTGATCTGCGCGCAGTGCGCGAAGTAGTTTCGCTTCCCGTATTGCGAAAGGATTTCATATTTGACGAGTACCAGGTGTATGAATGCGCCGCTGCCGGAGCGGACGCGTTGCTCTTAATCGCGGCCTCACTCGACGATGACACGCTCGCACGCCTGTTACGATTAACCGAAGAAGAGCTGCGCATGGATGCGCTCGTCGAAGTTCATACGAAAGAGGAACTGGTCAGGGCAATAACACTCGGGGCGAAGCTCATCGGAGTCAACAATCGTGATTTGCGAACGTTTAATGTTTCTATTGAGACATCACGAGAGCTCGCGCAGTTTGCTCCTCCCGACGCAGTTCTGGTCAGCGAAAGCGGGCTTTCACCGGATGTTGTGGGCGAGTTGCGCGCAGTTGGATACAGAGGTTTCCTGGTGGGTGAGAAGCTAATGCGTGCGGCGGATCCGGCGCTGGAACTGCGGGCGTTTCGGGGAGAGAATTAAGCCAGATGGTTCTTGTGAAAATCTGCGGGATAACGAACCTTGACGATGCGCTCGCCGCTGCGGACGCCGGCGCCGATGCGTTGGGATTTAACTTCTACCTGCGCAGCCCGCGCTACCTGGCGCCGCAGGTGTCGCGGACCATTATCGATCGGCTGTTGGAAAATTATCCGAACGTGCTAACTGTCGGTGTTTTTGTCAACGAAAGTCTTGAAGCGATTAGAGAGATTGCTGAGGTTGCAGGCGTTGCGGCGTTGCAGTTGCACGGCAATGAGTCGCCGGAATACTGTAAAGCACTACAAGGTCGTCATCTGATTAAGGCATTTTCCACGAGCCAGGGCTTCGTACCGGAAAAGGTCCTGGACTATGACGTCCGAGCAGTCATGCTTGATGCCGTAGATAAAGATGCTTTTGGTGGAACTGGGAAACTGAGTGACTGGTCGGTGGCGCGGGAAACTCGAGCACTTGTTCCCAAATTATTTCTTGCCGGCGGCCTGTCGGCGGAAAATGTGGCCGACGCAATCAACCAGGTGAAGCCGTACGCGGTTGATGCGTGCAGCCGGCTGGAGAGCGCGCCTGGTCAGAAAGATCAAGGGCGGGTGCGGGCGTTTATCGCGGCGGTAAGAGCGGCGACGCTGTGATGAAATGGAGTGCGGTGACTCGTCACCGCTTTGCTAGCTCGCGACCATCTTTTGAGTAGTGTTTAGTTGAAGGTGCGGCGTCAAGCCGCCGTAGACCAAAGCGGTGACAAGTCACCGTACTCCAAATAGAAATGACTGATCTGAAAACACAACCTGACGAGCACGGCCATTGGGGAACCTACGGTGGTCGCTATGTACCGGAAACACTCATGGCGCCGCTAGAAGAGTTGACTGCGGCGTACTTCAGCGCGCGCGATGATCAGTCGTTTCAGTTTGAGCTCGCAAATCTGCTGCACAATTACGCCGGCCGGCCAACGCCGCTGTTTTTCGCCTCGCGACTAATGGAACATGCAGGCGGCGCAAAAATTTACCTCAAGCGCGAAGACTTGCTGCATACCGGCGCCCACAAAATTAACAACACGCTCGGGCAAGTGTTGCTGGCTCGACGCATGGGCAAGCGACGGATCATCGCGGAGACCGGCGCCGGCCAACATGGCGTAGCGACCGCGACAGTTTGCGCACTTTTTGGTTTGGAGTGCGTCGTTTACATGGGCGCTGAAGATATGCGGCGGCAGGCACTAAACGTGTTCCGCATGAATTTGCTTGGCGCGGAGGTTCGCGAAGTGAACGCCGGTTCGCGCACGCTGAAAGACGCGATCAACGAAGCCCTGCGCGATTGGGTTAGCAACGTTGTCGATACTTATTATCTGCTGGGCAGCGCCCTCGGGCCGCATCCGTATCCATTGATGGTCCGTGATTTCCAAACGGTCATAGGCCGCGAGGCGCGCGAGCAAATAATGGAAAAAGAAGCACGCTTGCCCGATGTTTTGATCGCCTGTGTCGGTGGCGGCTCAAACTCGATTGGGATGTTTCATCCGTTTCTCAACGCCCAGTCAGTACGTATGGTTGGAGTTGAAGCGGGTGGCCATAGTAATGAGCTCGGTCAACACGCCGCGCGCTTCAATAAGAACGGCGGTGGTCGTCCCGGCGTACTGCAGGGCACGATGAGCTACGTGCTGCAGGATGAGAACGGACAGATTGCGACTACGCATTCGATATCCGCCGGACTGGATTATGCTTCGATTGGTCCGGAACACGCGTGGCTCCACGATTCAGGTCGAGTTGAATACACTTCCGTTTCGGATACAGAAGCGCTCCGTGCGTTTCACGTGTTATCAAAGCTTGAGGGCATTATCCCGGCGCTTGAATCGGCGCATGCGGTTGCTCATGCGATCAAAGTCGCGGCGGAGCTGAAGCGCGACCAAACCGTGCTCGTGAATCTTTCCGGGCGCGGTGATAAAGACGTGAATACGGTCCGGGACTGTCTGAAGTCTGAGTCCGGAGCTTCATGAAAACAAACGACCACGCAGCATCAACTGATGCGAGCCTTAACACGCCTTCCTTCTTCACTGGAGGCATGCTGGCCGTTCTCGCCATCGCCTTTTTCAAACTGGTTCTGCACTGTGTCTTCAATAATCGCTACGGCTACTTCCGCGACGAGTTTGATTACCTGGCTTGTGGAGATCATTTGGCGTGGGGTTATGTCGACCAGCCTCCGCTCCTGCCGTTCCTGGTACGCATCAGTCGTGCTGTGCTTGGCGAATCACTTCGCAGTATTAGGTTCCTACCCGCGCTTGCGACTTCGTTAGCTGTAGTGTTGACAGCGCTGATAGCACGTGAATTTGGCGGCCGTCGTTTCGCTCTGGTGCTGAGTGCCGTCGCTGTGCTCATCGCGCCAATTTATCTCTCTGGCGGAAGCCTGCTAACCACAAATTGCCTCGAGCCACTGCTGTGGATGGGTTGTGCTTACTCTGCGATCCTGGCGGTCAAGCGTGACCCGCGCTATTGGATTTGTTTTGGCGTAGTCGCTGGACTTGGTCTGCAGGAAAAATATTCGATAGCTATTTTTGGCTTCGGTATCGTCGTGGGTCTGCTCTTAACCAAACATCGCCGCGCACTCTTGAGTAAATGGTTTTGGCTTGGGGGCTTGGCTGCGTTTGTTATCTTCTTGCCGAACTTGATTTGGAACGTGCAGCATCACTGGCCGTTTCTGGAATTGATGCACAACATCAAGACCACCGGTAAGGATGTTGAGCTTTCGCCGGTTCAATTTTTTGCGCAGCAGATTCTTTTGCTACATCCGTTGACCGCTCCTATCTGGATCGCCGGGTTGATCGCCTTGTTGTTTTCTCAACGGCTGAAGAACTTTCGCTTCCTGGGTTGGTGTTATCTAATTTCTTTTGCGGCGTTTGTTGTGCTCAAAGGAAAAAACTACTATCTCGGCCCCATCTACCCAATGCTCTTTGCGGCCGGGGCGATCATTTTGGAGAACGGAATTGAGCGAATCCGGCAGGGCTGGTTGAAACCGGTGACGTTGATATTGCTGCTCGCCTGTGGAGCGTGGTTCGCACCACTCGTAGTTCCGATATTGCCGATAGATCGCTTCATCGCCTACATGGGTACGCTGCCGTTTAAGGTACCGCGCACTGAACACAGTCACATGAGCGCGGCGCTGCCACAGCACTACGCCGATCAATTTGGCTGGGAAGAAATGACAGCCCTGACAGCGCAGGCGTGGTCGCGGCTCAAGCCCGAAGAGCGGCCTGACTGCGGAATATTTGCGCAGGATTACGGTCAAGCGGGGGCGATTGACTTTTTTGGCCGGCGCTATGGATTGCCGCCGGCGCTCAGCGGTCATCAGACTTATTTTCTGTGGGGACCGCGGGGATATTCCGGTAACTGTCTAATCGTGCTCGATGATCGGAAAGAGGTGTTGGAGGAGAAGTTTGAGTCTGTTGAGTACGTAGGCTCGTCCGACAATCCCTATGCGCTGGAGCGAAATATTCCTGTCTACATTTGCAAGGGAGCAAAGTTTGGATCGCTGGCGCAAATTTGGCCGAAGTTGAAGAAGTGGCGGTAGCGGAGACACGTGAACAAAATTCCTACAGTTGACTGACTAGAGTCGACTCCTTGGAGTGCGGTGACTTGTCACCGCTTTGGCCTGCGTGCTTTTCAATTGCGTCTCTCCGCGTTCTGCGACAATCATCGAATCGGATAAAGCGGCGACAGGTCGCCGCACTCCAAGGAGTTGTCGCTAACTTGATCGGAGAGATTCGTAAAGTATGGAGTTTGAGTCTTGAGTCGAATCGAAGCAGCATTCAGTAAGCAAAAAGCGGAAGGGAAGCCAGGCTTTATTCCGTTCATAACTGCCGGCGATCCAGATCTCGAAACAACCGCTGAACTGCTGGTTGAACTGGCAGATTCAGGCGCAACGGTGATCGAGTTGGGCGTTCCCTTCAGCGATCCGATGGCTGACGGGCCAGTGATCCAACGCGCTTCTGAGCGCGCTTTGAAACAAGGCTTCGGATTGAAAGAGATTTTTGCGACGACGACGAGAGTCCGCGCCCGGATCGAAACTCCGCTGGTGCTCTTTAGCTACTTCAATCCGTTGCTTCAGTACGGGATCGATAAACTGGCGCATGATGCGCAGCAGTCTGGGATCGACGCCATCCTGGTAACAGACTTAATTCCTGAGGAGTCTGAAGAGTTTGCTGCCGCGCTTAAATCACACAACCTGGATATGATTTTCCTGGTGGCGCCGACGTCTACCGACGAGCGTTTACGCATGATTTCTGCACATGCAAGTGGCTTTGTATATGCCGTATCGCGGGCTGGTGTGACCGGGGCTCGCGAGAATTTGAGCAGTGAGGCAGAATTGCTGGTTGGAAGAGTGCGAAGGCTTTGTAGTTTACCTGTGGCTGTGGGGTTTGGGATCTCCAGCGCCGAACAAGTAGCAGAAACGCTTCGTTACGCTGATGCAGCGGTTGTTGGTTCGGCTCTGGTTGCGCGGATTGAAAAGTTGTCCGGGTCACCGGGGTTAGTTAGTGAAATCGGGAAGTACGCGCGCAGTCTAATTCCTGCAGGAGCGAAGACTGCATGAATGATACGCTCGAAAGCGGTCGTGGAATTGGACGAGGCGCAGCAGTAGTACTCGTGCTGCACTCGCCGCGAGAGAAATGCTGGGGCGTGCTCGACGAGCTTAATCAGGCCGGAGTATTCTTGCGCGGCCTTGACCTGAATGCTTTTGACGATTGGGTGCATGCGCTGGTGCATCACGAACCGTTCATGGGTTTCGGCGATTTGTTTTTTCCGATGTGGCGCGTTGAACGAATCGCGAAGGATGAAGCTGCAGGCGGAGTGCCGTCCCTTTGCGACCAGGTCGAGAAGCGAACTGGTAGAACGATTCAGGAGCTTTTGCGAACTGACGACGAGTCGAGTAGTCCATCGCACTAAGGGCGCGTCCCTGCTGGAAACGCCGCCGCCGCAGAGAGGGCTGCCGGGCGAGCGGGCCATCTTAACCCTCTATGAAAAATAATTGTGTTGCAAGTGTGAAACACTGTTCCATTCTCGCGTTTCCTGTGGTATAGTCCGCGGAAACAGGCGGTTAGGAGAACTCTTCGGCCGCGGACTCGTGAGAAAAGGAGCAGAAGAAAGCGATGTATGTCATGGCAAATGATGACCGAATAAGCATAGACCGCGGCAAGGCAGTCGAGGCCGCTCTAGCTGGCATTGAAAAGAGATTTGGTAAGGGATCGATCATGCGCATGGGCGAGCGGGAGATCTCAGACATCCCTGCCATCTCTACGACCTCGTTAAGTCTGGATGTGGCGGTGGGAATCGGCGGTGTGCCCCGCGGCCGCATAATCGAGATTTATGGCCCTGAGAGTTCCGGCAAAACGACGCTGGCACTGCACATCGTGGCTGAGGCGCAAAAAGCAGGCGGCGTCGCTGCTTACATCGATGCCGAACACGCGATGGATTCTGAATACGCCGGCAAACTCGGCGTAGACATCGATCAGATGCTCATCTCTCAGCCTGATTCCGGAGAGCAAGCCCTGGAAATCGCAGAAGCGCTGGTACGCTCTAACGGCGTTGATGTGATCGTCGTTGATTCAGTCGCAGCCCTGGTGCCTCGCGCTGAGTTAGACGGTGAAATGGGTGACTCACTGCCCGGACTGCAGGCGCGTTTGATGTCGCAGGCACTGCGCAAACTCACCGCCATTGTTTCGCAGTCGAACACCTGCTTCATCTTTATCAACCAAATTCGCGAAAAGATCGGCGTGATGTTTGGCAGCCCGGAAACTACCACAGGTGGACGCGCGCTCAAGTTTTATTCCTCTATGCGACTCGACATCAGACGCATCGGCGCCATCAAGGATGGAGACCGGGTAGTGGGCAACCGCACCAGAGTCAAGGTCGCAAAGAATAAAGTGGCGCCGCCTTTCCGTGAATGCGAGTTTGACATTATGTATGGCGAAGGCATCTCGCGCGAAGGCGATGTCCTTGATCTGGCTGTGGCGCAAAACGTTGTCGACAAGAGTGGCGCGTGGTTTTCCTACAAAGGCGATCGGCTGGGGCAGGGACGCGAGAATTCAAAGGCAACCTTGAAAGAGAAGCCCGAAATTCTCAAGCGCATCGAGCGGGAAGTTAAGGTCAAACTCGGAATGCCCGTTCGCGAAGAAAAGGTAGAGTCTGCGGCTCCGACCGCAAAAGCTGCCACGGCTGACAAGAAGTAGTTCACTTACAAAAATAAACAGGCGTTCAATCGCGCGCACGCGGTTGAGCGCTTATTTATTGCTTTACAGGCCGTCAGTCTAAACGGATAATCCGCCGCGGGTAGGACAGACATTCTTGTCTGTCCATCAAGTCTACAAAGACAGGCAAGAATGCCTGTCCTACTATGAAATCAATTCTCATCAAGGGTGGAACTCTTCTAACGATGGACGCAGCCGGCTCCATCGGGCGAGCAGATCTGCTGATCCGTGACGGTCGCATAGCGAATATCGGAGAAACCAGACAGGCGGCTGACATTGTTATTGATGCAGCTGGCTGTGCTGTCCTTCCTGGCTTTGTTCAGACACACATTCATCTATGCCAAACGATCTTCCGTGGCGCTGCTGATGATTTGCCGTTGCTTGATTGGCTCAAGAAACGGGTTTGGCCAATGGAAGCGGCTCACGACGCGGCCTCGATTAAGGCTTCCGCAAGACTCGGTGTAGCCGAGTTGATCAAAGGCGGAACAACCTGCGCGCTGACCATGGAGACCGTAAACCACACCGAGGAGGTCTTCAGGGTTGTTGAAGAGAGTGGCTTCCGGGCGACAATTGGCAAGTGCATGATGGACAAAGGCGACGACGTTCCCGCTGCGTTGCATGAAGAATCCGAAGCTTCTATAGCGGAGTCGCTCCGGCTGCTTGAAAAATGGCACGGTAAAGCAAACGGACGAATACACTATTGCTTTGCGCCGCGCTTCGCTTTGAGTTGCAGCAGCGAACTGCTGGGTCGTGTAGCCAAACTGTCGCGAGAGCGCGGCGTCATGGTGCATACGCACGCTTCGGAAAACAAAAACGAGTGTGCGCTGGTCGAAAGTGAAACTAAGCTCCGCAACGTTGCCTATCTTGATTCACTCGGAATCAGCGGCCCGCACGTCATGTTGGCGCACTGTGTGCATCTTGATGCTGCGGAATTTACATTGCTCACTCATTCGCGAACCAATGTTTCGCATTGTCCTTCGTCAAATCTAAAACTTGGTTCCGGCATCGCCGAAATCGTGAGGATGCTGGACCAGAGGATTTCAGTTTCACTCGGCGCGGATGGAGCGGCCTGCAATAACCGACTGGACATGTTTACCGAGATGCGCACCATGGCGTTGCTGCAAAAGGCTATGCATGGACCGGAGGTCATTCCAGCCCCGCAAGCTCTGCGACTCGCCACTATTGAAGGCGCCAAAGCGTTAGGACTCGAAAGAGAAATTGGCAGTCTGGAAGTTGGGAAGCGCGCTGACGTAGCCGTGGTAAGAATGGACGCGCTTCATTCGATCCCAAGCTCGAGCGATCTGGTTTCCGCGCTCGTTTATTCAGCCCAGACGTCTGATGTTCAGAGCGTTGTGATAGATGGGCAATTGATGATGAGGGACCGGGAGTTGCTGACCCTCGACGAGACGTCCGTCGTTCAGGAAGCGAATCGTGAGCGTGCTGAGTTGATGAAGCGAGCGGGAATAGGTGGTTGAATTAGGTAGAAACTGGGGGAAAATGGTCGCCTAAAAAAGGCTGTGCCAGCTCGAAGGTAGCGACTGCGGGGGGCGCGATCGGCGGCCGAGCTGGCACTGGCGGGCACTTTCAATTTTGCTTCGGATGTCGTCTTTCAACTGGACTGGCGTTTGGGCGTCAACCCCATCCTCAACGTCAGGGATTATACACCTCCCCCAAATTCAGTCAACGACTTTCTGTGACTAATCTGACAAAGTTCGGATTCACTGCCTAAGTTGACGTTCTTTCCTCAACTCCCTATACTACGCCCTCTTTCTTACCCAACGGCCAGGTAGCTCAGTTGGTAGAGCGCGGCCCTGAAAAGGCCGGCGTCGGCGGTTCAAGTCCGTCCCTGGCCACCAGAAATCAAAGGGAAATAGGGTAAAAGGGAAATGGGGAAACAGAGTAAGTAATCCCCCCGTTCCCCTTATAACCCTATTTCCCTTTTCCCCGTTTATTCAGTGTCTCCAGTAGTGCTTAATTCGTTCGCCCAGCAGCGGAAACGGGACGTACTCGGCCGCCCGACCAGCCCGGCGCAGTTCTTCTACCATTCGCATGGCCCCGTCGGCGTTTCGGGTATGGACGAGAATCGTTGAGGCGGGTTGCAGCTCGGGATTGGCCGCCAACCAGAGCGCTATCGCGTATCCGGTGCGAGCATCGTCGCGGCTTTCGCTATTGTAGTGTTCAGGATGGAGATCGTGATCGAGGAAGATGGCGTCGTAAGAGTTGGCTCCCAGAAATTCGCGCGCCTGCTCTACGTTGTCAGCAACATCAACAAAGTCGCCCTTAAAGCGCGCTGCAAACCAGCGATGCCGTCTTTTATCATCGTCAAGTAGAAAGACGCGGATTGGATGGCGCTCAGCGTTTACCTTGTTAAGTCCCAGCTTGATAAGTATTGAATGCAAAAGACGCATGTCGGGTTTAAGAAAGCCTCCGGTCAGACAACAATAGTCCACCATCGCTAAATTTGAAAATACACTCAAGCGGATCAGACCAAGATCATCGCAATTTGTTGGACAAATCCGGTTGAATTCGGCGATGCGTGGTGCAATTTGGAATTAACACGCGAGCTTCCGGAGTTTCATTGCGGGCGATGCTATAATCCGACCGATTCGACCGCGCAAATCTGTCCGGATTGTTGTTTCTAAATGCCATCAGATAACTCAGGAAAAAACGTAATACCATTCGCGACGGGCCTGACCAATGGCGATCAACCAGCGAGACCTCAAGACGCTGTCTGTCAACTCTGCTTTGGCACGGGAACACGACTAGATTCCGGCAAAGGCGCCGCCATCTGCGATTGCCGGCGCAGCAATAAGGGCACGAGAGCCCTTGACGCCGCGCGCATTCCCCCACGCTTTCGTGGATGCGATTTCCATAACTACTACCCAAAGAATGATACTCAGTATTTTGCGCACAGCTTTGCCAGCAGGTTGGTAGAGGAATTCCCGGCGGTCGAAACCGGGCTCTTATTCATGGGGAGCGTCGGTGTTGGCAAAACTCACCTGGCTATCGCCGTATTGAAGGAACTGATCGAGAAGAAGGGGGTCTCATGTCTGTTCTATGAATCGGGTTCGCTGCTCAAAGCGATTCAGGATTCTTACAACCCAGTTTCACAGAGCTCCGAAATGCGCGTGCTGGCTCCAGTTTATCAGGCCGAGGTGCTTGTCCTGGATGAACTAGGCGCGACCGTCCCAACCAACTGGGTGCGCGACACGCTTTATCAGATCATTAACACTCGCTATAACAATAAGAAGCTGACGATCTTCACGACGAATTATTTGGATGAGCCACGCGGCGCCGCTGAAGAAGCGCCTGACTCCGGAGACCAAAAGCGTCGAAGAAGCTTTGCCGCTGATCGCGTTCAGGAGCTGACCACATTGGAAGAACGCATTGGTACGCCGCTGCGTAGCCGGCTCTACGAAATGTGTAAGAAGGTAAAGATAGAAGGCGACGACTATCGCAAGCACCTTGATCAGCGGCGCTTTGACTCGACTACAGCCTAACCGTCCTCTCTTCAAATCCATCCTAAGAGCGTCTTCGAAAAAGTTCGCGCCCGAATTCCGTCCCCCTAAATTGGTATGTATAATGTTTCGACTCCACTCGAACAGAAATGTAGTAGCAAGAAAGTGGCGCGCTCCTGCAGGTAGAATGCCTGCGCTCCCAGATACATGCCCAAACGCACTGATATCCACAAAATCTTAATCATCGGATCGGGTCCAATTGTTATTGGACAGGCCTGCGAGTTTGACTACTCAGGCACGCAAGCGTGCAAGGCGTTGCGGCAGGAGGGGTACAAGGTTGTGCTGGTTAATTCTAATCCAGCGACGATCATGACTGACCCGGAAACGGCTGACGTCACTTACATTGAGCCGCTTACGGTGGAAGCCGTCAGCGCCATTATTCGGAAAGAACGTCCAGACGCGTTGCTGCCGACGGTTGGCGGTCAGACCGCGCTCAATCTCGCCATCGCGCTCGACGATTCAGGTGTGCTCGCAGAGTGTGGCGTGGAAATGATTGGCGCCAAGCGCGAGGCTATTCGCGTTGCCGAGGACCGCATGCTTTTCAAGCAGGCGATGGACGAAGCCGGAATGCAAATGCCCGAGGGCGGCTTTGCCAAGTCATGGCCCGAGGCGCAGGAAATTGTCGAGCACACCGGATACCCGGCGATCATTCGTCCGTCTTTCACACTTGGAGGAACCGGAGGTGGCACGGCGTACAACCCGGAGGAGTTTGAAGAAATCGTGCGGGCCGGACTCGCCGCTTCACCGACACACGAGGTGCTGGTAGAGGAGTCGATCCTTGGCTGGAAAGAATTCGAGCTCGAGGTGATGCGCGATCTTGCGGACAACGTCGTGATCATCTGCTCGATAGAAAACTTTGATCCGATGGGTGTGCATACCGGTGACTCGATCACAGTTGCGCCCGCACAGACGCTCACCGATCGCGAGTATCAACGGCTGCGCGACATGGCAATCGTTATCATTCGCAAAGTCGGTGTCGAGACCGGCGGCTCAAATATTCAGTTTGCAGTGAACCCGGAAAACGGCGACATCCGCATCATCGAAATGAATCCGCGCGTGTCGCGCTCGTCCGCACTCGCTTCAAAGGCGACCGGGTTTCCAATCGCTAAGATCGCGGCAAAACTTGCAGTCGGCTACACACTTGACGAGATTCCCAACGACATCACGCAGAAGACGCCCGCATCGTTTGAGCCCACCATCGATTACGTCGTCGCCAAAATTCCCAAGTGGGATTTTGAAAAATTTAAGGAAGCCGAAGACGTGCTTGGTACGCAGATGAAATCAGTGGGCGAGGTGATGGCCATTGGCCGGACCTTCAAAGAGGCGCTTTTCAAGGGCCTGCGCTCGCTTGAGGCGGTGAAGCCTTTGCGGCTTGAAGACGTTTCCGACGACGAACTACAGCGGAAGCTCGCCCGGCCAAACTCGCAACGCTTTTCCTATATCACTTACGCGCTTCAACACGGCTGGCCGATCGCTGAGATCTATCGTCTCTCAAGAGTCGATCCGTGGTTTCTCGAGCAACTTCAGGACGTAATGGAAATCCAGAAGGGAATTGAAGGACTCAAACTTGAAGACATCTCGGCGGAGCAGTTGCGATCTTTCAAGGAAGTCGCATTATCGGATCGTCGCCTGGCTTACCTGACAGACAAGTCGGAACTTGAGGTTCGTGAGTATCGAAAACAACAGGGCGTCGTTCCGGTCTACAAACGAGTCGACACTTGCGGCGCCGAGTTTGAGTCGTTCACGCCGTATCTTTATTCGACCTATGAAACTGAAAGCGAAGCGGCGCCAACCGACCGGCGCAAGATCATGATTTTGGGCTCGGGCCCGAACCGCATTGGCCAGGGCATTGAGTTTGACTATTGCTGTTGCCACGCCTCGTTTGCGCTACGCGACGCCGGTTTCGAGACGATCATGGTCAACTGCAATCCGGAGACGGTTTCAACTGACTACGATACTTCCGATCGTCTCTATTTCGAGCCGCTAACTTTCGAAGACGTAATGAACATCGTCGACGTCGAGAAGCCTGAAGGAGTAATCGTCCAGTTTGGCGGACAGACGCCCTTGAATCTCGCAATGCGCCTGCATGCGGCGGGTGTCCCAATCATCGGCACGGGAGCCGACGCAATCGATCTCGCGGAGGATCGCAAACGTTTCGGCGCGCTACTACGCGAGCTCGGAATTCCGCAACCGGAAAACGGAATGGCTGCAACTGGGGAAGAGGCGAAGAAAGTCGCTGAAGAGATTGGTTATCCGGTTTTAGTTCGACCGAGTTATGTGCTGGGCGGCCGCGCGATGGCGATCGTTTATGACGAAGAGAGTCTCGACGAATATGTGCGCAACGCAGTTGGCTTCACGCCCGATCGGCCGGTCTTGATTGATAAATTTCTCGAGCGCGCCGCTGAGTTTGATGTGGACGCGCTGGCGGACGCAAACACCTGCGTCATAGCGGCGATTCAGGAGCACATCGAGGAGGCGGGAATACATTCGGGTGACTCTTCGTGCGTGCTGCCGCCGGTCAGAATTGATCCGGAACACATCGAGACCATGCGCCACTACACCCGACTGCTCGCGACCGCGCTCACCGTGCGCGGCTTGATGAATATTCAGTTTGCGATCAAGGACCACCGCGTTTACGTGCTCGAGGTAAACCCGCGCGCGTCACGAACAGTTCCGTTTGTGTCGAAGGCGACGGGTGTTCCGATTGCTAGAATCGCGGCGCTCGTAATGTCCGGACAAGCGCTCGCTGATTTTGCTCTGCCGGAAAACTTGACGGTGAACCGTTTCTTCATTAAGTCGCCGGTGTTTCCGTTTGCGAAGTTTCCCGGAGTTGATCCGATTCTAAGTCCGGAGATGCACTCCACCGGTGAAGTAATGGGCGTGGGCGAAACGTTTGGCGAAGCGTATGGCAAAGCGATGACTGCCGCCGGCTTGTCGCTGCCGCAAGCTGGCCGCGCGTTCATTAGTGTGAACGAAGGAGATAAAGGTCAGGCGGTGGTGCTGGCGCGCAGGCTGGTCCGGCTTGGTTTTGAAATCGTGGCGACGCTGGGAACGGCGCAACGTTTGCGCGAGGTTGGCTTGAAGGTCGAGTCAGTCTTCAAGGTTAATGAGGGAAGGCCAAATATAGTCGACTTGATCAAACGCGGCGAGATTGCGCTCGTGATCAATACGCCGTTAGGCCGTGCTTCACATTTCGATGAACAGGCGATTCGGCGCGCGGCCTTGCAGTATAACGTTCCGTGCGTAACCACGATGACGGGCGCGCAAGCGATTGTTGAGGCAATTGGCGCCCGCGCAACTGACGGCGCGATCAAGGTGAGGTCGCTGCAGGAGCTGCATGCGGTCGGTGCGGCGGTACGGTAGGTCCTGTTCTGAAATCTGAGATCTTAAATCTTGAATTTTGAATCCGAGTGCTGAGTCCTGAGTGCTGAGTATGGAAATCAACAGCGCCGAAACAATCAAGCGAATCTTCGACGAGTGTAAGACCATCGCCGTCGTCGGACTCTCGTCTGATCCGCATCGACCCTCTCACGGCGTCGCTTCCTACATGCGCAGCCGTGGTTACAAAGTCATCGCGGTAAACCCGAACGAAACAGAAGTGTTTGGCGATAAAGCCTACTCCTCACTAGCCGACGTTCCCGACAAGATAGATTTGGTTGATGTCTTCCGGCGGTCGAGCGAAGCAGGCATTGCTGTTGACGAAGCAATTGCAATTGGCGCCAAGGCCGTTTGGCTACAGGACGGCGTGATTGACGACGCTGCGGCCGAGCGCGCACACGAAGCTGGATTGCTGGTGGTAATGGATCGTTGCTGGCTGCGAGACCACGCACAGTTCTCACGCTAAAGGCGAGAGAGAGTAGAGATTGTGTGGCTTTCACGCGTCGCCCCAGGATCAAGATCACCAAAAATTTCTTTGGCCCTGAAGGGGCGAAAGAATCCAGAGTAACCACAATGCCAATTGAAATTCGCGAGTTACAAATCAGAGTCGTAGTCATCACCGTGAGCGACGCCTGCGCGCGCGGCGAACGCAAAGACACCTCCGGCGAAGTGCTAGTGCAACTGCTGCTCGAACTCGGCGCCGAGATCGTGGCTACGCAAATTCTGTCAGACGATCTCGAACCGCTCGCTTCTGCCTTACGTGACGCTTGCGATCGCAGCGACGTCAATCTGATCATTACAACCGGCGGCACTGGCCTCTCTCCACGCGACAACACTCCTGAGGCAACACTCAAAGTAATCGAACGCGAAGCGCCCGGCCTCGCCGAAGCCATGCGCATGGAAACACTCAAGCAAACGCCGATGGCCATGATCTCGCGCGGCGTCTGCGGCGTCTGTAGCAGTACCTTGATCATTAATCTTCCCGGCTCACCTAAAGCCGTCCACGAAAGTTTCGCCGTCATCGCGCCCGTTTTGAAACACGCCATCGCCCTCATCACCGGCAAGCCCGGCGGCGACATGCATTAAGTTCGACTCACGCCAATTGCGACGAAAATTATTTGCGCCGATCAAAGAGAACCCACCAGGCATTCTGTCTCAGATGTAAATCTCATCACTGCCGCGTCTTTGTTTCTTGCGCTTGCAGTATTCGTCTGATGTTGGCTTCATTTTCAACGATAAACTGGCCCAGCCAGCGGGAAGCAGTTCCTTCTTCGGCCATTTCCACGACGAGGGAAAACACAACACCTGAACCCACTGTTTGTCTACTGGAGTCCCAACGAACAATTGCCAGCACCACCCGCGACGTGTAGCGAGCATGGCCCGTGATGTCGGGCACGGTTTGCAGCGTGCCTGTCTTGGCGTAGACGTTGTAATTGCGTGCGATGTTGTTGAGCACAGTGAAAGCTTGAGCGCCTGACTTCCGGTCATAACGCGAGTCCAATAAGGCTGCGGCGAAGGTACCGTTTTGAACTACGGCAGCGAGACCCGGCCGCAATTTCTGCGCGGTCTGTGGAAAGCTCTCGCGTTCGTCAAGGTAGTGAAAACTTCGCTCGTCGCGAATGATGTGCGCCGCCAAAGGTCTTCCGGTCACGCTGGTCGCGAAGGCGGCAGCGAGATCAATATTCGACCAGAGGTTGGTGCGGCCACCGAGTAGCACCGAAACAAAATCTCTTGGGTTAGTTATGCCATCCAGTCGAAGGTTGGGCGCAGACGGGGAAATACTGACAAAGCCGGCGGTGGTTGGCGAACCCTGGCCTTCGTTTGCATTGCCCGAGACGGGAGTGGGCGCGACTGCGCGTCGATCGTCAAGTTCATCTTTTGTCCAGAAGGAAACTCGTGTGCCCAGAGGTTTGCCGCCGGGGTTAATTGCAAACATTCGTTCGAGGTGGGACGCAAGAGGAGTACGCTCGATGTTTGCAATGGCGTTAGGATTTCGCTGCGAAAACAGTAAGGAGGGCGAAAACTGTGGATACTTCTGCCATGGCGAAGGCTTGCCGCCGATCCGAATTGATTCGGAGACCGAACTCGAATCCCCGGCCGGCCGCACGTCGCCGCCGTCCGTTTCGGCAAGCCCCAAAAATCCCAGGCGAATGTGATAACGATTGTCTGAGAGCGTGAGGTATTGGGTGAAGTCGATCCAGTCGGTGCGCGGTGTAACATGCCAACCGCTCGTTAATTGAATACCGAACACGTCTGACTCGGTCGCGGACGAGCCTTTCACGCGCAACGATTCGTTAAGCCGGGGATGAACCGCGAGCGTGGCGGCGGCCCAAAGCGGCTTAGTTGCGGAGCCGACAACGATGCTGTCAAAATTTCGGTCGCCCCCGTAAAGTGCCCGCAAGGCATCCGGCGCTTGTTGCTCAACCCATTGCGCCGGAGGCAGCCAGTCGCCTGAACCGGAAGCGTGTTGCCAGTAGAGCGAGGACGTCATTCGCGGATATCCCCCGAGCACCAGTGCTTCACCATCCGGCAGGCCCAGCATGGCAAGAGCAACGCGAGGCGGCAGCGTAGTCGGTGCCGTGGCGGAGCGCGGCTCCTCGCGCAATAAATCTTCATACGCCTTGCGACCTTTTGTTGAAACGAAACGCGTGGCCGCTTCGTGCAGAGTTCGATCCAACGTTAAAGTGGCTTGACAGGTTGGACTACGTTCGCGGCCGAAACAGTTTTGTTCCACCGTCAGCGTACGCGCGAGCTGCAAGGTCCATGGGATTGAAGGTTCAGGGGCGAACGCAACGATCCACCTGCCGCCGACCCACGCAGGCCCGATCAATGTCTGTCCGTCGCTGAACGTTACTCGCGGAATCTCGTCGCGACTCATCCCGGCGCGAAAGCTGAAGCGCGCGTTGAAAGCGGAGTTAGTGGTAAGACGATAGCCGCCGACCTCGTGCACGGTAATGCCGTCGGTCTGACGTTCCGGCGGCAGCAAACGAAATAGAGTGGGATGCGTGTCGCGCCGGCGGTTGAGCGACTCTGTCCGCAAGTCTTCAAGTAGTTGGTCGTATTCTGCCGCCGAGCTGATGGTGCCGAGCCGGCTGCGATAGTCGTTCGTGGTTTGTTCATCGAGGCGCTCGTCAAGAGGTAGAGCATTGAAGCGCAGAATTTCCTGTTTGATCAGCGCTCCGTCCGGAACGTTAAAATCTTCCGGAAGCTTATGCCAGTCTGGTTCAATCGTGCGGCTCTGCTGATTAACAGCAAGCACCTCACCGCGGATCATATCCCTGATTCGTTCGAGCAGGCCCGCCCATTCAAAAGTGCGCGGGAAATTACTATTCAAGATCAAACGTGAATGGCTGACGCCTAAAACCAGCAGCGGTACGAGCATGAGTGTTGCCGCGGTGAGCGCCCTCCGTGATCGAGGCGACCAGCGCAGAGGAAGTGTTGCAATCGCCGTCCGCTGCGGAATGTCGCTCACTTTCTTCTCGGCCGGATTGGTCGTTTGTTTACCCTCGTCCTCAGCTTTGGTTATCGATGCCGTCTCGTCGATAGTGCGCTCCGTGTCGCCGTCCGCGTCGCGCCACTGAAGGAGTTGCATCGCAAAGCCGAAGAGGATGAGCCAGCGCAACAAGTCTGAAGTTGAATTCACATTAACGAGAGGCATGCCGCGCCCGGTAAATGGAAACGTTCCGAGATTCATACCGGCATGCAACACGGCTTCAAGGAAGAGCCAGGCGCAGATAAGCGCTGCGCCCGCATAGCCAAAATCTGTTCGAGTGCGCCACGCTCCGGCAAAGACCAGGAGCAACGGCATCGCGAAGAGCAGCAAGAGCGACATCCCTCCGACTAAGCCATGTTCGCCGGCAACAAAGAAACTATAAAGACTGTCAAACTCGATTGTGTCCGCGCGCACCTGAGACAGTCGGGTCGGCGCGTTTCCGTAACCCACGCCAAACCAATCACCCTCCCTGGCAATGGCTCTACTTTCCCAGCCGTGCTGATAGGCGTCGCGGAGACTTTGCAGTGATAGGCCTTCTCCGCCGCGAGTGGCGCGTGCCCAGGGAATTAGTCGTTCGATTTCCGAGCCTTGCCAGTAAGAGATCAGCCGAACTTCGGCGGCTCCCGGCAGCCAGGCAGAAAAATATCTGTAGGTCACACCGGCGAGCAGCACGCCGCAAAGCAGGGCGCCGATTATCGCTGTCGCCGCTCGCCATTGAGGTGTTAGGCAAAGAATGGCCGCGACGATTGCGAAAAGCGGGATAGTGGCGAAAGCGCTTCCCATGTCACCCAGAAATTTCGGCATTACGAAAACCGGCAGCACCACCATAGTGACGGCGAGGAAAACAAGGCGGCGCCAGTCGATCGCCACGCCGCTGCGTCGCCGTATCAGACCGAGCGACAACCAAAACAGCGAAGGCACCAGGCATAACACGAAAAGCGCGATCACTTCCTGGACGATTTCGCGCACGGCGGCAGGCAGCGCCCGCGCCAGAAACGGTAGGAGCACGAAAATCACGGAAGCGGCTACCAGCCTGCCAAACGAGCGGCGTACTAATGTGCCGAACAGGCACAACATGGCTACGGCCGCGATACCAAGCAATAGCACCGTGCTAATTTTGCCAAACCAGCCATGCGTCGGTTGGAGTAAGGCGGCCGCAACTACTGCCAGAATAGATACCGCGCCGGCGCCAAACCAAAGCAGTGGAGACATGCGTCGGCCTTCCGGCTCGTGCGCAAATTGTGACCAGAGGCTCTTGGCGCGACGTGCAATCACCGCCTCGAATCTGAGCGGAACAATAAACAGCAAACGCAGCGAACGCCTGAGACTCGGCACGTAGCTCAGGTGCACGCAGTTGATCACCAGAAACAGATAAACAGCGAGTAAGACGAATGGGGCCACTAGGCGAACTGAAGGAGTGGCCGGCGGATTACTCCAGAGGTGTGGCGCGAGTGAAAACTCAAGCACGAAGACGACGATCAAAATCACCAGATACAGAACAGCGCGAACGTATCCAGGCGTAACGTGGCCCGAGATGGGTTTGGTGCCGGCGGCGTTGTCCGGAGCAGCGAACGCAAGCAAGCGGGCGTTGAGATCAGCACGCAATCGAGCCCACAACAGAATGAGCCCTGGAACCACCGCGAGCGCGGTCAGGGCTAATGTGACACCCTTCACCGCGAGGTCGTCGAGATGGCTTGGGTCGAGTGCAAATCGCAGGGCCAACAACAAGCGGAAGACGAGCAGGTTCCAAAGGCAAGCTGACATGCCGTAAATCACCCAGCGGGTGATCGGGTCCGGGGAGCGCACGCCGATTAGCAGCACCCCCACGACGTAGGTAACGAGAGCCAGGGCAAGCAGCATCGCAATGCCAGTCGGACTAGGAAGGTCGTTGACGGTTGCGAAATGGAACACGGTGCGGTCAAACAACACCGACGTTTGCGATGTCACATTTGCGGCAAACTCTTCGGGATTTGGCGCTTGCTCTACGTCAGACGGCAGATAGGTGGGTCGTGGCGGCCCGCTTCCCAGGATGGCTTCCGGACCGGTGAACACCGGCCGGCCTTCCGCGTCCTTGCCAAATTTGAGAATTGGCCGGTGATCGTTGATCAGGTGACCAAGAGGTAAAACGAAGGCCACATCGTCGGGCCGTGGGGTCGCAGTTAAAGTGAACTGGCGTTCGCCGGAATTGGTATCTGGCGGGAGCGGACTGGCGGTGCGCCAGGGAGGTAGAAAGGTGAGGGTCATTCGACTCTCGCTGCCGCTGATGCGCAACGAAAGGCGCTGGCCCACCCAGTGCAGCGTGAGGTCGCAGGGAACCGTACACTTCAATCGGAAGGGATCGGAACCGAGAACTCTAGTCTCCCCCGAGCTCGTGATTAGCAAGCGCTTGTCGGCCGCCCACTTGCCGACAACCATCAGGCGTTGAGCGTCGGCGGCTGAATTTGCGCCGTCGGCTTCCACCAGCGAGCGCAAGGGCAGTACGCGCGTATGCGCGGGATTCGCCAGTGGCAAGTTAAACCGAGCAAGCTTTTCCCCCTGCTGAGAAATTACCTCGGCGACAGTTACGAAGATATTGCCGAGTTTTGCCTGTAGTTCACTCGTGGTACGCAGGCGATAGCCGTCAACAGTTTGTTCGGCTCCGGCGGAGAGCTGAGTTCCGCCTATGAATTTCTTGTTCCTTTCATCCCATACAAAGGCGCCCCCATCTGCTAGCTCCAACGTCGCAACGTTATTAGCAATGGAGACAGCACGCAGCGAGGGTTTAAAAGAACCATTGGGCCAACCAACTATGGCGTTCTCACGCGCACCCCCCACACTTAGCCCGTTCGGTTCGGATTCGACCCCGGTCCAAACCACCTGGGTTGCTTCCGGCCACTGTTTTGAAAAGTTTACGATGCCAAACAGCGTGGCGGCAGAGATGAGAGCAATCAAGATCCCAAAGACGGGAGCGCGGTCAATTTTAGAATCGGCTTTGACTCGTCGCAGCAGGTAAACAAGCAGCGGGACAAAAAAGAAAGCGAAGATAATTAGAGCTCGCGCAATCAGCAGCAACTTGGGCATCAAGAGTTGTCTTCCTCCGCGGGTGGGGCGGACGTTTTGGGTTCCTCGCGAGTCGATGAAGCCGGAGGTTCCTCATAAATTACATTCCTTAATAATGACCGAACCGCGCCTCCGAATCCGCCGCGGCTTTTGTTGTGAGATGACTCGGTTTCTTCCGAAACGTCGGGTGGGGCCTCCTCGTGAATCTTGGGCTCGGGCAAGTCCGCAACGGAAAGCGCCGGCTCTTCATCTGCTTCAGGGGCTTCGACCCCAACCTCATTGCTTTCGTCGTAGCCGCGGACCAAAATCTCTTCAAGGCGCACGTCGAGACCGCTTTTCGTAAGAATTGTCCAGCGAACAATCTTTTTCTTCAGATCGGAATCAGCGTTGTAGACAAACTTCAGCAACGAGTAGCGGTATAAATTCAGCGACGCGCCTGCTTCCAGGTCCTCGAGGATCGTTCGCACGTTTTTCACGAATGAGTCAACGTTATTGTCTAGAAAACATCCCACTACCCACTGCCTGAAACCGCGGGTGAAACAGGCAAAAATGAGATCCAGTATTACTTCGTGTCCGCTATAGCGACGTACAAAGTTTTCTATCACCCAGCGATCGTTCAATTCAGCCTTAGCCACGCGTCCCACAATTTTACGTAGCCGAGCCGCATGGTTTTGGGTACGGAGAATCTCCTGGCAACGAGACCGCATAAAGTTGTCGTCAGCAGACACTCCGCGGAACAAAACTTTACCGACCATGTCTTCCAGAGTTTCCTCATCAAAACCTTTGAAAAGCCAGGCTGGCGGTAAAGGTTCACGGCTCTCGAAACAAAAGCGCGCTGTTTCCTTTGCGGCAAGTGTCCGGTATTCGAGAAACAGCAGGCCGTCAATCCAAAGGGCGAAAGCCTTAGTTGACGTCGGACGGTGCTGAGAGTTTCTCAACTCCTCGATAAATTCCTCCGTGACAACGCCCAGCACTTTCTGCAGGCGACGAAGGTCCGGAAACTTCGCGCGCAAAGGAAACTCGCGCAGCATTTGATACAACTCTACGTACATTACTTTTCTATAGGCGGGTTGGCGCACGAGGTTGGCGACGCTTGCCGGCAACGGTTCTGGCTCAGACTCGCCGGCATACGCCGACCAGAGCGCCTGGAAGGGTAGCCATAGTTCGCTGATCTGGTATTGAGCTATTGCGATCTTATCCGCGATGTTGACGCGGTGACGGAGAGGTGAACGCGCGAGTTGCTCAATCCATTCCTTCGCCGCCGCGGCCAGATCGCTCTCCGGGTTTATTTCCTGAAGATACCGGACTACGAGTTGAGAAGCGTCTGCGTTGCTGATCTCCTCGCGTAGAAGTTCCTTCCCGCCGGCGTCTTTTCCGTAACAAAGATATTCGAGCTCCCAACCCTCGCTGCGCAGTTTGGCGCGATTACGCGCCGCGTGCTTCAGAATCTCGGTCAAACCTTGGTAAAGCCGGTGCTCGCGTGGAAAGTTGTCCCAAACGTGCAGCGAGCTGGGGGTTGTTTTAGTCCGCAGCTCAATCTGGTCCAACAGCTTTGCCTGCCAGCTCTCGCTACGACTTCCAAACCCAAAGTCCTTTTCTATTGCCGCCGATGCCGCGACGAGCAATCGGGGAAGTTCAGCATAGCTCGGTGTCGAGCCGAGTTGGCGAACCAAAACGGCGGCGTTTGTATCGGCCGATAGCGGGAGCGGCGTTGGAGTTAACTGACTTTGTGGCCCACGGGTCACTACCATTCGGATCAGCGTTTCCTGGTCGAAGCGCGGCAGGTTTCTCGGGCTGATTTCAAAGCCCTCGTCGTAATAGTTTTTGAGCAGCAAAGTCGTTTGCGTTGCCGAAAACTGCGGAGACTTGCTACCAAGAATCAACGTGTGGGCCGCGCGACGAATTTCTTCGGCGAGGAAGGTTAGCTCGAAGAGTTGTTGTTCGAGATTCTGTAGCAGTTCATCCGGAGGATTTTCTGTGTCGATCAATTGCGCCAGCAGTTGCAGGCGCTCGAGTATCGCGCTCTGCGAGGCTCCCGGGCTCCACTCGCAACAGAGCCGGCTTTCAAGTTTCGCAACAGCCGATCTGAATTCGGCATTAGCTGCGATCCTGGCCCAGGCTTCGCCGGCTTGATAACCGCGTTCGACGTATTCGTCGGGAGCGGTTGCCTCCTGCATTCCATCATCGAGTACCAGTCGAGCGCCGAGTGATTCCCCGTGCTCTCGACTGCCCCCAATGAGCCAACCCGCTCCGGCGCGTATGCAAGGTTGCGGAATGCGATAAAGAAGTTCCGCTACTTCATCCACGAGCGGACGATTAGCGAAGCCTAAACTCTTAGGCGGCAGGACTGCGGGCTGATCGGAAAATCCCGCGCCGACCCAGCACGCAATTTGATTCAGCAGTTCGGGTGAGGCCTTAGTCCGAGCCAGGTTCGACGGCGCGGGTTTAAGCAGAGAAAACTTCTGAATCAGGTCCTCCATCGTGAGTGTTTCCGGATCCGATAAAAGAGTTTCACCGATTTCGTCGGCGAGGATGCTGCGCAGCAAGTCTGCGGCATTCCAGCCAAACCTTTCCCAAACCTCACGACCTGGATCCAGCAGCAGCGAATAAGCGTAATCGCGTCCGATATCGGTGAGCTGACTTACGCGCACGATTAGGAAAGGCAGGCAGTCGTCCAAAATGCCAAGGCCGTAGGTCAAGCTGTCGCCCGGCAGACCGTAGGTGCTTTCCAAAACTTCTCGAGGTACTCGCGGCCAGGCGCCGATGCGGTGACGCTCGCTGTAGCTTTTTCCTCCGTGAGCTAGTAGTCGCACTATTGCATTCCCTCGGTTTGGCGGCTGCCGATTTGGTCCCACTCAATATCCATGCAACGACAGACAAACTTTGCGAGACCATGTGAAACGGGAATCTTTGTCTGGGCGGTCGGCTTGTTCGCCGTTGGTAAATTGTCGGTCCAGATGAAAAAGATTGCCTCGACGTGACGGAGGCTGTCCTTTAGCCTAAGACGGTTTTCATTTGGACTAGCACCTAACCATTTCTCGAGCAGTTGTCGTTCAGTTGACGGACGGGCCGGGAACAGCATTTCCCGGTTACGTACCAGCCAACCGCGATCTTTTCCAATCTCACTCACATCGTCAGCTAACTGAACCACGGTTTTCCAATCGTCCTGGCCCATTCGCTCCTTTACTCGATCCAATTGAGTTATCACAAGATAACAAAGCTGCTTTCGTTCGATAGCCCGGCTGAGCCTTTGCACCGCAACCTGAATGCTCTTTTCCGACGGTCCTCCCTCCGCTTGGGGCGCAAAAATCTCCTGAGCATCAATGACTACTGCTACCTTGTCGAGAACATCCCGCATTACGTCCTCATTCTCGTAAAATTCACCCGACATGTCGTAAAACGCCAACGAGTGCCAATATGCCCGCAGGCCCTGCGAACCAAAAATCTCGCTGAATCCCGCATGCACGTCGGTCTTCAGAAACTTTAGCCCGCCCTTCCACGTCATTTTGAGCAGTCGTTTACCATAGCCCTTCCAATTGCGATCACGTTCCGCCAATGCGGCGCTACCAAAGCTGTTCGGTTTAAAGAAAACAACTCTGAGATTGCGTGGCCCTGGCGGCGTGCCCCGCGGCAAAAAGAGGTCGCGAGAACCTCGGCGCAACAGAGTATTAAGATGCAATGTCTGGATAAAATTGATGAAGGCTACGTTTTTGAAGTCGCCGACGCGCGAAAAAATAAAGTTTTTTAGATCGTAAACCGAGCCTCCTGCATAGCCGGAAGGGTTCATAGCCTGGATGGCCAGGATGGTTTTTCCAGCGGCGGTCGCTCCCGAGAGTTCAATGAAGCGTCCGACTTGCGACGTTCCGTTGCGCTCTCCCGTGGCTCGCAGCAGCATCAAGGGAAACCACATCTCTTTCGTTGTCGCAGGAAGATCGCGCAATACGCCGAGCAGCCAATGCTGTACTTGTACCGACTGGTAAATGTCGCGCTCAAAATTTATCTCAAAGGCTACGCGGCTCTCGCCCGCGGCACCCGGTACGACTACGCGCTCGCCATTCCAAAATGGATTGTGCTCTTCGCAGTTGTGGTGATAAAGGAAGACTCCCTCCTCGATCTGATCGACGCTTTTACAATCGAGGACCGGGCAAAAGATCTTGTAAGGGATCAGGTGGGGGAAACAATGAAAGGTTTCCTTTCGCTCCGGGTGGAGCGTGCAAATACGAGTCAGTTGCTGCTGCTCGTTAAGCGGCTTCAGGCATAGGGGGCAACGATAGCTCACGGTCGAACTCCTACCGGTGGGTGTAGCGACCGCGTTAGCGCGCGCTGGCACAAGCTTCGGTCCCGTTAACGTAGCGTGGGATGACGAGGCGCGCGGTCGGGGAAATGAGTGCGCGCATTATGAGACATCTCCACTCTTTTGCTCAAGATAATATGAACGGGTTCGGCAGGAAGAGCTTGAAGACGCCGACGACGCCGCGAAGAATTGGCAGCTTTTGGAGTGCGGTGACCTGTCACCGCTTTGGGTCGCGGCGACCGGTCGCAAGCAAGTCTCGTTTGGGACGGAATGTTTATAGAACAGTTATTTGAAATATTTCGCTCCGCCGGAGCGAAGGCGTTTTGTGGAAACGCGGTCTAAACATTCGGCTCCTCCGGAGCTAAGACCGGTTCCTACGGAGCTAGAACAACTCCCGCAGCGCAGGTTAGATCTCGGGCTTCAGCTTGCGAGCTTTCGAAACAAGCAAACTAAAGTTTGAACTCTGAACTGCTTGAGCAAACGGTAATGCTCCGTTAGGCACCTACCGAGCAAACATCTCCGTTGACATTGATCTTGCGTGACACTTAATATCGTCACGCTTTCATAAACAAGACGAAGTTCCAAATAACCAAGACGAACCTTAGCTGATGCTTCTACAGGTACCGACAGCAGCTGCGCAGAATATTGGTGCACCGGTCACGGCGTATTTGCCGGTGATGATCTTTTTCGTCGTGGCCATTGGCTTTCCTGTCTTGCCGATTGTTCTGGGGCGGTTTCTGCGGCCGGCTGTCTACGGCAAGGGAAAGATGCGGCCGTATGAATGCGGCATCGATCCGACTACTGATGCGCACTCGCGTTTCACCGTCCGTTATTACATTGTGGCGATGTTGTTTTTGATCTTCGATGTGGAAACGATCTTTCTGCTTCCCTGGGCGATCATTTTCATGGGCGACAACTTTTCGTTCACGAAGTTTGCGCTCCTCGAGATGTTTGTCTTCATCGCGATTCTGGTTGTCGGTTATTACTACGCCTGGCGCAAAGGCGCGTTGGAATGGGCGTAAGAACAGTGAATAGTAAATCGTAAATCGTAAATAGTTGTCTCGACCGTGTTGAGTCAACCATTTAGATTCCTTCCTACTATTCACGATTTACTATTTACGACTTACTAGTCCTATGGCTGAACACGAAGACGGCTTTTTACTAACCAGATTTGATTCGCTGATGAACTCGGTGCGGCGCACTGTCGGCGCCAAGGCGATGGACCTCGGTGCGCCGGTAGTCAACTGGGCGCGCGCGTCGGCGTTGTGGCCAATGACTTTCGGTCTGGCGTGCTGCGCGATCGAGATGATTGCCACTGGCGCCGGTCGTTTTGATATCGACCGTTTCGGCGCCGGCGTCTTTCGTCCCAGTCCTCGCCAAAGCGATCTAATAATCATCGCCGGAACTGTCACGCTGAAAATGGGACCCGTTGTGCGCCGGGTTTACGAGCAGATGCCCGAGCCAAAGTGGGCAATCGCAATGGGGGCTTGCGCCTCAACCGGCGGACCCTTCGATTCTTATTCCACCATGCAAGGCGTCGATCGTTGTATCCCAGTGGACGTTTACATACCCGGCTGCCCACCGCGCCCGGAAGCGCTTCTTTACGGACTCATGCGTTTGCAGGACATCATCAAGCGCGAAGCGCCCTCGGCTTATATCTTTGAGTCAGATGGCACTGTCTATCGCCAGCAATCTTTGGACGACGAACCGGAAGCTTCGGCAGTCAACCAAACTGCTACACCTGCGCTCCCTTAAGACAGGAGCGGGAGGCAGGAAGAAGTTCAAAAGAAGTTGTACCAACTCTGGGTACCGAAGGACGTGCTCCTGCCCCCGTCTATTCCAGTTTCACAATTTATACTGAATCATCTTAGTCATCTCGCTCGTCAGTGCTTCTTTATCTTTGAATAGATCCCAGACCTTGCCGGAGACGAGTTGCTCGCCGACGTTCGTGATTCTGCTGGTGAAGCGGAAGCGATCTGTTGGACTCGGATGGGTGTCGTCTTCACTTGTCTTGCGCTCTAGCGACTTTTTGATTTCTGCCTCCAAATCAGGATTGTCACTCGGCTGCAGGTCATACAAATTCTGCAGCGCGCGCCTGGCATTCGCTGATTCGTTGATTTCTTTCGTAGCCAGATATCTAAACTCAACAGCTTTCCTGACAACGTGCGTCAAGCCTTGCTCAAAAGCCTTCGGCCCATACATTGACGCCGCCACTCGATCAGCCAGCACTTCCTGAAGCCGAGTTGCGCCGTGGCTGATGCGTCGAAATATGAAGTGGTAAATTCGCAAAAAATGGAAGGCTATGTTCCACCAGACGTTTTGTCCGCTCAAGACCATTGCGTGAGCAAACTTCATCATGTCGGCGTTGACGCGGATTGCGATGTCTCCCCCGGCGGTGTCGCGATGTGAGAAATGGCCATACTCGTGTGCCAACACTGCGCGAAAGCCGGTCTGCTCGAAATCATTCAAGACCCCGCCGCCTACTATCAAAATGCGCTTCGCCTTGTCGTTCGACCGTTCTCGAAAGCTTCCTTTTTCGTAAACTGCCAGGTCTGTTCCGGGCGTGATTCGAATCTCATCGACCGCGCGCGTACCGACAGCTGCAGCGACAGCGCGCGCGAGGTCCCATAGTCCCGGCGCCTCTTCGTAAGAAAGACTTCTGCCCGGGTCGTCACTCTCGATCTTGAGGAAGAGCGAACGAATCATCTTATAAACCGTCACCAGAGCGCCGACGCAAAGGATAGCCACCAGCTTGATCGGAATCCGGTCGGCCATGAAGAATCCATAGGTAATCGCACTGGCAACAAATATCACCAGGAAAATAATCACTGGAAGTGACATGTAGTAGTAAAAGCCCGCCAGGTTAATGAGAATGCGGTACCACTTTCGTAGCGAGATATCGGAACTGGTCGCCGAGGTATTTGGATCGCCCGACTCTATCGAGCGCAGGGTCTTTCTCGACATGAGTTTCCCTACCAGAAAGAGCAACGCCAATCCCACAATCCATAGCGCAACTAAACAAAGCGCATAGATTAAGTAATGCCAGATTGTCGCTCGCGTGTGAACACCCGAATCGAGGAATTGTTGTACGACCTCATGCGGCAGGCCCATGGCCTCAGCTTTCTTGATCTCATTTTCCGCCGTGATCCATTTTTCATCTGAGGCGGCAAGGATCGCGCTGAAGTAATGCGTGATCATCAGCTCCGGATGGTGAGCGACGAGGTGTTCCGTAGCGTTCCGGAAGTCGTCAGCTTTCTCAAGCTGAAGAGCGAGCTCGCCAACCGTGATGATGTAGTCGGCATCGTCGCCGGTCTTTGTCATGGCGTTAGCTTCTTTTGCCAGGGCTAACGCTCTCAATTTTTGCTGCGGGCTACCTTCGGCCTTTTCGCTCGGGTAGGCTAGCGTCCGGGCCAGGCCGAGTAGATTTTCAGGCGAGCGGTTCCTTTTCAATGCGGTTTCGAGTAACACGAGGCCCTTATCAACTTCACCCCTCGCCGCCAGCGCATACCCGAGTCGCCGCAATACCTGATCAAATTCCGGCGCCTGCATCCGCACGACCTCATATCGCCGGATAGCCTCATCGTTGTCGCCGCTGTCCATCGCGATGGTTCCGGCCTTGAAGTCTTCAACCGCATCCGGGGCTATTTTGCGAAGCTCTTCCCATATCGCTTGTTCTTTCACAATGTCGCGGGTTGCAGTTTGCGCAACCACAGTTAGCGAGAGGGATACCAGTAGTGAGAAGATGAGCAGGATTTTTGCGAGCATGGGGGAACTAGATCCTTTCTGGGCCTTGCATGGGAGTCGGGCGAGACAAGTCATGAGTGGGACTTGCTAAAACCAAGGCGGACGGTAAACTAGAAGCGCGTTCTCGTCAACAATTTCCGCTCACGGCTCCGTTGCGCCGCGCTCCAAGGTGCAAAAAACGATATCATTGTTATCGCCACTCGTAGTTCATGCGTTAGAGAGAATGAAACTGGATAAATTTGTCACGCCGGCGTTGGCGGTTCCAGCGTGATAATTAGAGTAGCGCGTATGAAGAGACTATTCAGATTGTTGAGATGGATTTTGATTATCGGCATCGTGTGTTTGGTCATCGCGCAGTTTTTCGGACCCGCGAAAACCAACCCGGCAAGCGATGCAAGTCAGGCGATCGAATCTCGAATGCAACTAACGCCGCAAGTGGCGGCGATCATCGATCGCTCCTGCAAGGATTGTCACTCAAACAAGACTCATTGGCCGTGGTATTCAAACGTCGCACCCGTGTCATGGTTTGTGATCGGTCATGTGAATGAGGGACGCGACAATCTGAACTTTTCTGAATGGGGACGCTACAACCAGCGGGACGTCGATGGAGTGTTAAGGCAAATCTGCCGGGAAGTGAAAGCAGGCGCGATGCCGCTTAGCAGTTACACGCCGTTGCATCCGGGCTCCAAGCTCTCCGCGGAAGACGTGAAGACGCTTTGCGATTGGACTACTGCGGAACGTGCGCGCATCGCGGCGCCGTAAGTCATATCAAGCGGATTAGAGTTCCTATTCAAATCCCTGCCAGGTGCCGGGTGTCGTTCAAAGTCAGTACGCGCACGAAGCCATCGTCCCTTAAATCAAAACGGGCAATGCCGCAGTTTGCGGTGGCAATCCAGACAGGTTTGAGATCCGGAGCGTCAAGCGCGCCCATCAAATGCAGTATCAAAATGCAGATCGTTCCGGTGTGAGCGAAGAGCACAATCCGCCCGCCCTTGTGTTGTTCAATTGCTTCGTCAAGCATTCGTGAGGCGCGGTCGAGCGTCTGCCGGTAACTTTCACCACCAACCAAAACATGCTCAAAATCGCGGCGCAGCAGTGCTTGATACTGTACCGGGTGTTGCTCCGCGGCTTCTTCGAAAGTTAAACCTTCCATGACACCTACGCTGCGCTCGCGCAACGCGTCAGTAGTTATCAATGAAACTCCGGTCAGTTGGGCGAGCGGGCTAGCCGTCTCTATCGCGCGCGGCAAATCACTCGAATAAATAGCAGAGAACTTTTCGGTTGCGAGTGCTTTGGCTGTGGCTTGGGCTTGCTTACGACCACGCGGCGAGAGTGGCGTGTCAGTATGTCCGCCGAAGCGTCCCTCGGCGTTTCCCTGCGACTGGCCGTGACGAATGATGACGACGTGGGTGGTTAAAGACATTGTTCTGAAGGGCTGAGTTCAGAGTACTGAGTGTGAAAAAGATTTTCCATTTGTCATTTGAAATTTCTCATTTGCCATTTGACAGCCTTGGCCGTGCTATGAAATGACGATGAGCAATTTCAACAGTAAGTAATTCCGGCCGACTCCGATTAGTGATCGGTCACAATCGCACTGCAAACGCCGTGAATGGCAAATGAGAAATTTCAAATGACAAATGGAAAATCTTTTTCACACTCAGTACTCAGGACTCAGCACTCTGTACCGACTGAGGGGGAGGGGAGTCGAACCTGGGTGTTAGGTTTTGACTTCTTCTAACTCGAGGCTCGGTTTCGCAGACGCGGGCTCGAAACTCATTTCATTTTTCAACTTCTCGGCCTGCTCGTGGGTTATGAGCGCTTGTATGAACTCGTCGAGCGCGCCTTCCATTACCAGGTTCAACTGGTGCACTGTCAGCCCGATGCGGTGATCGGTGACGCGATTCTCTTTGAAGTTATAAGTGCGAATTTTTTCCGAGCGATCACCCGAGCCAACCATCGAACGCCGCTCGCTCGCAACTGCATCGTGCTGTTTTTGTTCTTCGAGTTCCTGCAGGCGCGCGCGCAAAACACGCATCGCTTTTTCGCGGTTTTTGATCTGCGATTTTTCATCCTGCATGGAAACGACTGTATTCGTCGGCAAGTGGGTGATGCGCACCGCGGAGTAAGTCGTATTAACTGATTGACCGCCAGGACCGGAAGAACAGAACGTGTCGATGCGCAGATCCTTGGGATCGATCTTCACGTCAACTTCTTCGGCTTCCGGAAGCACGGCCACGGTAATTGCGGATGTGTGAATTCTGCCGCTCGCTTCCGTTTGCGGCACGCGCTGAACGCGATGCACACCGGATTCATGCTTCATCTTCGAATAAACTTTGTCGCCCTCAATCAGGATGATGGCTTCCTTGAAGCCGCCAATTCCGGACTCAGATGCTTCAAGGACTTCAAACTTCCAACGTTGCCGTTCAGCGTAGCGGCTGTACATTCGCACCATCTCGGCCGCGAACAACGTAGCTTCGTCGCCGCCAGTGCCGGCGCGAATTTCGACGATCACGTTCTTCTCGTCATTCGGGTCGGAAGGAACGAGCAGCAGCTTTAATTCCGTGTCCATTGTCTCGAGCTTTTGCTGCAGCGACTCGACTTCGCTGCGGGCCATCTCGCGCATTTCGTCGTCGTCAGCGCCATCGACGAGCTCGTGGGCTCCTACCAACTCGGCTTTCATCGTCTTCCAGGTACGATATTTTTCAACTATCTCGCCGAGAGTTCGATGTTGCCGCGCCGCCTTGGTGTAGGCCTTCTGGTCGGCGAGCAACTCCGGAGCGGAGAGTTCATTTGCGAGTTCTTCGTAACGCGCTTCAATTTGTTGGAGTCGTTCTAACATGATCAAAAATTAACTTAACGGCGCTAATGCCGCTTCGCCCGGCTGCGGTTCAAGTTTCAGCGACTCTTTCAAAGCTTCAATTGCTACTTCGAGTTGCTGATCGTCGGGCTCCTGCGTCGTAATGTTTTGCAGCCAGACGCCGGGACGGGTTATCAGTTTGAAAAACCACCCAGTCTCTTTCCGGGCCGAGAGCCGAATGATTTCGTAAGAAAGTCCGGCGACCAGTGGCACCAGCGCCAGCCGCACGAGAAAGTTGTAAATGAGCGAGTCAAACTTGATTACGGAGAAGAGCACAATCGACACCAACATCACCACCATCAGGAAGCTGGTGCCGCAACGCGGATGCTGGCGCGGTTGCGGGCGCGCGTTCTCAACGGTCAATGGCAACCCGGCTTCCCAGGTGAAAACGGTCTTGTGTTCCGCGCCGTGATATTCGAAGACGCGCCTGATGTCCTTCAGGAGAGAAAAACTGAAGATCATGATCAGGAAGAAACTCATGCGAATTCCGCCATCGATCAGGTTGAAAAGAACCGAAGGACGAACCGGATGCAGGTAAGTCTTCGCGGTCGTCCACGTTCGCGTGTACCAGGCGGGCGCGTTTGCGTCAGGAGCGGCTGAGTTGTCAGCGACAGGCGCACCCGCAGTTTGCGAACTCGAGACTACTATAGTGTTTGGCGAAGGGGCCCAACCGGCCGCAATGAAGAGCGCGTTCGTCAGCAGCAGTGGCGCCGCCACAAACAGCAGGACATTAAAAATCATCGCGAAGATGATCGATCCGGCGGCGGCTGCAGTCCCGCCCTTCTTCATTTCGTCTTTCGCGCGTTCCTGAGTTGGCACTGGGAAGAGACCGGGGATCGCGCCTGTCAGACCAGCAAAGTCACCCTCGCCTTCAATCATCGCCGGCGTTAGTGCAACCCGGACTTCCTTTGCCTCGGCTTCCTGCGCATCGCCGAACGCTTCATTGGCGGAGTAGTTCAGCGCCTTAATACCCAGGCCCATCGACTGCACCAACACTGCGCTTCCGCGTAATACCGGAAGCTTGAGCAGCGGATACTTGTCGCTCCACTTTGGCAGCCTGGCCGCAATGTTAACTATGGTGCCGTCCGCTTTGCGCACGGCCACCGCGTAGGCATTCGGCGTGCGCATCATGACGCCTTCAATAACCGCCTGCCCGCCGACGATTAGATCTCTTTCGTTGGTGCTCAATGTGATTTCCTCAGTAGGACGGCATTCTTGCCTGTCACTTTTCAATCGGGACAGACGGGAATGTCTGTCCTACTAAACACTAACGCCGGCTTGTTAAGAGTTCAACCTTTAGTAGGCTTTGAAAGCAGCAAACTAAAGCCTGAACTCTGAAACCAGAGCCGGCGTCGATACTGAAGTTAAGCTAATGTCGATTTCTGACTAACACTTCTGTTCCTCGAAATCAAAAATTAGGTGGTTGCGGCAGAGCCTTCGGCAGGAGTCTTCTTGCCGTAACGCTTGTTGAATCGATCCACGCGTCCCGCCGTGTCAACCAACTTCTGCTTGCCGGTGAAAAACGGGTGGCAAGCGGAGCAGATTTCCACGTGGAGGTCGCCCTTTTTGGTGGAGCGCGTCTTAAAAGTTTCGCCGCAGGCGCAAGTCACTGTAATCTCGTTATATGCTGGATGAATCTCTGGTTTCATTGTTCCTTGACCCTCACTATAGACAGCTAAAAGCCTTGTTTTCGAAACAAACCATGATAGGTTTTAAGGCCGATAACGTCAAGTTGGCCGTCAAATGGGTAGTGTCCTATTCTTGTGTTGCTGACTCCGAAGATATTTTTCCCGCCTAAATCTGCCGTGTTAGACTTTCAGGCATGGCGCGAACGAAAAAACTCGAACAAGATGAACCGCTCAAATTTGCGCGATCAGTTCTAAGCCAGATAATCGCAAGGCACGACCCCGAATCGGTTAAGGAACAGGGGAAGAACCCGCAAAAAGTAGCCGCTGGAACTAAAGGTGGTCTTAAAGGCGGTCGGAAACGAGCCGAAACCCTATCTACCCAGAAACGTAAGGCTATCGCGAAAAAAGCCGCTAACGTGAGGTGGCGCTCAAGGGATGCGTAGCACGTATTTTATTCCCGCCTCTACTGCGTTGCGTGCAGTGGGCTTGAGGTAGGCAACCCGCTTAGGATCGAGCCGTTCAACCGAAATGCAACGAAGCTGCTCTGTGAGGGCTAAGCTGTCACCGGGCGACCCTTTTGTTCCAGGCTCGTCAACCTTAAAAGCCGCAGGAATCCGAATCCGGTTCTTGCGGTTTTCATTTTCGAGTGTATTAGTGAGAGGAACTATTATGCATATCGGAACTTGATCGTTAATTTCGTCAATAGAAATAACCATCACTTCCGACATAACAACTACGGGTCGATCACTATGCTGTTCGCTGCCGACACTCTCGATCTTGGGCAACTTAGCCCAAAATATGTCGCCCCTCTTGGGTTGGGGACGTGGTTTTATTGAACTTTCAGCTTTCAATCCGCATTAGCTAGCGCTTCATCGTCTGCGCTCCAAGATAGTTGAGGGGGATCGGCATAACGTGATTCCAAAAGCTCTCGCAAATCAAGAGCCTCCCGAACATAGGCGTACGCCATCACGGACTGTCTCACGCCGGCGAGCAGCTCTCGTACAACCTCTGGCAGAAGGTCGTACTTTTCCGAAAGGGCGACCCTCAAGCCGTCGAGATGGAACTGCGCCCAAGCGGTAGCCACGAAGAACTTATGAGACAACTCTCTATCTTCGTTGGCTCTTTCTGGAGATACATCAACCGACGCCAAGTGCGGAAGCCAGCGGTACGCGCTCTTTAGAGTTGAAAGTGAGAAACCAATCTCTTGAGCAATCTCGTCACCAAAATAGGCCGCTGCTTTGACAGGAACGTCCGCTTCCAAGGCTTCAAAAGATTCCTCTATCAGTATTGGCAAATCAATATCATCCATTTTCGCTCGAATCGTATTACTAATCGCAACAATTAGCCGCATATACGACTTGAACGCCCTGTCACGAATCGCTCGGAAGTCTTCAACGGTAGGTGCGTTAATGGCGGTTACCACCAGATCGTCCATCTGGACATTCAATTTGGTCGAAATGTCTGCAATGGGTTGTTGAAGCCTGCGCGACATGGCGGACTTCTCCACCATACCAACAGCGTCAAAAATCGACACTGGAAAATCGAGCGATTTGGCATCTATGAGATCAACACTCATTTCCACACACCTCGATTGACATTATATCGGAGATAATGGCAGATTAGGACTAAATCGGTTACCCACTGGGAAAGACTCACTGTTCTGAGACGCTAAAAGTAGCACCCGCGCCCTCCAGCGTCAACGCTGAAACACGAAAAGAACAAACGGCGAATGCCGAAATACTTCTTGACTTCCAATAGTGCTCAAGTATAATTGTGTTGCTAAGGAGATGGCAGCTATGAATTGTCCGACGTGCGATAAGCTCTCAAAACGATTCGGCAAAGACCGAAAAGGCAATCAGCGTTATCGCTGTCTGTCCTGTGGCAAAACGTTTAGCGAGCCAAAGATCAAGATGCTCGATAACATGATCCTTGCTGAAGGCAAGGCTCTTGCTGTCCTGTCTCACCTTGTAGAAGGTTGTAGTATCCGAAGCACCGAGAGGCTTACTGGCGTTCACCGCGATACGATCCTCGACTTGCTCACGCTCGCTGGCCGGAAGTGTGAAGCCCTGTCGGAAGCAATTATCAAAGACGTGCCCGTGTTGGATGTTGAATGTGACGAGCTGTGGTCTTACGTGGGCATGAAGGCTAAAGCCAAGTCAAAGAAACTGACGGCAGAGAGTGATGATTCAATCGGAGATGCTTGGACATTTACCGCGATTGAACGTCATAGCAAATTGATTCTGGCTTGGCATCTTGGACAGCGCGACTACCCTAACACGGCAGCATTCACAGAGAAGATCGACAGAGCCACAACTGGCGATTTCCAGATCACTACTGACGGGTTCGCACCCTACCGCGATGCGATTGGCTTCATCCTTGGCGGTCGTACAGACTTCGCCCAGATCATAAAAATCTATGCGAACAATCCCGAGGGTGAAAGCCGTTACTCACCCGCAGATTGCACCGGAACCAAAAAGAAAGTGATCCACGGTCGGCCCGACATGGAGCGCGTTGGTACTTCCCGGATCGAGCGTCACAACTTGTCGGTGAGAATGGAAAACCGAAGATTCACCCGCCTGACGAATGGCTTCTCAAAGAAGTGGGAAAAGCATCATGCGGCCTTGGCTCTGTACTTCGCTTATTACAATTTCTGCCGGATGCACAAAAGCTTACGCTGTACGCCAGCTATGGCGGCAGGAATCACAAAGCATGTCTGGACGTTGAAAGACTTGCTAATGAACGCCACTGCACTATAGCTTATCGCTGTTCTGAAATCCCGCTATCCTTAGAATCCTTCTCAAAGGAGCCTTCCCAATGAAACGACTGACCGTTTCCTTCATCGCTCTGTTTTTGTTCGGCGTCACGACTCACGCCCAATCCGAAAGTTTGCAAGGTCTGGCAGGTTTTAGAGTAGTGGTGGAAGATGTGGACAGCAAGGTTGCTGCACGACGGAGCCTTTCCGTGTCTCAGATACAAACAGATGTAGAGCTAAGACTGCGCCGAAATGGCATTCGGGTATTAACAGAAGCTGAATGGAACCACGACGCTAGAAGTCCAACGCTCTACATAAATCTACATCTCGTCCTGAGTGGAAACGATCCGGGAGAGGAAGGCTTGTACGCCTACAACATTAGTGTAGAAGTTAAGCAAGGCGTTTTGCTCAAGTCCTCGCCCGCGAAAGACGTGTTAGCAACTACTTGGGATAAGGCCGCGACAGGAACTGTTGGAAGTGACAACTTAGGAGTTTTACGAAGCCGCATTACGGACTTAGTAGACTTTGCGGCCAATGACTATCTAGCCGCAAATCCAAAGCGCGGAAACTAGCAACACAACTTTAGGACACTACCGTCAAATGGAGAGTGTAGCGCAAACTGTTCGTTTGCGTTGGTGGTGAGAGTCGTCCAACAGGCCAGGTAGCCAAGATTCGGGAGCGCAAACTAACAGTTTGTGTTACGCAGATTAGCCGAAAACAAGTTTGTTGACAGTAAATTAACGCCATGCTTAAATCAATTTCTGCCGACCTTTTGCAATTAGCACTAACACTTCGCTGAAGCTGGTTAGTGCGATCAAACGACTAAACGTGATCGCACTTTTCAGTGAGCAGTGTGATTATGCCAGTGGATAGCTAATGGCCGACGACAACGACAAACCTGAGAAGACAATCGCCGACGCTCCCGGAGTTGAGGTGCCTGTCGACGAGATGGGAACGCCACCAGCGTCTGCGATCCCGGACGCCGGCGAAGCTGCCGGAGCCGATGCGGAAAAGGCTGCAATGGTCGACCAGGCCAAGGCCCGCGTTGCCGCTGTTAAGGAGTCTCTAAGTGATAAAGCCGCAGCGCCAGCCGCAGGCGCTCCGAAAGCCCCCGTCAAGAAAAAAGAAGAAGGTCCGAAACCCACAGACGCTTCCGCTAATGAACTTGTGCAGCTGTTGAAGGCGAAGTTTGAAGGCGCAATCTATGAGGCGTTGGAGTTTCTTGGCCAGGTTTCGATACGAGTCGCAGCGGATCGCATCGTTGAACTTTGTACCTTCCTTCGAGACGACGCTGAGGCGAGCTTCAACTACCTTTCTGATTTGACTTGCGCTCACTACCCGATGCAGGCAGCGCAACCGCTCGAGGTTGTCTATAACCTTTACTCTATTTCGCGAAATGAACGGGTGCGTTTGAAAGTCGGCTTGGCTGAAGGCGCGAGCGTTGATAGCGTAACGGACGTTTGGCCGGCGGCGAATTGGATGGAACGCGAAGTGTACGATCTGTTTGGCGTGACGTTTCGCAACCATCCGGATCTGCGTCGTATTCTATTGCCGCTCGATTGGGAAGGACATCCACTAAGGAAAGACTACCCGCTTGAGTTTATCGAAAACGCCTGGAGCAAAAGGCACCTGCCTGAAATGACAGAGGTGCAAAAGGAACAGCTGGATCAGCGTCGCGCTTATGGTTTGGAAATTCTTTCTGTGCCCCAGGAGCGCATGATGCGTGAGATTCTTCAAAGCGGTAAAGAAGTGATGCCGAAGGATAAGTAAATCGTGAATAGTAAATCGTAAATCGAGGGAACCGAGCTAGACTGGAACGCGGCTGTAACTATTTACGATTTACTATTCACGAGTTTGCCAATGACTCCAAAAGAGATTGCCGCCCAGTATGAAGCAAAAGTGTTCGACGCACCTGAGGCGGCGAAAGTGGCAGGCTTTGTTTTGACTGAGACGATGGAACCGCGCAATGTTTGGAACAAAGCTAGCGCCGCGTTGGCGATTGTTAGCAAACTCGCGAAGAAACGCGCCAGCGGCGAAGCTGCTGAGATTGGTTTAGTAATCGAGCCATGGAGCGTAACGGGTTGTTACGTTCCGAGTGAAGCTGGACCGGCTGCGGCGTAGAAACAGTGGCCAGTGGTCGGTGGTCAGTGCTCAGAAAGACCAAAGACCAAAGACCAAAAGACCAAAAGACTAAAGACTAAAGACCTAGAACTACTGGCCACTGCCCACAAGCAACTGACTTAACCATGCATCAGGTAGAGATCGCCACCACCAAAGAGACGCTGCTCGACAGCCCCGAGATGGTTCTCAACATGGGGCCGCAGCATCCGTCTACGCACGGCGTGTTGCGCGTGATCCTGAAACTCGATGGCGAGACGGTGATGGATCTCGATTGCGACATCGGCTACCTCCATCGCGGGATGGAAAAGATCGCCGAGAATCGCATGTATACGATGATCGCTCCCTATTGGGATCGACTCGATTACATTGCCGCAGTGTCCAACGGACTCGTTTGGGTGGAGACAGTTGAGCAGATGATGGGTTTGCCCGTGCCGCCTCGCGCTCATTACCTCCGCACAATTCTTACCGAACTGAATCGCATCGCGTCTCACTTGCTCTGGTTGGCGACGCACGCGCTCGACATCGGCGCAGTGACGGTGTTGCTTTGGGCGCTGCGCGAACGAGAAGAAATTCTCAAGATTTTTGAACGACAGTTTGGCGCTCGTCTTACCTGTCATGCGTGGCGCGTCGGCGGCATGCCCAACGACGCCTACGACGACTTTGAAGCAGATGTGCGCCGCTTCGCCAGCAATTTCCCGATGCGTCTCGACGAGTATGAGACGGTGTTGTCTGAGAATCGCATTTGGTTGAGTCGCACCGTTGGCATTGGCGTTATCTCTGCCGAAGATGCCGTTGCGATTGGATTGTCCGGGCCGGCGTTACGTGGTTCCGGAGTCGCCTGGGACATTCGCAAGGCGCGACCTTACGCAGCTTACGCCGACATGGACTTTGATATTCCGCTTGGTGAAAACGGCGACACTTACGATCGCTATCTCGTGCGTCTCGAAGAAATGAGGCAGTCGCGACGGATCGTCGTGCAAGCGCTCGATAACCTGCCTGATGGTCCGGTGAACGCGAAGTTGCCGAAGATTGTTAAGCCGCCGGTGGGCGACTACTATCATTCCATCGAAGGACCGAAGGGTGAAATAGGCTGCTATCTGGTTTCTGATGGCACCGCCCAGCCCTGGCGAGTGCGCGTGCGGCCGCCGTCATTGATCAATCTTCAGGCGCTCAGGAATATGTGCATCGGACATTTGGTGGCAGACGTGGTTGCGATAATTGGAACGTTGGATATTGTTCTAGGTGAGATCGACAGGTAACTCTGTGCTCTCTGTGCTCTCTGTGTCTCTGTGGTGAATGTCCTGAGGACGAATCAACCACTGAGACACAGAGCGCACCAAGGACGCACAGAGAAGTTGGAACGACATGGGACTACTTCTCTTAGCTCCAATCAATTTTATCGATCAGATTCTGCTGAAGTTTTTCAGCGCGGAAACGATTAACCACGTCGTCTGGCCGTTCATTCAGATTGGCCTGGTCGTCACGTTCGTCGCGGGCTGGGTCGCTTACGCCACTTACCTCGAGCGCAAGATTTCCGCGTTTATGCAGGCCCGGCTTGGTCCGATGCGCGTTGGTCCCTGGGGTTTGCTGCAACCAATCGCAGACGGTCTCAAGCTGCTTACTAAAGAGGACTTCGTTCCCGAGAAGGCTGACCGCTGGATTTTCGTCTGCGCACCTTACATCGCCGTGGCGGCAGCATTCATCACGTTCGCTGTGATTCCGTTTGCGCCTGACTGGGGCGTGATCACTGACGTTAACATCGGTTTGTTGTTTGTGCTGGCAGTGTCGAGCGTCGGGGTGTTGGCGTTGATTCTGGCCGGCTGGTCGTCAAACTCGAAGTATTCGTTGCTCGGCGCCCTGCGTTCCAGCGCGCAAATGGTCTCGTACGAAGTGGCGATGGGTCTGTCGCTGATCGGCGCCTTGATGTTTGCCCGCACGCTTTCGCTTTCGGGCATCGTAAGCGCGCAACAAGGGGATTCAGTTTGGTATTTCGTTTACCAGCCGCTCGGGTTTCTCATCTTCCTCGTCAGCGGCATCGCCGAAAATAATCGCGCGCCTTTTGATTTGCCGGAAGCAGAATCGGAACTCGTGGCGGGCTTTCACACCGAGTACTCAGGCTTTCGCTGGTCGCTCTTTTTCATGGCTGAGTATGCGGCGATGGTGATTGTGTCCGCGGTGGCGGTAACGGTGTATCTCGGCGGCTGGTATTTGCCGTTTGTTTACCGCTTGACCGAAGCGAAGGGTTATCACAACCTCTATGTTATAGTCAGCCTTCTGGTGTTTCTCGCGAAGTTAGGCGCAATTCTCTATTTGTATTTCTGGTTGCGCTGGACGTTGCCGCGTTTCCGTTACGATCAGTTGATGGACATCGGCTGGAAGTGGTTGATACCGTCGGCCCTGATCAATATCACGCTTTCCGGTCTGTCAATTTTTGTGGTCCAGGCGCTCGACGGCTGGCGCGGTATCAAGACAATTCAATCGCTGGCTAACGGACTGGATCTGACTGCTATTGGTAAAGCAGTCATGATTGCAATGGGACTCCTGAGTCTCGGGATCACCGGATTGATGCTGGCAAGGCTCAACTGGCGCTCGCGCGATTTCAACTTGAAGAGCCAACGACGGAACATCAGATTAGTGAATCCGCCACAGGGCAAGCCGGCGGTAGCGGTCGCTCTGCCAGTGGCAAGCGAGTAAAATCAGCGATCAGCAATCAGCAATCGAAATATGCCTTTAGTCAAAGTTCCTAAACCAAAATTCGCGGAAAAGCTGAAACGCTTTTTCATGCTTGATCTCTTGAAGGGTCTGCAACTGACGCTCAAGTACAACATCGGCGCGATTACCGATAAAGACAGCGTCGGCGGCAAGGGCATCTACACCGAGCAGTATCCCAAAGTTCGACCAGACGTGGCCCCGCGTTTTCATGGCGCGCCGCGGCTCAACATGGATCCAGAAACTCATGACACGCTCTGCATCGCCTGCAACCTCTGCGCGATTGCCTGTCCTGAGGATTGCATCGATGTGCTGGCGATGGACGTTGAAATCATGGTGGCAGGAAAGCCGCGCAAGAAGAAAGTGTTGGACGAGTTTATCTTCGACACCTCGCGCTGCATGTTTTGTGCGCTCTGCCAGGAGGCGTGCCCGACATCCTGTTTGGAACTGACACAGGACTTCGAGCTGGCCACTTATTCACGCGCCGGCTTCGTTTGGAATCGCGAGATGCTCGAGCAGGGACGCGAGACAGTGAAGTACTTAAAGTGAAACGACAGAGATGAGTGCTGAGTAAGAAAACGAATTCGGCTTCCACTTTCGGCTCGGCACTTAGTACTCAGCACTCATAACTTTCTTATGGTTCTTTCCGGCTGGGAATCAGTCTTCTTCTGGATTTTCTCTATCGCGGCCATCTTTGCAGGTCTTCTGACTGTGATGGCCCGCAATACTATTCACAGCGCGCTCTTCCTGATTTCTTCGCTCATTTCCGTTGCCGCCCTGTTCATTCTGCTACACGCGGAATTCATCGCTGGTGTACAGATACTGGTCTACGTCGGCGGCGTGATGGTGCTATTCCTCTTTGTCATCATGCTCGTGAACGTCGGTTCGGAGGAGCGTGGCAGCGAAGAGATTTTCAACCGGCCGCGACAAGTGACGGCGGCAATTATTTTCTGTGGCTTGCTGGTGGCAGCGTTAATCGGTGCGCTCAACACCGGCTACGAAGGCATGGCGAAGCGAGACGAGGCCAGGCTTCAAGCTGCGGCTGAAGCTAATCAGATCCGCGATAACGCCTTACCAAAGGGCGCAACCGGCGCTTCCGGGATGAGCAACGACACAGCGCGAATCGCCAGCAGTCTTTACCGCTTCGGCTCGCTACCTTTCGAAATAGCGAGCGTGCTCTTGTTAGTTGCAATCATTGGTTCGGTGATGCTCGCCCGAACACTGAAACAGGAAGCGGCAGTCGATGATGTTGATCCCGAGGTTCTGCAGAAAGAGGCGGCAAACGATCCGGAGTTAGCGAAGGTTGAGCCGGAGCCGATAGCTTAAGACCCGCAACAGCTTATGTTCAAAGTTTTCATGCCAGCGTTCGCCCTTTTGTTCCAGGAGATGGCCGACGGTCGTTTCGAAGTCGCCTGGCATAAAGCGCAGCATCCGGATCTGTCGAAGTTTTTGATTATCGGCGCGCTGCTTTTTATTATCGGCGTTGCCGGTGTGCTGACTCGCCGCAACATCATCGTCATTTTTATGTCGATCGAATTGATACTCAACGCGGCGAATCTAAACTTCATCGCCATGTCGCGCTATCTGCAGGACACCGGGAACGTGAACGCCGTCGCCGGCCAAATCTTTACAGTGTTCGTCATTGTGGTTGCGGCTGCTGAGGCAGCCATTGGTTTAGGCATTGTGATCGCGCTCTATCGAAACAAAGAAACAATCTTGATCGATGAGATTGATATTCTGAAATGGTAAAAGATTGGGCTTAGGACTTTGAGCTTTGAGCTTTGTACTTTGAACTTTGTGTTTTGAGTTTCTTGTAGGATTAAGAAGCTTCGAAAGAAAACCAAGTACCAAGTACCAAGTACAAAGCTCAAAGACCAAAGACCAAAGTCCCAAGACCACGCTTCGCTTATGTATCGTTACATCTGGCTAGTTCCACTATTACCGCTCGCCGGCGCAGCTATTAATGGCTTGCTCGGGCGGAAGTTTCGCTTTTCCGAGAAGTTAATCGGCGGAATTGCAGCCGGTTCGATCGCGCTATCATTTCTAATTACGCTTGCCGCGGTTTATTCCTACGCCTTCAGCAGTAACGCGATGTGGCCGGAGACTTACGTCACGAGCCAGGATGGAAACTCGTTCACCTGGATTCCCGGCGGCCCGGTGCGGCTCACGCAGGGTTCCGAGGAACGTGCCGGCGCCAACCCCGAAGCGATTGGAAAATCAGCGGCGTCTAACTCCGCCGAACCAAACGAGGCGGTAAGAGCTGCCGCAGCTAATGATGTGCAGTCAGGCTCGTCGCTGAACGTGGAGTGGAGCTACCAGCTCGACGCGCTCTCGTCGATCTTTATGCTGATCGTTACCGGCGTCGGCCTGTGCATCTTCGTTTTTGCCACCGGCTACATGCACGGCGATCCCGGCTTCTATCGCTTCTTCGCCTACATGGGCCTCTTCATGTTTTCGATGCTCGTGCTGGTGATGGGCTCGAATTTTCTGATGATGTTCGTCGGCTGGGAAGGGGTGGGACTCTGTTCGTACCTGCTGATTGGTTACTACTTCGATAAACAGGAAGCCGCCAACGCGGCGCGCAAGGCCTTCATTACAAATCGCATCGGTGACTTCGGTTTCGCCCTTGCCATCTTTGGCGTCATCGCGACTTTCGGCACGGCGCAATACTCCGACGTCTTTGCATTGGCCCGTAGTTATCCGCTCGAGCCATTAGGACACTGGGGCCTGCTTTCCTGGATTGCGCTCGGACTCTTCATCGGCGCTTGCGGTAAGTCTGCACAACTGCCGTTACACGTTTGGCTCCCGGACGCGATGGCCGGGCCGACGCCAGTCTCGGCACTGATTCACGCCGCGACGATGGTCACTGCTGGTCTTTACATGGTGACGCGCACCAACGTCATCTTCCAGCATTCGCAGACGATGATGATGGTGGTGGCTCTAGTTGGCGCTGCCACTGCCTTGTTCGCCGCGACCATCGGCATCACGCAAAACGACATCAAGAAGGTGCTCGCCTATTCGACGGTGTCGCAACTCGGCTTCATGTTCATGGCCTGCGGCGTTGGTGCATTTGCGATTGGCATATTCCACGTGATGACGCACGCGTTCTTCAAGGCCCTGATGTTCCTGGGCGCCGGCAGCGTTATCCATGGCATGCATCACGAGCAGGACATGCGCCGGATGGGCGGACTCAAGAAATACATGCCCATCACCTATTTCACTTTCATGGCCGGGTGGTTGGCAATCTGCGGCATCTTCCCGTTCAGCGGCTTCTGGTCCAAAGACGAAATACTATGGAATGCCGCTGCTACCAGGCACATTCCGGTGGGCTGGATTGTTTGGATCGTTGGCACGATCGCTGCTACCTGCACGGCGTTTTACATGACGCGACTGATGGCGATGACGTTCTGGGGCAAGGAAAAATTCCTCGGGAAGCATCACGTGCACTCGTCTAAACACGAAACTGATCCCGGAGATCACCCTGCGCCCGAACATCACGGAGACGTGCCACACGAATCGCCGCGATCGATGTGGGTGCCGTTGGCGGTGCTCGCGGTGTTGGCGACGATAGGCGGTTTCGTCGGAATCACTACGGCCTTCACCGGTGGTAAGCACGTCGGCGGCCGGATGAACATCGTCAACTTCCTCGACCCGATCATTTGGAATCCGTCAACGCATTACTTCGGTAGTCACGAAGTTGTCGACAGTTATGGCAAGCCACTGGCCCAGGTCGCGGTAGGGCACGCTGAGTTGACAACCAGGGAGCTTGAGCCGATAGAAGCCCCACCGCCGTATGGCAGCGAAGGCTTCAATCTGGCGCACGCGGTCGAGTCGAAAGTTCACAACGAAACACTGACGGAGTGGGTGTTCATAATCATCTCGCTGCTGGTTGCGGGTCTTGGCATGTACCTTGGCTACCTCTTCTATCTGAAAGACACGAGCCTGCCGGACATCTGGGCCACGCGGCTGCGCCCGCTTTATCAAGCCAGCTACAACAAATATTGGGTTGACGAATTCTTTGGCTGGGCGGTGACGCGAAGAGTGATGGATGCGGCGCGCGGCGTTTTCGCTTTTGATTCCAAAATCGTTGACGGCGGTGTTAACGGCACTGCGTGGCTTACCAGATTTTCCAGCCGCGTGACGGGTCTCACCGATCAGTATTTTGTTGATGGAATTGTGAACGCGGTGGCCGGCTTCATTGTGCGACTGATGTCGCCGCTCTTCCGCGCCGCGCAGACAGGCTTAACACAGAATTATGCGCTGGTGATGGTAATTGGCTTAGTCGCCGCCGTGGCTGTCATCTTTGGCGCTGACATTGTGGGCTGGTTTAGGCATTAGGGTGACGAAGCCTGACCGCTGATGGTTGGGACCGACTGACTGCTGTCAACAGAACTACGGACACATTATGAAAAGTCTGCACATTCTTTCAATCATCACCTGGCTGCCAACGCTCGGGGCCATCATCATTCTGATCCTCTTTAAGAAAGACCAGGCGGCGCTCGTCAAGAAGTTTGCTACCGCCTGGTTTGGCATCGCATTTCTTGCTTCGCTATATCTTCTTAAGTACGACAGCGCTATGGGCGGCATGCAGTTTCTTGAGGATCACGAGTGGATTCGGGTGCTGGGCGCGCGTTATCAAATGGGCGTTGACGGCGTCGCCGTGTTGCTGATTTTGTTGACTACGCTGTTGGGCGTTATCGCTTCCTTGTCTTCATGGAAATACATCGAGAAACGCGAAAAGGAATACTACGTCCTGCTGCTTCTGTTGCAGACTGCAGTCGTCGGTGTCTTCACTTCGATGGATCTTTTCCTGTTCTACCTCTTCTTCGAAGTGTCCCTCGTACCCATGTATTTCCTGATTGGTATTTGGGGTGGCGAAAACCGCTTGTACGCGGCCATTAAGTTTTTTCTGTACACCTTGGTTGGTTCGGTTGTCATGTTGCTCGGCGTCTTAAAGATGTATTTCCTGACGCAGGATACGGCGCTGACCAGCCAAATCACGCAGGGCACTTTGGACTTGCTGGCGGGAAACAAAGATGCCGCGGCGCTGGTGGCTAGTTCGGTGCAGGCCGCCGCTGCGAATGGGACCGGCACGTTTAATATTCTCTACATGCAGGCGCTCGGATCGGTCATGCCTATGGGCGTGATGCAGGTATTGCTCTTCTTTGCGTTCGCGTTGGGCTTCGCGATCAAGGTGCCGATGTTTCCATTTCACACTTGGCTGCCGGACGCGCACGTCGAGGCGCCCACCGCTGGTTCAGTTATTCTGGCCGGCATCCTGCTGAAGCTGGGCACCTACGGCTTCTTCCGTTTCAACATCCCGATGTTTCCCGCGGCCTCCGCTGACGAAGCCTTTTTCGGATCGTTTGGCGTGCGCAGCGTGATGATCTTTTTGGCCATCGTGGGAATTATCTATGGCGCACTGGCCGCGATGTATTTCGTGGTGAAGAAGGACGGTGACGTAAAGAAGCTCGTCGCCTACTCCTCGGTTTCGTCGATGGGAATCGTGATGCTGGGGCTGTTTGCCCTGAATCCCAATGGGCTTAACGGCGCGGTGCTGCACATGATCAATCACGGCATTTACTCTGCCGCCTTGTTTCTCTTAGTTGGAATAATTTATGAACGGCGGCACACGCGCAACGTCGCAGAATTCGGCGGACTGTCGCACGTGATGCCTGGCTATGCAGCGATCTTTTTGGCTATGGTCATGACGGCGATCGGGCTGCCGCTGTTATGCGTTTTCATCTCGGAGTTTCTTGCCTTGCGCGGCGCCTTCGAAGCGAATCCGGTTTGGTCGGCATGGGGTGCACTCGGAATTATCCTTAACGCCGGCTACATGCTCTGGCTCTATCAACGAATGTTTTTTGGCGCCATTGACAATCCCAAGAACGAAAAGTTAGTCGATCTAAGCGGCCGCGAATGGGCATATATGACGCCGCTACTCATTCTCGCGCTCTGGATCGGTGTCTATCCCAAACCTTTTTTGAGCTTCATAGCGCGACCGGTAAATGCCGTGGTGCGACAGGTGCGCCCAACTTATCCGATTCCGGGCATGCCTCCGGCGGCACAGCGTCCTCCAGGAGTTGCCGCAGCTCCGGCCTCTGGCGGTCCGGCAATAGTGAAGTAAAAGTGATTAGTCTGAATAGTCTATTAAAATACTGACTGCTGACCACTGGTCACGGACCACTGACTCCATGTTCCTACTCCAAGCCAACGCCGCCGGGCTAATTAATCTGAACGATTTGCAGCTCATTGCCCCGGAGCTGATTCTGACCGCGTGCGCCTGTCTCGCGTTGGTGATGGAAGTTGTTCTGCCCTATCGCAAGAGCAAAGCGATTGCTTACTTCTCGCTGGTTGGTATCGCGCTCGCCGCCGTCTCCCTCGTTGTTCAGTACCTAATTCAGGGCGGATCCCCCAACGACGGCTTCTACGGAATGATCCGCGTCGACGGCTTTGCGTTAGTCTTTCAAAGTATCTTCCTGATTGGCGCCGCACTCGCCATCGGTATATCCATCCGCTATCTCGACATTGAAGGTGAACAACACGGTGAGTACTACGCACTGGTCTTGTTCGCGACCGTCGGCATGATGTTCCTGGCCTGCGGCTTCGATCTGATTTCGCTCTACATCAGTTTGGAGTTAATGGCGCTCACGTTTTATGTGTTGGTGGCATTCACCAAACGCGAGAAACGCTCAAACGAAGCGGCGATGAAATACTTTTTGCTGGGGGCGTTCTCGTCGGGCGTCCTGCTCTATGGAATGTCGCTGCTCTACGGTGTTGTTGGTTCAACCAACCTGGGCGAGATCGGACGTGCCGTTGCCGCCATTGCCAACAGCGACGCGAGCGGGCTTTCGCTCCGGCCGATGTTGTTGCTGGGAATGATTGCCCTGGCCGCAGGCTTGTTCTTCAAGATCGCAGCGGTGCCCTTTCACATGTGGGCGCCCGATGCTTACGAAGGCGCGCCGACGTCAGTCACCGCATTTCTTTCCACCGCTTCGAAAGCCGCCAGCTTCGCGCTCTACGCGCGTATCTTCATGGAAGCGCTTAACGGCATGCGGGCTGACTGGGCGCCGCTGCTGGGCCTGGTCGCAGCGATTACGATCATGGTTGGCAATTGGGCCGCAGTGACGCAGGAAAACTCAAAACGTCTGCTCGCTTACTCGTCAATTTCCAACGCCGGTTATTTGCTGCTCGGAATAGTCGCCGGAAACACGTACGGTTACGTTGGTCTGGCGATTTACCTGCTGGTCTATACCTTCATGAACATGGGCGCGTTTGGCATCATCATCAGCCTGCGACGCCGCGGGATCATCGGCGACAACGTAGACGATCTGACCGGGCTGGCGCATAAGGCGCCAGGCATGGCTGCGATGATGGCGATATTCATGCTGTCGCTCGGCGGCTTGCCGTTTACCGGGGGCTTTATGGGTAAGTATTTTCTTTTCGGCGGCTTGATGCTACGCGCTAAAGCAGACGGAAAAAACTGGTACTACTGGTTGGCCGGCTGGGCAATCATTAACACTGTCGTATCTTTCTACTACTACGTGCGCTTCATCAAAGTGATGTACCTGGGCGACTCTATTGCCGACGATCAACCGCTTTCGCTTTCACCTGCGTTAAAAACCGCTTTGGTAGTTTCTCTGGTTGGGATACTTTTCATCGGTATTTATCCGCAGCCTATTATTGAAATAGTCCAGAGGCTGGTGGCGCGTTAGGAAATACCAATCTAATTTAGAAGAGAGAATTCATGGATGCAGTTTTGCCAGGAGAGGATCTTATCGAAACGGGATTGCATGACCTGAACGAAGGCCGAGAAACCGCCGCGGCCTTGCTGGTAGCAATTGGATCGCCCCGCTTAAGACGATTGGGCTTCAATTTGCCGGATCACTTGCCGCCAAACCCTGAGCACCGCCTGTATGATCTGCTGGCGAGCTCCAACCCGAACTCAGCACACTCACGCTACAATTCTTTGCTCAGGAAATTGGTTAGTTTCGAACGAGCAGCCGGATGCGTCAAAAAGTAACCGCAGCGCGCTTGGAAGAGTTTATGAAGGCGTTGGCGAGCGAACGACCAAATCCTGTTCGGATTTTTCTCGTCGGCGGCGCTAGCGCTGTATTGTTGGGCTGGCGTTATTCCACCATCGACGTTGACCTGAAGCTTGAACCGGATAGCGACGAGATCCTCAAAAAGATTCCTCAGCTCAAAGAACGCCTCCAAATCAATGTTGAACTGGCCTCACCCGATGACTTTATTCCAGAACTGTCCGGCTGGCGCGATCGCAGTAGATTTATTCGGCAGGAGGGCAGCCTGACGTTTCTTCACTATGATTTTTACGCCCAGGCTTTGGCGAAGATCGAGCGAGCTCATGAACAGGATCTGCGAGACGTTAGCGAAATGATAAGGGCCGGCTTGGTCGAGCCGCTCCGATTGTTGGAGTTCTTCTCTGACATTGAAGCCCGGCTTTATCAATACCCGGCGATTGATCCCGCAGAGTTTCGGTCCGCCGTAGAATCTGTAGTTGCCATGCACACTCGCGACTCCACGGAACGCTGATGTTGCTCGCCTGGAACTGGAACGCGATGGCAGTTTTCTACTTCTTCGCGGCAATTGTTATCTGGCTCGGTTTCCTTTCTCTTCGCGGCGGCCTTAACTTCGCTGCCTACGTCCGACGCGAAACCGCGCGTCCCCTTCCGGACTTCACTCCATTCGTTTCTGTGATTGCTCCCTGTCGCGGTCTGGAAGACGGGCTTCGCGAAAATATCAGCGCGCTGTTCCAGCAAAACTATCCGGCTTACGAGGTCATTCTGGTAACGGATAGTGCTGACGACGCATCGCTCAGTCTCATGAAACAAATTATCGAGGCTGAAGGCGCAGGCGAGCACGCGCGTGTCGTTATAGCCGGAGCGGCGGTTAATTCTGGCCAGAAGGTTCACAACCTGAGTGTGGCAGCTTCCGCAGTCAATTCGCGCAGCGAGGTTTTTGTGTTCGTCGATACCGACGCGCGGCCACAAGCTAACTGGTTGCGCGCGCTGGTGTCGCCGCTGGCAGACGAACGTATCGGAGCGGCAAGCGGTTATCGCTGGTTCATCTCGGAAACGGGCGGGCTCGCTTCGCAACTCCGTTCGGTGTGGAATGCGTCGATCGCTTCGGCCTTAGGAGAGCGCGAAGACAAAAACTTCTGTTGGGGCGGTTCTACTGCGATTCGCAAGTCGACCTTTGAGAAACTGCTGGTCGCTGAACACTGGCAGGGAACTGTATCGGACGACTTCACCTTGACCCGGGTGTTGCAGGAGGCAAAACTGCCGATACATTTTGTGCCGGCCTGTTTGGTCGCTTCGGTGGGAGATTGCTCCGCGAAAGAGTTGCTCGAATTCACCAACCGCCAGCTGAAGATTACCCGAGTTTATTCGGCACACCTTTGGAAGCCCGTGCTGATCGGAAGTCTGTTGTTCTGTTTAGTCTTTTTTGGCGGCATTGCTTTGGTAGTTTCTCGCGCGCTCATGCGACTCCCTTTTGCGGTCCCGCTGGTCGCGTTGTCGCTGATTTACCTGTTGGGCGTCGCCAAGAGTTACATTCGACTGCAGGCGGTAGCCATCCCGCTTCGGAGTTACCGGAAGCAACTCTGGCGGAGTTTGCCGGCGCATTTGCTGCTCTGGCCGTTTGCGTCGGCGCTTTATCTCTGCAATGCGGTGACAGCGGCGTTCTCGCGTAGAATCAAATGGCGTGGAATCACCTACGAATTGAAATCAGCCACCGAAGCTGTCATCATCTCGCGCGAGTAGGGCAGACTTTCCAGTCTGTCTTGCTTTTGAAAGCGCTGGACAGACAAGAATGTCTGTCCCACAAAATGCCAAACAAGGCCGTACAGCTAGTTCAACTCCTCCGTTCCACCGGACGCGAAAAGCGTCTCGGCACGGTCATTCTTTTCGTCACTTCACGCTGTAACGCGTTTTGCAAAACGTGTTTCTATCACGAAGAGTTGAACCAGCCCGGCGATCTTACCTTCGAGCAAATCGAAAAGATCTCGCGCACGATGCCTGCGATCACCGATCTCTGGCTTTCCGGCGGCGAACCAACGCTGCGCCGCGATGTCCCGGACATCATCGACATCTTTGTAAACCGGAACGGTGTCGATCGCGTGATCATTCCCACCAATGGACTGATCAAGGCTCGCGTCTATGAAATCGTTGAACGGGCCTTAGCTTCCCATCCGAAGCTTGACCTTTATCTCAACATCGCGCTCGATGGCTACGGCGAAACGCACGATCAAATTCGTGGCGTGCCGGGCAATTGGGAAAAGGCGCTCGATTGCATCCGCTCGCTCTACCCGCTCAAAGCGAGGTTTACTGACCGTTTTCGACTCAACGTGAATACCGTGGTGTGCGCTGATAATTACACCGAGATCGAGAAACTGGGCGAGTTCATGTGGAACAACTTTCAGCTCGACGGTCAATACTTCAATATCATTCGTGGCGAAACCCTGGTAGGCGACGAGATCAAGCAGGTGCCTGCTGAGGTTTTGCCGGGAATGTATGCGTTCGTTTCGCGGCTCACGAAGCGTTACGGCGATCGCATGTTTGCTGACGACGACAAGAGCAAACGCTTCATCAAAAACGTCGCTTACGTCGGCGCGATCACCACGCATTACCGCACGCAACACGCCAACTTTGGCGGTCCAAACCCGTGGCCTTTCCCCTGCACTGCCGGCGAGACCACTGCCGTGATCGACTACAACGGTGATGTTCGGGCCTGTGAGTTGCGCGAGAAGTTTGCCACTCTTTCAGATTTCGACTACGACTTCGGCGCGCTGTGGTCTGCGCATGAACGCGAGAGCGAGTTGCAGGCGATTGATGGCGGCAAGGCTTGTTGGTGTACGCATGTCTGCTTCATACACGACTCGATGCGCCACTCGAGCCGCGCCATGTTGTACGAGCTTCCGAAAAACTACCTAACCCGCGAGAATTGGCAATCGTAAATGCCCACTCCAGATGATGAGGAAACTACACGCAAGGGCGGCATCGCTTATGCCGCCGGACTCGTTTTGTTCTCGTCAGTCGTACTGCTCTCCGGTGTTGGTTGGTTACTGGATCGCTGGTTGGGCACGAAGCCCTGGTTGTTAGTGGTAGGGACAGTGCTTGGGGCGGCATTGGGTTTCTACCAATTTATCCGGCTCACGTCAAAACTCTGAGAATAACGCGGTAGCGTTTTTGGAGTGCGGTGACTTGTCACCGCTTTCGTCCGTCGCGACGCTACCGGCGACAGGTCGCCAGCGACCAAAGCGCCGACAGGTCGGCGCACTCCAAAGGCGGGTATTGGCCTAATTTAAGTTTTTCTCTGCGCAACCTTTCTGTTCTCTGTGTCTCGGTGGTGAAATTCAATCGGCAAACACCCACCACAGAGGCACAGAGTTCACAAAGGACGCACAGAGATTCCGAGCTAGGTCACTACACAAAGAGCCACCTCGACAATTGGCCGATTTCCCGTGTAAAATCCTCAGCTTTACTAAAACCGCACCCACTATGAAAAGCATTCCTTCAATCAAGGGCGAAACTCTGCTTCGCGGCGCTGATAGCGGCGCCCATAACAGCGGCGTGGAGTCTCGGATCTTCCGCACGATGATGTTTGCAGTCGTTATTGCAGGGCTTATTAGCTTGCCCTTTGCGCCGTGGCGCGTGACGACGGGATTGCTGCTGGGCGGTGTGCTCTCCCTGCTCAATCATCATTGGCTAAGCAGTTCCACTGCGGCCGCATTTACGGTGCTGGTGCATGGAGCCAAGCCAAAACTAAACCTGGCGCAATACGTTCTCCGTTACCTTGTGATCGCCACAGTTGTCTTCTTCGCTTACAAGCTCAACCTCGTCTCGCTCGCCGCTACTATCGCCGGCTTGTGCAGCTTCGTCGCGGCATTGTTTGTTGAAGCTATTCGAGAATTCTATTTTGCAATTATTCACCGAGAGGAAATTAGTTGATGTTCTGGTTACAGGAAGCTGCGGCAAAGGGTGCGGAACACGCTGAAGAGGTCGAGCAGGCGCCGATCGTAGTGCAGTTGGTTAATCACTACTTTGGCGAGTGGGCATACAAGTTTGAAATGACTTACACCCACCCGATGTGGACGAAGTTCTTTGCCAAGTTTGGCACGACGCCTGAAGCGGTCTTCGGTCCTTATTCTCCGGAGACGGCAATTCCGTGGTACACAGTGATGTTTGTTATCGCCTGCATTCTTAGCATCGCGATTATCTGGATTCTTAAGGGACAACTTTCTGAAGAGGAGCCAGGCCCGGGACAGCAGACGCTCGAGGTCGCGGTGCTCGCCGTACGCAGCATGATCGAAGACATTATCGGACCGCAGGGCTTGAAATACTTTCCGGTGGTAATGACGTTCGCGGTACTGATTCTGGTTTCGAACCTGATGGGATTATTTCCGTTGTTCATGTCTCCTACTGCAGCGGTAAGCGTTACCTTCGCGCTGGGTATTTCTTCATTCCTTTATTACAACTGGATCGGAATTAAGGAGAATGGGATCTTCGGACACCTCAAACACCTGTGGGGACCGATCTGGTGGATTGGACCGCTGATTTTCCCCATCGAGCTGATCAGTAACTTCATTCGTCCGTTCTCACTTGGCATCCGACTTTTCGGAAACATGTTTGCTGATGAGAAAGTTGTCCACACGGTGTCGAGCCTCGCAGTGCCGTACACCTGGGTGGGCCCGCTTTTGCTGATGCCACTGAGCATCTTCGTGGCTTTCATACAGACGTTTGTATTCATACTTCTTTCGCAGCTTTATTTGAGCGAAGTTTCTCATGCTCCGCATGAGGAGCACGAGCATGGCCACGAGGCAGCATCTGACCACGGCCAGGCGCCTGCGGAACATGCTGCACTGGCAACTACTTGATCTTAAGAACCGCGAGTCGAGCGATGCGGGCATTCGCGACTGCACACGTTGACGCGCACGTTTTTGGTCTGACGCAGACTGTTCATAGCTGATGCAAAACTGGCATATAGTCGTTTGTTGATTTAATTGCAGGCCTGTCTCGCTGGAGCGCCGTTGTAAGAGGGGCGGTGGATACCGGATGCAGGCGAAATTATCCAACCGGTTCTGGACTAGCTTTGTTGGTCCTGCGTCAATTTCTGAGGAAGTCCTCAGCTGGAGAAACGGAAAGATGAGAAAACTTAATTTGCTTTTCATGGCGATTGTCGGCGTGTTGTTTAGCGCCATGACCGTCCTGGCGCAGACTCCGAATGCCGCTGAGCACGCTGCAGACAATAGCGCCGGACTCAAGGCAATTGCCGCCGGTGTTGGTTTTGCGATCGCCGTAGTCGGCGGCGCAATTGGCCAGTCGCGTATTGGCGCCGCAGCCTGCGAGGGGGCCGCGCGCAATCCGGGTGCAGCCGCCAAGATTCAGACAATGATGATTCTTGGTTTGGCACTGATTGAATCGCTGGTGCTTTTCGCTTTGCTGGTGGTCTTCGCCAAGGTTTAAGTCTGGAAGACAAACCGACGAATGATGCGAGCGTGGGACAGTTAACCGCGCTCGCATTTTTTTGTTTCAATTTAGCTATCTTTGCCGCGATCCAAATCCCTGTGATACGCTTTCGGTATTCTCCCAAAGAAAACAGTTTCCCGATTTGAGTAGGACAGACATTCCTGTCTGTCCCTTAAACGAGTGACAGGCAGGAATGCCTGTCCTACTAAAACTAGCAAGGCGTTCAGCGTTCAATGAAAACTTGTCCGAAATGTGGAGTGGAATATCCTGATGCAACGACCTTGTGTCCTGCCGATGGCGTTGCGCTCGAAAAGACAGACGATGCTTTGCTCGGCCAGACTCTAGCCGGGAAATACCGCATTGAGGAAAAGCTCAGCGCCGGTGGCATGGGAACCGTTTACCGTGGCACGCACGTCCTGATGGATAAGACGGTCGCAGTCAAAGTGCTGCGTTCTTCACTTGCCGCTGACGAAAAGATTGTTGCCCGCTTTTCCCGGGAAGCCCGCGCCGCTTCAAGAATCTCTCATCCCCACGCTCTTAGTGTTACCGATTTTGGCGAAGCCGAAGGTGGTGTTGTTTTTTTGGTGATGGAGTATTTGAGCGGACAGACTTTGAAGCAGATCATTCGAGAAGAGGGTCCGATGGCGCTGCCGCGCGCCGTCGAAATTCTTCGCCAGGTAGGGGGCGCGCTCGATGCCGCGCATGCGGAAGGCGTCGTCCATCGCGATCTCAAGAGCGACAACATCATGTTGCTCAGCAGTTCTGGCGCAGATTACGCGAAAGTACTCGATTTTGGCATCGCGAAAATCAAGGAGCCAGAGGGCACCTACGATCCCGGTCTGACTGCGCCGGATCTCGTGATCGGAACGCCGCAGTATATGTCGCCCGAGCAATGTTCGCAGTCTCCGGATATCGATGCCCGCTCCGACATCTACTCGCTCGGCGTAATCCTCTACGAAATGCTGGTGGGACACGTGCCGTTCACCGGCGGTTCGCCGACCGCAATCATGCTCAAACATTTGCAGCATCCAGCGCCGTCAGTGTTGGATGAGAGGGGTGACGTTCCGGAAGCCATCGGCGGGGTGGTGGCGCGCGCTATGGAAAAACGTCCGGAAGATCGCTACGAAACAGTCGCAGAGTTAGTTGAAGATTTTACGATCGCCGCGGGCATGGAGCTGGCAGGAGTTTCAACGCCTGCAGAGCAGAAACGAGTTGAACAACAACCGCCACAGCAACTGGCTGACGATGCAGATGAAGAGACTTTGGTGCGGCGACGGGTTACACGTGCGATGGCCCCGCCGCTTCCTCCGCCGCAGGCCTCGGCCGCGCCGCCGTCAATGGTCGTGCCATTGCCGGATCAGGCGCCGGCTCCGCACTCCAGCTTCAATCCCTGGAAGATCCTGATTCCTTCGCTGGTTGGCTTGCTGATTTTGTTTGGACTCATTTACGCATTTACACGCAATACGTTGCCGACCGAGGCGAATACCGGTTCACAACCGCTGGCCGCGGATCCAAACAGCAGTCCCGTAGAGCCTGCAAAGCCGCCGACCGGCGCCGCGGAAGCCGGAATTCCGTCTGGTGGCAACACGAATCAAAACGCAAATGTGAATGCCAACGTGTCTGCTTCCCCATCACCCGGTGAGACACCGATTAACGGTGATGCAAACATCAACGCCAACGACAACACCAACCAAAACTCCAACAGCGCAAAACCGTCGCCAACAAAGACAGTAGAGGTCGAACCGCCGCCACCGTTCCCTACTGCGACAAATCCGCCGCTGCCGAAGCCTTCGGTGGCACCGACCACCGCCTCGACGCCAAACCTACAATAGTCTGCGCTTACAGCGTCAACTCCTTGGAGTGCGGTGACCTGTCACCCCTTTGGCCTAATCGTGTTTTCCTTGCCGCAGGCATTTCTGATCAACTTCACCAGCCGTTCGTCGTCGTCGATTGAGATCTGAATGTCCAGAACGTAGCAGGGAAGCGCTAAGTCTAAAGTGGAAAGCTTGATGGCGTCTTTGGCGGTAGTAAGGAGCGCAGTAGCGCCGTCGACTTTTGCATCGTCAACCAATCCCGCGACATCACCTTGAGTGTAGTTATGGTGATCGGGAAAGGCTTTGGTGAGCGCTGTCTCGAAGCCTTCAAGGCGCACGCTGTTGAAAAACGATTCTGGATTTCCCACGCCGCAAAACGCGGCAACCGGTTGCGCGCGCAAGCTCGTCTTATCGACGACCTGTCCGTCAAGTGTACGAACTGCTGATGTCAGCATGCGCGAGGACAAAATCGGAATTGCGCTCGTGAATTGGCGAATGGTGTCGTTGGTCGTAGCCGTATTCTCGACTTGATCCGTTCGCGTGATTACGACGCAACCGGCGCGCGCTAAGCCGGTGCGGGGCTCGCGCAGCCTTCCCGCAGGAAGTGAGCTGCCCCCGCCCCACGGATTTGTGGCGTCGATAGTGACAATATCCAAATCACGGGCGAGCTGGAGGTGTTGAAAGCCGTCGTCGAGCACAAAGACTTCAGTGCCCAGGTTCTTCATCGCCCAGTTGCCGGCGGCGAGTCGATCCGGATTCGAAATCACTGCCGCCACTCCGATTAGGTTTTGGGCCAAGAGGTAAGGTTCGTCGCCGGATTCATGTACGCTTGCTAGTATTTTTACTCCGTCGGAAACGACTACTTGCGACTGCGGATTTGGTCGACCGTAGCCACGTGTTAACACGCAAACCTTTTTTCCGGTTTCGCGGGCGACGGTTTTGCAAGTCCACTCAACTAGCGGAGTCTTTCCGGTTCCACCCGTCGTCAAGTTGCCGACGCTGATCACCGGGGCCGCAAGCTGCGATGTGGCAAACCAGCCGCGCCGGTAGGCCGTCAACCGCGCGCGCGTGAGGGCCCCGTATACCAGACTGAGCGGGGGAAGTATTAGTGATGCGAGCGGGTTCATGCGATAGGCGCGCCGCCGGCACGAAACTGGCCGACATTCTTCGAGACAGTAGCGGGCGTTGCGAGTAAAGAGTTTAGAGCCTGGAGAGTGCGTTCCGTAGCGCCGCGATTCTCATTTACCAAACTCCGCGCGCAGGCTCCCAACTCCAGACGTTTGGACGGCTCGGCGAGTAACCGAGAAATAGTTTCAGTCAGGGCGTCGGTGATTTCTGAATCAGGCAACGGTGGCAGTTGAATAAGTGCTTCAGCCGCCACAAAACTTTCGACAATCGAGTGGAAGTTATACGTATGCGCACCGGTGATGACGCAGGCGCCGACGGCTGCCGGCTCAAGCACGTTGTGCCCGCCGGTCTTTGCAATGCTGCCACCGACAAAGACTATCGTAGCCAGTGAATACACCGACGGTAACTCACCAATGCTGTCCAGCAGAATAACTTCGGCTTGCGCGTCAGCTACGTCCGCAGGGTTCGTGCGGCGAGCGTAACTGAAACCCGATCGCTCAACCATGGCCGCAGCTTCGCCAAAACGTTCAGGATGGCGCGGTGCAATCATTAATCGCGGCCTGGGTTCCTTCGCGCGCAATTGTTTGAGCGCGTCCAGCAGGATTTTCTCTTCGGGAGGGTGTGTGCTTGCTGCCAGGATCAATGAAAAGTTGGCGGTAAGTCCAAAACGACTACGAAACTCTGCTGTTAGTGAATCGGAATCGGGCATAGCTCCCGCGTCGAACTTCATGCTGCCAAAAACGAAAGTCTTTTTCGCGTCCATGCCCAGATCTCGCAGCCGATCGGCGTCAGCTTCCGTCTGCATTATCGCCAAGTCAAGTGCTCCTAGAACCCGCGTAATGAAACTTTTGATTAGGCGATAACGACGAAACGACTGCGCTGAGAGTCGACCGTTGACGAGTGCCACTGGAATTTGTTGCTGCCTGCACTCACGCAGAAAGCCGGGCCACAACTCCGTCTCCATAATCAGAACCGTATCGGGATTGATCGCCTTCATTGAGCGGCGGACGACCCAGCGCCAATCGAAAGGGAAGTAGAAAACTTTGGCTGCGTCGTGCTTGAAAACTTCGCGCGCCAAATTCTGTCCGGTGCGGGTAATAGTGGAAACTGCAATCAGAGTCTGCGGGAACTGTTTTTTGATAGCGTGTATTAAAGGACGTGCGGCGAGTGTTTCGCCGACTGAAACACAATGAATCCAAACTACGGGGTGGCCATCTTTTGATATGGGCGACAGCGAGCCGAGGCGTTCGCGAAAGCCGGCAACGTATTTGCCGTGACGAAAAGCGTCGAGAAGAAAGCGCGGCAGCAGGATGAGAAAGCCGAGACCCAGCAGAAGACTGTAGATGAAGTACATAGTTAGGACAGGCAGTCCTGCCTGTCTTTGTCTCAATGGACAGACAGGAATGTCTGTCCTACGCAGCAGACAGGAGCGTCAGTCTTACTAGGCCTTGTTTGCGCGTTCGATGTAGCGGCCTTCCGTGGGATCGACGCGGATGCGGTCGCCTTCGTTTACAAACGGGGGCACACTTACGGTTACGCCATTCTCGAGCGTAGCCGGCTTGTTTACATTAGAAACAGTTGCGCCCTTGAGCGTCGGATCGGTGCGTGTGACAGTCAACTCCATGGAGGGAGGAAGATCGATGCCGATGGGCGCTCCTTCATAAAACTCCGCCTGAATCTTCAAGCCGGGGGTAAGCCATTGTGCAGCGTCTCCCAATTCTGCGTCGCTGAGTGCGACCTGCTCGTAGTTTTCGGTGTTCATGAAGTGATGGTGCGATCCGTCAGAGTACATGAACTCCATTTCGTGCTGCTCAAAAATGGCGCGTTCAATCGAGTCAGATGAGCGAAATCGGTGTTCAAACGATGATCCAGTCTTCACGTTCCGAAGCTTTGCCTGCACCATGGCTCGCAGGTTGCCGGGCGTGTGATGTCGAAATTCCATGACTTTGCACGGTTCACCCTCGAAAAGAATCATCATTCCGCGCCGAATTTGAGTCGCTTGAATAGCCATAGCCTTATTTGAATCTCCGTCGAAAAAAATTTGTCTCGATAACAGAGCTGCTTAATGTTGCCGAAAACTGCAGGTCAGCGGCGCGTGCACGTTTCGAATCGCGTAGTTTAGCGACCGCTAAAGGGCTTTGTCCAGCAGCGTAGGATCGCGTGGCCAGCCACAAGCTTGCAGGGAATTCGCGTTGCGACGCAAATAAAAGGCGGCTTCACTGGGGCAATCACCCCGGTTCAGCCGCCCTTTTTGAGGAGCCCACCTACCTCGTTTGTGTAAACGCTCCAACACGAAACGGGTTCCAAATTTACCTCGCCGATTTAGGCGGCGCGCGTGCGCGGAACTCGTCGCTGCCGAGCTACCTGCTCCAGCCAGCGTTGCGCGTCGTCGTATTTTGCAAAGCGGCGCTCATCGAGCTTAAAAGCCGCGGTGTGACAATAACGACGGCCGTTGATCATCCGCGCGGCGTGCTTCATGTGAAGCATTTCGTGATAGACGATGAACTCTACACACCACTCCGGCACCTGGGCCGAATCCAGAGACTTGCTAATCACGATAGTGTCATAGACTCGATCGTGATGGCCAAGAATGCTTCGCGTCCTGCGCTGAGACCAGGTGAGTGTTGGCTTTTCGAGACTAGAGGAGAAGTAACTGCGATTTAGTTTAGAAAACATCTTCTCTAGGTCGTAGTATTTGCCGCGAGCGCTGGATATCATCTTCCAGCCGCGATCGCGGCGGGCAATATCCGACAAGCGCATGACTTCCGGAGTCAAGGAGTAGTCGCGATAAGTTCGTTCGTGAACCGGTGGAATCTTTTTCCGCAGCAATCTGGCGACCAATACGAACGCCAGGGCGCGCATCACCTCCGGCGGACTATCCTTACAAATATCCGACAGACGCACGCAGACATGGCCGGAACGTAACTTGATGTTGTGTCGCAGGCCCGCATAGCGATAAAAACGCACATCAACCGTCGGCATATCTCGCTTACCGCCGAGATGATGGAAAGCGTCCAGGAAATATTTCTTCACGTCAGTCATTGTCGAAACTCCTGACAATTCACCCGCGCTCGTTGTTCGAGATTGCCGCCTTCAATGTTTGATTCCCGATGTTGGAAGAAGCAGGACGCGCATGATACCCGACTCCGGCTGGAGACCCGAGGGGCAGGGGTTCTGAAAGCTGGAAGCCGCGCTCATCTTACGGAGAAGTCTTGCCGAGCGTCAAACTCTGACGGGGATATCGCAAAAAGTTCAGGAAAACGGCAGTTTTCTGGACAGTCAGACGTCTCTTACTGCCGACTCGGAGGGAAACGCGCCCGGTGCGCATTGTCATTGAATTCTGTGGTTTTGCCCGAGGCCGGCACCCCCAAGGCTAAACGTCCGGTTGTTACGGTAAATCTTTGCAGGAGCGTGGATTATCCAGCTAACGGAGGTATGGTTTTTAGTAGTTTGAATGTTTGCAGGCCGACAAACGATTCCTTTATACTGCCGGACGGCGGCCGTTTAGTTAATTTGCCAGTTTTGTCCCCCTGGATAAGCGCGGCGAAGCGTCATGCCAGGAAGAATCCACGCGAACACTAAAACTTGATGCCTCGTCGCAATCCAATCCTCCAAGCCACCGAAAAAGACAGTCTCGACGCGCGGGCGCAAGCTGTGCTCGCCGCTTTGATCAAGGAGCATTTGGTCACCGGCGAAGCGGTAGGCTCGCTGGTGCTTGCCGAGCGGTTTTCACGGAGTCCGGGTTGGAGCTCAGCCACCATCAGAAATGTCATGGCTGAACTTGAGGAAGCTGGACTTGTCGAACAGCCGCACACTTCGGCTGGTCGAGTGCCGACGGATCAGGGTTACCGTTACTACGTTGACTACATTCTTGAAGAAGCTCGGCTTTCGCGCGCCGACCTACGGGCGATCGACAAAGTATTCACCGCAAACGGTGTTGACTCGGGCACGTCCTCCGATCGCATCATGGAAAAAATGTCCCACGCGCTGTCCGAGCTGTCAGCAAACGTGGGCATTGTGGTATCACCATCGCTCGCTGAAAACCGCTTGAGTCACATCGAATTCGTTCAGCTTTCCGATAAGCGAATTCTGGTGGTGTTGGTAACCACCTCAAACAGCATTCACAACAAGATCATCCGTCTTGAAGACAACCTCACCCAGGAAGAACTTGAACAGACAGCCCGCTACCTAAACACAGAGTTTGGCGGCAAGAGCCTGCTGGCCATTCGCAGCGAGATTCTCGAGCTGATGCGCGAGGAAAAAGCTTTATATGATCGGCTGCTCAGAAATGCGATCCTGCTGTGTGATATGAGTTTGGAAGGTGAAGAGTCGAGTACCGGTGACGTTTATGTCGACGGCGCTTCAAATATCCTCAGCAAGCCTGATTTTGTGGACGTTGATCGAATGCGGGAATTGTTTCGAACGTTTGAGGAAAAGTCTCGTCTCATAAAAATCATCAATGAGTGTATTGCACGCGAACAGTCTGCGATTTGGGGAGACGTTCACGTCGTGATTGGCCGAGAGCATCAAAGCGCCTCAATGCGAAATTGTGCTCTTATCACCGCCCCTTACCGGTTCGGGTCAAACGAACAGCTGGGAACGCTGGGTGTCGTAGGTCCGATGAGGATTGAGTATTCTCGCATCATGGCTATGGTAAACTACATGGCGCGGCTCATTGAGCGCCGCTTGAACGAAGAAGCGCACGTCTAAGCCCCCTACCGAAACTTTGAGCGAAACACACTGACCGATGGCTCCAGAAGGAAAAGACAGATCGAATATTCCGGTTAACTTTGTTGATTCGGACGCTGAAGAAACAGGGAACGCCTCACCAGATCAGGTGGCATCTGAGTCGTCAGACTACGATCAGACGTTGACGCATGCCCTGGATGCTGATGACGACTCAAGCCCGGAAGTCGAAGTGTTGGATTTCGACGAGGAGCCGGAGCAGTCTGGATCTCCCGCCAAGGGTTCCACCGGCGAGCTGGCGTTGAACCTGGGTGGTCCGGAAGTAGCGGAATTGGTTGCGACGCGCGCGGAGTTGAAACGACTCGAAAGCGAGGTCAAGGAACTACGAGACGGCCTGGCGCGACGACAGGCGGATTTCGAGAACTACCGTAAACGTATGGAGCGTGAGCGCTCTGAAACGTTCAACCGCGTGGTGGTTGATATTGCCGCCAAGCTCTTACCGGTACTCGATAATTTGAAAAGAGCTTTGGAAACGGAAGCGTCGGTTGAAGCCAGCGAGTCAGATGAGTTTCGGCACTTCCTCAGTGGCGTTGATCTAATTTACAAGCAACTTTACGGGGTGCTTGATGCTCTCGGAGTCAAGCCGGTCTTAGCTGAGGGCGAGAAGTTTGATCCGCACCTTCACGAAGCAGTGGTAACTGAGCCCACGGACGACTATGAACCGGATATGGTCATGCAGGAAATTGTGCGCGGCTTCCGCGTAGGCGAAAAGCTCATCCGTCCGGCGCTCGTCAAAGTATCAGTCAAAAAGTGAAGGACCGATAACAGGTCAGGATAGATAAAAGATGGGTAAAGCGATCGGAATAGATCTGGGTACGACGAATTGCTGCGTTTCCGTTCTGGAAGGCGGTGCGGTTCAGATTGTGCCTAACAAAGAGGGCGGACGTACAACGCCGAGCGTGGTTGGCTTTACCGACAAAGGAGAACGTCTGGTAGGACAGATCGCGAAACGCCAGGCGGTCACTAACGCCGTCAATACCGTTTATGCGGTGAAACGACTGATTGGCAGGAAGTACAACTCTGCGGAAGTGCAAAAGATGCGAGAAACGGCGGCGTTCGAGATCGTCGATTCTCCAAACGGAGACGCGCGGGTGCGCGTTCAAGGTCGCAGCTACAGTCCGCCGGAGTTGTCGGGAATAGTTTTGCAGCGCCTCAAGGCTGCAGCGGAGGATTTTCTCGGCGAGCCGGTAACCGACGCCATCATCACGGTGCCCGCTTACTTTGACGATACTCAGCGTCAGGCAACTAAGGATGCCGGGAAAATTGCCGGTCTAACGGTTGAAAGAATCATCAACGAACCTACGGCGGCTGCGCTCGCGTATGGTCTGGGTAAGTCTGACGTCGAACGCATCGCCGTCTACGATCTGGGTGGCGGTACCTTCGACATCTCGATCCTGCAGATGAATGATGGCGTCTTCGAAGTTCTCTCCACTTCCGGCAACACATTTCTGGGCGGTGAAGATATAGACGAACGCATCATGAATTGGATGGCTGACGAGTTCCTCAGTGATACCAAGATTGATCTGCGGAAAGATCGTTTGGCGCTTCAGCGACTTAAGGAAGTAGCGGAGCGAGCTAAGTGTGAACTGTCCTCCGCCATCGAAACCAACATCAACCTGCCTTTCATCGCGGCCGATGCCACTGGTCCCAAACACTTTAACAAGACGATGACGCGGACCGAGTTTGAAGACTTGATCACCGATTTGATCGATCAAACTATCGAACCCTGTCGCAAGGCGCTTGAAGACGCGAAGTTACAACCGGCCGACGTCGACAAAGTAATTCTGGTGGGCGGACAAACGCGCTCGCCGATTGTCGAACGCACCGTCGAGAAGATCTTTGGTAAGAAGCCTTCGGCGGAGATCAATCCTGACGAAGTGGTTGCTATGGGTGCAGCTATCCAGGGTGGCGTGTTGACTGGCGAAGTCAAAGACATCGTCCTCCTCGACGTTTTGCCGTTAAGCCTGGGACTGGAAACCCGCGGTGGTTTGTTCACTAAGATTATCGATCGGAATTCAACTATTCCCTTGCGGAACAGTTTGACCTTCACGACCGTGGTCGACAATCAGACATCGGTGGAGATACACATCCTGCAGGGTGAACGTGAAGTGGCCGATGGCAATCGTTCGCTGGGTAAGTTTGAATTAGTCGGCATTCCGCCTAGCCCGCGAGGCGTGCCGCAGGTGGATGTAGCGTTTGAAGTTGACGCGAATGGGATTGTCTCGGTCTCTGCTCAGGACAAGACAACCGGGCGCGAGCAGCAGATGCGTATTACGCCGACGTCTGGTCTCGCTCCTGACGAAATTCAACAACTGATCATGGAAGCTGAAGGTTTCGCCGATGCCGATCGCCTGGCAAAAGAGACGGTAATCCTGCGCAACAAGTTGGATTCATTGCTGCGGAACACGCAGAAATCGTTCGCCAAGTTTAAGACGTCGCTGTCCACCAATGATCAGGAAATATCTGAACGCGTCTTCAAGCAGGGTGAGGCCGCGCTTAAGACAGAAGGAAAAGAACCGATTAGTAAAGCTCTGGATGCGCTGGAGCGGGTTGCAGCCCAGCTTACGTCGGCCATGATGAATCCCAGCGGGCCTTCCGCGGAATCAGGCTTGGACAATCTCGGATAGACGCAGCAAAGTTTTAGCCAATCAATTATAAAAAGAAGACGAGAGGTTTTTAGAAGTAGGAATGAGTAAACGCGATTATTACGAAGTGCTGGGAATTGAGCGCAGCGCTACTGACACGGAAATAAAAAGCGCCTATCGCCGCCTGGCTGTCCGTTTTCACCCGGACAAGAATCCTGGCGACGCGAGCGCCGAAGAAAAGTTCAAAGAAGCCGCGGAAGCTTACGGCGTACTTGCCGACGCCAATCAGCGACAGCGTTACGATCATTTTGGCCACGCCGGTGTTTCCAGTGGCGCCGGACAAGCCTGGGGGGCCCCAGGCTTTGGCGGCATCGAAGATATCCTCGGCGATCTTTTTGGATTCAACGATGTCTTTGGTGGTGGCCGCGGCGGCGGACGTCGTTCGGCGGCACAGCGTGGCGCCGACCTGCGCTACGACCTGGAGATTTCTCTCGAAGATGCATACAACGGCTTGACTGCTCAGTTGCGCATTCCGAGGCTGGAAACTTGCGAAACGTGCAGCGGAAACGGCGCGGCGAGCGGCACCCAGCCTGAGAACTGCGCAAACTGCGGCGGCAGCGGTCAGGTTCGTTATCAGCAGGGTTTCTTTTCAGTCGCTCGAACCTGCCAGCAATGTCGCGGCGCAGGTCGAGTGATAAAGACGCCTTGTCAGGACTGTCGGGGCGCGGGACGCATTGAGCGCGAGAAGCAGATGGAGGTCAAGATTCCAGCCGGCGTCGAGACTGGTTCGCGACTGCGCGTACAAGGCGAAGGGGAGGCTGGCACGCAAGGCGGCCCCTCAGGCGATTTGTACGTCGTCATTCATCTTGCCGAACACGAGCGCTTTGAGCGGCAGGGAAGCAATCTTTACGCTTCGCATGCAGTGACCTTTGCGCAGGCAGCTTTGGGTGCTGATGTGCACGTGCCCACCATCGAGGGCGAGGAGAAAATCAAGATACCAACCGGGACGCAAACCGGCACCGTCTTTCGTATTAAGGGCAAGGGCATGCCGGTGCTTGGCGGTCGCGGCCGCGGCGATCTCTACGTGTCCGTTAGTGTCGTTACGCCAACGTCGCTCACGCGCGAGCAACGAAAACTTCTCGAGCAGCTCGCTGTAGTTGAGAACAAGGATCTGGAAGACAAAGGTCTGGTCGAGAAAGTTCGCGACATCTTCGGTTGAGAATTATTTGGACTGCGGTGGCGAGCGTAGTGCAACACCGCTTTGTATTTATCCGGAGCCGCACGACATGAAGCATTTCCCCCACCTGCGTTTGTCCTTCTTTCTGCTTGCAGTTTTCCTTTTCTCCACCCTTTCCGCACAGGCCCAGGACAGCATGCAGCGCTGGCAAAGGTTCGACTTTGCCGCGACGGCATTGAAGCCGGCGGATATTGCGAAGGTCCCGCTCGAAGATCTAAAGTTGATGCGCGGGATTGTTTTTGGCCGTCATGGACGGATCTTCAAGGATGCTGAGATCAAGATTTATTTGGATGCACAGGACTGGTACAAACCAAATACTGACTTCCAGAATTCGATGCTCAACGCGACGGAGAACCATAGTCTTGATCTCATTCGCGTAGCCGAGGCCAGCAAGCATCCGACCGTACAACCCGGCGATATGCGCTACTGGCTGACCAGAACGCTAACGCCCAAAAAGCTTGGAACTCACAGCGGCGCTGAATGGCGCGTTTTGCGCGCCGAAGTCGAAGCCATCCACGGCAAGCGTTTTGGCGAGGCCTGGCTGCAGCAATATTTCGACGAGCGCTACTGGTACAAGCCCAGTGACAACTACGACGCCAAAAAACTTTCAGCGATTGAACAGAAGAACCTCGACACGATAGCCGCCGCGCAGAAGAAGTCGCGCAAGGTGGCTTTGGCTCCCGGTGACATGGAGCTCTTTGAGAACAAATCTATTGCTGCGTCTATGCTGCATGGGTTGAGTCTTAATGAGCTGCGCCTGCTGCGGAATGAGATTTACGCGCGCAAGGGCCGGCAGTTTCAGGCGCCCTGGCTGTCGCAGTACTTTTTCGGTCAGGCGTGGTATCAACCTAACGAGGATTTCAAGGACGAAGAGGTTACCGGTACTGACAAAGCGAACGTCGAGACGATTGTCGCTTACGAGAAAAAGATTCACGATGACCTGGGCAAGAAGCCGCTCACGCGAGCGCTACTCGAGGGCCTGTTCGTTGAGGACGCCGTCAAGATGCGTCAGGAGATCTTCGCTCGACGCGGTAAAGTTTTTACTAAGGAGCCCTGGTTTCAGACCTACTTCGAAACATTCGCATGGTATAAAGCGAATCCCGACTTTAAAGACGATCAACTAAGTGAATTGGAGAAGAGCAACGTTGCGACCATCGCCGCATACGAGAAAAAGGCGGTGAGCGCGCAAAGCGTTATCGAAGGTTGATAAGGCCCGCCTCCGGTCTCGCGTGACGAGACCAACGAAAACAGTAGACAGCAAACAGTACACAGCAAACGGTAGGAAAGTTAAGAGGCGAGCATCTTCAAGGATTGCTCGCCTCTTTTGTTGTAGTTAACGAATTTGGAGTGCGGCGACCTGTCGCCGCTTTCGCCGGCTACGATTTGTGGAAAAGTTTGGTGCTCAATGACTACAAGCGGTAACGCACTTTCGCCTTCCTCAACGCGTCTTCCTGGTTGTCCACATTTTGCAGTCGCAGCGTGACGTCTGCGTTCAGATCGAAGCCCGCGCGCTCGCCTGCCAGTAGTTTCACTGTTCCCGCGGCTGCAATCATTGCGGCGTTGTCGGTTGAAAGATGAGGCGAAGGGAAGTAGGCGGGAATTCCCAAACGTTCCGCCGCTGGGCGCGCCGCCTCGCGTAGAGCGCCGTTGCAGGCGACGCCACCGGCGACAATCAGGGTTCGCGGTCCATGTGCCGCCGCCAGGCGCTCAGTTGTTCCAACCAATGAGCGCACCACCACACTCTGAAAGCTCGCAGCGAGGTCCTTAATTGCTTGCGATGCCTCCTCGCCGTTTGTCACCGGTTTCAGTCCCGTCTCCCGCACGTGCTTAGTGACGGCGGTCTTCAAACCACTGAAGCTAAAATCCGCAGAGCCATCGCCCATGCGTGGCAAAGAGAACTTGACGGCCTTCGGATCTCCCTCCCGCGCCAGCCGCTCGATGATTGGCCCGCCCGGATAGCCGAGTCCCATCAGTTTCGCTACCTTGTCGAAAGCTTCGCCGGCAGCATCGTCGCGCGTGCGGGCGAGCACTTTGTACTTGCCCGGCTCAGGGACTAAGAACAGATTGCTATGACCGCCGGAAACGATAAGCGCCAGCGCCGGGTATTCAACCGGAGGATTGCCGAAAGCGACGGAATAGACGTGGCCTTCGATATGATTCACTCCCACTAGCGGTTTGCCCAACGCGAACGCCATCGCCTTTGCATATGACACGCCCACCAGCAACGAACCGACTAGTCCGGGCCCGACGGTAACCGCGACGCCGTCGATCTCCTGTGGCTTGACGTTCGCTTGCGTGAAAGCTTCTTCAACGATGGGCACAATCTTGTCGAGGTGTTCGCGTGAAGCGATCTCCGGTACGACACCACCAAAACGTTTGTGAGTTTCGATTTGTGAGGCGATGACGGACGAGACGATTTCGCGGCCATCGCGCACGACTGCGGCGGCGGTTTCGTCGCATGATGTTTCAATTCCGAGTACGAGCATGATTGGATTGTAACAATGATTGCCGGCGACAGCTAAAAGAGCGGGGGCAAGCCCCCTTCCCAACCCAGAGATTATCCAATTGAGATTTTCCTTAAAGGTCGACGGCCCTTCAACCAGATGCTGAGATTAATCCATAGTCGTCTCAGGGTTGGGAAGGGGGCTTGCCCCCGCTGAGTTGCAGCGTCACTCAACTTCATAGAAACTAAGAGCTGAATCACCCTGTTTGAGAACCCGATAGCGACGCAGTCTGGCAACTTCTTCGGGTAACTCATTTTTACTACTGTGTTCCACGACGAGCAGTCCGTCTTCGGTCAACAGGCTGGAAGAGTGCGCGCCAAAGAGATCAAGGATCGGTGTGTAGTTAGTTGCGTAGGGCGGATCGTAGAAGACGACGGCCCACGGTTTCCCGGAGTCAGGTTGTTTTGCGACAAAGCGGCGCAAATAATCGCGCGCCTCCGTTTCAATGACTTCACTTTCACTACGCTCAACGCGGCAAAGCTCAAGATTCGCCTTGATTAGCGTGCACATCGGGCGCGAATTGTCGACGAAGGTGACGTGAGCGGCGCCGCGCGATATCGCCTCGATTCCAACCGCTCCTGAGCCTGCGCAAAGATCCAGAAAACGCACCTCCGCAATTCGCGGCGCGATCACGTTGAAAAGAGTCTCGCGCAAACGATCCGAAGTCGGCCGCACTTCAAGCGAAGGCGGACTCTTAAGTTTTCGACCACGGAATTTGCCGGCGATGATTCTCAAAAATAGCAACTTCTATCGCCCGTTCCACGGGCTCGGACTAAATTGTTCGATTCTTACCCAGGGTTTCGCTGCGCTCCACCCTGGGCTTTATGCTTCCGCCTGCTTCGCAGGCTGTTCAGTGCCTTCGCCTGTCATAACTGCTTGCGGGCGGCGCTACGTAATCTGAGGATTACGTCTTATCCCACTGCTGCGAGACCGAACCGCGCGTCAGCCTTCACCTGCTCGATCAGCTTCACGGTCTCAGCGGACTTCTCGCCTTTCGCCAGATAAAACTCTGCTTCCTTGCGGGCGCCTTCGATGAACTGCTGGTCACGCACAAGGTTGGCGACACGAAATTCCGGTAGTCCAGATTGCCGCGTGCCCAGCAATTCGCCCGGCCCACGCAGCTCGAGATCCTTCTCAGCGATCACGAAACCGTCATTTGTTTTTGCCATGATGCCAAGTCGCTCTACCGCGACTGTCGTCTGTTTGTCTGAAGTAAGTAAAACGCAATAGCTTTTTTCCGCACCGCGGCCGACGCGACCGCGCAGCTGGTGCAGTTGCGAAAGGCCAAATCGTTCCGCATGTTCCACAATCATCACCGAGGCGTTGGGTACATCGACGCCTACCTCAATCACGGTCGTGGAAACAAGTATTTGAATATCACCGGCGACAAAGCGCCGCATCACGTCTTCCTTTTCGGCCGTCTTCATCTTGCCGTGAACCAGTCCCACGGAAAGTTTGGGGAAGACTTTGTCGCGCAAGTATTCATATCTTTGCGTGGCGTCTTTCAAATCCATCTTCTCTGACTCTTCAACCAACGGATAGACAACGTAAATCTGACGGCCACTCTTAACTTCACTGGCGATCAGCTGCTTCACCTCCGGCCGTTGTTCCTCGCCAATCACACGAGTCTCAATCGGTGTTCTTCCGGGCGGCATTTCGTCGATCACGGAAACGTCGAGGTCACCGTAGATCGTCATGGTGAGCGAACGCGGGATTGGCGTCGCAGTCATCACCAGAACGTCAGGGTTGAAACCGCGAGCGCGCAACTCTGCACGCTGCATGACCCCAAAACGGTGTTGTTCATCAATAACCGCGAGCCCCAGGTTCTTGAAGGACACGGCGTCCTGAATGATAGCTTGCGTGCCGATGCAGGCGTTGATTTCACCGGCGGCGAGTTCGACCTGGAGCTTTCTCTTCTCTGCGGCACGCAGCGATCCGGTGAGTAGTTCGACGCGATAGGGAGACTTTGCCAGCAATCGTTTGATATTGCGAGAGTGTTGTTCAGCCAGGATTTCAGTCGGCGCCATCAGCGCGGTCTGATAGCCATTCTCCATGGTGGCCAGCATGGCGATCAGCGCGACTATGGTTTTGCCGCTACCGACGTCGCCTTGCAGCAGGCGGTTCATGGGAGCATCCGACTGCAAGTCCTTGAATATCTCTTTGACCACTCGCCGCTGGGCATCCGTTAGCTTAAACGGCAACACCGAACCGATCCGCAGCTTAGTCGGCTGATCGAGTTTGATCCGCGCGCCCTTTGCTTCCTTTATGCGTCGACCACGTTTCAGGCTAATGCCAAGCGCAACCCAAAAGAAGTCTTCGAATATCAGTCGCAAGTGTGCTGGACTTCGCGCCTGATCGTAGAGCGCCAGCGGAGTTTCCTCGGTGGGGAAATGAATCTCGCGTAGAGCTTGCGAACGGGGGATGAGTTTTCTGCGGCGCAGCATCTCGGCCGGTAGAGTTTCCGGGATTGCGGAGTCGGACAAGAGCGCGAGCACCGCGTGTATGATTTCGCGCACTCGTTTTGAACTAAAGTCGCCAAGCTTTCGGTATACAGGCACGCGACGCCCGCTGTGAATAACCGCTAGTGCCGGGTCGTCATTGCTCTCTACCGGATCGAGCTCGATCGCTCTACTCGCTTTCCCTGCGGTTGCTTCCCCGGCAGCTGCTGCTGTTGGTCCAATTGCTCCCGTTGCCGCCGGCAGCATTTCGAGTTCATCGGCGGGCTTGTTGAGCTTTAACGAGAAAGTGGCGCGACGCTTGTCCCAATCCCACCTGCCAAAAGTGATGAAGCGCGCGCCGCGCGTGAAACGCTTGGCGTAGTAGGCGACGATGTCGTGCGCATGAGTTCCGGAAACGAACCACCAGACGACGATCGGGCGGCCAGTTCGATCGGGATCGGTGGCAGTTACTTCGAAAATGAAAAGACTCGAACGCCCGGGCGCACGGCGGTTCTTTACCTGAAAGGCGCCTGCGATCTTGACCTCAAGCTCCAACGACGCTTCGATGCCATCAGTCAAATCGCTTATGTGCGCCGGATTCGAACGGTCTTCGTAGCGCATGGGAAGATAGCTCAACAGGTCCTCAACGGTGGCGCTGCCTGGGTCTCTGTTGCTTGAGTGGCTGGCGATTTCCCGCGCGAGTTTGTGTGAAAGGGTTTGACCGCAGCGGGGCAACCCGTATTTGTATAGTTCTTCGATCGAAGTTTTGAGACTGAAAGGAGGCGGCATTCGCGCTGGATCATAGCATAGGGATGACGGGGAGAATCGCTGGTTGCCGAGATAACCGTGAGACTTGAAAAACCAGTTATCTTGCATTAACGTGCTAGCTGTTTACCATGAACAGAGTCGATCATTAACTAAGAAGAGACTCGTAACGCAAACTCTTGGTTTGCGTCCTCGATGCTGCCGCGTCTGAGTTAAGTGAGAAGACGCAAACTAACAGTTTGCGTTACATTAAGAGAATGACAACTGAAGAGGAATTAACCACAGCGACGCGCGAGCACCTTACCAAAGTGCGCACGGTCTTGTTGCGCCTGCACAAGACTCTGTTGGAATTTGAACGCGAGGGTTATGAGCGCGCACGTGGAAAGATCGATAACAGTTACGCCTTTCTGCAACTGGTAATGGGCGATCCGTGGTTTGCGTGGCTACGACAACTGTCTGAGTTGATAGTGGAGATGGATGAGCTGCTGGCCGCGAAGGAAACGCCTAATGAAAGTACGGCCAGGGCTTTGATCCAGCAAGCAACAATTCTGCTAAGGCCGTCTGAGACAGGCACTGAGTTTCAGAAGAAATACTTTGTGGCGATGCAGGTGTCACCAGAAGTGGTGCTGGCGCACTCGGAGTTTGCTGCTGTGCTGGGTCCTGCAAGACTGTCGAAGGAAGTTCACTAAGGCGGCTTTGAGGAATTTTGGAGTGCGGTGACTTGTTGCCGTTTTCGCTAGTTCGCGCAACCAAAGCGCTGACAAGTCAGCGCACTCCAAATAGCTAGTTCGTCGCTGTTTCTGCTTTGGCGCAATGCTGATCAAAGGCCTGGACTAGTTCATTCGCTACTTGCGATGCGTCTCGACCCTCTATCTGCCGGCGTTCCATCATGTACACGATTTGACCGTCCTTTAAAATTGCGATTGACGGCGAAGACGGCTCATAGCCGGTGAAGTAACTTCGGGCCTTCTCGGTAGCTTCAATATCGGCTCCGGCAAAGACGGTACCGACCTTGTCTGGGCGCACGGTGTGTTGTAGGGCGCGAGCGATGCCCGGACGGGCCTTTCCTGCGGCGCAACCGCAAATCGAGTTGACCACCACCATTACCGTGCCTTTGCTCTCTTCAATCGTTTTTTGCACGGCTTCGGGAGTGCGCAATTCTTCAACACCGATTCTGGTAAGTTCTTCACGCATAGGACGAATCATTAGTTCTGAATAAGGCATAAGTTGCTCCTTCTAAATCTCGGATCTCAAATTTCAGTTGCAGATTGGCTAGGGAAGCGATTGTAACACGGCGGGACGAACGGCGAGACTGGTCACGAGGACCCTGCTCATTCAACAACGATCATCGACTGCAACTCACGAAACTTCCGGTCGCTAATACCGCGCACCATCATCAGGTGCTGTGGACGGCGGAAAGGCCCGTATTGTTGACGATGCTCTATGATCCGTGCGGCCAAACCAGTGCCAACTCCCGGTAGTTTCTCCAACTCAGATTGTGACGCGGTATTTATATTGATTGTTGAAGTTCCATTGGTTCTGCGCTGCTCCAGTGGGGCCTGAACTGATTGTGTGGAGCGAGGAATCGTCGCGCATGCTGAAGCCGTGACGATTACCGCGATGATCGCCAGGGCAATTAAGAGGGAGCGAAACTTTGCTGGCAGGGGATTCTGTTTCACGTATGCAAGTGAGTGTTCGTGAAGGCTTTGTGACGCTGCCGCTCGGGTGTGCACAATGCCAAAAGTCTAATGAATTCAAAAGTTCGTATGTTTTATGGCGGGTTCTCCACAGATTTTTCCACAGCTCGCGTGGAAAATGTTTCGAACTAGTTACACGTTCCGGGTTTCAAGTAACGGATTTGTAGGAATCGACCGGCACCGGGAACGACTATTGAGGCGCAAAGCTTGAAACTAGCTACACTTCTTCTCCGCCTTCGTCCCACTGCGCGATCATTTCGTAGGCGCGACCGAGCACCGGACGGGGCCGTGAACCATCGGCCTGACCGATGAGTCCTTCGCGTTCCATGATGTCGAGAATTGCTGCCGCGCGGCCATAGCCAATGCGTAGCCGGCGTTGCAATACCGACGTCGACGCTCGTTTCATCTCGACGCAAATGCGCAGGGCCTCTTCGAAAAGTTCATCATGCTCGCCGTCAGTTTGTTCCAGGCCGAGAGCTTCTTCTTCTGACTGCGTGATTGTCTCGTTGTATTCAGGTTTCGCCTGGGCCTTGGCATGGGCGACGATCTTGCCAATCTCAGTTTCGTCGACATAGGCCCCGTGAACGCGAATTAAGCGCGAGGTTCCGGGCGGTAGAAATAGCATGTCGCCGCGACCCAGCAAATGTTCGGCGCCGTTAGTGTCGATGATCGTACGCGAGTCGACCTTGGACGAAACGCGGAAAGAAATTCGCGAAGGAAAGTTTGCCTTGATGAGACCGGTGATGACGTCAACTGACGGACGTTGCGTTGCCAGTACCAGGTGAATGCCGACGGCGCGGGCCATTTGCGCGAGACGAGTTATCGATTCCTCTACTTCACGCCCTGAAGTCATCATCAGGTCGGCGAGTTCGTCGATAATAATGACGATGTAGGGAAGGGGTTTATGCGGTTCACCTCTTTCGTCATATTCCTGGACCAGGTTGCGGCGCATAATTTCCGCGTTGTAGCCGTCGATGTTTCGCACACCCCAGCCAGCCAGGTCGCGATAACGCTTCTCCATTTCGCCGACCGCCCATTTCAGCGAACGCGAGGCAAGCTTCGGATCGGTGATAATTGGCGCAGCGAGGTGGGGAATGTCTGCGTAAAGGCCCAACTCCAGCCGCTTGGGATCGATCAGAATGAACTTAACTTCGTCGGGTCGGGCACGGTAAAGGATTGAAACGATCAAAGAATTAACGCCGACAGACTTACCGGCGCCGGTAGTTCCGGCGATCAGCAAGTGCGGCATCTTGGCCAGATCGGCGACGTAGTTCAGCCCGTCTATAGTCTTGCCCAGAGCTATCGTGAGTTTCGACGACGATTCGCGGAATGCGCGTGATTCAATTACCTCGCGCAGAAAAATCGTTTCGCGACGCGGATTTGGAACTTCAATGCCGACGTGGGGCTTACCTGGCATACGGTCTATGCGGATGGATTCGGCTTTCAGGGCGAGACAAAGATCATCAACCAGAGAAACAACGCGCGAGTATTTCACACCGGGATCGGGCTTGAATTCGTAGGTCGTAACCACCGGACCCGGACAGATATGCTTGATTTGTCCGGTGACATTAAACTCTTTGCATTTTTCCGCCAGGCGCGTGGCGAGGCCCAACAATTCTGTGTCAGCTTGTTCGCTGGGCGGCGGCGCTTCATTCAAGAAGCCCAGCGGCGGCATGGAGTATTCGGTGTAAGCGACACGCCGCGAGCGATCGGCGTCGAACGGAAGTTTTCCAGTGGCTGGCGCTTCGCCTTTAGGACGTAGAACGGACGCGCCCTTAACCATCTCCTCCGCATCTTCCTCGTCATCAGCGACTGCGCTTCGGCCCTTTGAACCCGGCGAGATCGTTCGGCGGCTGGAGCCGCGTTCAACCACCGCAACCCCCGCCAACCCGGCACCGGCTGCCGCCGCCCGCGCTGGTTCAGCAGAACCTTGAATTGTAGCTACTTGAGCGCCTGCCGGTTCTCCTCGCTTGATCGCTTCAGCGTTGATCGCGGGAGCGGAACCATCGGTCATGAACTGTGCGATGCGCTCCTCGGCGCTCATGTCGGCACTTTTCAGCGCACCTCGCGCGGCTAAGTTTTGCGCGTTGATAAGTTCGCGCGCTTCCTTCCGTACGCGTTTTTGCTCAGCACGGGCCTCGCGCCATGAGCGAAACTTCGCGGGCAAGCTGCTCAGGGTTGCGAAGCGTCCGGCGAACAATGCCAGAAGCCGCTCGTAGAGGCCAACAAATGAGAAGCTGGTCGCGAGCAGCAAGCCCATGGCAGCGACGGCGATCAGTAAGACAGTAGAACCTACGGTGTTGAGTCCACTTGCCAGGCCACGTGAAATCAACGTTCCAACCACGCCGCCGGGTTGAACGCTGGAGTCAAAAATGGGATGGATGTTTGAAATTGAAAGCAGTGAAGCTGCCGCCAAAGTTAGGATCACGAGGCCGAACAATCGTGATAAGGGCGCCCTGAAGCTGAGGATCTTGAAACGCCGCCAGGCAGCCGCGATAAGTAAGCAGGGAAGTAAGTAGGCGGCCAAACCAATTGACTGAAAAAGGAGCGCCGCAACGTTTGCACCTATCGAGCCTGCCCAATTGTGTGTTTCAGCTTGCCCAGCTGAATTCCACGAAGGATCGTTGGGATAAAACGCGGCAGAAACCAGACAGAGAGCTAGTAACAGCCCAACTGCCAGGAGCAGTATCGCCACGATCTCATTTCGGCGACTATTCCTTGGAGTTATTATCCTTGGTTGCTCCTCAAACTCGGTAGTTGCCATTTCGAACTCCGGGTTACGCTGCTTTCTTGGCAAGCAAGTAAGCCTTAATAAAATCGTCAATGTCGCCGCCAAGCACCGCGTCAACATTACCGCGCTCGAGTTTGGTACGCGTGTCCTTCACCAACTGGTAAGGCGCGAGCACGTAACTCCTAATCTGGGATCCAAAAGATATTTCAGATTTGGTGGCTTCGAGCTGTGCAGTTTCGGCGCGACGTTTTTCGAGTTCCAGTTCATAGAGACGTGCGCGCAAAACCTGCATCGCGACGGCGCGATTCTGATGTTGCGAGCGCTGATTCTGACACTGAACGACGATTCCCGTAGGCCCGTGTGTTATGCGAACTGCGGAATCGGTAGTGTTGATGTGTTGGCCGCCGGCTCCAGTTGCGCGGTAGGTGTCAACGCGCAAATCCTTATCAAGGATTTCCACTTCGATGTTTTCGTCGATCTCCGGATAGACAAACAGAGAGGCAAAAGAGGTGTGGCGGCGGGCCGCCTGGTCGAAAGGAGAGATGCGAACCAGCCGGTGCACTCCGGCTTCCGCTGCCAGCAGGCCATAGGCGTATTCGCCTTCCACTCTAAAAGTTACTCCCTTAATGCCAGCTTCTTCCGCCGGCTGATAGTCGATAATCTCGGTTTTGAAACCTCGCTGCTCCGACCATTTCAGATACATTCGCAGCAGCATTTCTGCCCAGTCCTGCGATTCCGTGCCGCCGGCGCCCGGATGGATGGTGCAGATGGCATTCAACTGATCATTCTCGCCGCCGAGCAGCATTTCAGTTTCGGCAATTCCGACCTCGTGCTCCAGCCGTTCCAGAAGCGTCCGAAGTTCACTTAACGACTCTTCATCTTCTTCCGCAAACTCGAAGAGCACGCCGGCGTCGGCAACTTGCGATTCAAACAGCTCTTGTCGCTGAATCTTCTTTTCCAGGGCGGTGCGCTTTTGCAGGAGTTTCTGCGCGGCGTCCTGATCATTCCAAAAGTCAGGAGCCGCAGCCTGGTTCTCGATGCGTTTCAATTCCTCGCGGCCAGCCGCAACATCAAAGAAACCTCCCGAGTTGCTCGACGTGGGTGCGCAGTTCGTCATACGCGTTTCTTAATTCCTGAATAGATAAAGTCTCGTCCATTAAACCTCCACCAACATTCGCGTTGAATTAGCTAATCTTAACGGGCTTGTCGCCTCTTCCTAAGAACGAAAGTACCAAAACCAACGTGGTGAGAATCGCGCAACCAATCGCAAACCAATCACCGTGTTTTGTGTAGAACGTCGGTGCCTGTCGCGCTTTCCAAATCGTCCAGGTTCTAACTTCCGGTTTGAAACCCGCCGTCGCGTCCTGCATTTCTCCGGCTGCCGATATCGAGGCACTAATTCCCGTGTTAGTTACCCGCAACAAAGGCCGTCCATTTTCAACTGCACGAAAGATCGCATTAGCCAGATGCTGTCGCATGACTGCCGTCGGCCCGAGATAGCCATCGTTCGAGATGTTGATGAGAACGTCGGCGCCTTCATCGCTAAACCGGCGCGCGATCGATGGATATGCCGACTCGATACAGATGAAGACTCCAGCCCGCAAACTTCCCACCGGCATTAGCCGGTAGGTAGTTCCCGGCTCAAACTCGCCGACCATTGCTCTTATCAAACCCGCTCCCGGCAACCATCGGGGTAGCGGAACATATTCGCCAAACGGCAGTAGGCGAATCTTATCATATTGAGCGATGAGCTTACCCTCTTCATTTATAAGCAGCGCTGAGTTGTAGACTCCGTCGTTAGGCGCGATCTCCTGTGAGTTTAGAAGGACAGAGGTCCGGTTTGCTTTCGCGAACGTCGCGAGCTGTTCGCGAAGTGCAGTGTCACTCCCGTAGCCGAAGTTCATTGGTGACTCAGGCCAGACTACCAATCTAGGTATTTCAACATTCGGAAGCCGTCGCAACGCGGCTTCACTCATCTCGAAGTGCCGCGTTCTGAGTAGCTTCATTTCATCTTCCGGCTTGATGAGATCCAGCGGCACGTTTGGTTGCACAGCGATCACGATTGCATCTGCATCCGCGACTAGCTTTGTCTCTGGTGTTGGTGGACGAAAAGTTATTACGATCGCGCAAACGAATGAGATCGCAAGCAGCGATAGCCCAACGGCTCGTGGAGTTCGACGCAGAACCGCGTAAGCTATGGCTGCATTCGCCAACATGATCAGAAATCCTACTGCGTAAACTCCACCCCAACTGGCTGATTGAATCAATGATGGATGAAAAGCCTGTGAATAGCCGACTGCATTCCAAAGCTGACCTGTAATTTCCAGGCGTGCCCACTCCAGCGCTGACCAAACCACAGGCGCTAGATACAGGGCGGACGTTCCCCAATTCCGAACGACGAGCGCGAGCAGCAATGCGAAAACTGCTGGAAAGATACCGACCACGAGTGCGCCGGGAAGAAGCGCGAGAAACGCAAGCCATGACGGAAAACCACCCGTATGAATCATGGAATACGTTAGCCAGTAACAAGAGCCATAAAAGAAGACCGTACCGAAGAGCCAGCCCAGTAAGAAACAGCGCCCAGGTTGAGGTTTCAGAGCGATGACTATTAACAGTGGGACGAGTGCAACCCAGGCAAGTGATGCGAGATTGAAGTCCGGAAATGAAGCAATGAGAAGTGCCGCTGAAAAGAGAGCGATGCCACAATCGGCCAGGGAAGGGGCAGCTGAGCGAACGCGACTCGTGAATTCCGACAACCGTCCAGCCTTTTCAGGCATTTCGTGAGACGGTGTAGCGACTACGTCCTGCATTGCGGCTGAGTTTATCAAAAGCCTGATCGGCGGGGTAAAGTTTCGTCGTTCATCTGCTCAAGCGTTGATTTTCGATCTGACCAAAGTAGCGTTGAAAATAATTTTTGCGGTCACCGGATCAAAGGTTTAGAGGTGCTCAAATCAGGCAAAAAGGTGGTCAAAAAGACAGAAAACGTCACCGTCAAAGTGACAAATTACGTCGCAGCGTGACCGAGTTAAAAAGTGAGTTTTCTTAAGGTTATGGATGAGCTCCATCGTGCATGAAACCACGAAATGCAATCTAACTTAGCAAACCGAAATACTGGATTCTAAATGCAGGAGAACCCAGCCATTTCTGACTGGGTTCCAATTTCGGGGGGAAGCACTGAAGGGTTGCTCGGCGGGTGGCTGGCGCAGCGGCAGGCGGCGCTCAGAGATGTGATGGCGGCGGGGGCACTTCCAACCTTTACTTTGGGTCTTCCGTGCGTGCCGGTTTTATCTAGAGCAGCTTTCGTGCCACAAGAAGAAAATTTCTGGAAACCTCTGTTGATTGGTCATAGACCATCGTGGTCCAACCTGAACTGTAAAAATACTAATGCCAAAAAGAGGGAGAACCCAGTCATTTCTGACTGGGTTCGGATTTCGGAAGGAAGCACTGAAGGGTTGCTCGGCGGGTGGCTGGCGCAGCGGCAGGCGGCGCTCAGAGATGTGATGGCGGCGGGGGCACTTCCAACCTTTACTTTGGGTCTTCC
>DASYLB010000023.1:0-83098 GCA_036009765.1 Pyrinomonadaceae bacterium | reverse complement strand
GGGATAACAGGCTGATCCTGCCCAAGAGTTCACATCGACGGCAGGGTTTGGCACCTCGATGTCGGCTCATCTCATCCTGGGGCTGAAGAAGGTCCCAAGGGTTTGGCTGTTCGCCAATTAAAGAGGTACGTGAGCTGGGTTTAGAACGTCGCGAGACAGTTCGGTCCCTATCTGGTGTGGGCGGAGCAGAATTGAGGGAATCTGTCCTTAGTACGAGAGGACCGGGATGGATCCACCTCTAGTGTACGAGTTATGGCGCCAGCCGTAGCGCTCGGTAGCTATGTGGAGCATGGATAAACGCTGAATGCATCTAAGCGTGAAGCCAGACCCAAGATTATTTCTGCCAGTGAGACTCCTCGTAGACCACGAGGTTAATAGGGTGGATATGTAAGTGCAGTAATGTGCTCAGTTGACCACTACTAATCAGTCCCTTGGCTTGACCATAAAATTTACTCAAGCAACAAATTCGCGCTTGCGCGAACTTGCCCAAGGAAAAGCAAACATCACTATTCGATTCTCAAAGTTCTTTTGAACTTGGATCGTTGAACTTAGTACTTTGTATTTGGTTTTCGGTCTTGGGCCTTTGGTCTTAGACTTCTTATGCTGGCCGACTCAACGTAGGCCAGCGCACAAAGACCAAGTACAAAGACCAAAGTTCGCCGCATTTCAAATCTTCGATTTGAATGCGGATAGGTTTTCCGGTGATTCTGTCGGCAGGGTTCCACCCGTTCCCATCCCGAACACGGAAGTTAAGCCTGCTGGAGCCGATGGTACTGCACGGGTAACTGTGTGGGAGAGTAGGAAGTCGCCGGAATTATTTCAATGAAGCCCGTACGGTTTAAACGCCGTACGGGCTTTTTGGTTAGGCGCAGTTCGACGTTGACAATTTGCGCGATCCGCAGTTAATCTCTGCGCGCTCTACATTCACCAGTCAGTCCCAGCCGGCCTCTTTCGACTTGCCATTCACTTTACCTGTCAATAGGCGTCGTGTTTTTCGGGACTGCCTCATAGGTTCTGAAACAACTACTGCTTTTCTCTCATAGAGAAATGAGAAGGTGTTTCGCGAACTGCCGACAATCATTTCCACCTTGACCGGTTTCTTAACCGATGCCGGGCGTGCGGGAGGTGCAGGGAGGATCAAATGCACCGAAAGAAACAGTACTCCAAGTTCATTGCGTTAGTTTTGGCGGCGGCGCTCTTGTCTGCCTGTCAAGTACCAGACCTCTCGGAATTCACGAAGCAGTCAGCGGAAATGACGAGGGGAATCCGCACCGGAATCAAAGACACTGAGACAGTGCTCAAGACCGCGTCTCAGCGAGACGACTTGTTTTCCGTCGCCACTCGCACCGAGCTCAAGAAAAATATCAAAGAGTACCAGGGAGGGATGAAGCCAACCATCGAGGCGCTTGATGCGCTGGACGCCTATCTCGAAGCCCTCAACGCCCTGGCCCAGGCAAACAAAAAGAGCGAAGAAAACTCAAAAGCTGCGGTCGACGCAATCACAAACCTCGTCACCGCCGTTTCGGGGTTAACCTTCGCGAGCTCAGCCGTGAACGTGGCTAAAGGTCTGGTGACACTTGGTGAGCAGTTCCGAACAACCAGGGATTTTAAGAAACGGGTGAACCTCGCCGCTGAAATCGTCGAAGGCAAGTATGTGGAAAAAGTAGATTCGTCGGGAAATGTGTTTCGCGATGAGAAAGGCAAGCCCATTCTGGTCAAAGCTTGTAAGGGCGCGGCTGAGGATGAGATCACGTCAGCATCCAGCAAGATTAAGCAAACCGTTGCCAGGGCGCTCGACCGGGCCAAATTATCCGATAACCAAACCAGAGAATTGCAACCGCTTTCTCCGGAGGAGAAACGAGAAAAGTTGCGAGCCTGGGGCAAATTTACTCCCGGAGAGTACGCCGAAATCAGGACCGCAGAATTCGTGATCAGCTCGTTTGGTTGTGGCGTCATTGACCTGATCAAATTCAATGTCAAAGACCTTAAGGGGATCAACCTCGCGGTTTCGAGAAATATGCATGTCAACGCCCGCGAAAAGAATCGAACGGTTCTTGGCTTTTATGACGCGCTCGAGGCAACCGATCGAGCAGTTCAGCATGAACTTGAAACGATATTGAACTACAAATCGCTGGTCGTGTTTATCAAAGAACTCGAGGCTACCGGGGGAAGGCCAGCTGACATTCGCAACGCAAAAATAAATCTTAAGCGCCATGCCGAGGATCTTTTCGATAGGGACGGACAATTAAGGAATGCGGTGTTGCAAAAGCTGAACCAGTGTGGCGTCGCTAATTGCGGGGCGATGCTCGTGTATCTGCAGTTTGACCTGTGCGCCGATTGCGAAGACGCTTTTATTCTCGTTGTTAACCGGGTAACCAAGAATCAATTCGATCGCAGCAACGGTTACATTGAAGCAGTGCTCGATGATCGGGCCAGAGCTCTGTTTGAGCAGAACACCAAGTATATCGAAGAGTTGAAGCGAATCACTCCCGCCCATTCAGTGGTGGTCGATGAGCTTAAGAGTATCGACGAAAAACAGAACGCTCTGGATCAACTGCTTGATGCGAGCGTTTCCGCGCTCGATACCTGGGCAACAACTCATGCCAATCTAAGGGTCGCAGTAAACACAAACAAGCCGCTATCCGTCTTCCAACTTGCGAGCAAAGTTCGCGAGATTTGGAGCATCATCAACCCGGAAGCCAAGTCAGCGGCTGCGCGTTAAAGGAGGAACAGTCATGCCAACCCTGGAACAAATCGAAGCAGAAGTTGATGAGCTTGGTGGGCCGACCAGCAACGACTTCAGGTTCCGCGATGCCCTCAAAGACATCAATGCAGCTGCCCAAGTCGCGGCGACCGACGCAGACAAACTCCGCGAGATCCTGTCGCAGTTTCGTGAAAAGATTCCCGATCTGATCGCCTTCAACAGAATTCGAGCTGATGCCAAAGACCTGGCCGATCATCTGATGCTGGCAGGCGTCGCTGACCGCATCAATCGAATTAAGGACCGGAATGACACTCTGTCGTCGTTGACTAGTAAACTCCAGACGCAAATCAACAAAGCTAACAGCGATGCAAATCTACTCAAGAAAATAAAAGACGGGGTGGAGAAGGCAAACAAAACCTTCGTGGAGATAAAGGCTTTAGTGGACCAATTGCAAGCCACTGACGCCACCACCAAGCAGAAGTTAAAAGCTCTGATTGAGCGCGTCGGAAACATTACGACCATATTCAAGCCCGAAGAGTCGTGAAGCTTCAAGCGGGAACAACGGCACCGTTAACCGTGCGGAATTAATTAAAAGAAGCCCGCGAGAGAAATCTCGCGGGCTTTTTGTTGCGCGGTAATATCAGCAGAAAAAATCGAAGAGCTTACTTCGGCACCTTGACCACTCTTTCGAACGAAACATGCGCCGCCGACTCTTCGAGTCGGGATTTACGGCGTTAGTCGCCCCGGTGCTGGCGCGGCCGCGGTATGCTGAACTCATCCTGGTCTGTGAACGCCTCACTCAACAGCGCGGCTTGTTTGAGCTTCGGATTTGCGGCCCATTCCTTCGCTGATACGAACGAGACTTTGTCGTACACCAGCACGATCGTTCCCACCGTCAGCAACCTGCTAACTTCACGGGCGGCGAAGATTGGGATGCGAATGCAACCATGGCTCGCTGGTTCCTTTGGTACGCTTGGATACCCATGAATCGCTACGCCGCCGCTGATGTAGTTGGAGTAGTACATACCTCCCGGCGGCCCGTCCCAATCAGAGATCTTGTCATAAACCATAAACCTGCCGCGGGGTGTGTAGGCGATGCTCGTTTGACCTTCCTCGATAAACTCACGCCCGCTGCCGGTCGAGACAGGCAGAACCCGGACTTCACCACTTTCGCCGATGATCAGCAACACTTGACGATCGATATCCACTTCAACGTGTGCGTACCCTGTCTCTCTCGCTTTGGGCGGCGCGCTGCTTCGAATTGCGTGAAGCTCACCGAGCGTGAGCTCGCCGGTTATGGGACGGCCCTCCCACTTCTGGAACGCTATCAGTGCCGATTGGGTTGCCGGATCAAATCGTCCGTTGACCGCGACAGTCCAGTAGCCCAGCTGCGACAGTCTGCGTTGGGCTTCTCTGACCTCCGCGCGCTTCAGCAACGTCTGATGCTTGTTGCTTTGCTGCGCGCCGGCAATTGACAGCGTGGAAATCAAAAATAAGCTGACGGCAAGAAGAACTCTCATTTCCCCTCATGACACTCAGTTGATCTGATTCGCCGAACTACGTTCAGGAACATATGACTGGTCCCGGCCAATAGTCAACTTCGGTTAAGCCGCTCCTTGGTCTCAGCCTTTGCACAGTCCCTCTATTAGCCCAGAAACGTTGCCCAATGTTAAGCTGAGATTACTCAGATAGAACGCGACCCGGGATGATTTCACTGTCTTTCATTAGCAACCTCCTTCTCTCCCTGCCGAAGATAGCGGCCGGCTGCTTCGTGTTTTTGCTGTCCATCGTTACGCTCAACTGCCAGACCGGTCCCACAGTTGCTCCACCCAGCGATAAGATTCCGATCTACGGTTACGAGATCCTGCGCATTTTCCCACACGACTCAAACGCTTTTACGCAGGGCCTGGTTTTCCACGACGGCAACTTCCTTGAAAGCACTGGCGAGGTGGGACACTCGAGCCTGCGCCGCGTTGAAATGGATAATGGTAACGTCCTGCAGAAGGTCGACGTGGCGCCACCGTACTTTGCCGAAGGCATCACACTGCTGAAAGGAAAAATCTACCAGCTAACCTGGCAGCACCAGCTCGGCTTCGTGTACGACGCCCTGACTTTTGAAAAAACTGGTCAGTTCAAATATGCCGGCGAGGGCTGGGGACTCGCGAATGACGGGCAATCACTGATCTTGAGCGACGGTACAAACCGCATTCGGTTTCTGAACCCTGACAACTTCGAGGTTACCAAAACCATCGCAGTGCTCGACGGCAAAACGCCTGTCGCGGAAATAAACGAGCTCGAATATGTGCAGGGTGAAATCTACGCCAACATCTGGCACGCCGACCGGATTGCTCGCATCGATCCGAACACCGGAAAAGTAGTTGGCTGGATTAATCTCGCCGGACTACTCAAGCCTGGTGAAGTGCAGGACGAAGAAGCTGTGCTAAACGGCATTGCGTATGACGAAGCGAGTGGGCGGCTATTCATCACGGGCAAGCTCTGGCCAAAGATTTTCGAAATTCGCCTGACGCGAAAATAGTTGTACCGAGCGGGCGATCCTTCCATGAACTTCAAGACTTACTTCCGGCTTTTCTCTTATTCGATGCTTGCCGTCGCTACCCTCGTGTTGTTGCTCGCGGGCGGGTTGTCAGTGGCGCTGGCGATCTTGTTCTGGCTGGTTATGGCCGTCGCCTGGAAGGCTGAAGGTACTAAGTGGCAACTCGCCGAACGCACGGTGCTGGTAGTGGTCCTGCTCTCGATTCCGCTATTCCTGACCGACTGGAAGTTTCAACAGGGCCTTGGCGAGACGGTCGGGAGGGTTGGCGTTACCGCCCTGGCGCATCTGATCGTATTTCTGTCGGCGGTGAAGTTGCTGCAGGACAAAAGAGATCGTGACTGGGTTTTTCTGTATCTCATTTCTTTCTTCGAAGTGCTCCTCGCCGCGGGTCTTAGTTTCAGTCCGGTATTCCTTGGGAGTCTGACGCTCTATTTGCTCTGTACTGTTTCAACGATCATCGCTTTTGAGATCCAAAAGTCGAAGCGATCGCTCGCGGAGACGGAAACGCATCTGCTGGTGCCGCCGGATTCTCGCATCTTCAAAAGTGCGCGGGCGCGCGCCGGCAGGCGAAACCCTGAAGCGCACCGGCTGCCGCTGGTTGCTGTCGTCCTGCTGCTACTGACCTTTGTCCTGGCCGTGCCTTTGTTCCTGGTGGCGCCGCGTTCCGGCGCTGCGGTGCTGACGCGCTCCGGCGGAGCGCTTACAAATTTCACCGGCTTCTCAGAGAACGTGACCCTGGGAGAGATTGGCGATCTCAAACGCGACAGCGCCCTGGTAATGCACGTGCGCCTTGAAGATGCGCAACCACAGGGCGGGTTCCGCTGGCGGGGAGTGGCGCTTGACGAATTTACTGGCCGTGGCTGGAGAAAATCCGCCGAAAGCCGCCGCAGTGATGCTGAGATCTCTGAAGCCAGGCGCGGCCTGGAGCGAAGGAATGACAAGGGCTTCTTCCAACTGGGAACCCCTGCGGCGCAACACCGGCTTGCCACGCAGACGATTTTTCTCGAGCCAATTGAGTCGCCAGTGCTTTTTGCGGCACTGCGTCCGATTGCACTTCAGGGCGACTTCCCGCTGGTCCAGGTCGACGCGGAAGGTGCTCTCCGCACGCGGAAGCGAGAATCTGAGCGAGCTCTGTATAAGGTTGTTTCCGATACCATCGAACCAGATGAGTCTTCCCTGCGCGGCGATAGCCGACCATATCCAGTCGCTTTCCAACGATACTTCCAGTTGCCCATCTCTCTCGATCCGCGAATTGGTGCGCTTGCTAACGCGATCGTCGTGAATGCTCAAGCGGGTAATCGCTACGACGAAGCGAAAGCGATCGAAGCTCACCTGCAACACGAGTTTGGCTACAGCCTGCAGATGAAAGCCAGTGGGCCTGATCCGCTGGCTGATTTTCTGTTCAATGTGAAGACCGGACACTGCGAATACTTTTCTACAGCGATGACCGTGATGTTGCGAACGCGCCGGATTGCAGCGCGGGTTGTCAATGGTTTTCTGCCGGGCGAATACAACGATGCTGCCGGCGCTTATACGGTCAAACAAAGTGATGCGCATTCGTGGGTCGAGGTCTATTTTCCTGAGAGCCAGAGTTGGGTGACTTTCGATCCGACACCAGCGGCCGGGACCGCGGAGCCGGTAAGCGCAGGCATTGCGGCACAACTTGGAAAGTACGCAGAAGCGCTCGAGTTGGTCTGGTTTCAATACGTCGTCGGTTACGACAAGCAGGAACAACGCTCGCTGGCGACTTCAGTGAGCGCGCGCGTCAACCAATATCGCAACTCGCTGGAACGTATATTTACCGCAATGCGTCGGGCCACTGCTTCAGGAGGCCGGACACTCGGATTAGCTCTCAGCGGCGCCGCTCTAATATTGTTCATCTTGTTCGCCGTACCGCGTGTGCGGCGCTTCGGCTGGCGTTGGGCGTTCGACTTTCGCAAACGTCGAGCAGGAACTGAAAGCTCTGCGGTGGAGTTTTACGACCGCCTGATTCGTCTGTTAGAGCGTCGCGGAGTGGAAAGAAATCCGGATCTGACTCCGCTGGAGTTCGCCAGCAGTTTGGGTATACAACCTGCCCTGGCTATTACGCGCGCTTACAACCGCGTAAGGTTTGGGCGTCAGGAACTTTCACCAGCAGAACTAATTGAAATCGAAACGACTCTAAGAGATTTGGAAAGGGAACGGGAAGCATCAAGGTGAAGTAGGTGGAAAGCGGAAAGCAGAAGACTGTTTGTATTCACGATTTACTATTTACGATTTACTAGTCATGAAAAATTCCGATTTACCAGTTCTGAAAAAGTGGCGCCATCTGCGAACCGGTTAACTTAGTCATCGTTAGAACCCAGCCAATCTGCGATTTTTTGCACAGCATCATCCAGCCGGTATGACATTACTGTGAAGAGGATCGTGATAAGTCTAAGGTTTCCCACGTTCAATGGTTCCATTTGAAGAACGTCATAAACTTTGCGCATTGTGGGATTAGCAAGATTGATCCAAAACTCATTGCCAACTTTCCAACCTCTTTTGTTCGGCAAGCCGGGAACCTCGACAAATTTCGTCGTATTTCCTACGATACGTCGAACAGAACTCGGAATCGGCATAGACCGATACTTGTTTTCCAGGACGTTTTCTTCGGCAAGATCCACCGTCTCAACCCCAGCATCTTCAAAAAATGCAATGATGAGATTTGCTTCCAATATCGAGCCGGAGGCTGTTTTACGCACGTCTGAGCGAACTGCACTGACGACCACCTGTCCTTCTTGTGCCATCATTGCCGCTTGCAGTTCAGTAAGGTCGTCCTCCTTATGGTAAAGCTGTTTGCCATCAATAACAGTTAAGTCTTCGACAAAAGTGCCTTTTTTGTATTGTATGAAGATTGGTGGTTCGGTGGCTTTAAGGTCGTCCAACGATTCTCGGTCTTCTTGCTTAAAGAGCTTGACGCGATACGAGCCTAGACGCCGCAGAAAGCGATCAGTCAGAGAATCATCCAATTTCGAATGAATATAGGAGAGTATTAGAGCGGCATAATCCCGGTCGCTGTGGTCCTGATGCGTTAACCTGACTAACTCATCGACGAGCGCGAAACTCTTTTCACCTAACTCGATACGTCTCGCGCGAAATACTTCATTTTTGATCACTCGGTCACGGCTGGCCGGCAGCGTTATAGCCTTAGAGGAAAAATTGAGAACGCCATCGCAAAAGGCCGTGCAGTCGGGAAACCAGTCACCGGTCGGTTCATTCGCTACGAAGATACCCTCATTTAATATATCGACAGAGCCTTCATAATCCACGACAGTATCGACGGAGTCTCGATCAAACCAGAGCGAGCCGCTAAAATCCTCTCCAAGCAGATTGACGCCTATGCAGCTGGGATCCGGCACGAAATAAGGTGTCCTTGGTACAAGGTCAGCTGTTCGAGCCATTTTGAACAGCTCTTCCCGATTGCGCCCTTCCGGATTTCCATCCCACTCGAGCCCCAGAACTTTTAGATCAACTTGCTTCACTTGTCTGAAGTAATACTCAATCGCATCATTTGGATCTATTTCGGCGGGCTTGTCGGGAGCTATTAGAACCACGAGGCTCGTGCCGACAAGTGTATCTGTCGATTTTTCCGGCCTTACATTATCTGCAACACCCGTTAGCGTGAACTGAAGAGGAGTTCCATTCTCTTTACATGTTCGAACAAGGATGTTGTTGGAAGCCTTAAAGCACGACAGGAGGCCGATACCAAATGTTGCGATGAGGTTTTTCTGAACGGTTTGATTCAAAAGAGTGATCACGTCATCCCGCGAAGAAATACTATTCCCGATCCACAGGACCGTGTCGCGCACGTCGTTCAAGTCCATGCCGATGCCATTATCATCGATTCGAAAAGCCCGACACTTGTCGCCCTCGTAAAAAACCGTTAGGAGAATCTGGGGCGTATATTGAACATTTCGGCGTTGTTCTTTTGCCCGTCTTAGCAAACAAGAATCCAGACTGTTCTGTACCAACTCGCGAACGAATACATCCTCTCGGTCATAAACTCCTTCTATTAATATTTTTAGAAGCGCTGGTGTATTGGTGTGGAATTGTAAGGTCTGATCGAGTGGCGACTCCAATCTCTTATCGGTTAACTCAACCCGTCTAATTGGGCGTAAAACTTTGTCAAAGTAAGGGCGAACGATTTCCAGTTGCTGCTCGATTTCGTCTTTGTAGTCACTTACCGCTTCACTACCCTGGTCGCTAAAGGTTAGGGCGCTCATCAGGATGGTGTCTTCTTGTCTGGTTATTCCTGATATTTGCAGATGGCGTTTCCAGTGGTATTGACTCTCTTCATTAAGATCCAGCTGCCTGAATACGACCTCTGGCGCGCGCGAACTGTCAGCGTGGCAAATATCCGCCAGGGAAAGACAGGCTCCCAATTTTCTGAGATCGATGATCTGGTTGCCTAAGACGACTCGCTCGTTGATTTCGGTCAAATCATAGACTGCGTGTGCCCTGATGACCTCGGAAATAGCGTCGACTTCATGTATAGAGAGACCGATCAGATCGCGATGCTCGATCAGGAAATCGTTTGCTCGTTGAGTGTGCTGTGCTCTGGCTGCAGTCTCATCGCCCAATCGCCGTGGTATCATTAGCGCATCGTGAAAAAAGGTCGCACATAGCAAGCAGAAGAGCTCAGAGGCATTAAAAGTTTCCAGGTCCTGATCTGTAATAAGCCATTCATAGTTCTGTTCGACTGCCGAAATGTGAGATACGCCGTGAGGTGTAAAGGTAAGATGCGCCCCACCCTGGGAATACTCCAACAGCTGGCGCGCTTTGGTTTCAACGAACTGCAAACGGAAATAGTGCTCTGTTGATAATTCCTGAATTATCTTTCTGAGTTTTGAGGTAATCATTTTGGCCCTCCAGTGAGATTTGAACTTGAGTGTAGCTCATTTTGATAGAGTTCCCGAAGCATTAGCAGCAAGATGTACCGGATATGAAAATTGGATTTATCAGTCTCGGTTGTCCCAAGAATCTCGTTGACAGCGAAGTGATGATGGGGCAGCTCAAGGCGAATGGTTATGAACTAACCGCTGACGCAAGCGAAGCGGACACCGTGGTGGTTAATACCTGCGGCTTCATCGAATCCGCCAAGCAGGAGTCGATTGACACGATTCTCGAAGCGGCGCGTTTGAAGAGTGACGGGAAGGCGACCCGATTGGTCGTCGCCGGCTGTCTGGTCGAGCGTTATCGCGATGACTTGAAAGCAAGTATCCCTGAAGTTGATGCCTTTATCGGCACCAGCCAGATCAACGACATTCTCGCGGTCTGTGATCCGAAAACGGATACGCGTTCACTTCCAATCATCGCGCTTGGCAATCAAAGTTCCACCTATCTTTACGATGAATCAACCCCGCGCGTTCTGGCGACACCAAGCCACTACGCCTTTATCAAGATCGCTGAAGGCTGCGATCGTCCGTGTGCCTTTTGTTTCATTCCGCAAATGCGCGGGCACTTTCGCAGCCGCCGGTTGGGCTCCATAGTTGCAGAAGCCCATCAACTCGCCGAAGAAGGGGTCAAGGAATTAATTCTGGTAGCGCAGGATTCATCGCGCTACGGAGAAGACCTCGGCAAAGAAGACGCGTTGGCGCATTTGCTGCGCGAGCTGTCACACACTGACGGCATCGAGTGGGTGCGCGTGATGTATACCTATCCGACGCACATCAGCGATGGTTTTCTTGACGTGCTGGCGGAAGAAGCAAAGGCCGTCAAGTATCTCGACATGCCGTTGCAACACGCGTCGCAGAATGTTTTGCGCCTGATGAAGCGCGGCGGCAATCGCGCTTCGCTCGAGAAACTGATCAAGCGCGTCCGCGATCGCGTGCCGCAGATCGCCGTGCGCACGACGTTTATCACTGGTTTCCCCGGGGAGACTGATGAAGACTTTGAAGAGCTGCTCCGGTTTGTGAAAAACGTTGAATTCGATCGCGTTGGCGTGTTCACCTATTCGGACGAGGAAGGCACGCCGGCTTACGAACTCCCGAACAAAGTCGATCCGAAGATCGCCCGGCAACGTCGCGCACGCTTGATGAAAGAGCAGGCAAAGATCGCCAAACGAAAACACAAGGCGATGATTGGCAAACGGGTGCGCGTGATATTCGAGGGCGAATCAAGCGAGAGCGATCTGTTGTGGCAGGGAAGAATGGAAACGCAGGCGCCCGATATCGATGGCTGCGTACTGATTAACGATGCCCCTGAGGACTTTGAGCCCGAGGTCGGTTCAATGATTAACGTGCTGATCACTGCCGCGCATGAGTATGATTTGGTAGGACAAGTCATATCTTAACGGCCAAACTTTGCTTCCCACTGCGGAGTTAGTGACATGAAACATCTCACAGTTTTGGTTTTCCTGATTCTTAGCTGCGCTTACTTTCAGACCGTTAGCGCCCAAGCGGCTGATGGTTGGGTGGATGTGTCGCCAAAGAACGAGCTGTTCACGATTCAAATGCCGGCAGTGCCGCCGGCGAAATTGCAGCAGAACAATTTTGACCGGCTCAATGTTGAGGGGCGTGTTTACCAGGCGACTCGTGATGGCATCGACTACGCTGTTTGGTCGCTGGATAACAAGGGCTACAACAGCAACTTAATGGACCAGGATGCTTACCTTGACGCTTGCGCTGACGTTGTTTGGGACTCGCTCCTTAAACCACTCCGCGATCAAATTCCAAAAGAGCCTGGGTTGATATCTCAAATGAGTTACCACGGCGAGCTTAGCAAAGTGGTGCCAGGGCGCGAGTATTTGATCGTCTTAGGTAATAAACCCGGACTGACGCGCTTCTATATTGCGGAGCAACAAACCTATGTCTTGACAGTTTTGAATGCTGAGCCTACCAGCGCCGGCACCCAACGCTTCATCAACTCCTTCAGCCTGAAGCTGCCGGGCAAGCAAGTGGCGACCTCGCTACAGGAAGACTCATCAGTTGGTCCACCTGTTAGATTTCCACCTCCTTCTGGCGCCGGATCTGGAATGGGAGTCGGTCAACGCTTGCCGACAGCCACTCTTGGCCAACCGGTAGTCATGCCACCGTCAGTTGGAGTGCATACAGGCTCGGGCATCGGCCCCGGTTCAGGAAATATCGGTGGTGGCGACCGCAAAATTGTCGGCGGCGAAACACCGAGCGGGCCAAACGGTAGTGGTACAGACTACAACCGTGTTTTCACCGGCCGAGAAGTAACAGCGAAGGCGCGCGTTTTGGCCAAACCCGAACCACAATACACGGAGCCGGCGCGAAAATATGCTGTGATCGGAACGGTCATTCTTCGTGGTGTCCTTTCGAGCTCAGGAGAAGTCACCGGCCTGAAGGTTATGGCAAAACTACCGCACGGTTTGACGGAAAGCGCGCTACGTGCTGCCAGAGAAATCAAATTCACACCGGCAATAAAGGACGGTCGAGAAGTCTCGATGTACATTCAACTCGAGTACAACTTCAATCTCTACTAACGCATGAGCACTGTCAAAGAATCCGGCGATGACCTGAATCCACCGGCAGTAGTCGCGGTTTCACGATCAAAGCGTTCGGCAACGGACTACCTCGCGCTGGCAATCGCCACGTGCGGCGTTGGTTACTTCCCAATTGCGCCAGGCACCATGGGATCGTTGGTGGGGCTTGCTCTTTTTGTCTGGGTGCGTAGCGTCGTTTTGGATCTCGTTTCTAGCTCAAAGGGGAGACATTTCGAGGACTCTGCTTACCGGATTTATTACAGCGTCGTAGCTATCGAGCTGTTTGTCGTGTTGCTCGTAACGTTGGTTGGAACCTGGGCGGCGAGCCGTACTGAAAGGCTGTCAGGGAAAAAAGATCCGGGCAAAGTGGTCATCGACGAAGTTGCGGGCCAATACCTCGCTTTGATTGCCGTGCCATTTGCTTCGCTAACTTCGGCGTGGCCGCTACTCGTTTTGGCGTTCATACTTTTCCGCTTTTTCGACATCGTTAAGCCATATCCAGCTCGTAAGATGGAATCACTTCCGGGAGGTTTAGGAATAATGGCGGACGATATTGTCGCCGGTTTGTACGCAGCGATCGTGGTCGCCATCGGCGCGGTAATAACTCGGTCTTTCTAGGGGGGCAGAAATGCAGGAACGAAAAACGCCCGAGCCAAATCGGCCAGTTGCTGATTCTGAGGCGACCAGCGACAAAACACTTGCAGACATCGAACAAGAAGAGCAGGTGACTGGCCAAGAAACGGAAAATTCTGAAGGCTCGGAAATCCGGTCACCTGATGGCGCCCTTGACGGACCTGACGAGAGCAAAAACGCAGGGCCGATGTAGAAATGGGGAAATGGGGAAAGGGTAAAAGGGGAAGTGATAGCCTTCTTTTGCCGTCTTACCCCTTCCCCGTTACCCCTTCCGATGACGGTTCGTCCTTAGCTTTTTTCTGAGACGGCCCACTGCCTATCCAGCCGCGCTTCCAAAACAGGAACAGCATTCCCAACGCCACAGTAATCATGATTCCCCAGACTGCAAAGTAGCCGTTGCGAGAATGGAGTTCTGGCATGTTGTCGAAGTTCATGCCGTAAACGCCCGCAATGAAAGTCAACGGCAGCATGATCGCCGAAAAGATCGTGAGCACTTTCATGATCTCGTTCATGCGGTTTGAGACTACTGATAAATACGCCTCGAGCGATCCGCTGATAAGATCTCGATAGCTCTCCGCCAAATCGGTGACCCGCACAATGTGATCGTGAACGTCTCGATAAAAAGGCAGCATCTGTTGATCGATCAGGGAGAATTCGCCGCGGCTCATTCTGAGTAACACTTCTCTCTGTTTCGCCGAGATTCGCCGCAGCCGCAACACGCCGCGTTTCAGATCCATGATGTCTTCAAGCACCGCATTATTGGGGCGGTTTAGATGAAAGATGCCGTCCTCCAGCTGGTCGATGCGGTCGTCGAAATCGTCCAACACCGGCGAGTAGTAATCCACAATTTGATCGAGAATCTGGTGCAGCAGGAACGTTGCTCCGCGCTGACAAGCAATGGGAGTGGTGTGTATTAGCTGCCTGACATTTTGGATACTGCGAAACTCGTCGTGGTGATATGTGATTACATAGTTTGGCCCAAGAAACGCATCGAGTTCGATGGTGTTGAAGTGGTCGGGACTCGTGTCTGCTCTGACTCCGTGCACGATTAGATAGAGATAACCAGGAAACTCCTCGACTTTGGGATAATGACGGTTCTCACGGCAGTCTTCAACGGTGAGCGGATGAAAGTGAAAGACATTGAGCAGCACATCCTCGTCAGCTTGCGTGGGTTGAGGCATATCAACCCAGATCACTGCTCGCTCGTCTTTGAGCAGCTCCGGAAGTTGCTCCGCCGTAAAGCCCTCCTCAACTTGAGACGCATTTGTCCGGTAAACGAAAATTTCCATCAGTTGTCCTCACAAACTCTTTGGAGTGCGCTGAGCTGTCAGCGCATTGGCCGGTCAATTTTGTAACCACTCAACAGACTGTTACCATACCACCTCTTTACACCAGTTAACGGATTAATCCCAAGCAAGAAAGATCGATGACCACTGCACCAATTAAGATTCTTGTCGCCGATGATGTTAGCGAGTCGGGTCTTCAGCCTCTACGCGATGCCGGCTTCCTCGTCGAGAAACGTGTTCGTCTCAATCCTGACGAACTGATCGCGGCTTTGGAAGGTTGCGCCGGGTTGGTCGTGCGTAGTGAAACTAAAGCCACGCGCGATTTGATGGACAAGGCGACTGCCCTGCGAGTTATCGGTCGGGCCGGAGTTGGTGTCGACAACATCGACGTGCCGGCGGCAACCGAGCGTGGCATTGTCGTAATGAATGCGCCTGACGGTAATACGATCACCACCGCCGAACACACCATCGCGTTGCTAATCGCCTTAGCTCGCCGCATTCCGCAAGCCAACAGCAGTCTTAAAGCGGGCCGCTGGGAACGCAAAGCTTTCATCGGGGTCGAGCTGCAGGGTAAAACGCTGGGCGTTATCGGCGTGGGCAGAATCGGGCGCACAGTTGCGGCGCGCGCGCGTGCATTTGGCATGAAGATAATTGCTTTTGACCCGTTCATCGCGCCCGAACAGGCCCGCGATGCGGAGATTGAGTTGGCGCCGCTCGACGAATTGTTTGCGAGCGCGGATTTTATCACTGTTCACACGCCGCTGACTGCGGAGACACGCGGCGTCGTCGGTCGAGATGCCTTTGCGCTGATGAAGAAGGGAGTTCGCATCATCAATTGCGCGCGTGGCGGCTTAGTGGATGAGAGCGCACTTTACGACGCGATCAAAGCGGGCACGGTGGCCGGCGCTGCTCTGGATGTTTTTGTTGAAGAACCGCCGGCGTCAGATCATCCTTTGTTGTTGCTCGACGAAGTTATCGCCACTCCGCATCTCGGCGCCTCAACAACAGAGGCGCAGGAAGGCGTAGCATTCACAGTCGCCGAGCAAATGCGTGACTACCTGTTAAGCGGCGCTTTACGCGGCGCCGTGAACGTTCCTTCGCTGGAAACAAAAGAGCTGGCGGTGCTGCGACCATACATCGAGTTGGCCGAGAAGCTTGGGCGTTTTCAAGCGCAACTCGTTGACAGCGCAGTGCGCGAAGTGAAACTCGAACTTGCGGGTGAACTTGTCGACCTAAACGCCGCGCCGGTAACGAGATCGTTCCTGGCTGGACTGCTACGCGACATAAGCGCGCGAGTCAACGCTGTCAATGCATTTCTTATCGCGGAAGAACGCGACATCAAGGTTACTACCAGTTATTTTCGTGGCGGCGCGGATTTCGTCCCTGCGATTCGTACTCGCGTCTTGAGTAATGACATCGAACAGTCGTTGGCGGGAACGATCTTTGGTTTCGGCGAACAAGCGCGCGAAGGGCGTATCACCGAGATCGACGGCTTCCATATCGAGGCGACCCCGCGGGGACACATGCTGGTGATGCGCAATCGCGACGTGCCGGGTGTGATCGGTCGAGTGGGAACGATACTTGGCGAGCGCGGGGTCAACATCAGCCGTTTTCATCTCGGACGTCGTGAGCGCGGCGGGCAAGCGATGGCTGTGATTGAGGTGGATGTCGCCGCCGATGCAACGACGCTCGAGGCCTTGCGCAACTTGCCAGAACTACTCTCGGTGCGAGTGATAGAATTGGTTTAGGAAAGAGGGAACAATCGGCAGTGGCCTAATTTCAGTTTTTCTCTGTGCAGCCTCTGAGTCCTCTGTGTCTCTGTGGTAATAAACGTTAGCTAAAACGCTCACCACAGAGTCACAGAGAACACAGAGGGTGCACAGAGGATTTCGTAAACCACTACGGAACAGGAAATGAAAATCAAAGTTGGTGACAGCGCTTCGGTTACGAAAAGGATCACCGATGCCGACATTCAGGCGTTTGGCGATCTGTCGGGCGATCACAACCCGCTGCATTTCGATGAAGAGCACGCGCGCCGAACTCGCTTTCGCAAACCGATCAGCCACGGCATGCTTACCGGATCGTTGTTCTCACCAATCATCGCCCATCAGCTACCCGGTGAGGGCGCGATTTATCTTTCCCAATCGCTCAAGTTTGTAGCGCCTGTCTTTGCCGGAGACACCATCACCGCCACGCTTACTGCAAAGCACGTTCGCGAGGACAAGCAGATCATTACGCTCGCTGGCGTCGCCAAAAATCAAAACGGCGACGTTGTAATCACCGGCGAATCGGTTGTGTTGGTTGAGGACCTCGCGCCTTAACCAGGGTAGTGAGAGTGGAACCGGAAATCGTTAACAAAAAGGCAACCAGGATCGACTCCATCGATCTGCTGCGCGGCATCGTCATGGTTGTGATGATGTTGGACCACACGCGCGACTTCGTCCATTCCGCCGCCTACCAGTTTGATCCAACTGATCTGAGTCAAACCAACGTTGCCCTCTTCTTCACCCGCTGGATTACACACTTCTGCGCGCCTATCTTTGTTTTCCTCGCCGGAACCGGAGCTTACCTGCAGTTTGCTCGCGGCAAGAGCAAGCGAGACTTGTCACGCTTCTTGATCACGCGCGGTTTGTGGTTAGTCCTGCTCGAATTCACGCTGGTGCGATTTGGGGCGACCTTCGGTCTCGACTATACCTCGCAGGGATTGATGATGCAGGTGATCTGGGTGATTGGCGTCTCCATGATTGTGTTGGCAGTCTTGATTCACTTGCCACTGCGTGTTGTCGCCGGCTTCGGCATTCTCATGATTGCGCTTCACAATCTGCTCGACCGTTTTCATGTAGAAGGTTGGCGCCCGCCTGACGGCCCAGTGCCCAGTTATGGCGCGAAGTTATTCATCATCCTACACCAGCCGTTCGAGTTGTTTCCTAGCGCCGGTTTGCGAAGTCCATGGCTGTTTGTGCTTTACCCGCTCATTCCGTGGATTGGTGTGATGGCCGCCGGATACGCGTTTGGCGCTATCTACAAATTTGACGCCGCGCGGCGGCGAGAGCTTTTGCTGCGTCTTGGAACCGTTGCCACGCTACTCTTCGTTGTGCTGCGCGCTATCAACATCTACGGCGATTCCTCGCACTGGTCGCGACAGAGCACCACCGCCTTCACACTTCTTTCATTTCTGAATACGAGCAAGTATCCGCCGTCGCTGCTATTTCTCTTGATGACGCTCGGTCCGGCGTTGTTGGTGCTGGCCAGGTTTGAATCGTCGTCTGAAGTGAACAACGCAAAGCCCTCCTACACAGCCGGGCTACTGCGCCGGCACCGAATGCGCAACTGTTTTGTTACCTTCGGACGCGTGCCGCTTTTCTTCTATCTCTTGCAGTGGCCCATGGCGCACTTGATTGCAGTTGCACTGCACTTCGCTGCCGGCAAACCTTGGCGTTGGATGTTGGGCAGTATGCCGGGTGGGGTTGTGCCGCCGCCGGGCGTAGGATTTAACCTGGCCGTGGTTTATGCCTGCTGGCTTGTCGGGGTACTATTGCTGTATCCGTTGTGCAGGTGGTTTGCCGGCGTCAAAGCTCGGCGTCGTGACTGGTGGTTGTCGTACCTGTAGCGATTGTGCGGATGCAGTCTCAACAAGCCCCCACCAGCATCAACCGTTTGTGAAGCCAGAGAGAGGAATGAAGATGAGAAGTCGTTTATCAGTTGCTATCGTAATGATCATTGCGGCGCTCGCTTATAGTTGTTCAGATCCGTCTGCAAACAAGGAGAAAGCTGTTGTCGGTAATGCGCAGCAGGAGTCGAGCTCGCCAAAGTCGACAGGAACGGAAAAACTCGCAATAACGCCCGAGAATTCCAAGGTGGAGTTTGTTGCTTCGAAAGTGACGAGGAGCCACAACGGATCGTTCAAGCAGTTTTCCGGTGAGATCGATCTGGATCCCGGCAATATCGCCGCTAGTCACGTGACGATCGATATCGAAACGAGTTCAGTCGTCGCCGACGATGATCAACTTACAGGCCACTTGAAGACGCCTGATTTCTTCGACGTAGCAAAGTTTCCCAAAGCTATCTTTGTCTCCACCAGGATCGAACCGGCAGCAGCTGGCGGCGACTCCTATACCATCACCGGCAATTTTGATTTGCACGGTGTGAAGAAATCGATCTCGTTTCCGGCAACCATCAAGGCGGCGCCGGATAGCGTGGCTGTGAATGCCGAGTTCTCGATCAACCGCAAGGATTTTGGAATAGTCTACGCCGGGAAGGCTGACGATCTGATTCGCGATGGTGTAGTGATCAAGCTCAGTCTGAAAGTGCCACGCAAGAAGTAATGACGTCATTGGCTTTGCCTTAAGAGTCGTTGTCGACAGCAAAGTTCGACGCTACGCGTCGCAATAACTTTTTGCGACTTTTAGGCAAAGCCGAAGTCATTCAAGGATCCAGGACTCGCCTGGGGAAATACTTGTTCGCCAGGTTTCGTGCCTACCTGCAGTAGGTTCCCCACAGATGACTGATCAATTTCGTAGCAAAGTAAGTGTCTGTATTCCAACTTACAACGGCTCAACTTATCTGCGTCAGGCAATTGAAAGTGCCAGGACACAGACGTACAGCGATTTTGAACTGTTGATTGTCGACGATTCGTCGAGCGATGATACGTTTCAGATCGTCGAAGAATTCGCGCAGGGAGACTCACGCGTTCGCGCTTACCAAAATCCGCAGCGGCTGGGACTCGTGGGAAATTGGAACCGCTGCTTGGAGTTGGCCGGCGGCGAATGGATTAAGTTTCTTTTTCAGGACGACTACTTGCACCCGACCTGCATCGAGCGCTTGCTCGAACTGGCGGAAGGATCCGGTGCAGCTCTGGTAGCTTGCCAAAGAGATTTCCAGTTTGAGTCTGACCTGCCCGTGGAGTTTAAGAATTCGTTCGTACGCTATGTCACAGAAAACGAGTTAGCTGCTCGCTTCCCTAACGCGACCGGCGCGATCGGGGCGGCGGAGTTTGCGTCGCACGCGGCTGTGTACCCTACGCTTAACTGTATCGGTGAACCCACGGCAGTCATGTTTCACCATTCGGTTGTGAAGAGGTTCGGACGCTTCAATCCCGAACTCAGGCAGCTCGTCGATTGGGAATATTGGATGAGAATTGCGACTAACGCCGGTCTTCACTATCTTGATGAGAGCCTTGCCACGTTTAGGGTGCATCGTAACGCTGCCACTTTTTCAACGATGGATGAGCCGTTGATCCTGGATCGGCTCATCATTCTGTACCAGCTTGTCTATGATCCAATTTACCTGCCGGTGCGCAAGGCAGCGCGGGAAATTCAGCCCACTGTGGACCTCAAGCAGCAACTGTTTAGTCTCTGCAAGCACCTGGAACCGGCGCGGGTTGGGAAGCCGGCGAAACGTGAGCAAAACCGAGCTCTATCGTTGAATCAATGGAATGACATCATCAGGAAGTATCCGCGACTGCGGTTCCATCACTTCAACTATCTGCTAGCCAGGGGCCTGGGCAGACTGAAGTTCAGTTGAGGAGTAACTAGCGAGGAACATCTCGAGCAACGCGGGTTTCGAAAAAGTCGGAGGAAGTACACTTGAGCGCCGCTCCGTTAGTATCAGTAATCATTCCTACCTTCAACTACGGACATTTCATCGCTGAAGCGATAGAAAGTGTTCGAAGTCAGAGCTATCGCAATCTTGAAATAATCGTCATTGACGATGGATCGACTGACTCCACGAAGGAGGTGGTATCAAGCTTTGCGGAAGTACGATATCTGCATCAGGCCAACCTCGGCATCGCGCCGGCGCGGAACGCGGGTCTGCTTGCGAGTCGCGGTGAATTCCTGGTGTTTCTCGATGCGGACGATCGTCTATTACCTGACGCGCTGACCCTCGGAGTTGCGGTTCTCAAAGCGAATCCTGACGTTGCTTTTGTTTCCGGGCAGTGGGAACTAATTTCAAAAACTGGAACGTCGCTGCCGTCGCCACCCATCAACTGTATTCAAAGTGATCACTATCGGGCTTTCCTCCACTCTAATTACATTGGCACGGTAGGGCAGGTGATGTTCCGCCGTTCCATCCTGGAAGCGGTCGATGGTTTTGATTCGTCGGTGCCGGGCTGCGACGATTTTGAGTTGTACCTGCGTCTTGCCAGATCACACTCAATACAATGTCACGACAAAGTAGTGTTGCAACACCGGAGGCACGGCTCGAACACTTCCGGCAAACGCGACATGATGTTGCGATCGGCGTTGCGAATTTATCAGGCGCAGGCTCCTCATGTTCAGGGCAAGCCCGAACTCGAGACTCTGCAACAGGAGAGGGTCGAGCTTTGTCAGAAGGGTCTGGACAAGGAACTCAAGAAGCAGAAGCAGGTTCGTATCAAGTCGAACTGGTTGGTGAATGCAATGATTCAGATTCGAGATCGGGTGAGGGCGGAGTTAATATTCCGACGATACACGTCAAAGCGCCGCAAGGCCGTGAAATAGCATCCAATAAAAGAAATGAGTGCCGTACTTCCAATTTCAGTTCTGATACCGGCTCTCAACGCTGAGCGCTTTCTCGGCGAAGCGATCGCAAGTGTGCGCGCTCAGACGCGGCAAGTTGCGGAAATCATCGTGGTGGACAACGGCTGCACCGATCGAACCGCGCAAATTGCCGCGGATCTGGGAGCCATTGTTGTCGCAGAAGCGCAACGGGGAATTTCCAGCGCCCGAAACGCCGGACTCAGACGGTGCACTGGGCAGTGGATTGCTTTGTTGGATTCTGACGACCAGTGGGATGCTGAGAAAATCGAGTTGCAGTGGGCAGCGATTCAAGCCTGTCCCGATGCCGGTATAGTCTCTTGCTATTTTCGGATCGTCGAGGATGGAGCAGTAATTTTGGAAAACACCGGAGAACAGGCGGAGCAAAGATGGGCAGGTTACAGCGGCAGAACGCTTAGGAAGGAATGTAGCTACTTCCCGAAGATTGGAGGCGATTTCTTTCCCAGGTTTCTGCCCTCCTGCTCAGATGCTTTGCTCCGGCGCGAGGTGTTTGCAACGGTCGGCCTGTTTGATGAGACGATTTTGTACAGCGAGGATTTTGAGTTCTTTATGCGGGTGCTCGCTCGTTACCCATTGGCGATTGTTGAGAAAACTTTGATCAGTTGTCGCCGCCACGACCAGAAGCACACGCGTAACCTGCGGGCCATGCGCGATGCGACTTTTTCTATCGCAAACTACATGATGCAACATCCCGAGAAATACCCGGCGGGAATACCACAGGCTTTTCGCGACCGGCTGAAGCACAGCTTTTCAACTATCGAGCACGCCTTGCATAAGCAGGAAGAAATGGATCGACAGAATTCAGGGACTTCGCCTTAGAAAAGACCAGGCGCCGGTTATCAAGATATGAAGCAACACACCGCGTACATCACAGGATTATGCCTCATCATCGGATTGTTATTTGCGGTTCTTGGTTTCACACCGCAATTGGGTCGTAGCCAATCGAAAGAAACTGCTGAATCCGGCGGCTCTGTTACAGCCAAAACCAACCAACAACTCAGTACCGATTTGAACTGGACATTTGGCGGCAAGCCGCAACACGGCTGGTATCTCTACACCCTACTTATCAAGCAATTGATTGATACGAACCACGAACCCGACAGCAAGAGGTTTGCCTCCGCGGTCGCTCAATGGCAGGCAAAGTCGGGTCTTAACTCCAGCGGGATTCTTGACGCGGAAACGCTATACAAGATGATCGCAGCGTGGCAGGAAGCGCGCTTGAAAGATCGCACACCCGCGCAACCTGATCAGTTGCTCACTGCGCCGATCTCAGATTTCTACGATCCGACGCGTGCCGAAGAACTGCGCCAGGTTCATCGCGAAACCTACGCTGCCTACAAACGCATGGTCGCTGCGGCCGTGGCCGACCGTTCACTCGGACTCGCTCGTGCCGGCCGAGGTGAACTCGCGCCGGCTGAGAAATATCTGAAAATCATCTCGGCATTTCGTTCGCGAGAGTATCAGGAGAAGTTGCGACGGGAAGCGCCGGGTGCGGGCAGTGCCGGACTAGCAGTCAACAGTCCCCACTTTACCGGGCGGGCGCTTGATCTTTATGTCGGTGGGGAAGCGGTTGATACTCAGGATTCAAACCGGGCGTTGCAAGTACAGACGCGCGTTTATCAATGGCTGGTGCGCAACGCTGAACGTTATGGCTTCCGTCCCTACTGCTATGAACCTTGGCACTGGGAATATGTGAAGTAGGCAAAGGCAAGGGGCTGGAGCAGGAGGCCGAGTTTTCTGTTCACTCCCCATTGCTCACTGCTTACTGCTTCGCCCTTGCTGCTCCTGCTCCAGCCCCTGCCTTCTGTTTTTTCGGTATCAGAGGAACTACCTTCCCATCTTCAAGCGCGCGTCCTGCAACGATGCTGCGCGTTTCGACGACGAACTGCGAGCGGCGGTTCACCTTGCGCAGCATTTTTCTAATCGTATCGTCGTTCAGATTTGAAACGTCAACGTTCGCAGCTTGTAGCTCGGCGCGCAGTTGCGCCGGCCGGTTAGTTCCGCGCAGGTAAACGTCAGGATAAATGTGGAGCATGCCATCCTCGACGACCAGCGTGTCGTAATTGATGTCCATCGGCACCGGTTCTTCGAGTCTCACGACCAGAGTTCTTTGACTCCGTTTGGCCGCTGCGATTCGCTTTGACGAGACGGGCGCACTCCGCGCGGCAATGATCTTGTCCGCGAGATCGTAGAGATCCGGAAGCGGCATGCGCACGCAACCGTGTGAGACAAGGTTGCCAACGTCTCCCATTCCTCGCGCCTGATGAATCAGGTAATGATTGCCCAAAGGAATTTTCATTTTGCCGAGTGGGTTACGCGGATCGCTGGCTTTGATTATCTCACCGGGTGTCACGCCTTTCATCTCGAGCACCCAATCGCTGTCAGGCGGAATCCAGGCCGGATTCCAAATGAGTTCGCGTGCTTCGCGGTCACCGATGTAGAGCGGATGTTCTTTCATGCCCACGCCGATGAAGTACGACTTGGCCTCTTTGTCGTTTTGCCAGAGCGTAAGGCGAAACGAAGGTATGTTTAGTGTGAGCCGAATGTTTGCTTCGTTTGGGGCAAACTCCGCTACTTCTATGTGTCCGCCAGTTACTGTGTCCGAACGCTCGGACTCATTTTCATCGGCGGCCGATTGCGGCGTTGAGACCGGCTGCGGTTGCACTGCCGCCGGCGATGGTGCAGAAGGCGGAGTACGCGAAGGTGCTGGGGCAATTTGTCCATGGGCCACCGTGATGCCGGCAGTCGCTAACAGCAGTAGCGCGCGGCCGAGTTGAAGGCCCCTTGTGAATTGATTACGTGAGAATCTGGAGCAGTTATTTGTTTGGGGGCGCATAGAATTTGTTAGTTGTTGCTAGTGCGATCAGCATTTTCGCATAACTTGTTTAGCGGGGGCGAGCCCACCTTCCTCACCCAGAGCTGATTAGCGTTGAGATTGAGATCTCACCTTGAACGGCTTTCAATGCGAAGCAATCGAGAGAATTTAGAAGTCTCAGGGTCGGGAAGGCGGGCTCGCCCCGCTCATTACGTCCGACGGCAAAGAAAAAACGGCAGGCTCCTTCAAGCGGACCTGCCGTTTAATCTTCTAAATAATGGTGAGCCGAGCAGGGCTCGAACCTGCGACCCGCTGATTAAGAGTCAGCTGCTCTACCAACTGAGCTATCGGCCCATTAAGCGAAGAAAAATTATACGTGGGTAAGATGCAGTGTCAAGGCGAGGCGCAAAGCGCCGGTGGAGAGTGAAAAGTGAAAGGTGAAAAGTAAGAAGGGATCGAGTTCTGACTTTTCACGTTTCACTCTTCACCGGACGACTCTTCTACGTCGCTGACGCGCAGCCTTGCTTCGCCAGCAGCTGGCTCACCTTTTCGATCAAGCCTTCGATATCTGGCTTTGCGACGTAGGCATTGGCCCCCGCGGCCATTGCCTCGACCCGATGAATGTCATAAGCGTCACCGCTGTAGAAGATGCAGGGAACGCCGGGCGTCACTTCGTTTAGTTTCGTGCACAATTCGAGACCGCTGCCGTCAGGCAGGTTTTTATCGAGAACGTAAAGATCAAATTTCTGCGTCGTTGCCAGCTGCAGTGCTTCCTGAATCGTAGCGGCAAAGACGACGTCATAGTCTTCCTCGCCTAGAAGAATTGTGAGCATTTCCGACGTGTCTTCGTGATCGTCGATGATGAGGACACAACATCTCTCTTCTGACATAGGGGAACCTCCTTGAAAGTTATAGCGTTGGGAGAGAGAACTGGATTCTATTCTTGTTGGCTCGAAGTAGCAAAAGAGCGGGGGCAAGCCCACCTTCCTCACCTCGAGCTGATTGGCGTTGAGATTGTGATCTCACCTTGAATGGCTTTCAATGTGAAGCAATCGAGAAAGTCTCGAAGTCTCAGGGTCGGAAAGGTAGGCCTAGCTCCGATGCGCCGAAATGTCAGTTGGAACCTTCGCTGCTCAGGTCGCGCGGGGGTCCTGCATCGCCTTGAGCAACTGATTGATCGCTTCCGTCTCCTCGTCGTCAGGCTGGCGCAGTTCTTTGTAGTTGGCAATCGCCGCGAGCGCCGCGGTTAGATCATTCAATTTGAAATGCGCGAGGGCAAGGTTGAAGTAGACCAGCGAAAAGCGTGGCTCGATTTGCGCTGCCGCTTCATAGTGAAGGCGCGCGAGCGGAAGTTGTCCGGCGTCGAAATAGAGATTGCCTAAATTGTAGTGAGCTTCTACGTGACGCGGCTCATGCTTGAGTGCGAGCGTGAAGTTGTCTAACGCCTTGCTAACGTTTCCCAGATCCTTATTGATGATGCCGAGGTTGCAATAAGCTTCGGCAACATTGTCGCCGTCACTGATCGCCTCCAGATAAGACTCGATCGCCTTTGGATCGTTTTGATCGTCCAGCAGCAGCGCTTCTTCAAAGGGCGTGCGGAGATGTGCCACTCGCGTCACTTCGGGACCACGGAAGAGATTCAACTGTCCCTGAAGCTCGGCTTCGATCTGGCGAATGCTATGACCCAGCGCTCGCAGTTCGCGAACGCGTCTAAACTGCGTCAGCGCCTGGAAGTCGTAAGTGTAATTGTCTACTCCGGTCCCGGCGTTGGCTTGAATGATGCCCTGTTCGGTCCAGCGACGGAGGGTACGTTCACTCAATCCGAATTGCTCTTTGATTTCCCGAATGGAATAGTTGGATTTAACGCGCTGGTAGTCAGCCTTCGCGGGTACACGTGAGGGAAAGGATATTACCTTATTGCTATTTTCTTTCATCTATAACGCAAGATGTAACGCAAACTCTTCTTAGTTGGCCTTAGGTCTTGGTCCTGGGCCTCGGTACTGAACTCTGTACTTAGGGCTTTGAACTTTTTGCTTTACACCTAAGAGAAAACTAACACTTTGCGTCACGAAAACCCTACGACGCTTTTCGTCGCTTCACGGCTTTCGGTTTAGCTTCCGCCTTCACCAAAGTTAGCGATTTCTTCTTCGCGGTTTCTGGCGCCGCCTTAACCATCGGCTTTCGATTCGAGGCCTGCAAGCTCTTCTTCAACGCGCTCATAATATCAAGTCTGGGAAGTTCTTCAACCTCAAATTCTACAACCTTCTTGCCCTTTATCCTTGACTCGATCAGGTTCTTCAGCGCTTCGTGATACTGATCGACAGTATCAATGTCAGCAAGCGTGGTCACCATTTGCTCGACCAGCATGGTCGCCATCTTCATTTCGTTCTTGTCGACCTTTACTGTCTTATCAAGTTCGGGCACATCGTTCATGCTGCGCAACTCGTTTGGGTAATGAAGTTTCTGCATCACCAAACCGTCTTCATGCGGGAACACTGCCACCAGGTCTTCGCGATCTCTTAACACTACTTTGCCGATTGCCACCTTACCGGTTTGCTTCATCACCTCACGCAACAACGCGTACGGCTTCTCAGACACCGGACCATCCGGGCCCGCGTAATATGGCGAGTCGTAAAACGTAGTCGGAATCTCGGAGCTATCGACAAAGCCGACGATGTCTACCGCCCTGGTAGTTTTGATTTTGACTTTGGCAATATCTTCCGGCTCGACAATAGCGTAGCGATCCGGCTCGTACTGATAGCCCTTGGTTATCTGGTCATTGGTCACGACCTGGCCGCATTTCTTGCAGCGCTTGTCGTAGCCGATCGGGCCGTAGTCCTCGCGGTGGAGTTGGTTAAATTGAATCTTCTCAGCCGTCTCGATCGCGTTGTAAATGCGGACCGGGATCGCTACCAACAGAAATCGAATGTGGCCTTTCCAGATGGATCTCATTGCCGTTCTCCTGTGGGCGCAGGCATTCTGGCCCGTCTTAAGCAGGGGCTGCGGGGATGTCAGCCTGCGCTAACGCCAGCCTTTAGACTGTTTCACCGGCTCTGGGCCGGTGTTGGGGCGTATTATGCGTCCCGAAGCTTGTTGAAGTAAAGAATTAAGTTAGAAACATTCGGAAAAACCCCTGTTTTGATTCATCGAGCAAATGATCCAAGCCTCCCGGAAGGCGTTTCGAGTCCTGAGCTAATCGGCCCGCTGGTAGTCTCTGCCCCCTTCCTAACTGAGCATTGCATCGTTGGCTCTCGACGGATGTTTTTGGCGATGGTAGTTTTGTCCAAGTTTCTGCGCCTTAGTAGATGGCAGGGCGAACAGACCAAGAATTAATCAACACTGGAGAAACCATGATGACAAAGACGAGCCGAAGATGTTTAGCGTTGGCACTGAGTATCGCGTTTATTGGAGCAACACAGCTTGTTGTGACGAGCGGTCATGCTGAGGATCAAATGGGCCAGTTGACCGTGGTGGGCATGGTCAAAGTTAACGGAAAGCCAGCCGCAACCGGTGACATCGTTTCATCCGGGGACGCTGTGCAGACCGCGGCAAAATCAAGCGCCGTAGTTAGCCTGGGGAAGCTTGGCCGTGTCGAAGCGCTTCCGGAGACGAGAATGAAACTGCGCTATGACGACAATAGCATTTCGGTTTTGCTCGAAGCCGGCAGCGTTCGCGTTTCCACGGGCGAAGGCGTTGCTGCGACCATTACCAGCAAGCCGTGACTGGTTTTGGTGGACGCTGACAAAATCAAGATCCAATAACACCAAAACTTGCCAGACGAGTTGGCGAGGTTTTGTGTGTGTCGTCGATCATATCCAGATGAGGGTGATCCATGTTTAGGAAATCTACATTGAGTCGAGTTTTGATCCTGGCCATTGCGCTAAGTTTGACTTTGGCAGTAACCAGTTTTGCCGTGCAACAACCCTCGGGCGAGTTAGCGGTAATTGGAACAGTGAAGGTCAACGGAGGCGTGGTAGATAACGGCTTCACATTAACCAGCGGAAGCAACACTACTACCGCCAAGGGCTCAAGCGCCGTTGTCAGTCTCGGCAAACTTGGACGCGTCGAACTGCTTCCGAGTTCTGGTGCGAACATAAGTTTCGACGCCGGGAATATTAAAGTCGCGCTGGAGTCTGGCCGCGTGCGCCTTTCTTCAGGCAGCGGCACTGCTGCAAGGATTTCAACCAAGGATGGCGAAGCAGTCGCCGATGCAACTCAAGACAACAGCTTCACGGTGGACACGACGTGCGGCGATACCCTTGTCACTGTGCAAACAGGTCGGGTTGAATTACGCGCTGGCGGGACGGTCAAGCAGATCGCCGCGGGCGGGCAGGATACTGCCGGCGTGAAGAAGCCGGGACTTTGCAGAGGCCAGCGGCCCTAGGAACTTGGGAATGGGAAAAAGGGGAAGGGGGAAAGGGTAACGAGGAAGGGCTAACGAGTCTAGTTTTCCCAGTTCCCCTTTCCTCCGGGAGTTTCCGACGGGACGCTGTAGAAGTCGGATGGCAGATATTCCGGACAAGATCGTAGCCTGGGTTCGAGACACCGTCGAACGGCGTTTGACACCACAGTACGTTCGATTCATTTGCCTGTTGGTGATCGCCGTTTACCTGACGGTGTTAGTGGTCTCTTTTACTACCAGCGTCAGAGGGCGCACTATCTTTGGCCCACCGCTTGGTGCTGACTTTGGCGCGTACTACGTAGCCGGCGTAATCTTCAACCAGTGGCAGCCGCAACAAATCTACGACAACGAACTTCATCACCGGCTCTATCAAGAACAGTTTCCCAGCGCGCCCGCTGATGAGCAGTTACCCTACGTCAATGCGCCTTTCTTTATTCTGCCTTTCGTAATCCTGGCGCGCGTGCCGTATCCGCTGGCCTACCTGCTTTGGATCATCCTGTCGATCACACTTTACGTCGCGGGCTTCTCGCTAATTTGCAGAACCTGGGAGGGCTTCCCAGCACAGGCGTGGTCCATCGCGCTGCTGCTGGCGCTCTCGTTCATGCCTTTTTTGGTTGAATGCCTGGCGGGTGGCCAAACTTCGGCGGTCGCTTTCTTCTGCCTGGCGCTGGCTATTAATCAGGAGCGCGCGCGCCATTTCATTAGCAGTGGCCTGGCACTTTCGTTGTGCGCATACAAGCCGACCTTGCTTCTTTTGATCGTGCCGATGCTCTTGATAACGCGGCGCTACTCAACTCTTTCAGCCTTTGTCGCCGGCATTGGATTACTGGCAGTCGTTTCGTTACTGCTGGTTGGCAAGCAAGGCTGCGTGGGCTACATCAATACTCTGCTCTATTTCAGTAAAGCCTCGACCGGCGTTGTCTCCGGGCTAAAGTCATGGAAATACGTCGACATCAACTCGTTCTTTCGACTCCTGCTGGGTCCATCGCCGTACCTCAGATGGGCAATGACCGTTGCAGCGTTTCTTATTGCTATGCCATCTCTCGTCCAATTTTGGTGGAACTCGAGGCGATCACAGCAACCGGTTATGGACTGGGCCCTCACCATAACCTGCGGGCTCGTTCTCAATGTATATGTGGGAATCTACGACTGTACGCTGGTCGTGTTGAGCCTGTTGCTGACGACAGAGATTCTTAGCCGCCGGCAAAACAAGGACGAACTATGGTTGCCGACGTCGTATAAGTTTATTTTGCTCCTGGTCTATGTCGTCCCGTGGATAACTCAACCCGTCGCCCGCTTTACCGACATTCAGATTTATACGATCGTGCTTGCCTTGTTGGGAGGGTGGCAGCTAATTCAATTTGGCGCCACGGGAAGGAAGTGGCAGGAGGTTGTTAACTAAGCGACGTGTCTTAGCGCATTGCGCATCGCCGAGGCCGACTGCCAACGCTGGGTCGGATCTTTTACCAGCGCGCGATCTATAATTTCGCAGACTGCGGCAGGCAGGTGCGGTGCGCGTTGTTGTAGCGGAATCGCTGGTTGCTCGAAGATCGCTTTGATTGTCTCGGCCATGCTGGTGTCCCTGCCGATATTCAACGCCAGCCGTCCCGAGAGCAAACTGTAAGCAGTCATTCCTACCCCATAAATATCCGCCTGCGGTTTTACGTCGCGAAAGTTTCTGAGTTGTTCGGGAGACATGTAGGCGAGCGTGCCTGCCATTTCGCCGGCCATCGTCACTCCGCTCATACCTGATTGCGTAAAGCTCTTGGCCAGTCCAAAGTCGGTCAGCTTCGCGGAGAGATTCGGCAGAGTGCCGCGAACGAGAATATTCTGATCCTTGATGTCGCGATGAATGTAGCCTTGTGCATGCGCATAAGCGAGACCATCAAGCGTCTGGGAAATAATTTCGAGGGTTTCAGCTTCAGGTAACCGGCCGCCGCGCGCGTCCGCGAGTTTTGCGGCGTCTGCGCCATCGATAAATTCAGTTACCAAATAGACGACGCCGTTGTGGACACCACGATCGATAAATTCCACAATGCTTTTGTGTTTCAGCGAAGCCGCGACATCGATCTCACGCATGAAGCGGCGCAGCGCTTTGTCGCTGACCGCAAACTCAGGAAGCAGAGTCTTAATCGCTACCGCGTTGCCGCTGGTTTGATTCCGGCTGAGCATTACACAACCCATGCCGCCGCGCCCGAGCACTCTTATTGTGTCGTAGCCGGGAATCGGTTGCGGAGTTTGTTTCAGCTCAATGCGGCAGTCCTCGCAAAGGTAAGTCAGATGTTCTTCGGCGGAAGCTGCCTGGGCCTCTTCGCGCCGGCCACAATTCAAGCAGGCTACAGTAACGATCGTTGGCTTGACTCCATAGTCCGACGTAGCCACGTTTGGAGCGGCGCTCACTATTTCACCGGTACTCACCTCAACCAGCAAGATAGTCTCACCTCCCTGAATGTGAGCGCCATTCTCGAGAAACGCCTCCGCAACTCGCTGGCCATTTACAAATGTGCCGTTGGTTGAGCCGAGGTCGCGCAGGAAACATCGCGGTGGACTGATTTCGAGCAGGCAATGATTACGGGAGAAAAACTTGTCGTTGGTGAGGCAGAGTTGGGCTTCGTTACTGCGGCCGATGAGAAACGTGTCGGGTTGGGTGAAGCAGAAGACGCGACCTTCGTAAGGGCCAGCCAATACTCGTAAGTTGACTTGCATCGTTCTGAAAAGGGGTCAAGGGTAAGAGGAAAAGGGAAATCGATTCTTTACCTTCCCCCTTACCCGTTTCCCCCTCGTTTGCTCTAACGCTTTATCTCGAGATCATCGAACGCAATTTCAGTAGTGTCGCTGGTGTAGAGCCCGGCAATGCCGCCTTTGAAGTTTTCCGAATCGGTAATGCGGTCGACATACTCGCCGTTGATATAGAAGGTAATGTCCGTCCCTTTTGCGCGCACTTCCAGGGTATTGGGACTGGCGCCGCTGTGGATACTTGTGGTCTTGGTCCAGGGTACCAGCGCGGTCTGCTTGCCGTCCTTGTGCTTCACGATCTCATACTTCGTTTCCGCACCGGTGAAGATCAGCAGCGCGTAGTCCTCGAGCTCGTTAGTCTTGGATCTTTCACCGTGTATGATCAGACCAAACCCGGTCGACGCGGGCGTGCCGTCAACGCTACGCGCCGTAACACTGACTGTGGCGTTTCCAGTTTTGTAGTCCTGGGAAGGCGCGTACATCACCAAATACTTTTCCGCTTTAGCACGCATGTGGTATTCGTCGCCGGAGTACCAGATGTCGCCGAATGCGTAGTTCCCGGTGGTCCATTTCTGCTCGGAAAAGTCGTCGGTTACTGTGACAGGAACGCTCGCGTTGGTATTTGCATTGGCGACATTTGTGTTCGCGTTGGCGTTGCGGTTGACGATACGGTTGTTGTTGCCGCGGTTTGAGTTCGCGTTTGAATTTGCGCCCAGGCTCGCAATGGCGATGATCATCACTACAGCGCCGACCCCGATAACGCCGATAACCAGAATCCCTCCCAACACCCACCCGATTGCCTTTGATTTCCCGGGTGCACGACCCGGCACCGACAAGTTTGACAGCTGTTGTTGCCCAAAAGCCGAGCCGTGACTGGCGACCGGAGCAGGCGACTGGTAGCTTGGCGGCACAGCCTGACGAACCACTTCCGCCGGCGGGTGGCCAGTATCACGCGGCGCAGTGTAGCGAATCGTCGCGTTTAGATCGACGCCCGGCGCCGGAGTATTGATCAGCGGAGTGCCGTCTTCCAGACAGAAGTTGAGCGACGCGTCGGTGTAAGTACGATTACAAGAGGGGCAGGTTTTCATATGCTTGCAGGGAGTCTAATGCCTAAAGTCCAACGTCCAAAGCCCAGACTTTAGACAGCGGACTTTTGACTCGCACCATTATAGGGAAACCGCAGTGAGGCTCAAGCGCTGATAGGTTTGCCGCAGCGACCACAAAATTTTGTGCCGCCTGAATAGCTACTGCCGCACGACTTGCAAACTACCTCGACCGGCCGCGGTTGGCTCCAATCGAGTGACGACGGCGCGCCGATCGGAATGCCACACTTGCCGCAGAATCTGATCGTAAGCGGATATGTTTGCTTACAACGCGGGCAGACAACTGACGGTGGCGCCGGTGGGCCAAGCTTAACGGCAATGCCCGGGACAATTGCTACTTCTTCGGTCAAAAATCTGAATCTTGAATTGCCGCAACGTCCACAAAACTTTATCCCTTCGGCAAAGCGAGAGCCGCAACTGGCACAGGCTACTACGCGAGGTGAAATCGTGATTTCTCCCGCGCGACTGTCGAGGCTTCCTCCGCGCGAAGGACTTAGTGGTTCGCTTGTCGGCGCGCTCTTAAACTGGGCCTGGATGATCTGCTCATTGCCGTCCGGCCGGATCTCAATAACGCGTTCGTCGTCGACTTCGCCGCTGCGGGCAACGCGCAACACGTGTTGACCGGGAGGAATTGAGTTCAGAATTACGCGACCGGAACGTCCAATACTGCCGTGTCGTTCGTCGTCCACGTAAACTTCGGATCCCTGCGGCGCCATTACCACCAGGCGTGAATCAGTTTGCGCTGGAACTTCAAACTGTTTTCCCGCCGCCGCTTCAAGCTGATCAAACCAATCACTGGCGTCTTTTGGTCGCTCGGCAACGTCGCGTGCCAACGCCTGAAGCACCACTTTGTCGACGTCCGCGGAAATGTCAGAACGCAAACTCAGCAGCGACGCCGGCGACTGCATCAGTTTTTGCGCGACGAGTTGCGGCAGGTCGCCTATGAACGGCGCTCGCCCGCCGAGCATGTGATAGGCAATGGCGCCGAGTGCATAAATGTCAGCGCGAGAATCCAACTGCACGCCGGTCTGCATTTGTTCCGGCGCCATGTATTCGGGCGTGCCAATAATCCCGCGAGATTCGGGACCGCTTTCGGAAGTTGGGTCAGTCTGATCAGCATGAATTATTTTTGCCAGGCCGAAGTCGCCAACTTTAACGAAGCCGTCGTTTGTGCCGGCGCTTCCGGTTCTGCGCAGGCGTTGCATGATGAAAATGTTGGCGGGCTTCAGATCGCGATGGAGTATGCCCGCATCATGCGCAGCTTCAACCCCGGCCACCACCTGACCGAGAATGGCGATCGTGCGTTGAATGTCGAGCGTGCCTTCGCGGCGCAATAGCTGATAAAGGCTCTCGCCGTCGACATACTCCATTACCAGAAAAAAGACGCCTTCCGGACTTTTGCCAAAGTCTGTGACGTCAACCACGTTTGGATGGCGGATCGATGCGGCGGCGCGAGCCTCGCGTTCGAAGCGCGCGATCGCCTCACCTTCCTGCAACATCTCGTCGCTGAGAATGTCGGGACGGACCGTCTTGATGGCGACTCGCCGCGTAACCAGATTCTGATCACGCGCCAAATAGACCTGGCCCATTGCGCCTCGACCCAGGCGCTTCTCGAGCAAGTAACGCGACGACAGCAGGGGCGGCCCCGGCAGGGTGTGCTTCGTGGCTGCTTCGTCCTCGGGACAAACAACTACGTCGTCTTCATAACAACTTTCACAACGTGGACACTCGCGCATGAATCAATTCCAGATTCCAGATTCCAGATGCCAGATTCCAGCGTCGTTAAGCCGCTTGTAGTTCCGAGGTGCATCCCGAACAGCGCGTCGCGGCAATCGGAATGGCCGACAAACAATACGGACAGTCTCTGGTGGTTGGCGCTGCCGCCTCTTTGCGCTGCGCTTTGTTGACCGCTTTCACGATCAGAAAGATCACAAAGGCGCCGATTAGAAAAATGAAGACGTCGTTGAGAAAAGCGCCGTAGGCAACGACGGGTAAACCTTTGGCTTTGGCATCGGCGAGGCCGGCGGGATGCTGACCGGAAAGATCGATAATCAGGCTTGAGAAATCTACCTTACCGAGCAGCAAGCCGATGGGCGGCATGATGACACCCTCGACTAACGAGGTGACAATCTTGCCAAACGCGGCGCCAATAATTACAGCCACCGCGAGATCAAGCACACTGCCTCGGGCAATGAATTCACGGAATTCTTTCAGCATATTCGTTTTCCTTTCAGTTGGGAGACTAGGGTCATAAGTTCCACCGTCTTACTGGCATCCCCTGGCAAGCTTGTACCCGGCTTTTTCTGCTTCCTCCGTTGACTGAAACAATACTCGATCGGCTGCCTTTATCTCGGAGGGTGGTTGGCAGCCTGCAACGTAGTAAGTCTTGTCTTTCTTGTCCGCTATGATCTCGTCAGTCGCTTCCTCTGCGGCGGAGTCCTTTTCCTCTTTAGCTTCTCGCCGCGAGGTGATCGTTTGCTGCGCCGTGTCGTCGATGATACGAAAGCTTGGACCTTCGGCAACCATTGTCACGGTCATCTGAAAGTCAGTGCAGTTGAGTTGTTGACCGCGTATCTTCCACGGCTTCCAGCCATCAGGTAGATGCAGCGTTTGCGAAATGCCGGCGACGAAGTCCGGCACCGTCGTCCACTTGAAGCTGCCGTCGTAACCAAACCAAAGCGAAGTTAGTCGACCATCGAGGAAGTCGAGCGACACAGTTCTGATTCCGTTGAGACTGGCCTTGTCGATCTTTGGATCGAAGTCGGGGTTGATGCTGGTCTTAGCCACGCCAAAATCGTCAACTCGTCCTAAACTGATTTGTGGCACTCGCGCTTTTGCTTGATCGGTCGTCATTCCCAGGTGGAATCCAAACAACTCCGGTGAGGCCGGCAGTTCGGCAAGTTTCAGAACACATTTCTCTTGACCAGAGGTGCTGGCGGCCAGGAGTAGGAGGAAGATGACGCCGAAAAGCGACCGCGTATCCACGACGGGTGAACCTCGTGAAGATTTGCCATTTGTCATTTTCCATTTCTCATTTGTCATTGGTGGATTCAACTGAGAAGTGCAACTGAAATTCGTTTCGCTCCAAGAGCAGCGAGATGTTTATAGATGACTATGAGCCCGATAACTCGCGCTCCAGAGGCGCGCAATGTTTTCGGTAATGGGTGCGTGAGCTCGACCTTGTTTCGCTTCGCTGGAGCGAGAAGAAATCTTTGCCTGTAGCGCATTCTATAAACATCTCGCCCCTAACGGGGCGAAGGCAAAAATGTTAAGTTGCACTTATCAGTTGAATTCGCGAATGACAAATGGAAAATATTCGCGCTTCGTTAGTAAGCGACGCCTCATCACTTGATGAGCGCGCGAATCAGTCGTTCAAGTTCTTCCGGCTCGAAGGGAGTTGAAACATACTCATTACAGCCTGCCGCCAGGGCATGAGCGCGGTATTGATCTGCGCCATAAGCCGAAACTGCAACGATGGGCACTGCTGCAAAATCAGTCAGCTGGCGGATCTTGCGTGTTGCCGCTAATCCGTCGAGCTGCGGCATTTCAACGTCCATTATGATCAGATCAGGATGCGTGCGCTCCGCCGCCGCCACCGCATAGTTTCCGTCTTCAGCCTCGACTACGCGAAAGCCTTTTTTTTGCAGCCAGCTGCGGAGCAGCAGACGCGTGTCGTCGAAGTCGTCGACGATCAGAATCGTGCGCTGACTTGCAGTTTGCTGGTTCACATCAGGGGCCATGATGCTCATCTCGGTTGGGGGGAGATCTTAAAGGAATTTGAAGCCTAACACTTTCGCTTTGAAGTGCCAATCTGTCGAGCTATTCGAAACTCGAACCACAAAGCCCTCCACAACTGTCGGGCGACCGCAACGAGAGCGGCAACCTAGCTTTAGGGCACCACACGACTTCTGAGTGTGTTGACAGTCACCGGATTAATCCGCTAGAGTCCTGCCCGTTATCACCGGAATGCGATAGTTCCCAAGACCCAATCCTCGTCAGGATGAAAAAAGTCCCAGTTGCCGTGCTTGACCCGGGTTGTGGGGAACTTTGAACCATCGTTCGGCTCGCTTCGGATATAAGCTGATTGACTTACCAACAGCGGCCGAGTTCACGCGCATTTCCGAGTACTTTCAGCAGGTGAGGCGAGAATTATAGGCGGGTAATGCAAGACATCCTCGCTCCGACGCTTCGCTTTGAATGCCTTCCACGTTCCAAGGCCCTCGACTGGGTTCCTGGTCTGGAGCTTCCCGCGAAACTAAAAACCAGGGGTTAATGTAGTAAGTTTGGCTCCCTATCTCTCAATCAAACCGAAGCGAATTTGGTCTCGGCGCCGCAATCCGGCCCCGGTCGTTGATGTTTGCGAAGTACGCCGCTTAACCGCCGAAAATGTCAGCACAATGCGGAGGCTGCACTACTCCTAAGAATACAAGCGTCGGGTCGGGTGGTTAATGGTTACGCCCCCTAACGCACTGAATGTCGCCTCGCGAGAGAGGTTTCCCCACCGGGTACTCGCATGAATGTTGGTCATTACTGTGGACATTCAAGCTGGAGTGGAATTGTGACCAAAACAGTAATAGACTCGCGAGCCCTAGGGCAGAGGACAGGAAGAGTAGCGAAAATGCAGAGACCGGAAATCAGAGAACAGAGATCAGAGGTCAGAGATCAGAGATCGGAGTTCAGAGAGCAGCCTTCAGTCCTCTGGTCCCTGACCTCTGCCCTCTGTTTTCATCTGCCTTCAGTCCTCTGGCCTCTGACCGCTGTCCTCTGTTCTCTCTTCTTTATTCCGGTTTACAGTCAACAATCCGCCCCTTCGCCGAATGAATCCAACCTGCCTGCGACTGCGGCGTCGTCTGTTGCGCCGGCTTCCTCGCAAGTAACAGCGCCAATCGCATCAGACGAACGGTACCGCATTGGCCCCGGCGACATCCTCGATATCAAAGTTTTTGGCAAGCCCCAGTTTAATCGCGAGGGGGTGAGGGTCGATCCGCGCGGCATGATTCGTATGCCCCTGATCAAACAAGAGATTGAAGCGGCTTGTCACACCGAGGCCGAACTTGAGGCGCTCGTTACTGAATCGCTGAAGGAGTATGTGCTTGAACCCCAGGTGACCGTTCAAATCAAAGAATATCAATCGGAACCCGTGGCGGTGTTGGGGGCGGTGCGCACGCCCAGCCGTTTTCAACTACAGCGGCGGGTGCGGTTGCTCGAGTTGCTCACGTTCGTGGCCGGTCCGGCGGAAAATGCGGGACGGACGGTGCAGGTAGTTCATGCTGGTCCGCGCAACCTTTGTGGCAACTCGCGCGGCGATGCCGACGCTGAGTCCGTGGCTAGCGTTGTCGATTCTTATCAGCTCACCGATACACTGAGAGGCGATGAAAAGTCTAATCCCTTTGTCCAGGCGGGCGATGTCGTATCGATCGCGGTTGCCGATCAGGTGTACGTTATTGGCAACGTAGTGAGGCCAACAGCGATTGCGCTAACTGAACCGATGACAGTTTCGCGCGCCATCGCGATGGCCGGTGGAACTGCGATGGACACCAAAAAGAACGCAATCCACATTGTTAGGCAAACACCGGGGACGACGGAAAAGAAGGAAATCGTGGTTGACCTCGACGCTATCAATCACCACAAGGCAGAAGATGTTGTCCTGGTCGCCAACGATATTGTCGATGTGCCGGCTTCAGGCGGTAAGAGGTTGTTTCGCAGTCTCATTGGTGCTGTTATTCCCAACGTTGCCTCAATGCCCGTCAAAGTTATTCCTTAGATCGGAACCGGCCGAGGTCTGAAGTTAGAGATAGAGGTCAGAGAAGTAATGAAAGAACCCGCAGCGCTCATCAAGAAACCGGACAATTCCGGAGCCAGCCAAGCTTCGCTCGATCGGCCCGCTCCTTTTTATCCGAGTTCCCGCTACGACGCTTATCCGGGCGACGTCAGCAGCGGCTACAGCCGGCTTCACGAATACTGGAGTTCAGTCCGCAATCATTTCATGCTGGTTATTGGAATTGTGGTGCTTGTGACTGGAATAACCACGGTCTACATGGCGCGCCAACCTGACGTCTATGAGTCGAAGTCGCGAGTGCAAGTTGACCTGGAGACTGCTAATAACCCGGCTATTGGAGCGCTCAAGGGAAACTCTATTTTTCTCAATACGCCTTTCCAGGATCCAACTTACTTCAATACGCAGATCACTATCCTCACCAGCGCCGGGCTTCTGGGTCGCGTTGCTAAGACACTTGATCTGGAACACAACGAAGCGTTTCTGCGTCCCCAGTCAACGCAAAAGCGGTCCCTCTGGGAGAGCCTGAAACGCATCGCCGGATACGGCAGGAGCGAAGGTCCACCGAAAGCCCCGGAAGATAATAAACTGCGGCCGAGTTCTGCTTTATCCACCGATAACGTCGCTGAAGCAAATCACTACGAGCCATATGTCGAAATGCTGCAATCGCAGTTGTCGGTAAAACAACTTACCGACACACGTATCATTGAGGTCAGCTTCAGGCATCAGGATCCGGAAATCGCTGAGAAGGTCAATAACATGGTGGCCGAGACTTTTGTCTTGTCCAACCTCGAGCGGAAGACTGAGACGAGCAATACGGCCGGCGACTTTTTGCAAAAACGCATTGCCGACCTGCAATCCGAGATTCGACACGGGGAAGAGCTCTTGATCAACTACGCGAAGAGCCATCAAATATTGTCGCTCGATGCCAGCCAGAACACCGTGGTCGATCGCCTGACTGGTCTCAATAAGCAATTGCTCGAAGCTGAGAATGACCGCAAGACCGCCGAGTCTTCGTTTCGAGCATCACTCGCTCCGGGAGCTTTGGAGGCACAAGCTGAGGTCTCCCAAAATGGCGCGCCAAACATAAGCACGGCCACGGATGCCAAGATTGCCGAGCTCAAGCAGAAGAAGGCCCAATTACTTTTGGAGTACACGGAAAAATATCCGGAAGTAAGGGATCTTACTCAGCAGATCGCGATGATGGAGAAGCAGGCTGAGCAATCGCGAACTCATAGCCAGTCGATGGTAAGGACTAACCTCGAAACCAGGTATCGCCAGGCGCAACAAAAAGAGAAGGCGTTGCAGGAAGCTTTCGATAAACAGCGCGGCGAGACAATAACGCAAAACGAAGCTGCGGTTAACTATCGAATCATTCAACAGGAAATTGAGACGAACAAGACACTGCTGGATGGCCTGCTGCAACGCGCCAAAGAAAACGATGTAATACTCGCCGGCACGCCCAATAACGTCCACATAGTCGACCATGCTGCCCGGCCAAAAGTTCCGATTAGTCCCAAGCGAAGACAGACAATAGCCCTCGCCGCGATGTTCTCGTTAGTCCTGGGCATTGCTCTGGCCCGTTATCTTGACTACCTCGACGACTCGGTCCACACGTCCGAAGACGTCGAGAACTTCTTGCGCTTGCCGGCGCTGGCAGTTATTCCTTCCCTCGGCAACGTCACCCGCCGTCGGCTGCTTTCGGTGATACCGGGAGGTCACAGGAAAAACGGCAATCACGCCGGGGAAGAACTATTGTTGAATGCCGGCCAACGCTCGTCGCTGGCTGAATCATACCGGCAGCTTCGTACCTCCGTTCTTCTGTCCTCGGCCGGCGGTGCGCCCAAGTCTTTGCTGGTTACTTCGAGTCAGCCGGGGGAAGGGAAAACAACCACGGTTGTTAACATTGCGACCACACTCGCGCAGACCGGGGCCAAAGTCGTAATCATTGATGCCGATATGCGGCGCCCCAGAGTTCACTCGATCTTCAATTTCGATAACAGCAACGGCCTGAGCGACATACTCTCAAGCAAGATGTCGGAAGCGGAAATGTTGGCGCTGGTCCAACATGACGATGAGAGCGGACTGAGTGTGATAACTTCCGGACGCATTCCACCGAATCCGGCTGAGTTGCTCGGTTCCGAGCAGCTTCGAAGACTCATTGACGTATTGCAGAAACACTTCGCCCACGTAGTGATCGACTCCCCGCCGGCCGCGTCCTTTACCGATGGCGTCCTGCTGGCTTCAGTGGTTGATGGCGTAATGCTGGTGGTCCACGGCGGCTCTGCGTCCCGGCACATCGTGCGACGCACCAAACAATTGCTGGCGGATGTTGGCGCTAAGATATTAGGAGTGGTGCTAAACAACGTCACGCTGTCGCGCCAGGACTATTACTACAATCGAAACTACGAACGGAATTACTACGCCCACCCCGAAGCGGAGGCCCCGAGCAAAACGAACAGCCTGCTGGGATAAGAGGACAGAAGTCAGAGGACAGAGGTCAGAGGTCAGAAATCTTGCTGAACGCTGATTACCTTGCCGCTTAGGCACAGGACAGAAGTCAACCACCAGAGATCAGAAAAGGGCGAGGGGTCTTGATCATGCTCCCAAGCATCTTGCCGATTTCCCGAGAGAGGGCAGTAAGCTTATTGTGTTGGTCGTTTGTGATGTAGCGACAATCCTTTGCAAAATCCAAAGCGGAATCGGTTTCGTTGTTTTCACCATCGCAATCAGTTAGCTTGCTAATGAAGTGCGCTTCATACCGCCGCTTCGCCCAAGCCTCTCGCAGGTTCAGACATACTGAACGTGATGACCGCCGCATTTGACTGGTCAAGCCGAATTTTTCCGCCGCCGGAAAGTTTCTACTCAACTCGAAAATAGTCATCGCAAGTTCGTACGCTTTTCTATAGACGACAAGGTCTTTCGCTGAGTTTATCTGCATAGCGCAAAAAAAGAAGGTCAGAAGTCGGAAGTCAGAGAATCAGAGATCGGAAGTCGGAAATACAAAACAATAGAGGTCTGCCGCCAGTCAAATGTTTAGCAGCCGGATACTAAACGATTCCATAACAGATTCTTTTCATTCGACCCGATAAACTCTACTACTGACCCCTGACCCCCGGTCTCTGACTGCTGTCGTCTGACTTCTGTCCTCTGCCTTCTGACCTCTGATTTCTGTCCTCTGATTCATGCGGATCGTCTTCCTCAACCCGAGCGGCCAGATGGGTGGAGCCGAGGTGGCTTTACTCGACATGCTGGCCAGCCTGAGGGAAGCCGCGCCGGAATTGACCTTGGAACTGATTGTCTCCGATGGAGGATCAGTCGCCACCCGGGCCGCGGCGCTGGGAGTAGTTACAACAGTGCTTCCGTTTCCGGCTTCTCTCTCGCGTTTGGGTGACGCATCGTTAGCTGGTCCAAACAGCAATGGCTCGAATCGTTTGCAACTGCTTCGGCAGTTAGCGTTTGCCAACCCCGGTATCGCAGGCTACGTTTCCAGGCTGCGAAAACTTCTGCGACAGCGCCGGCCTGACGTCATTCACAGCAATGGTTTCAAGATGCACTTGCTCGGCGCAATGGCCCGGCCCCGAGGCGTGCCGCTTGTCTGGCATGTTCATGATTACGTCCAGTCGCGGCCTTTCATGGCCGCGCTGCTGAAGGTCTTCCGCAAGCGCTGCTCGCTGGCTATCGTGAATTCAAATAGCGTAGGTCAAGATCTTAAGGCCGTTTGCGGTGACGCCTTTCCAATCCAAACCATTTACAACGGCGTCGATACTAAAGTTTTCTCGCCGAGCGGCGAGCGTCTCGATCTCGACTTCCTTTCCGGTCTCCCACCTGCAGAACCCGGAACCATCAGAGTGGGATTACTGGGGACGCTGGCTCGCTGGAAAGGGCACGAGACATTTCTGACTGCGCTCTCGTTGCTGGCGCCGGATATTCCCGTGCGTGGTTACGTGATTGGGGATGCGCTCTACCAAACTGATGGTAGCCAAACTTCGCTGGCTGAGTTGCAAGACATTGCGCGACGGTTAGGGATTTCAAGTCGGGTAGGCTTCACGGGATTTGTCGCGGAGCCGGCATCAGCAATGCGCGCGCTCGATGTTGTGGTACACGCGAGTACTCAACGGGAGCCGTTTGGTTTGGTGATTGTTGAAGCGATGGCCTGCGGCCGTGCGGTCGTAATCGGTGAAGCCGGTGGCGCCGCTGAATTGATCGACGTCGGCGAGAACGCCTTGGGCCACACGCCGGGCGACGCTGCGCAACTCGCCGAGCGCATTACTCAACTCGCCACTGATCCTGAGTTACGCGCTCGTCTCGGCGCCGCCGGCCGCGCCACTGCCGAGCAACGCTTCAACCGCACGCGACTGGCGGGAGAGTTGGCCCCGATCTACGAAAGCTTACGGAACAGCGGCCGGCAGTCAGCAATCAAACGTCAGAGGTCGGATGTCAGCGAACAGAGGACAGTGGAAAGAGGTCAGAGCAGGGAAAATAGAGACTGACCTGCTGACTTCTGATCTCTGTCCTCTGACTTCCCGCTCTTCATGCGTGTTCTCCACATACACAGCGGAAATCTTTACGGTGGCGTGGAGACTTTGCTCGTCACTCTCGCTCGTCATCGTCACCTCTGCCCGCAAATGGAATCGCACTTTGCGCTCAGCTTCAAAGCTCGGCTGAGCGACGAACTAGATGCAGCGGGTGCGGCGGTCCATGATCTCGGCAAAGTGCGCGCGCGACAGCCGTTGACCGTGTGGCGTGCGCGGCGTGCGCTTCAAGATCTGTTGCGACGCGAGCGATTCGATCTGGTCGTTTGCCATTCGGCCTGGTCGCAAGCGATTTTTGGAAAGGTAGTCAGACGGGCGCAGTTGCCCTTGGTCTTTTGGCTACATGATGCCATCAGCGGTCGCCACTGGCTGGAGCGCTGGGCCGCCCGCACAGTTCCGGATCTGGCCGTGTGCAACAGCCAGTTCACCGCAACACTGCTCCCCAGGATTTTTCCCTCGGTTCCCGTAAAAGTAATCTACTGTCCAGTGGCCTGGCCTCAGTCTCGATGTTCACCATCAGAGCAACTTCAGCTAAAAGAAGAGTTCGACACCACTCCACAGGCGACAGTGATCATCCAGGTCAGTCGTATGGAAAAGTGGAAGGGTCATACGGTTCACCTAAACGCGTTGGCATTGTTGCGAGATATGCCTGAGTGGGTTTGTTGGTTCGTCGGTGGCGCGCAGAGGCCACGCGAAGTTGAGTACGCCGAAACGCTGATGAAGCAGGCTGCCGAACTTGGATTGCTTAATCGCGTACGCTTCCTTGGCCAACGCTCCGACGTTTCCGAGCTCCTGGCGGCGGCTGACATTTACTGCCAGCCTAATCTTGAGCCAGAACCTTTCGGGCTGACTTTAGTGGAGGCCCTTCACGCGCAACTCCCGGTGATAGCAACATCCTTGGGTGGACCAAACGAAATCGTTGATGAGTCTTGTGGCGTTTTAGTGCCGACTAATGATGCGGGGGCAGTGACTGAGGCTCTGAGTCGTCTGATTAAGGACAGTGTCCTACGGCAGAAGTTGGGCAGTGCCGGTCCGACACGCGCAACGGGTTTGTGCGACGTGACCACACAGATGCGACTGCTTGATGAGTGCTTTACGGAAGTAAGGGATCATTATGGCCGTCCCCCTGTCGCGATTCTCTTGCCGACGCGAAGTGCATAACCGACTCTGACCTGGAACAGCGCTTAACAGACGGTTCGCAATGAGTCCGACAATGGCGATAGCTGATGCCTACTCCGATTCGGAAGCACGTGCCCGCAAGAGCCTGGGGGCCAGCGACGCGGCCATTTACACGATGGTGGCCGGGGCCCTGGCTGAACGACAGGCAGCAGGGCTACTGGCAGATGTGGGATGTGGCGTCGGAAATCTCTTGCCGTTCGTTCGCAACCGATTTGACTACGTCGGAGTGGATGTAGTTCGGTACGAAGGTTTTCCGCTCGAGGCAAAGTTCTGCCAAGCGGAACTTGATAGCGGGAAAGTGCCTTTGGCTGACGGCAGTGTTGACGTCGTCGCGGCGGTCGAAGTTATCGAACATCTTGAGAACCCGCGCGCCTTCATGCGTGAGCTGGTGCGCTTGGCGAAGCCTGGTGGTTGGATCGTGGTCACGACTCCAAATCAGTTGAGCTTCCTCAGCCTGGTGACTCTAGTTGTTAAGCATCGCTTTTCAGATTTTCAAGACGTCCACTATCCAGCACACCTGACGGCGCTGCTGGAGGTAGATCTGTGCCGCATCGCGGCTGAGTGCGGCTTGAGTGATGTGAACATCGCTTACAGTTTCCAGGGACGAATCGTCCTCACACCCTGGCGCTGTCCGAGATTTCTCTCACGGCTCTTTCCCAGGGCCCTTTCCGACAACCTGCTCTTAATTGGAAGAGCGCCAGGTCGGTTTGCTGCGCGAGAAACTGGAAGCTTATGACCTACGCAAAGACCGTCGTCAGGTTTTGCATTCCAAGGAGCGTTCGTAATTGGGTGCGATCTCCGTCAAACTCGGCGAAGTGGATATGGGATGAGCTTAGATTCTCAACTGGGGTAAAGCAGGTTGTGCAAATGCGCCCGGGTTGGCAATTAACTTGCCATCCCGCTGCTTATCGGTGTGCCTATCATCTTCAGATAAACGATCCTGAGCAGGTCTCAGAGTTTGATAACTTCATCGACAACTCCGTCGAGGGAATGGTGCTTTTCGACATCGGCGCGCATTTTGGCCTTTTCAGTTTAGCGACTCTTCACTACGGAGGGCCGCGATCCAAAGTTATCGCGGTTGATCCCTCTCCTGTTGCGGTGCGCTTCCTAAAAATCCAGTCGCGACTCAATGATATGAGGGAAGGCATTGAGGTGGTACACGCAGCCGTTAGTGATCATTGCGGCTCTAAACCGATGGTTTCCGTTGGTGTACTTTCGAGCGGATTTTATATCTCTCCATCAAAGGATCATACGGGCAGTGAATTGACATCGACTCGAACAACTACGCTGGATCAGTTGGTGAAGGAATTCGAGTTGTCGCCAACTCACATCAAGATCGATGTTGAAGGTGATGAATTTGCGGTCATTAGCGGTGGTCGCCAAACTCTGTCTCAGCCTAACGCCCCTTTGCTGTTTGTTGAACTCCATAACGAGATGATCCGTCAAAACGGTGGGGCCCCACAAGAAACCCTGGCTCTCTTGAAAAGCCTCGGCTATGAGACGTTTGCGACTGATGGCCGTGCGCTTGATGATGGATCCATTCTTGAGAAGCCCTTGATCAGGATTGTCGCAAGAAAGAATTGATCGCAACTCAGAATCTCGCGGAATTGTAATGTTAGCTAGACGTCTCTTCCGAATCGCCGTCTTTAGCTATGGTCTGCCTGTTGAAGGTCAGAAGCGCGGCGGCATTGAAAGAGTCGCGCATGACCTGTCGAACGGTCTTGCCAAATGTGGTCACAAGGTAACGATCCTTACTCACGACCCGAGACCCGCCGAGGCGCTCTACGAAGTTCGCCTGCTGCCCTGGAAGAAGTTTGTTTCAAGTTGGCTGGGACGCCGCTTGACGATGGGCTATCTGGGAAACATTCTCGCGCTGTTGCCGAACTATCGGGAGTTTGATCTGATTGTGGCGCTTGGCGACAGCCTACTCCTGCCTTTGGCGAGAAAGCCGCTCGTGCGCGTTATGTGTGGCAGCGCCTTGGGAGAAGCGAAATCTGCGTCCTCCCCGATACGGTTCGTGATGCAGCTTGGAGTTTATGCTCAAGAGCTACTGACCGGACTAACCCAAAAGGGCTGCGTTGCTATCAGCCACAATACGCGCAGAGACAATCCCTTCGTCAGTCACGTTATCCCAATCGGAGTTGACCTGAGGAAATTTTCCAACGCGGCGGCGCAAAGAACCGACGAGCCCTCGATACTATTTGTCGGCGCCTTGGACGGACGCAAGCGTGGCCGTTTGCTGCTGGAGTGGTTCACGACTGTCGTTCGACCACAAATCAAAAATGCTCGCTTGTTTATGGTTTGCGCTCCAGGCCCCACAGTTGATGGCGTCACTTATTACAAGGGCATTAGCGACGCCGAGCTGGCCGCGCTTTACCGTTCCGCCTGGATCTATGCGTCACCCAGTTCCTACGAAGGCTTTGGGCTGCCTTACGTCGAGGCGATGGCCAGCGGTATGCCGGTGGTCGCAACTCCGAACCCGGGAAGTCTTGAAGTGCTGGGCAACGGTGAGTTCGGATTGCTGGTCGCTGACGCTGATTTCGCTAGGGTGTTGGTCGAGTTGTTGTCCGATGAAAAGCAACGACACCGGCTGACTACCAACGGGCTCGAGCGGGCGCAGGAATATTCCATCGACTCGACGGTTGAGCAATACGAGCAGCTATTTGTAACGATGTGTGCGAGTAAGGACCAGTTGACCCAGCATGTTTGAGATTTCCAGCAACGCAACCACGACAGATCGGTTCCTCGAATTAACCGAGCGCCGGGAACGCTGGGGTTGGATTGAAATCTTCGTCCTCATTCAGAATTTGTCCACGGTTCTCCTCTTTCTGCCGGAGTCGCAGTCGTACCGGTTTGTTATTCGGGCCTTGCCGTATGGTTCCAGCCTGGCGTTGGCTTTACTTCACTACAATCGTACCAGGGCCCGTGTGCTGCTTCCGCCGGGCGGTAGCTGGCTGGCTATGGCGTTGTTGGTTCTCGGTCTCAATCTGCTGCATCCGAAAACCGTTTTTCCCGCCGGCGTTGCACAGTTCATTTTTCAGCTCAGCATTGCTGCTCCAATTCTTTGGGTGAGTAGCCAGGTGAGAAGTAAGGAGCGGCTGGAACGAATTCTCTGGTTGTTGTTCATTACTAATGGGGCCAGCGCCTTGCTTGGGTTGGCGCAGGTTTTCTATCCCCAGATTTTCATGCCCGAGATCAGTTCATTGGCTTTGTCGATGAATCCGGAAGTTGTCAGGTCGCTAACCTACGTAGGAGCGGCTGGTCAGCACATTCTGCGACCTCCGGGATTGACGGACGTTCCCGGTGGTGCGGCGATAGGAGGTCTGATGGCTGCACTCCTGGGAGTAGTTTTGGGTTCTCAATCTGGTCTGTCGACGCTTAAGCGAGTCTTTTGCTTCGGTATCGCAGGGGTTGGTGTGAGTGTCATTTATTTTACGCAGGTTCGCTCGCTTCTGGTGTTGCTAATTGTTGCCATTGTCGTAATGTGCATCGTGTTGGCGCGTCAGGGGCGCGTAGTTCAGAGCGCCTGGGTGGCGAGCGTTTGCGCCATTCTTTTAGCGGGCACATTCACATGGGCTGTGGCCGTTGGCGGCCAGTCGATTTCAAGTCGCTTTGCGACCCTCACTGAAGGCGGCCTATCACAGAGCTTTCAACAGAACCGCGGAATGTTTCTCAAGCATACGTTTGAAGATCTGCTCGCTGAGTACCCTTTCGGAGCAGGGGTTGGCCGGTGGGGTATGATGAGTGTTTATTTTGCGGGTGACCCGTCACAGTCGCCGCCGATTTGGGTTGAGATTCAGATAACTGGTTGGCTTCTGGACGGTGGAGTATTGATGTGGCTGTTCTATGGAGGCGCGATTATTGTCAGCCTGCTCTGCCTCTATCGGATCGCTGTTGCGGGAACTGATACGCGCGTGTCATACCTCGCCAGCATTGTGTTATGTCTCAATTGCTTTGTGGTTGGTCTTTCCTTTGCCGGGCCGGTCTTCAACACCCAACTCGGTATTCAATTCTGGTTGTTACTTGCGGCTGTGTATGGGGTGAGTAGAAGGACTGGCGCGGCGGAGTCGGCTCTAACAGGCGAACGAACAAGTTCGTAAGCAGGATGAGTATACTTAGTTTGAAAGTTTTGGACCTTCTTGGCGGTGGCAGGTTGGTAGCATGAGTCGGACGAAACGTTTTTTAGGCGGGGTTAGCCTGGGTTACACCAATCAGGGACTGGTAATGGTGGCCGGATTGTGGCTCACGCCTTTTCTCTTGCGTCGAATCGGGCAACACGATTACGGCCTTTGGCTCGTTGGCGCCCAACTTCTCTCCTATCTTTCGTTGATGGATTTTGGAATTGTGGGACTACTTCCGCGCGCTACGGCCTATGCCACCGGAAGGGCAGGAGATTCGGTTGAAACAGCTGATTTACCGGAGATAATTGGGCAAACAATCTCCCTCGTGCTTTGCCAACTGCCCCTGGTAGCAATCGCCTCCTGCATTCTTTGGGTCACGATGGCGAGCGAATGGGGAGCGTTGCGAGTGCCGCTGGGAGTCGTATTCATTACTTTTGTTTTGGTTTTTCCACTACGAATTCTGCAAGCAGTCTTGCAAGGGCTGCAGGATCTGAAGTTTTTGGGTCAAGTGAACATCGTCGCCTGGATTGCGGGCATTGCGGTCACCATCGCGATGGTTTTGGCAGGCATGGGACTTTACGCCCTGGCTGGCGGTTGGGTCGTTACACAGGTTGTGACTTCAATCAGTTGTTTTCTCAGGCTGCACAGCCGATTCCCCTCAGTGCTGCCCCGGCGTCTGCCTCGCTGGTCGTGGACTGCGGCGCGCGAACAGGTTGGAAAAGGTTCGTGGGTTAGCCTGGCACAGGTGGCCCAGGTGCTCGTAAACGGCACCGACATTCTAATCATCGGCAAGTTGTTCGGCCCAGCCGCCGTCGTTCCTTTTGTTATCACCGGAAAGCTGATTGGCGTTCTATCAAATCAGCCGCAGATGTTGATGGCGGCTGCTGGTCCAGCACTGAGCCAAATGCGAATGGGGGACTCCCACAAGCGACTGCCTGAAGTTTGCGTGGCGTTGACGCAGGCCATGTTGATGATGAGCGGAGCAATTGTTTGCGTCGTCCTGGCTGTTAACCAGGGTTTCGTCGGGCGTTGGGTCGGCTCAAGCCAGTACGGAGGTTTTTGGTTGACCGTATTAATTCTGGTGACCATGTTATTGCGCCATTGGAATTTGACTATCGGCTATTCGCTTTTTTGTTTTGGCTATGAGCGCCGCATATGCATTACCGCTCTCATCGACGGATTGGTCAGCGTTGGCGCGGTCTTTCTTATTGCCAGGTCGTGGGGCTTAGTGGGCGCGCCGCTGGGAATGATGCTGGGTGCCGCGCTGATTAGCCTGCCTGCGAACCTCGTTGCGCTGGCGCGCGAAAGTAACTTGTCGGTGTGGGGGTTGGTGCGGCCCTTAATCCCGTGGTTCGTCCGCTTCGTGAGTTTGTTGGCTCTAACAGGCGCGGTTGTTCGAGTCTGGGTGCCGACATCTCTGCCGTTGCTTGCAGTGACAGCACTTGTTACGGCGCTTGCTTATCTTGGACTTATGTTTCCTTTGGCACTCCGTGATCCCTTGGGCCAGTACATTCGGCCCCGATTGTTTTTCCTGCGAGCGCGAGTTCCAGCCCCTGCATGCGAATAGCTCCCGGCCCGGATGGGGACCACTAAACAATGCGTCTAACACCCGCAGCCGCGCTCCGCGCGTTTAAGAGGACGATTTACAGTCCGCGAACGAAAAGCCCCAGAGCGGAACAACGGATCGTCCGGCGATTCCACAAACTCTACTATGAAAGCATGGAGAGAACCTGGAAAAACAATACCTTTTGGCTCAATGTTCGTGTAGCCAAGTGCCCGTTGGACCTATGGATTTATCAGGAAATCATCGCCGAAACCAAGCCTGACGTTATTATTGAAACGGGAACTGCCTACGGAGGTAGCGCGCTGTTCCTCGCTTCTATTTGTGATGATCTCGATAGGGGACGAATCATCACAATCGACGTGAGAGATTTGCCTGACAAACCGCGCCATGCAAGGATCGAATATCTGTTGGGTTCCTCGGTGGCGGACGACATGGTGGAAAAAATCAAGACGTCGATTAATGCGAGTGATCGAGTGATGGTTATTCTCGACTCAGACCATAGCCAGGAGCATGTGCTCCGCGAACTAAACATCTATAGCAAACTCACAACAATTGGTTGTTATCTAATCGTTGAAGATACTAACGTCAACGGGCATCCCGTTTGGCGGCTCCACGGTCCGGGACCGATGGAAGCTACCAGGCGTTTCCTGAGTGCGGAGTCGGCCTTTGCAGTGGATCTGGAAAGGGAAAAGTTTTTCATGACGTTTAATCCCAAAGGCTATTTGCGCAGGGTCTCGTAACGTTAGCGACTGTTTCATGATTGCGATGGGCTTTGCATTTAAGAGTAGTTGTCGACAGCAAAGTTCGACGCTGTGCCATCATTCGCGGGAAATTCTTTGACCAGATCAAACTCAACAGATATCTCTCTACCAAACGGGAAACAACAGCCGTTGGTGTCGATAGTCTTGCTGAACTACAACCGGCCCCAGTTTCTTCAGCAAGCACTAACATCGCTGCTTACTCAATCCTATAAGAATCTTCAGATCACTGTAGTTGACAATCCAAGCCCCTCAAGTCCGGACGTAAAAAACATAGTCGGTAAATATCCAAACGTCAGAGTGATCTGGAATGACCACAACCTTGGATATACAGGCGGGATGAATCGAGGAATTGAGCAAGCGAACGGTGACTATCTGTTTCTAACTGAAGACGACATCGTGCTCGAGAATGACTGCATTTCACGTCTGGTCGATTACATGGAGGGAAACTCAACTGCCGCGGATTTGATTGCTCCGATGATGTACAACAAAACTGCCGGAACACTTCGTTGTGCTGGTGGCGGATTTGAACTTGGCGGGGTTTATCGCTTTGAAATTTACGGTGCGGGCGAAGAAGATACCGGGCAGTATCAGGAAGCATTCGACGTCGGTTACATAGCTGGCGCCGCAATGTTTGCACATAGAGATTTCTGGCAATCTTACAAAGGATTCCGGGAAGAATATTTCATGTACGGCGAGGACATTGAACTTTGCGCCCGGGTTAACAAACGCGGCCAAAGAATAGCGGTACTGCCGCAGGCCATGGTTTATCAATTTGAGCCGCTGGAAAAATCGGTTTCGTTGGATATCCAGTTTCACAAGATCAAGAACTTCTTTTCCATTTACCTACTGCACGCGCCAGCTCGGGTATTGCCAATATTCGTCGTTCGCTATGTTCTGCTCAATGGTATGCGCACTCTGGCCGGCCAGGGAGGTATGCCCCGGCGAACTTTTTTCAGAGGCCTGTGGTGGGCAGTTTGTAAGAGTCCTTCTCTAATAAGAGAAAGGCTCAGTCAACCGTTGGACTCGTCCAAAAACTCAAGTTCAGGCCCGGTCGAAGTTATGAGTCCCTCGCCGTCACCCCTTTCGGTTAATTCATCAAGGCGATGATCAAAGAGACAATAAGGGCTGCAGCCTATGCTACGGCGCCGCGTTTCGTTGTCGATAGATACCTTCGCTTCCGGATGCTTGACGAAGCTCGTCGTCTTGGCCGGCTAAGAGACGCGACCGACGACGCGTCGATCCTGATGGACTCACTCGGGCGTTCGCACATGTTTCGACCGCTGCAGAAGACCTCAGAAATCTTAAAGCTCATCGAAATCGTCAAGCATCTGAAGCCGATGACGATCTGTGAGATTGGTGCGGCCGGTTGCGGGACTACTTTTTTGTTGGCGCAAGCTGCCGCCAAAGCAGCCACGATCATTGCACTCGATTTGGCCTTCGACCCTTCGCGCAAGGCCGCGCTTGAGACCTTTGCGCTGCCGGGTCAACGATTGTTATGCCTTGAGGCGGATTCCCATCGCCCTGAGACTGCGCGTCTTGTCGCGGAGACGCTCGGGGAGAGAAGTCTCGACGTTCTATATCTCGACGGCGATCATAGTTACGATGGAGTAAAAAGAGACTTCGAGCTGTATCGGGATTTGGTGAGCTCGAATGGGATGATCGTTTTCCACGACATCGTATCTGACTACAAAACGCGATATGGCATAACCACAACGAGTGACACCGGCGGCGTGCCCAAATTTTGGCAGGAGATAAAAACGTCCTGGAAGCGCGTGGAAGAGATCGTTGAAGACTACGAGCAGGACGGATACGGCATCGGGATACTGTATTGTGATGACGCCTCCACCGAGTAACGCGCAAAAATTCTAAGATTGCTGCAGATTGCAGATACCCGCCACGCTTTCGGAAAATTGCATCCTTCCCAACAATTTGACCCGGTCAGAATTGATCATTTCAGCCAACGCCGTTCCCTTGCGAGGAGGTCAGGGCCTCAATCTCTTTCAAATGATCGAGGGTGCACGCGGCGAGTTTCGCACGACTGTTTTCTCTCGCGTTGCCAGCGAACGATGGCAGTCGCAGCTAGTCCCGGAATCCTTAGCAAGCAAAGCCATCAACGCCCTTCCAGTAGTGCGACGACTGCGAGATTGGCAAACTTTTTTCAGTGATACCCACTTCGACGCCTACGTATCCCAGCGCTTGCCCCAAGCCAAAGTTTTTCAGGGCATGACCGGACAATGTGCGCAAAGTCTCGTTGCCGCAAGAAAATCTGGCTCTCGTACATTGCTTGACGTTGTTACTACTCACGTCGAGGATTTCGGATTACATCAGAGTGTGGAATGCGCTTACTTCGGTGTTCGTCCGCCCCTCAATCGTCGCATGAGAACACTAATCTCGCAGGAATATGAACGTGCTGACTTGATAAGGGTGATGTCAAAACACGCGAGTGAATCTTTTTTGACGCGTGGATTTTCTCCGCAGCGTCTCATAGTTCTTCCGCCTGCAATCAGCCTCGAGGAATTCGCTGAGGCTCAATTCGCTGGTCCCAAATTCACCGTGAGTTTCGTCGGGCTGATCGAGCCGTGGAAAGGATTCAGGTATTTGATCGACGCCTTTAACTCGCTGAATTTGTCGGATAGCGAATTGATTTTCTGGGGCGGCACGGGTGCACGCCCGATCAGCCAGTATATGCAGGCCCAGATGGCGCGTAACCCGGCGATCAGCGTTAGATCCGTAGACGTGCGCAGCTCTTACGAGAAGGTTTACGCTCGCTCAAGTGTACTAGTGCATCCATCGTTGGCTGACGGTTTTGGTTTCGTTGTGGCCGAGGCCATGGCAAGCGGGATTCCGGTAATCGTCACGCCAAATACCGGCGCCGCTGAGTTAGTAGTTGACGGTCACAATGGCTACATCGTTCCCGTCAGAGATAGCGAAGCGATACGCGAAAGGCTGGCCCATCTTGCCGGCCATCCCGCGCTGCTGCGTGAGATGGGACAGGCGGCGCGCGAAACCGCGAAGTCGTTGAGTTTTGATAACTTCAAACAACGCTACAGCTCTTGCCTTCACGCGTTAGCGGCGTAGTGCGGTGGTAGAGATCGTCCCACGCCGCTCACCGAGACTCTCATGAAAACACTGGCGCCGGTTACTTTGCATGATTGGTAACGAAGCGAGTTGGCATATTGTCGCAAGCGAATATCCGCCCCAACCTGGCGGCGTCAGTGACTACGCCCAGATCGTCGCAACAGAATTGGCGGCGGCCGGAGATGAAGTTCACGTATGGTGTCCAGGTGATAAGAGGTCTGGGATCAGAGGTCAAAGGTCCGAGGCACGAGAAGGCAAAGAGGCTACGTTGTTTGTGCATCGAGAATTTGGGAGCTTCGCACCTGCCGATTTGCGCCGCACCGGCAAGCTGCTTGACCAATTTCGCGGACCACGCCGACTGCTCGTGCAGTGGGTTCCTCACGGCTACGGTTACAAATCACTGAACGTACCGTTTTGCTTGTGGCTATTGTCGCGAGCGAAGCTAAAGCACGATCGAGTAGAGCTGATGGTGCACGAGCCGTTCCTGGCATTCGGCGAAGGCTCGCAGAAGCAAAACCTGGCAGCCGTAGTTCACCGCTTCATGCTGACTGTTTTGCTGCGCGCATCCAGTCGCGTCTGGGTTTCCATTCCCGAGTGGGAAAGACACCTACGTCCCTTCACCAAGCGCAACAAGCCGTTCGCCTGGTTACCGGTGCCCAGTAACATTGCGGTAGTTGACGATCCTGATGGCGCCGCCGGAATTCGTCTCCAGTACACACTTTCCGGCGAGGCTCTAGTGGGACATTTCGGCGCCTACAATTTGTACATGATCCAACTAATGCTGAAATTTCTGCCCGAGCTACTGACAAGTCAAACGCAACTATCGATGCTGCTGGTGGGTGAGGGAAGTCTCGAGTTGCGAGGGCGAGTTATCGAACAGCACCCAGAACTGACCAAACGAATCCACGCCACCGGCGCGCTCTCAGCGGCAGATCTTTCGCGACACATTAGCGCCTGCGACGTAATGTTACAGCCTTATCAAGATGGCGTTAGCGGCCGGCGGACCAGCGTGATGACGGCGCTGGCCCACGGCCTACCGGTTATCACTACTCAAGGAAAGGCAACCGAAGAAGTATGGGTCAACAGCGAGGCCGTTGTACTTACAGAGGCGGGAGATATCAAGGCCATGGTGGAAGCGACACTGGATTTGCTGGCCGACCAACAACGCAGAACCTTACTGGGAAACCTAGCCGCCAATCTTTACAGAGTCCATTTCGACGTGCAACACACTGTGTCGGCGCTGCGTGGTGATATCGGCTCAACCGAGCGTGCGCCGGCTGCATCGACCTCTGCTAATTAGGTGAAGGTTGAATCCAAAAATGGGCTAAATCAGGCGCCTGACATTCAGCCGACAGTACTTCCCGCCTTCCGACTCTTCGCCGATTCCTGCCGCCATGGTCTCTCGATAATCACGCCGCTCGCATCCACGACAACGCCAGATCCGTTTGGCTGGAAATTTGGTACTGGCTGGCCGCCGTCATACTCCGCGTTTGGACGAATGCGTTCGTTGCTCGCGGTGCAGGATGCTCTGCGGTTAAAGCCACGACGAGTGCTGGAAGTGGCTGCGGGCGGTGGCGGCTTGGCTGTGTCTCTAGCCGAAGCGGGCTGCGACGTCGTGATTAACGATCTGCGCGCGGAGCAGATGAAAGATTCGATCGCGGAATATGCAACAAAAAGTGAGGTGGAATTGATCGGCGGCAACCTCTTTGACCTTTCACCGGAAAGCATCGGGAAGTTTGACCTCGTAATTGCTTGCGAGGTAGTTGAGCATGTTGCGCATCCACTGGATTTGCTGGTCCACTTGAAGCAATTCCTCACGCCGCAGGGCCGCATTCTATTAACGACGCCAAACGGCTCGTATTTTCGCAATCGATTGCCGACTTTTTCGGACATCAGTGACTTTGACGAATTGGAGGCATACCAGTTCCAGCCAGATGCGGACGGACATCTCTTTCTCTTAACCATACAAGAGTTGACTGACTTGACCGCGACGGCGGGATTGAAGATCGTAGAACTTAACTGTTGGGGCAATCCCGTCCTGACCGGCCACTGTGGATTTAGGTTTATCGCCGGAAGCATGATGGTCAGAGCGGCTTACCAGATGGAACAATTTGTTCAGCGGCTGGGTCCTGCCAAACGTGAGCGGATCTGCACCGCGCTGACAGCGATCCTGCGGTGTGCATGAAATGCGAATCGCCATTCTTAATTGGAGCGGTCGCAAGGTTGGGGGAATTGAAACGTATCTCAGCGCTTTGATCCCCGCACTGGTGAATGCTGGACACGAGGTCGGCTTCTTCTGCGAAGTTGACCAGCCGGTGGAACGCGATCAAATAAGTCTTCCGCCGGCAGTGCAGTCATGGTGCGTGTCGACGCTGGGTAAGGGACCAGCGTTGCAAGCCCTGCGGGATTGGCAGCCAGATTTACTTTACACGCACAAGTTAGAGAATCCGGAATTAGAAGCTGAAACGCTGACGATCGCGCGCGCTGTATTCTTCGCTCATGATTACCACGGCATGTGCATCAGCGGCACCAAGACGCACCAGTTTCCACGCGCGCGGCCCTGTGATCGCAAGTTTGGCGCAGCTTGTCTGCTGCATTATTTTCCGCAGCGATGTGGCGGACTGAATCCGATCACCATGATGCAGTTGTACAGTTTGCAAACCAGGCGAACAGAGTTGCTTTGTCGTTACGACGCGGTCGTTACACATTCTGACTACATGCGCGGCGAGTTGATTAAGCACGGAGTGTCGCCCGAACGCGCTTACAGTTTTCCTTTTCTGGTGGAGGCACAGCGCTGCCGCACGTCAGCTGGTGCGCACGTGCCGTCTTCAGATCAGAATGGAGCCCACAGAACCGGTAAGGAAAGTCAGGTACAACTAGTCTTCTCCGGCCGCATGGAACAGCTGAAGGGTGGTCACATTCTTCTCGAGGCGATGCCCGAGGTGCAACGGGCGCTCGCGAAGAAGGTCCGAGTTGTTTTCGCTGGGGACGGGAGGAAGCGGGGAGCGTGGGAAGAACAGGCCGGGCGATTGCTGCGTCAGCATGGAGAGCTGGAAATAGAGTTCGTTGGTTGGCTTGATAGCGCTCGACTGGAACTCTTGCTTGACCAATCCGATCTCATGGTGGCGCCCAGTCTCTGGCCGGAGCCATTCGGTTTAGCCGGTCCGGAAGCCGGACTGTGTGGTCTGCCTGCGGCGGCATTCGCTGTTGGTGGAATTCCAGGATGGCTGGAGGACGGTGTCAACGGATATCTGGCGCCTGGTGATCCGCCAACTGCAAAAGGGCTAGCCGAAGCGATCATTCATTGTCTCAAGAGCCCGGAAACGCATGCGCACTTACGACGTGGCGCCGCTAGACTAGCCGCACAATACAACATGGAAAATCACTTGACTAACCTGATGAGCGTATTAGATCGCGTGCGTCGAGCATGAAGGATAGGCTTGTGCGTGCAATCGGTAAAGATCAACCAACCGTCAAGCGACTACTGAAGCGGAACCCAATTGTGAAAGCTCTCATGTCCCGGCGACTGTTCGCCTGTACGCATTACTTTGTCGCGCGAAAAACCCAATAACAAATTCTCCGTCGTCGCTAAACCAGCTATGCCTTTCCAACGACTCTGTCTAATCGTTGAAAGCGGGACCGACGTGCGCCTTGTCGACGGTCTTTGTGAGCGCTTTGAACTGAGTATTATCGCCAGGCGTATCGAGGGTGGTGTTGAAATTAACCACCAGCCCAGTCAACCGGTGCATACGCTGGTGGGACCTTCATCCAGATTGAGGTTCGGATTTTTCGTGTGGAAGCATTTGCGCAAACATCGCGAGCAGACCGAGCAGGTTGTGGTTCAGGGCTATGGCTTGGCGGCTCTCGCTGCCAACTTCGCCGGCCTGATATTTCGACGCAAAACCACGATGCTGGTATGCAGTCCGGCTGAAGCCTACTACCGCTGCCGAAAAGATCATGCGGAGGAAGGGAAGCCGTACCGGCGCCGCGAGCTGCTCCTGATCCGACTAGTCGCAAGGCTGAATGCATCGATTGGCCAAAGGTATATCGTACTGAGCCATCATCTCGCGCAAGTGGTCCGTAGCTACGGCCGCAAAGTATCGGTTGCTGTCATTCCCGTCTATGGAGTCGATACGAACCTGTTCCAGCCCCCAAGAGAATCGAAGAGTGCGATAAGAGAGCGCCTGGGCTTGCCTACAACGGGCCGACTGATTTTCTTCAGTAGCCGCATTGCTCCTGAAAAAGATAGTGAGACGCTACTCTCAGCAGTGGCGTTGCTGCGAAGTACGGGCAAAGACATTTGGCTGTTGCATCGTAGCGGCGGCTATCGAGCTTTCATCAAAGACGCAGAACGGTTTGGGATTGCCGATAGAATCATTGCCAGTGATGCTGTTCATCCGCATCGCTCGCTGCCTCAGGAATACCAGGCTTGTGATCTGTGCGTGCAAGCGAGCCGCGAAGAAGGTTTGGGTTTTTCTCCGCTCGAAGCGTTGGCGTGTGGTGTGCCGGTTGTTGCAGCCGCAGTCGGTGGGCTGAAAGAAACAATTATCGACGGTCAGACAGGTTGGACCTATGCACCGGGCGATTCAGCTGAACTGGCTGCATGTATCAAGGCGGCGTTAGACGATCCTGAGGAAGCCGCTCGCCGATCCACGGCGGGACGAGAGCTTGTTTCCGCGGAATACGACAGACAACATGTTTTCGCGATGTTGGAAAGAGCAATGATCGCTTCGGACAATGATATTGCGACCTCCGCGTTTGTTACAGTCAATGGATTGCAGGATGGTGCGCTCCTTCCGTCCGCACGTGAAGGAGTAAACCGGTGAGTATCCCCAAGGTTGCCGTCATCTGCGATTACCGGGAAGAGAACTGGCCCAGCATGGATTTAGTTGCCGGCCAGTTGCTCGATCATTTGCATAATGATTATTCGCACCTAGTCACAGCAACGCGAATCTGCCCCACCCTGCGTCGCCGGCTGACGACGCTGAGGACGGAGGTCACAGGTCAGAAGTCAAAGGTCGGAGAGCAGAGGTCAGAAGGCCGCGAGCCAGAAGTTATCGAGGGAGAGAATGGACCGCGTTTTAATGCTGATCGGTTTTTGAATCGTTTCTGGGACTATCCGCGATATGTGAGACGGATTAGAGGTGAGTTTGATCTGTTTCACGTCGTCGACCACAGCTATGGTCAACTCCTGCATGAACTGCCACCGGAGCGGACCATCATCACCTGTCACGATCTGGATACGTTTCAGTGTTTGTTGGAGCCGGAACACGATCGCCGTTCCTTCCTCTTTCGCAAGATGATGAGCCGCACGCTAAGCGGTTTTCAGAAGGCGGCGCTCGTGACCTGCGACAGCGCAGCGACGCGCAATGAAATACTTAGGCATGGTTTAGTTGAACCGGAACGCGCGGTTGTCGTTCCAAACGGAGTTCATCCGTCGTGCTCACCGCAAGCCGACGCTTCGGCCGATCGAGAAGCAGCGCGGTTATTGGGTGAACCAACCGCTAGCGCCATTGAGATCCTTCACGTCGGCAGCACGATTCCACGCAAACGCATCGACATACTGCTTGAGATATTCAGTGCGACGCGAAAAGAGTTTCCTGCAGCTCGCCTTATACGCGTCGGCGGCCCTTTCACTCACGAGCAAGCGCGCCTGGTCGAGCGGTTCGATCTGGCGCGTTCGATCATTGTCCTGCCACATCTCGAAAGAAACGTACTCGCCGCTGTCTACCGGCGAGCTACGGTCTTGCTGCAGCCTTCCGAACGCGAAGGCTTTGGTCTGCCCGTGGTCGAGGCTTTGGCTTGTGGCACTCCGGTCATCGCCAGCGATCTCCCGGTCTTGCGTGAAGTTGGTGGCGACGCGGCTTCGTATTGCCCGGCAGAAAATGTCGTCATCTGGCGTGACGAAACATGCAGACTGCTTTCGGAAAGACTAGCTGATCCGGAAAACTGGTCAGCACGAATAGAGCGGGGCTTTACCCAGGCAAGGCGCTTTAGCTGGGCAGAGTATGCACGCAAAATGATTGCTTTATACCTGGAACTGCTATAAAAACTCTGTATTACCCGTCAGAGTTAGGATTCCTTGTCGCCCAAGTCACCTTTTATTCTTCGGACTTCTAGTCCTTTCTTTAGCCAATCTGTTGGTTGCGCTCAGGGCGGAGTGTGCCGCAGTGTGTTGGCAATCGCACATAAGGAGTACTTGCCCAAATGAAACTGTTTGTCACTTTAATTATTTGCGCCATCTTTATAAGTGGCTGCAGTGGAACTGCGCAGAGCAACTCGAGCGGTAATCCGGATCCCAAGACCGCGCTTGGTCCGCTGCCCGATGACATTGGACCAGTACTTCAGTGCAACAAGTGTGCGTTTGTCGAAGAGCAGGGCATTCGGTACATCGCTGGTGAAATTAATAACGGCGCTAAGCAGGCGGTTACCGGTTATGTGATGGCGATCGATCTACAGGATGAAAAGGGACAAAGCGTAAAAAAGATCGCCGGCCTAATGTTGATGGAAGCAATGTCGTTACAGCCCGGTGAGACTAAAAAATTCAAGGAACGCGTATTGTCCAGTGAGGCCAATGTCACTCAGGCGAGTGTGTATTTCAAGAAAGCTGGACGTGACGTCAAGTTGTCCAACCCGCTGGTGCTCAAGCTCCAACGCTGATCGAATCACCCGTCCCGGCAAGGCCCAAGCGCCAAGTCGCTTAACCTTCGTTATAAACCCGATAAGGATTGACACCAATGACCAAAAGAAACCCGACGTCAGGTACTACCTTCTTTCGTAAAAGTGTTCAAGAATTGTTGTTAACGAAAACGCGCGGTCGCCTGGCTGCGTTTCTTGCTCTGGCATTGGTGGCAGCGGCAGTCGGCGTCTTTACTTTGGTCTCAGCGCAAAAACAAAAAGCAACGTTGACGGCGGACAAGGGGAGTTATCTCGCGGGAGAGAAGGTAACTTTCACCGGCGCAAACTGGGCGCCGGGCGAGGCGGTGACAATTACGATCTCCAGCGCCGGCGTAAAGGGCGGAGACTTCACCCAAACTGTCGCCGATCGCTCCGGCTCATTTGTACTCTCAATGAAAATGCCTGATGTGCGTGAGCCTGTTGGCGAAGTTCGCGCAAAAGCAGACAAGGCTGATCGCGATGGCGGAAACGAACGGACGCGAGAGCGTGAAATGGAGTCTGATGGTGGAGGGTTGTTTGTAGCAATCGCAGTTGGTGCCAGCTCAAGAGGAAGAGCAGAAGCGGAATTCAAGTTGGCAGTCGCCGACCACGATGGTGAACGATTGTTGGCTAACGAAGCCTACTGGCTCGACCGCCTGAGTTACCCAACCATGCAGTTTGACCCCGCCTGGGTGCGGAGAGCATCGGAGCAGGACGCAGAGATTCAGCGCAAAGTGCCGGCAGGTCAAAAGATCAGCAAGGCGAGTATGGTGAACAATCCGCTGGCGCTCAATCCGATAGGATTCACCGCGCTGGGTCCGCAACCTGAAAACATGACTGGTTGCAATGGATGTTTCGACTACACGACAACCGCAGGCCGCATCAACGACATTAAGATTGACCCAGTCACCCCCAACGTCGCCTATGCCGCGAGCGTTGGCGGCGGCGTTTGGAAGACGACGAATTGTTGCAGTGGCTCGACGTCTTGGACCGTTACCACCGACGACTCGTTAATCTCCACTACCAACATTGACTCGATTACGATCGATCCAAACAATCACAACACGATTTATGCCGGCACCGGCGACCTCAACTATGGATCGTTTTCAATGGGCAGCCAGGGAATTCTGAAGTCCACGGACGCGGCTGCGACTTGGAGCGTTTTGGGAGCAAATGTTTTCGGCGCAGCATTGCCAGTAGGCCCCGGACAATTTCCACAGTATCAATCGGTCGGTAAAGTTCGGGTTGATCCAAACAATAGCAACAACGTCGTGGCCGGAGCGAAGACCGGTCTTTATTTATCCTACGACGGTGGCGCGAATTGGACCGGACCGTGCCTTACCAACGCATTCGCTACTCAGCGACAGGACATCACCGGCCTGGAATTGACTAACATTGGCGGCGGCGTAACGCGCATTCTCGCCGCTATTGGCGTGCGCGGTTTCGCCACCACTGTGCAATACAACCTCGATCAAAACGGCGCCAACGGACTTTACCGTGGCACGATTCCCGCTAGTGGTTGTCCCACCGACTTCACCGCAATTACCACCAATGCGAATGGCTTTGTCTATGGCAGTGCGGTAGCCGGCACCGCCTATGCGACCGGCGCTAACATGAACGGGACTAGCGGCACACCTTACGCCTTAGGCAGCGGCAATCAACTTGGCCGGATGGACATTGCGGTCGCGCCGAGCGATCCCAACTACATCTACGTACAGGTTGGTTCTATTGCGATCAACACCAACAGTGGCTGCAACCCGGCGTCGGCAGGTTGCCAACTCGGAATGTGGTCTTCGATCGACGGCGGCAACAGCTGGAGCTTCATGACGGGTTCGCAGGGAGGTTTGCTTGCGACCTGCGCCGGGTCGGGCGCCGGCTCGTCCGTTACAGCAGGAAGCGGCGACTACCCACAGAATTGGTACGACCAGGCGGTCGCGGTGGATCCAAATAACAAAGATCGCATCTTCGTGAGCACGTTCGACGTTTGGCTGGCGACGCGCACCGGGACAAGCTTTTATGACGTCACCTGCGGCTACACCAACGTTAGTCCGAAACCAGTCCATGTCGATCAACATGCGCTTGCCTTTGTGCCCGGCTCCTCGAGTCAGTTGTTGCTGGGGAATGACGGCGGAGTTCATGGAACTGCCAATGCTAACGCCGCCGTGCCCGCTACTACGAGGCCGACTTGGTTCAACATGGATACCGGCTTCAACACAGTTGAATTTTACTCGGGGGACATTAGTGGCTTCTTTGCCACTTCGATCGGTCCTTCAGCGAATGGTGGTGCGCAAGACAACGGTCCCAGCGCCGTGATGTTCCAGGGCAGCCCAACTGGGCCAGCTGGGTGGCAAATGGGTCTTGGCGGCGACGGGTTCTTTGGTCGCATCGATCCAGTAGGTTCGGGTATCACCTCTGCTTCAGGTTTAATTACTATTTCAGCGGGCGGCGCCGTTGCTGGTGAAACTTTCGTCGTCGGTTCACAAACATTTACCTGGCAAACCGGTGCCCGGACGGGAACAGGCCAGGTGCAGATCAGCGCAACAGCTAACACTGCCGCCACCAACGTTCAGAATGCTATCAATCTGGATCTGGTTGGCGTTGTCGCCGCTACCCGTTCTAATGCGTTCGTATTCGTTACTGCAACCACGTCCGGAACCGGTGGCAATTCCATCGTCTTCACCGAGTCAAGCACCAACATGGCAATGAACGGAACGGGCACGCTCGGTGGTTTGACAGTAGGTGGCATTCAGAATGCTCGCTACTGGCAAGGCAACAATAGTGGTGGTCTCAGTCGTTGCGTTGCGAATTGCACTGGCCCAGCCGCGACCTGGTCGAGCCGTCAGGGCGGTTGGACTGGTGATCAGCAGTCCTTCATCCTGCCGTATGAAATCTTCCATGGTGACACCACCAATCCAGCGAACGATTGTGGCCCAGCTGGCCCAACCACCGGATGCGGTCACTTGATTGCCGGGACGATCAGAGTTTGGGAAACAATCACCGGCGCCACTGGAACCAATACCTGGTACATAAACAGTCCTGACAATCTTACGAAAGGAACACTCGGTAACCGTTCCTTTATTAATCAACTGGCATTTGAGCCGAAGGACCAGGGCACAGTCATCGTCGGAACTAACGACGGCAACGTGCAGATCGGTCGTGGTCTTGGAAGCGGCGCAGGTCCCACGCGCGCATCGGGCACGATTACATGCAGTGCGGGCGGCGCGGTTGCGGGTGAAACGTTTGTTGTTGGTCCGCAAACCTTCACCTGGCAAACCGGTCCACGGGCAGCAACAGGGCAGGTACAGATAAGCACAGTAGCTAATACTGCTGCCACGAATGTTCAGGCTGCTATCAGTCTGGATCTCGTTGGCGTGGTCACCGCCGCCCGATCAGGCGCGGTGGTAACTGTGACGGCTGCCGCAACTGGATCAGCCGGCAATTCAATTACATTTACCGAAGCCAGTACGAACGTGGCCATGAATGGCGGTGGTACTCTCGGTGGTACGGTTTCTGGCTCAAACGGTATCGCCGTGTGGGTTAACGTCACCGATGGCAACACAGTATTGCCAAACCGGCCAATCCTCGATGTTGCCTTCGACCCAACTACAACCACCGCGCCGATTGCTTACGCGGCAGCGGGTGGCTTTAACGAGAATACGCCGTCGCAGCCGGGCCATGTTTTCAGAGTTACCTGTACCGTAAACTGCGCTTCACTCAGTTGGGCCGACAAGAGCGGCAATCTCCCGAACATTCCAGTCGACTCAATCATCGCAAACCCGAATGTTCCGAATCAGGTCTTTGCGGGCACAGACTTTGGCCTCTACTACACGGACGACATCACTGCGGCGAGCCCGACGTGGTATCGCTTCAACAATGGCTTGCCCAACGTAATGATCTGGGACATGGCGATCGACCGTGGCAACACTACCCTCTCGCTATGGACGCGCAGTCGCGGCGCCTATGCGTGGCCGCTACCGTTGGGCGCAATAGCGCCGGCTCTAAGCGTTAACGCGGCGAGCGGCGCCTGTTCGGCAATGTTATCGGCAACACTGACTTCTGGAGGAAACCCGGTTAGTGGTAAGACGATAGACTTCTCGCTGAACGGCAACAGTGCCGGCAGCGCAGTGACAAACGGCTCCGGCGTGGCGAGTATTCCCAGCGCGAGCCTGGCCGCAATTGGCCCAGGAACATACCCGACTGGTGTCGCCGCGAGTTTCGCCGGTGATGTGAACTACGCCGCGAACAACAACACAAACTCACTGACCGTCAATAGCCCGGCAGCCAATGTGGCGCTAGCGAGCAATGGAGCAACCGCGATTGCTTCTTCGACGGCGAATGCCAATTTTGCGGCCAGCGGAGTGATCGATGGCGAGCGTGACGGTAATAACTGGGGCCTTGGCAGTGGTTGGAACGATGCCACGCCAACGGTCCTCCCCGACGACGTGCAAGTAAATTTCAACGTCAGTCAAACGATTAGCGAGATCGATGTGTACACGCTGAAGGACGATTTCAACAGCGGCTCGACGGTTAACGATGCCACGACGTTTAGCGCCTATGGCATCACTGGCTTCAATGTGCAGTACTGGACCGGCGCGGCGTGGGCCGACGTTCCCGGAGGTGTGATAACCGGTAACAATTTGGTCAAACGGAAGGTCACCTTTACACCGGTAGCGACGGACAGGATCAGAGTCCTGGTGAACGCATCGGCAGATAGTTACTACAGCCGGGTGGTGGAAATCGAAGCGCTTACTTGCAATCCGGTCGCGGCTCCATCTCCGTCGCCCTCGCCGTCACCATCGCCGATCCCCTGTGGCAGCAATGTCGCCCTGGGCAGCTACGGAGCTACAGCGGTTGCCTCTTCTCAAGTCAGCGCCAACTATGCGGCGAGTGGCGTCATAGATGGCGAGCGCGATGGAAATAACTGGGGTGGCAACGGCGGTTGGAACGATGGCACCGCGACCGCATTCCCAGACGATGTGCAGGTCAACCTTAACGTCATGCAAACAATCAGCGAGATTGATGTGTATACGTTGAAGGATGATTTCAACAGCGGGTCGACGGTTAATGATGCCACGACGTTTAGCGCCTATGGCATCACTGATTTCAATGCGCAGTACTGGACCGGCGCGGTGTGGGCCGATGTTCCCGGAGGCGCTGTGACCGGGAACAACCTGGTGAAGCGGAAGTTCACCTTTGCGCCGCTGGCGACAGATAGGATCAGAGTTGTAGTCAGCAACTCGGCCGACAATTACTACAGTCGCGTGGTCGAGATCGCGGCGTTCAGCTGCAATCCGGCGCCAGTGCCGCCCTGCCCAAATAATGTGGCGCTGGCCAGCTTTGGTTCAACGGCGGTTGCCTCCTCGACGGCGAGTGCCAGTTTCTCGGCCAGTGGAGTCATCGATGGTGAGCACAATGGCAACAATTGGGGCAGTGGAGGCGGTTGGAATGATGCTACTGCGACCGTTTTCCCCGACGATGTGCAGGTTAACTTCGCAGTCAGTCAGGCGATCAGTGAGATCGATGTTTACACTTTGAAGGACGACTTCAACAGCGGGTCAACGGTTACTGACGCAACTACCTTCAGCAGTTACGGGATCACCAGCTTCAACGTTCAATACTGGACCGGCGCGGCGTGGGCCGACGTTCCCGGTGGGGCAGTGACCGGCAACAATCTGGTGAAGCGAAGGATTAGATTCTCCTCGATTTCAACGGACAAGATTAGAGTCGTGGTCAATGAATCTGCGGATCAATACTTTAGCCGTGTAGTAGAGATTGAGGCGTTGAGTTGCACGCCGGTTGCGCCCACCAGGGGATCAGCCACTAAAGAGGGAGCTCGCAAACCTGCAATCGACACGAAACGACCGCGAGAGTAAGAACACGCAAGACAACTGAGGGCGGGGCCTCGCGGTACGCGCTTGCGACTTCTGAGCTGAGGCATAGCGAACCATCATCCTTTTACCTGACTGGAACCGGAAAGAAGGAAATATTATGAAGCGTCGTTTGTTCACAGATACTACCAAAGCTCGTTCTATTATCCGGAGATTCGTGCTGGCAAGAACACGCAGCCGCTTGGCCGCGTTTCTTGTTTTGGCTTTAGTGGCGGTGGGTATCGGAGTTTCCACTCTGGCATCTGCCCAAAGAAGGAAACAGGCCAAGCGCGCAGCGACCGTCAAGACAAGTGATCCAAAAGTCCTGAACCGCAACACTCAAAAGGGGAGAAATATTCAAGGCGATGGGCAGGTAACGCCGGATCCTTCGCTGCAACAGGCGATCGATAGCGCGCCAAGGGTTGACCGTAACCCCAAAGAGTTGCGCATGGTCGCAGCCCGCTCTTTCACGGGTGACCTTCGTAGTCTCCCTTATGTTAAGCCGGTGCGGCGTGAGCGGTTCGAGCGCGACGCGCCCGAGGTCAGCCCCGTTCCCTTTGGCATACCCGAAACAGAGAAGAAAGTAGAGGAGCCGAAAGAATTGGATCAGTCGAGGATCGTTCCGGCGGCTCCAGCACCGACACCACTTGTTAATTTCCTTGGTCTGGACTTCGCCACCTGGGGTTCAGGACGCCCGCCTGATACCGTCGGTGATGTTGGGCCCAATTACTACATTCAGGCGGTTAATACCTCGATCGGTGTTTACAATAAGACCGGCGGTGCGCCGGTCGCCGCATTCACCTTTGACACTTTCATGAGCCAGGGGAATTTCGGCAACATTTGCGATACAGATAACGGCGGCGATCCGGTAGTGCTTTACGATAGTTTTGAAGATCGTTGGATTATTACTGACTTAGCCTACACGCAAGATATCTCAGGAAACATTCTCAATCCGCCCGGCGCCTTCCAATGCATCGCGGCTTCCAAGACTAGTGATCCCGTCGCTGGCGGATGGAACTTCTACTCTATCAACACCACTGGCGGACTCGGTGATTATCCTAAATTGGGCATCTGGCCCGATGGCCTCTATATGTCCGTCAACATGTTCGACTATCCAGCGGCTGGCGCCTTCCAGACCGCGCGAACCTACGCGTTCAACAAGGCACAGATGTACGCGGGAAGTCCGACGGTGCAGGTTGTCTCGTTTGATGTCGGAGGCGGTGAATTCGCCTTGGTCCCATCAAACGCACGTCTTCAAGTGGGAACACCGCCGACGGGCACGCCAAACTATTTCAACGTGGTGTGGCTGTTTAGCAACGCGGTCTCTACTTATAAATTTCATGTGGATTGGAACAGCATCTCGCTCTCTACGATGACAGGACCTTTCATCACTATCGCGCCGGCAAGCTGGGCTAGTCCAGCAGCCACCGTACCGGCGCAAGGAGGCAATAATAACGATACGCTCGGAATTCGGTTGATGATGCAGAACCAATACACGAGGATGGGCGGTGTCGAGTCGATGTGGACGATCCATACGGTGCAGGGCAGCTCCGCGGCACAGACTGCGGTTCGTTATTACCAGGTGAACGTCACTGGCGGCACCGTCGCGGCCACGACAGCGCAGGCCTTCACGCACAATCCCGACGCTACTATCAACCGCTACATGCCGAGTCTCGCCGTAGATCGCGCGGGCAATATGGCGCTCGGTTATAGCGCCTCCAGCGCATCGTTGTTTCCGGCGATCCGGTATGCGGGACGACTGTCCACCGATCCGGTGAACACGCTCCCGCTGACGGAGACAGTATTGGTTGCGGGCACCGGCTCACAGAACACGAGCACCCGATGGGGCGATTACAGCGCCATGACGCTCGACCCGAACGGGTGTACTTTCTGGTACACGAATGAGTACTTCATCACTACCGGGGGTAACTGGCAGACGCGAGTTGGTTCGTTCCAGTTCACTCCCTGTACCACTGTCGGTAACGGTAGTGTGCAAGGTACGGTAACGGTGACTCCGGGTGGTGCTCCGCTTAGCGGTGCTACCGTGGCGCTGGGAAGCAGAACCACCACCACCGACGCTGTCGGTTTCTATTCTTTCTCTGCCATCCCTGCCGGCACTTACCCAACTGAAACAGCGAGCAAGACAGGGTACAACTCCAGCACAGTTACTGGCGTAGTTGTGACGGATGGCAATATAACAACTCAGAATTTCGCACTCAGTGCTGCTGCGACTAGCGGATGCTTTGTAGATACTTCGCAGGCCGATTTTCAACTAGGATTGCAGACGAATGTGGATGTGACGACCAGCCCCGGGGATGTCACTCTGTTGAATGCCGCAAACATCGACCAGCAGAACACGACACTTGGTAATCAGGGGCTCGGCTTTAACAACACGACCTGGATAGGGCAGACGTTCACGCCTGCCGTGACCGGACAACTCGCGCGCGTGGACTTCAATTTCTTCAGTCTCAATTGCGGAGCGGTTTCAATGCCCAATTTGACGGTCTCTATTCGCAACGCCGCGGGTAATTTGCCGACGGGCGCCGATCTAGCTGTGGCAACAATTCCTGGCTTCTGCAACGGCGGCAGTGGCTATTTCACTGCCATTTTCGCCAGTCCGGCGACACTTACGTCGGGCACCCAGTACGCCATCGTGGCCAGGGCCGCGGCCGCGATTCCGGGAGGAGCTCCCGCGCCTGGTTATTTTGGAACCGTCAGCGTTGGAGCAGGAAGTGTCAGTTTGCAGAATCCGTACGCCGGCGGTCGCCGGGCCAGTTCGGCCAACAGTGGCGCAACTTGGGCGGGAGCCGCTGGCAACGCAAACAATGACCACGGGTTTAAGGTCTATATGAAGACCGGCTTTACGGCATCAGGCAATCAAGTCTCAAACGTGAAGGATGCCAACCCGATCGGTCTGCCCACGTGGGGAGTTCTGTCGTGGACCGCGACGGTTCCGGCAAACACCACACTGAAATTCCAGGCGGCGGGGAGCAACAGCGCCTCAGGTCCGTTTAACTTCGTCGGCCCTGACAGCACCAGCGGCACCTTCTTTACCAATGGCGGATCGCTTGCTCAGTTCAACGGCAATCGCTATCTAAAGTACAAAGCATTTTTCACGACTACGAACAGCGCCGTCACGCCGACGCTGAACGATGTCTCCGTCTGCTTTGCTGTTTGCGGAGGCAACGTCGCCCTGGCAAGCAACAACGCGACGGCAACTGCGTCATCACAGATCAACGCACTGTATCCAGCTAGCGGCGTGAACAACGGCGAACACGATGGGCACGACTGGGGCGCCGGCGGCGGCTGGAATGATGGCACTCCGGCTGTCTTTCCGGACACGGTTGGCATTAACCTCGGTGTCAGTCAGAGCATTAGTGAGATCGATGTCTACACTTTGAAGGACGACTGGTACTCCCAATCGTTCGTGAACGACTCAACCACATTCACCCAGTTTGGCATCACCAACTTCCAGGTGCAGTACTGGAATGGCGCGGCCTTCGTAGACGTTCCCGGTGGCAACGTCACCGGCAACAATCTGGTGAAGCGAAAGTTCAACTTCCCAGCTATCACTACCGACCGCATTCAGGTGGTAGTTAACGCTTCGGCAGACAACTACTACAGCCGCGTAGTTGAAATTGAGGCGTATAGCTGTACGCCACAAGTTCCCCCGACGCCGACGCCAACCCCAACGCCGGTAGCGTCACCGACACCAAATCCGTGCGCTATTCCGGCCGACAACGTGGCGTTGGCGAGCAATGGTTCCACAGCCGTTGCCTCCTCGACCGCCAATGCGAGTTTCCCGGCCACGGGCGTGATCGACGGCGAACACAACGGAAACAACTGGGGCTCGAGTGGTGGCTGGAATGACAACACCGCGGCAGCATTCCCTGACGACGTGCAAGTCAACTTCAACGTTAGTCAGACAATCAATGAGATTGATGTCTACACGCTGAAGGATGACTTCAACTCGGGCTCGACGGTAACAGATACGACTACGTTTGCGAGTTACGGTATCACCAACTTCAACGTTCAATACTGGACCGGCGCGGTGTGGACCGATGTTCCGGGTGGAGCGGTAACTGGTAATAACCTGGTGAAGCGGAAGTTTCTCTTCACGCCGATTGCGACCGACAGGATAAGGGTGTTGGTAAACAACTCGGCGGATAGTTATTACAGTAGGGTCGTAGAGATTGAGGCCTTCAGTTGTACGCCGGTGGTAGCTCCAACGCCCACACCAACGCCAGTCCCGTGTAACCTTCCGGCGAACAATGTGGCGCTGGCGAGTAATGGCGGATCGGCGGTTGCTTCTTCTATCGCGAATGCGAGTTTTCCGGCCGCGGGCGCGATTGATGGAGAACATAACGGCAACAACTGGGGTGCGGGAGGTGGTTGGAACGATGGTACCGGCGGCGTCTTCCCGGACGACACCCAGGTGAACTTCAGCGTCGCTCAAACTATCAAGGAGATCGATGTCTACACTTTGAAGGATGACTTCAACAGTGGGTCCACGGTCAATGACCTGACGACGTTCACGGGTTATGGCATCACTAACTTCAATGTTCAATACTGGACCGGCGCGGCGTGGGCCGATGTTCCGGGTGGGGCAGTCACCGGCAACAATCTGGTGAAGCGGAAGTTTACCTTCGCGGACATCACGACGGACAGGATCAGAATAGTGGTTAACAACGCGGCGGATGGTTACTACAGTCGGGTGGTCGAGATCGAGGCATTCAGTTGCACGCCACTGCGAGGATCGTCTAAAGGAGCGCCGCGGGGTGTGCAAGTGCCGCAAGTTGCCAGAGAAGTACTGCCGGCGGCAGCGAATACAAAACGCAGGAACTAACTCTGAGCAGTAGCGGGCGAGTCACGGCCGCCGAAAACGCCCCGACGCGCAACGTGCCGGCAGCGTAGCGCCGGTATCGTTCGGCGACCATTTGGCATCCCCGGAGTTCATGTTTACAGCTGCCCCGATGGAGGCTGGTTCAGCCTCTTGCAGCGTTCTTCTCTCTATTGACATTCTTCCCCGATAGTTCTAAAGTCCCCGCGTTCTATTACTTTTGCGTTACATCTAGATTCTTTGGGTGCTGGATCTGGTCGCCTCATCTGCGACAGAATTCCCTGCCAACTTCTAGTAATTCTGCAATATAAGACTTCGACTTGATTTCAAGAGTAGCATTCGTGCCCGGCAAGTTTGTGCTTGCTTACAAGTCGCGCTTCAACAAGGGGGAACTCCCAAAATCGAACGAGGAAGTCCCATAATTAGCCCCAGATCCATTTAACGGGTTTAGCCCGAAAGGAACTCACGCATGAAGAAGAATCGCCCAGTAGAAAATAACCGTGTCTTGACGAATCCACTCCCAATTTTCAAGTCGCGCTTGTTCGCAGTTTTGGTTTTGATGGCCGTCGCCGGCACCGCTGCCCTATTCTCAGTCAACTCCCTGACGTCAGCTCAAGGAACAGGAACCGATCGAATTCAGGTCGATACTCAGAAGAGCGACAAGGCGTCCCCGCGTTACGAACCCTCTGTGCCAAGCGCACCGCTAACGCTCCCATTTTTCCAAGGCTTCGAAACTGACAATAGCGGTTGGGATGTGTTTGGTGGCACACGCGATGCGACGCGGGTTGCGTCAGGGACTAACGGTGTCACATCTAAGACTGGCGGTTTCCACGCCCAAGCCGCTACGGCTAATCCTCCTACCGGTAGCGCGATAACGAGGTGGGGCGGTTACAGCAGCGTGTTCCCGTCTGGCGGCTACATCACGACGGTAGATATCTACCTCGATATGGCAAGCGGAGCGGCAAACGACACTCGTTTTGATTGGGATTCAGCCATAAACGACAACACTGGCAATTTCAGGAGAGATTTTGTCTTTAATGCCGGTTTTTACAACGATGCTACTGCGCCTGGGATCGGACCACGGTTCGTCGTGAGCGCGAGCAATAATGCCGGTCGAGCCAATTCATTTCCCAAAAATCCAGGCAGGAACCCCATCGCCATTACCGCGACCGGTTGGTATAAATTCCGCCACCATTTTTACAACAATGCAGGTGTCCTGGCCGTTGACCTGACCATTGTAAATTCCAGCGGAACCATACTTAACACCTGGACACTTAGCGATCCCGGTGACGCTATTGCGACTACAGGTGGGAATCGGTACGGGTGGTTCGATTTTAGCGAATTTCCATTTCTTGCTTTTGACAACAGCGCCCTAAACTCGGCCCTGGTTGTTGACGACGACTTGGTGCAATGTCCAAACGCCGCCTATTCAACCATCGGCGGCGCGGTAGCCGCCGCTTCCAATGGCGATACAATTACGGTTTGCGCCGGCACCTACACCGAAAATGTCACCATCAACAAGAGCTTGACGCTCAACGGAGCGCAATCCGGCGTGGATGCGCGCGGTCGCGTGGCCAGTGAGTCAATCGTTACGGCAGGCAGTGGCACGTTGTTTACACTCGTGACCGGTTCCGCCAGCAGTATCATTGACGGTTTCACCTTTTCGGCCGGTGCGACGAGTATTCAATCTACGTCCGGCCCGATTAACAATTTGCAGATTCGCAATAATCGGCTGATCGGCTTCACAGCCAGCGGCATCTTCTTGAACGACCCTGGAACCGACATAACCGTTAACCAAAACTCCATTGATGGTTCCAGCAAAGTTGGGGCGGGCGATCTCGTCCACCTCGATACCGACGGCTTCGACGGTTTCTTCCTGACCAACAACAACATCTCCAACGGTGCGACAGCATCAGGCTTTTTTGTTGACGGCAATCACAACGTGGGCGAGAGCGCAACGCGTGATCCGCTTATCAGCGGGAACCTCATTAACAACAACAACACCGGCATGAACCTGGGAACCCGGGCATTCGGTGAGAACGGCACTCCTGCCACCGGAATCTATGGCGGGGCCATCAGCAACAATACGTTCCGCAACAATATCTTCGACGGTCTTCAGGGTGGCTTTCAGCACGTGCTGGTTTCTGGCAACACCTTCAAGGATAACGGCCGCCACGGTATTGCGCTCACGAGCTTTGGCAACCTCGGCGCGGACCGCGGTGTCCAGAATAGTCTCTTGACCTGCAATAGCATTACAGGCAACGGCTTCACAAATACTGGTAGCGGCATCCTCTACTCAGTTCAGGCAGCTGGAACCCAGTCGACCAATCAGGCCCATCAAAACGACGTGGTCGGCAACCGAGTTGGAGCTTCATACGCTGGCAGCGACACCATCAATGCAGAGAACAATTGGTGGGGTTCAACTTCCGGGCCGAGCGGCGTCTACGGTGGCAGTGGCGATGCGGTCAGCAGCCTCAATATTGACGTCATACCGTTCTTGACTGGTGCTTCAAATTGTCCCGCAGCCTGCACCACAAACGTAGCCTTGGCTTCGTACGGCGCGACCGCTTCGGCGTCATCCACCGCAAACCCAAGCTTTCCGCCCAGCGGCGTGATCGACGGCGAACATGATGGAAATAACTGGGGCAGCGGTGGCGGTTGGAACGACGGTACCTCAACAGTGTTTTCAGACAACGTGCAGGTTAATCTGAACGTCGTCCAATTGATTGACACAATCGACGTCTATACCTTGAAGGATGACTTCAATTCCGGATCAACGGTTGGCGACGCCACCACTTTCAACAGCTACGGAATTACCAACTTTGATCTACAAACCTGGAACGGGGCCGCTTGGGTCACCGTGCCTGGCGGGAGCGTTTCCGGCAACAATAAAGTTAAGCGGCGGTTCAATTTTGCCTCGCCTATTTCTACCGACAAGATCAGAGTAGTTGTAAACGCTGCGGCGGATAATGACTATAGTCGCGTGGTTGAGATAGAAGCATTTAGTTGCGCGCCGGTAGTTGTTCCATCGCCGAGTCCGACACCATCGCCATCTCCTTCACCGTCGCCATCTCCTTCACCATCACCTTCGCCTTCACCTTCGCCTTGCCTCAGCACTAACGTGGCATTGGGTGGGACGGCAGTCGCGTCGTCAACAGTAAACGCGAGCTTCCCAGCGGCAGGCGTTATTGACGGCGAACACAACGGTAACAACTGGGGCGGCGGCGGTGGCTGGAACGACGGCACCTCGGGTGTCTTCCCAGACAACGTGCAGGTCAACCTGAGCGGCTTCCAGACATTCGGCGAGATCGATGTCTACACCTTGAAGGACGACTTCAATAGCGGATCAACGGTCACCGATGCGACCACGTTTACCGGCTACGGCATAACGAACTTCAATGTTCAGTATTGGACCGGCTCGGTGTGGACCGATGTTCCGGGCGGTGCGGTGTCCGGCAACAATCTGGTGAAGCGGAAATTTATCTTCCCTGATATCACCACGGACAGGATTAGAGTAGTGGTCAATGCTTCGGTTGACGGCCAGTATAGCCGCGTCGTTGAGATCGAAGTTTTAGCGTGCGCACCGACGCCGAACTTGTGCGTCAACAATGGCGGCACGGGCGGCTGTTATAACTCGATTCAGGGTGCGGTTAACGCCGCCTCCCCGGGAGCGATAATTGACGTGGCGGCTGGTACCTATCCGGAACTGGTCAACGTAAACAAATCAGTGATCCTGCGCGGCGCGCAAGCCGGCATGGATCCCAGGGCCTATTCATGCAACGGCATACCCGCGACCGAATCGGTGGTAACGGGTAGCTCCGGCTCGACCTCGTTCTACGTGACGGCGAACGATGTGACCATCGACGGTTTCACGGTCCAGGGCCAGACTAACGGCAACCAGTTTGGCGCCGGGATTGTTTTGGCCGGCGGATTTGCCGGAGCGGACGTGCGCAATAACAAGATTCACGACAACATGGTTGGTCTGTTTCTCGCGAATAATTCAGCTACCAACCAGGGCGTCATCTACCGAAACTTGTTCTGCAACAATACCCAGCCTGGCCCCGCGTCCGGGCACGGCATCTACGCGGATCAATCCACTTCCGGTGGGCCGATTCGCAATGTGTTAATCGACAGCAACAACTTCGTTAACAATAACGGTGCGACGGGCGGTACCTGGGGTATCGGTATGAGTAACACCGCCACGGCAAATCCAAATACCAACCTGCAGGTGGTGAACAATACGTTTAACTCAAGTTCACCGGCTTCACGTGGTATGTATTTCTACGCCACCCATTCAGCTACCATCACCGGCAACACCGTTATCGGCAAGACTAATTACGCGATTGGTCTCTTTGGCGGAGATGACGCGATTAGCATTTCGTGCAACTCAATCACCAATAACAGCGGGCGGGGTATCTACGTATCGGATGATCTAAGTACGCCGAATACTAACGTCACCGCTCACAATAATAATATCGCCGGCAACCTGATTGCAGGGCTCACCGTTGATGCCGGCACCCATTCCGGAACTCTGAATGCGGAGAACAACTGGTGGGGCAGCGCAACTGGTCCCACCATCGCCAGCAATCCTGGCGGAACCGGAGACGTGATCGATGACCCAAGCGCGGTTGTCGACTACTCACCATTCCTAACGTCAGGCGCAAACTGTGCGCCGTCACCTTGTACGGATCCGTCGAACAATGTCGCGCTGACAACAATGGGCTCGACAGCGACGGCGTCTTCAACAGTGAATCCCAGTTTCCCCGCATCAGGTGTGATCGACGGCGAGCACAACGGAAACAACTGGGGCAGCGGCGGCGCCTGGAACGACGGCACCTTAAGCGCATTTCCTGACAACGTGCAGGTGAACTTTGCTGCGTCACAAACGATCAGGGAGATCGATGTTTATACCTTGAAGGACGACTACAACAGTGGATCGACCGTAACCGATGCCACCACCTTCAGTGCCTACGGCATCACGAACTTTGACGTACAAACCTGGAACGGCGCCGCTTGGGTAACCGTGCCGGGCGGCAGCGTTACCGGCAACAACCTGGTTAAGCGAAAGTTCGTATTCCCGGACATCACCACCACGATGATTAGAGTGGTGGTCAATGCTTCCGCCGACAACGCTTACAGTCGCGTTGTCGAGATTGAGGCGTTCGCTTGTAACCCGGCCCCGGTCACTTGCGTCAACCCTGGTGGTACTGGTGGGTGCTTCAACACGATTCAGGGTGGGATTAATTTCGCCTCACCCGGCGGGGTAGTTTTTGTTTACCCTGGCACGTACAACGAAGATGTTAACGTCAACAAGGCCGGTCTCAAGTTAATCGGCGCTGGTCCCGGTACCACCACCATCAGCGGGCCGATTGGCGGCCCGGGATCCACCGTGGTAATTACCGACAACAACGTCACCGTTGCGGGTTTCACAATAACTCGTGATGGTAACAATACTACCGACTGGAACAATGGCGGTCTGAACAGTGCTGGACTCTCGATCCAGGGCCAGTCGATTTCTGGCGCGACGATTCGTGACAACACGTTCACTGGAAACCGCAGCGGCATTGACATCAATAACAGTAACGGGCACACCATCCGTAACAACATTATTGATTTCAACCGCACGGGTTTGATTTTCCGCAACCAAACGGATTTCATGACGGTCGTTGAAAACCAAATCACCAATAATTGGACGGTGGGCATTGTGTTCCTGGACGGCAGCGGCGGTACGAACAGTCCGGTGCAATCAGCGGCACATAGCGCATTCAGTAACAACAACATGAGCACCAACTGGTATGGACAGATTGTTGAGCGACAGTCCGGCGGTTCCATTCCGGCTCCCAACACAACCAATCTCAAGAATTTCAGGGGCAATTGGTTGGGAACTACCACCCCGGTAATCACTACTGCGAACAGTACTGAGCCGGGCTATGCGGCCCAGATTCCAGTTGCTTATGGCGGCAGCGCGGTAGCTCCGGCGCCGGGAACTCAGCCTGATGTTGCCGGTCCGGCCTCGGACAATTTCAGGATTCAACCGATCCTGCAGAGTGGCACGGATACAAACATTCCTACTCCGGGTTGGAGCACCTACGGCTTCCAGGGTGATCCAATCTCATCGATCTCTCCTGCAACTGCTAACGCGCGTGGTTGGTTCTTCTATGATGACAACGGTGTAGGCGTCGGCAGCACCGGCTTCGAGACTGGAGAAGGCACGCCGCCACTTGGCACTGGCAGCGTTTTCATCCAGGTCGACGCGGTGGCTGGTCATGCGTTTGAAGTTTTTGGTACCTACCACGGCACGCGCATGGATGACATCACCAGCCTGCTTTACAGCAGTTATCAAAAAGGTAATGCGAACACGTCCGCGGCGATCGCACTTGATTTTGACATCGATTACGACCTGACGGATGGCAACAACGCTTTCCAGGGAAGGCTAGTCTTCGAACCTTATCAAACACCTTCGAACACGGTACAGCAGTTCGTCTGGCAGAATTGGGATGCACTGGCTGGTAAATGGTGGGCTTCGGGGGCTCCCGGAAACACAATCTGTCCCCAGGGCGCTCCCTGTACCTGGGCGCAAGTGCTCGTCGCTTTCCCGAACGCCGGCGTTCGGAATACGGTAGGCAGTGGCGTTCTCTTTAAAGCAGGCAGCGGCGGAGGGGTTTTTGACGGCAACGTTGACGCCCTCAAGATTGGAATCCGTGGCTTCCGCACCACCTACAACTTCGAAGCTGCGCCTTAGGGCCATGTGACTGTAAAGCACATCATCGGTCGTTAAGCGGCAACGTTCGACGACCGATGGTGTTTCAGTCACTACTTGTCTCGCTCAAATAGTTTCGCCCCACATGTTAGACCTTCGCTCCAAGAAAACGCGCGCCCTCGCGTCAGCGTCGAACGTCGCGCACTTGCCAACACGCTACCCGCGCGCGGCGCGCATTCGCGTGCTCCACATTGGTAAGTACTATCCACCTTATCGCGGGGGCATGGAGAGTCATCTTGAAGGACTAAGCACTGAACTAGGCCGGCTGGTTGATCTTGAAGTGATCGTGGCAAATACTGGCTGGCGCACCGCGAAGGAAATTGTAGACGGCATCAAGGTCACGCGCGTAGGAAAGCTTTGTGATTTGCAATCCGCCCCAATCTGTCCGGCGCTGGTGCGAAAGATTCGCGCCGCCAAATCCGATATTATTCACATACACTGGCCAAATCCCAGTGCTATCCTGGCCTATCTCGTCAGCGGACATCGAGGGAAACTGGTGCTGACCTACCACAGTGATGTGGTGCGCCAAAGAACACTCGCTGCCGCCTTCACTCCGATACTGCGTGCCGCCCTCAAGCGCGCCGCCGCAATTATTGTAAGCAGTCCGAACTATATCGATGGCTCTTATGTGCTCCCGGAATTTCGCTCGCGGTGCCGGGTGATACCCTTTGGCGTCTCGGTAGATTATTTCGATCAGTTTGATCCAAACGTAGTCAGGCGTATCCGCGAAGAGTATGGTCCCCGGATCGTGCTCGGCGTCGGCCGTATGGTTTACTACAAAGGCTTCGAACATCTGGTGCGCGCTATGGCCGAAGTGAATGCTCATCTACTGTTGATCGGTAGAGGACCTTTGCGCGAGCCACTTACCGAGTTGGCCGCCGATCTTGACCTGGCTGAGCGCATCACTTTCCTGACGGAGGTCAATGACATCCGGCCCTACTATCAGGCCGCCGACGTTTTTGTGCTTTCTTCAATAATGCGAAGCGAAGCCTTCGGTATCGTGCAGCTTGAAGCGATGGCCAGCGGGAAGCCGGTGATCAATACTGAACTCGACTCAGGCGTTACTTTCGTATCACCACACGGTGTTTCCGGGCTGACGGTTCCACCCGCAGATTCGGCAGCACTGGCGGAGGCCATGACTCAACTTCTTGATCAACCCGATTGGCGGGCGCAACTAAGCGAAGGAGCCCGACAGCGCGTGACCGAGGCGTTTACCGTGGATAAGATGGTCCAGAATACCTTCCAGCTTTATCAGGATGTGATGAGCAGAAGTGAGAAGTGAGAGAAGAGAAGGCAGGGACCGGAAGTCAGAGAACAGAAGTCAGAGACCAGAGGTCAGTGATCAGCGACCAGAGATCAGAAGTCGTTGACCGAATCTGTATTCGGACTGACCCCTGACCTCCGTTCTCTGACTTCTGACTTCTGTTCTCTGGCCTCTGCCCTCTACCCTTGAAAAACCCTTTCAAAGAAACCGCTGTCGGCACGATTGACGCAATCGTGTTTTACTCGCTACTAGTCGTCATCGCGTTAGCGGCGATCCCTTATGGCACGGTGCAACCCTGGTGGCAAGCAGTATTTCAGTGCCTCGTGTTTGCGCTTGCAGCCTTATCGGTTCTGCAAAATCTGATTTGGCCAGACCAAACGACGCGGCGCATCTCCCTAGTTGATCGTCAACTCCTTTGGCCAATCCTCGCGCTAATCGCGTTTGCTTTCCTGCAAACTTTACCAATGCCGGCTTTCATCGTCGCCTCTCACGCGGGTTCGACCTTGAGCGCTGATCCGTTTCAGACGCGGCAATTCATCGTTCAAATCCTGGCATTGTTGATTGCAGGCTGGTTACTAATAACCCATGCCAATAGCCAGCAGCGGCTGCGCCGGCTGGTGGAAACGGTTATCACTGCCGGTACGGTTAGCGCGCTGTTTGGACTCTGGCGTCAGGCCAGCCAGAATACCCCGGGCTTTGGTTTGCCACAGCTGCTTCCGGGCTTCGGCTATGCGCAGTTCATCAACCCTAATCACTTTGCTTTTCTGATGGAGTTGGCTTTAGGCCTCGCCCTCGGTATCGTCGTTTGTCGTGGTGTTAGCGGAAAGCGATTGGCAATCTATCTCATCGCTGCTGTGCCGATGTGGATTGCCTTAGTGCTCGCCAACTCCAGGGGCGGAATATTGAGCATACTGTGTCAGGTGTTATTCCTGGCGTTGCTGTTGAGCGTCGGTCGCGAGTCGCGCAGGTTCGAAAGAGACTCAAGCAAACTTACAAACCGCTTATTGCTTTCCAGCCGCAACGTCATTGTGCGCGGCGTGCTCGTCGCCGCATTGCTTATTGGTGCGATAACTATGATCGTGGTGGTAGGGGGCGATCCATTGGCCGGAAGAGTGGACAGTATCGCCGTCGAACTTGACCGCAAAACAGCCGATGCCTTCACTTTGCGTCCCGCCATCTGGCGTGCAACGTGGGAATTGATCAAAGATCACCCGATCGCGGGCGTTGGCTTCGGCGGCTACGGGATCGCTATCACCAGGTATCACGCGGCGTCAGGTGAGACGACACCGCAAGAGGCACATAACGATTATCTCGAATTGCTGGCAAGCGGCGGTGTAATCGGACTGGCAATCGGCTTGTGGTTTGTGCTGGCGTTGGTGAAAACGGCAAAACGCAAACTAAATAAACTGCGCGCCGCTGACGGAGCCGATGTTGCTGCTTCGTTCGAGCGTGCCGTCACGCTTGGCGCCATCGCTGGAATTCTGACGGTCGCGGTTCACAGCCTCGTCGACTTTGGCCTTCACATTACGATCAACACCGTGGTCTTTACGGTGCTGGTCGCGATTGTTGCCAGCAAGCAATCAGCAATCAGGAATGAGCCGGACGGTGGCAACTGGCGGAAGCATAAGACATTTGAATTCTGACCGCTGATCTCTGACTTCTGTTCGCTGGCTGACTGCTCTTTGCTAAGCGGTGATATACTGCGCCGCATCTTCAGCCATAGGAGACTCCCCCAATGAAGCAATTACTCCGTCTGTTGTTTCAACTATCGTGGTTGTTGGGCTTGCTGAGCATTGTGGCCGCGGTCGTCGTCAAGCTTCTCGCGGCCGAAGAACGCTTCCATGTTACGGGCCATACGTTGTTTCTGGTCGCCGGCAGCTTCTTTCTCTGTGCGCTGGCCACGCGGGAAATGATGCGCGGGACAGATTAGTGGGTCGGTAGTCAGTGGTCAGTTTGGTCAACAACGGATCTCTGAACTCAGTTTCTGATCTCTAATGCCCTTCAGTTTGGTCATCGGGTATCGGCCACTGACCTCTGATCACCGATTATTGACCATAACCACCGACCTGCGATCCTCCCCATTGACCGCGGCCAGCTGTGAGCCTATACTCAGGCGGCATCCAGAGTGCCTCGAAGAAATGCCGGTCTCAGCCATGGTTTACTGCTCTTTTGCACGGCGCCAGGGGATTAAATGATTAACTCCAAATTCAAACGTATTGGCTCGGCGACCGCGCTGGTGCTGGCACTCGCGATAGGTTTGCTGTATTTGCCGGCAAGCTTAGCTGCTACGGCGAAGGGCAGCGCGCCGTCACCGTTTCCGCAACAGGCCACGGCTGTGCTCACTACCGGGAATAACCAGTCAATCATCGTCAACGGCGCGAGTGCCAGCAGCGGCGCCACCATCATGACTGGAGCGATGCTTGAAACTCCCGATCAAATTGGCGCCTCTATGAGTATTCCGGGCCACTTTACGCTGGACATTACCCCTAACGCCAAATTGAGTGTGGAGTTTACTGCCAACGGTATCAAAGTGAATCTCATCAAGGGCTGCATCGTGCTACATACGAAGAAGGGCACCACTGGCGAGATTGCCAGATCCAACGGAGTGGTCGGCACGGCCGACGGCTCTAAGGATGCCAGGCTTGATGTTTGTGATCCGTCGATCGCTACTGCGCCTGCCGCAGCAGCGGAGACTGGAGGTCTGGGCCAGACGGGAGGCGTACTTATCGGCGCCGCGGCCATGGGCTCATCAATACTAATTCCTATTCTTACGGGTGGCGACAATCCCAGCCGGAGCGCCCCGTAGAAATACAGAGGACAGAGAACAGAGGTCAGCAAACAGAGGTCAGCGGTCAAAAAAGGCGCTGTTCGATCCTGATTTCTGACTCCTGATTTCTGACCTCTGATTCCTGCCTTCCTTGAACAAGCTGCATTCCATCCTTGCTCTCGTCTTCCTTTCGTTCCTAACCTGGCACTCCGCCCGCTCGGGTTACGCGGCGCGACTCATTCCCAAAGTTTTATCCGTAAATGATCTGTCGGTGGTGGCCAAGGCCGTTCGGCTCACTCCTAACGATCCACATGCGCAAGTCGTGTTGGGCGCTTTGCTCGAGGCCAATGACGATCGCGCTGCCGCGCTTGAACATTACCAGACCGCCGTTGCGCTGCGCCCCGACGATTATGTGTTGCGCATGCAGCTGGCGCGCGCACAGGAGCTCGCCGGCGACTCCGAAGCGGCCAGCAAATCCGGAAGCATTGCGGTAACCCTCGCGCCGTTTTATGCACAACCACGCTGGCAGCTGGGGAACATTCTCGTGAGAGCGGGGCGTCTTGAGGAAGGTTTTGCGGAACTGCGTCGGGCTGCCGGAAGCGATCCGAAATTCTTACCCGCCATAATTGACTTGGCCTGGCAGATCTCGAGTGGCGACGTCGATTTCGTGATGCGTCATGTGGCGCCGCAAACTCCGTCGGCCTATCTCGCCCTGGGCGATTATCTGAAACGACGCAATCGGGTCGAGGCAGCCATTGCAATGTTTGGCGCTGCAGGGGATAGCGCTGAAGTTGTGCGCGCGCGCAAGCAGTATGTCAACGAGCTTATCAATGCGAAAGAGTTTAAGGCAGCTTATCAACTGTGGGTCATCAATCCAGGCGTTACCCCAAGCGTTGGCAACGAGGTGCTGATCGATCCGGGCTTTGAAATGGAGAACGATCTGAACGAATCTTTTGGTTGGCATACAAGTGATGCTACGAAGACAGTCAAGCTCTCGCTTGATGATTCCAAACCGCAACAAGGCAGCACCAGTCTGCGAGTTGAATTCAACGGCGCCACGAGTGCGGCCGGTGAAGTGATCTCGCAATTAGTTTTAGTTTCACCAAAAACTTCTTACCGGCTTTACTTCGCTGTTCGTAGTGAGGGACTCGTCAGCGGTGGGCTGCCGAACGTCATTGTAGTTGACGCGAGTGATAACAAACTTTTTGGACAAACTGGGGCGTTTCCACAAACCACAGAAAATTGGCAGGCCAATACGATCGATTTCACCACCGGCGCTTCGACCACTGCAATTCAAATCTCAATACGCCGCCAGCCTTGTCCCACGCCGCAGTGTCCGATCTTCGGCAAGCTCTGGCTGGACGACTTCATACTGATGGGGCCGGGATACATTGGCGAGGGGTGAGTACGTGGCTGCGCCAGAGGAAGAGAGAAATTTTTCATTTTTCATTTGGCATTCGCAGATTTAACTTCGAAGTGCAACAGAATATTTTTGCCTTCGCACCATTCGGGCGAGACGTTTATAGATAACGCTATGAATCCGAGAACTCGCGCTCCAGAGATACCGTCTTGAAAATCAAGCGGTAAGTAGTAGTTCGTGATTAGGGTCAAAGTGTTTGCCCGACTTGAGAACGCCGAAGGCAATATGGATGAGCTTGCGCATGGCGGCGCCAATGACCTGCATTTTGTTTT
>DASYLB010000022.1:0-155364 GCA_036009765.1 Pyrinomonadaceae bacterium | reverse complement strand
CAGACACTTCATCGAGGAAGTGTACAATCGCAAGCGACTGCACTCGGCTCTTGGTTACCTACCACCCGTCGAGTTTGAGCAGTCCTTGCCTCAACCAAAACTTGCTTAACTATCTGTCTCATTTCGGCAGTGCACTACAGTCTTAGACCTCTAAGGCGCGTACCAAGTACAAAGCACAAAGTACAAAGGCCTAAGACCAAAGTCCAAAGACCAAACTAAGAAAGTATGCGCCAACGCTTAGGAATCATCGTAACCATTGTCCTGGCGATCGCTGTGCTCGCAGCGATCAATTCCGCTGCTTACATTACTGAGGAACAAAAGCAGGACTCGGAACTGAATCCAAATCGTTCGACCTATAACGGCGGCGCTACCGGCACGCGTGCACTTCACGATTTTCTCAACGAATCCGGCTATCCGGTAATGCGTTGGCGCGAACCTCCGGATAAGTTGCTTGGCACTGGCGGCGACAAGGTGCGGACCTTTGTCATTGTCGGCCGCCCGCGCGTTCCCATTGAGGAAGAAGAAGCGCAGACGTTGCTGCTGTGGGTCAAGCGCGGTGGCCGGTTGGTGCTCATCGACCGCCATCCCGAAGACCATTTGCTGCCTCGCTCAGGCGACTGGAAGGTAACCACTGAGTTGCTTAACCTCGCCATCGCGGCAGATCCGGCGCAGGTCGATCAGATGACTGGAGATATGAAGCCGGTGCAGCCGTCGCAGCCAACCTTGCTGACCAAGGATATCGAGTCAGTCATGCCGTCGCGATTTTTTGCCGGCATCAAGTTTTTTCCGGTGAGTAAAGATAAAGAAAAGAAAACAGAAGGCGCTGCGGCTAAGGCAGAAGCGAGCAACGACGAAGACCCGGAAGAGTTTGACGAACCACCACCCGAAAACGACAAAACGCCTGAGGTGGTGACTGCCAAAGGCGTCGAGTTTTCACCGGCTCCGGTTGTTCATCTGGCGACGTCGAAGGCGCCGCTGTTGATTGATTATCCACACGGCCAGGGTCGCATAATTTTGCTGAGCGATCCTTACATGGTCGCCAATGGCGGTATTCGTCTTAAAGATAATCTGAAGTTAATGAAGAATTTGCTGGCGGTTTCTGAGGGGCTGGTCGCCTTTGATGAGTTTCATCAGGGCCACGGAGCTACTCATAATCCGTTTGTAGGTTACTTTGAAGGCACGCCGGTGCTGGCAATCTTTGGCCAGATAGTTTTCCTGATCCTGCTTGTGCTTTGGACCCGCGGCCGGCGCTTTGCGCGTCCGCTGCCATTGGCACAGACCGATCGCCGGTCGAGTCTCGAATTTGTGGCTTCGATGGCTGAGCTGCAACAGCGCGCGCGGGCTTATGATCTGGCGATCGAGAATATCTATTCGCGCACCCGCCGCGTGCTTGCGCGCTACGCCGGGGTCGACTACAACAGTCCGCGCCGGGTGATCGCCGAACGCATTGCGTCGCGTTCGACGATCAAGGCCCACCAGCTCGACACGTTGATGCGTCAGGCTGAAGAAGCGATCAATGGCGGCGGCATTAGCGAGCGTCAATCAATTCAACTGGTCAAACGCCTGCGCGAAATTGAAACCACTCTCGGGCTGCGCATGCGTTCGCGGGAAAAGAAACAGACGGCGCAAAATATTTGAGGAAGCTGAGCTTGGTACTTTGAGCTTTGAACTTTGAACTTGGTACTTGGTTGGTTTTTGGTCTTAGGCCATAGGTCTTTGGACTTTGGTCTTGGGCCTTGGAACTTTTGCTCGAGCTTTTCTCGTCCATCAAGTACACGACGACATCTAATCCTAAAGACCAAAGACCAAAGCTCTAAAACGTTCAACGACCGAAAATCAAAAGCCTTCAGAAAAAACAATGATTGAATACGTCTCCTCTACTGTCGAACACATCCGTCGCGAACTCAGCAAAATCGTAATCGGACAGGACGAACCGATTGAACAAATCCTGATCGCTCTGCTCGCTGAGGGCCATGCGCTGATCGAAGGTGTTCCCGGTACCGCGAAAACGCTTACCGTGAAAACGCTCGCGCGTATCATAAACGCCAACTTCGGCCGCATCCAATTCACGCCAGACCTGATGCCTTCCGACATTACCGGCACCAACGTCTTCAATGTCGCTACTTCCACTTTCAATTTGCGCCAGGGACCGATCTTCACTGACCTCCTGCTCGCGGACGAGATCAATCGCACGCCGCCCAAGACGCAGGCAGCGTTGCTGGAAGCAATGGAAGAACGCCAGGTAACGATTGATGGTGATCGCCACCAGCTTTCCCCGATCTTCACAGTGCTGGCGACTGAAAACCCGATCGAGTATGAGGGAACTTACCCGCTGCCCGAGGCGCAACTCGACCGCTTCATGCTGAAAATCCTGCTCGACTATCCCGGCGAAGAGCATGAGCGGCAGGTCGTTGCAAACTGGGATGCCGGCTTCAATGCCCGGCGGCTAAACGATGTCAATATCGAGCCGCTGCCTGAACCGGATGCAATTTCTCGTTGTCGTCACGAGGTAAGTAGTGCCCGCATGGAACCCGGCGTCCAGCACTACGCAGTTGATCTGGTGCGCCGCACGCGTAACCATCCGTTTATTCACTACGGCGCGAGTCCGCGCGCATCGGTGGCGTTACTGCTGTGCGCTAAAGCGCTGTCTGCCATTCGCGGCCGCGAGTTTTCCACTCCCGATGACGTTCGCGATGTCGCGCGTCCCGTCTTGCGTCACCGTCTGACGCTGCGCGCGGAAGCGGAACTCGACGGCGCCACTCCCGATGCCGTGATTACTGACATCCTCAAGAGCGCGGAAGTACCGCGGTAAATGCAGAACTTTGAACTTTGAGCTTTGTACTTTGAGCTTTGGCCTTGGGTCTTTGGACTTGGGCCTTTGGTCTTTGCAGTTAGTTCCAATACTCAAATTCCAAAGTCCAGAGACCGAACTCGAAAGATCCAAGACCAAAGCTCAAAGTTACAAAGTACAAAGCTCTAAGCTCTAAGACCCAAGGCCCAAGACCAAGTACAAAGTTCAAAACATTAAATGCGCTTCGTTTTCACCAAACTCTTCTATCTGCTGGTTGCCGCCAGTCTCATAATCCTTTCACTTTCGTGGGGACGGCCATGGCTTCGTTGGCTCGCATTTGCCTACGACGTTGCGCTGATTATTCTGGCGATAGTAGATGCGCGCTTGAGTCAACTTCCGCAGGGCGTTCACATTACGCGTGAATTCGCGGGCCGATTCGCAGTCGGCGCTGAAAACGAAGTTCACGTCAACGTTCAAAACGCCCGGCCACAATCCTTGTCGCTCTTTATCAAAGACGAATACCCGCCGCAAATGAAATTGTCCGGTCTGCGCGAGGCATACATGCGCATTGACGGTCAAACTTCGGCAATGCTGGTCTACGGATTAACGCCGCCAAAGCGCGGCCGGTTTGAGTTTGGCCAAGTCGCGGTGCGCTTTCTTTCGCGGTGGAACCTGGTGTGGTGCGAAACGCGCGTGGGCGATCCGATCACCCCAGTCAAAGTTTACCCAAACATGCGGCGCGCCCGAGAAGCGGAACTGAAAGCGCTCGGCGCTCGCTCGTTGGTCGCTTCACATCGAAAGACTTCCTGGCGTGGTGAGGGTCGCGAATTCGAGTCGTTGCGCGATTACGTGCGCGGCGACGAGCTGCGGCACATCTCCTGGTCAGCGACGGCGCGTCGCGGAAAATTAACCACGCGCCAATATCAAGTCGAACGCGATCAAACCATTCTGATTGCTATCGACGGCGGGCGACTGATGACGGCCCGCATCGAACAGGAAACAAAACTGGACTCGGCGGTGCATGCTGCGCTGGCGCTGATGTCCGCGGCGGCGCGGGCCGGTGACAACGCCGGGCTGTTGGTATTTGGTCGTAAGATAAAAGCTTTTCTGCCGCCGAGTCGTGGCCGCGATCATATGGACGCCGCGCTCGAGGCGCTCTATTCAGTTGAACCGGAAATGATCGAACCCTCTTACTCGCACGCGTTCGAGTACATTGCGGCGAATAGTAAACGGCGCTCGCTGGTGATTGTGATTACGGATCTGGTGGATGAGGAAGGCTCAAAAGAACTGCTGACGTCTCTTAAACTGCTGCGTCCGCGACACCTGCCGCTGGTGGTAACGATCGCAGACCGCGATCTCAGGGCGGTGGTGAGCAACGCGCCGGAAAACGCGCGCGATCTTTTTACGCAGTCTGTCGCTGAGGAGATTATGTATCTGCGGGAAGCGGCGTTGCGTTTGGTTGAATCGCAGGGCGGACTCGCTCTGGATGTAACAGCGGCAGCGCTGGCCCCGGCGATACTGGAAAAATATCTTCAAGTTAAAGAGCGCGGGCTGTTATGAAACGGGGAAAGGGTAAAGGGGAAGGGGTAAAGGGGAAAGGGTAAAGGTAAGTTCGAATTGAAGCCGCACTTCAACAATCCGCTCAATCCGCTGCATGGAAAGGAATCTGATGAACAGCAGGATTCGTACATTCGAAGACTTGGTTGTTTGGCAAAAAGCAATTGCTTTCGTCAAACAAGTTTACTTGATAACTGATGAGGGTGGACTAAAGCGCGACTTTGGCTTGAAGGATCAACTACGCCGTGCTGCCGTTTCTATCCCAACAAACATCGCCGAGGGCTTCGAAAGAGCCTTGCGAAAGGAATACTTACTTTTTCTAAACATCGCTAAGGGATCGGCTGGTGAAGTGAGAAGTCTTTGTCGCGTGTCGTTTGATGTGGGTTATTTGGGTTAGGCGACTTACGATGAGCTTCGTGAAGCTGCTTTAGTAATTAGCAGATCACTTTTCAACCAAATTCAGGCGATTAAGAGAGCACCCGTTAGATCTCAATGATCGTCCAGTCCAACCCTTTACCCCTTCCCCTTTACCCTTTCGCCTTAACCATGTCGCCGCGTCCCACTAGTAAAAGGTAAGAATACATTGCGAGCCCGGTAATGCCGCCGATGCCGAATTTTATTTTCGCGCTGATCGGCGCGGGTGAGATGAAGCCTTCGATTATTCCGGCTACCACCAGCAAGAGCGCAACCCCTATCATCAAACGTACCGCGTCTTTGCCACGACTCTTCAAAGCGTCCGCGCGTGATAAATCGCCCGGCATTACCAGCGCGCTGCCAATCAACAACCCAGCGCCGCCGGCAATGAAGATGCACGAAAGCTCAATCACCCCATGTCCCACCATGAACGTCAGCAGGTCGTTGCCAAAGCCGGCGCGATAAGTCAACGCCAAAACGGAGGCGATATTAGCGCCGTTGAAAGCCAGATAAAATACTGTGCCTACGCCAAATAATGCGCCAAAGGCGAAAGTGTAGATCGTTACCTGTATGTTGTGCGTAAAAATTGAACTGGCTCCGACTTGATTAGCCTCGTTTAGATCTTCCCACCAGTGAGTTTTGGTTTCGATATATACCTCGCGAAAAGCGGGTTCCACTCCGAGTAGTTCTGAGAATTCCGGGTCGTATTTGGTTCCCACAAACCCGATGACTGAAAACACAGCAAACACGCTGAATGAGAGAACGGTGTAGCGCCAGGTGCGTCGAAATGTTTGCGGGAAGTCCTGGGTGAAAAACTTCTTGATCAGCGATCCGCCTTGCGCATCGGCCTGGTAAATACGTCCGTGCGCGCGAATCACCAGGCTATTGAGATAGTTGATGAGCCGCGGATCGCGCGACTCGGCACGGGCAACAGCGAGATCTGATGAAGTACGGCGATAAATCTTTCCCAGCTCGCGCACTTCTTCGCGATGGAGTTTGCGAAGTGAACTGGCGTCCAGCAACTTGAGCAGATCCTCGAGGCGTTGCCAGGCGGTCTTGTGTTTTTCGATGAAGCGGTCCTGGGCCATTATTCGGTTGTCGATCGCTGATTGCGGATTGCGGATTCCAGTTCAGCGGCGACCTGAATCAGATGTTAAGCTAAAAGCCGGATGGATAATACTAGAATCAGCAATCAGCAATCAGCAGTCCGCAATTTGGTTGAGTGTGTACCAAACTTCAGCGAAGGCCGCAAGACGGAAACGGTCGAGCGACTGGCGCAGGCAATCTCGTCTGTTCCAACTGCTTGCGTGCTCGACAGGCATATCGATCCGGATCATAACCGTTCGGTAATCACTTTTGTGGCGGCGCCGGAAATGGTGGTGGCGGCGGCCTTTGCCGCAGTCAAACTGGCAGCGGATCTCATCGACATGCGCGGGCACCAGGGCGTGCATCCACGTCTCGGAGCTACAGATGTTTTGCCGTTCATTCCGATCAGCGGCGTGACGATGGAAGATTGTGTGACCCTGGCGCGCCGGGCCGGCGAGCGCATCGCGCGCGAACTCTCAATTCCTGTCTTCTTTTATGAACGCGCTGCGTTGAAACCGGAGCGCGTTTTTCTGGAAGACGTCCGGCGCGGCGCCCTGGAGTTGCTGCGTGAACAAATAGCCGTCAATCCTGATCGCACGCCGGATGTTGGCCCGCGGATGGTTCACGAGAGCGCGGGGGCGATTGCGATTGGCGCCAGGCCCTTTCTGATCGCGTTCAATGTGAATCTCAAGAGCAGTGACGTTTCTGCAGCGAGAGCTATCGCGCGCGTCGTGAGGGCGCGCCATGGCGGCCTGCCGTTTGTGAAGGCGCTAGGTTTTGAGTTGTCTACGCGCGGGCTAGTGCAGGTTTCAATGAACCTGGTGAACTACGAAACCACTGGCATGGTTCAGGCTTATGAAGCAGTGAAGCGCGAAGCCGCACGACTCGAAGTCGAAATTTTCAGCACCGAGATTGTCGGCTTAGTTCCGGAAAAAGCTTTGGATAGAGATGCTGAGTACTTTAAGAAACTGGAAAACCTAACCGAAGATAAGATTTTGGAAAACCGATTGAAGCTGTGTGAGTGAAGTCGGTCAGGGATTGGCTGAGACCGCGGGCGTCCCGCCCGCAACGCGCAGCAGGCGCGCACGTTTTTGATTTCTAATATTTTTCGCGCTTCGCGTTCATTGCGGGCGGGACGCCCGCGGTCCCAGCCAATCACTTGACGCTTATCAGGAACCGAGCTTGATTATTTCCTCGCGCAGGCGCGCGTGTTTCTGCATAGCTTTCAAGTAGCTGCTTTCGTTCGAAGCTGCTTTCGCGCGGACAATCTGAACCAACGAGCGCTTTTCCTCGTCGCTCCATTTGTGAAGGTTCTCAACTAAAGACAGCGCGCATGCGAAGTCCTGCAATGTTGACAACCCTACATTGGGCCAGGCTTCTAATCGGATTCCGATCGCGCGCGCCAGGTCCTTAACCGCTTCTGACTTGAATCTCTCTGCATCACCTACATGGGCCGCTGCCATTTGTCTCTGAACAGCGAGGCCAATGTTTCGTAGCTGAAAACGATCCCAGTCACCGGAAGCTGTCTCCTCGAATATCATCGGACTCTCGGCCAACTTACGAAGTGTTCTCGCCGGTGTGCGATAGCCGGTGCGCGTGGCGATTTTCTTTTCCTCGTTCATGACAAGTTTCAGCGCCTCTGGATTGGCGGGACGAAAGCCAAACTTGCGATAGAACCAGAAAGCACCCGACTCGATTCCTTCTTCGTTCTCGTAGCCAATCTGATAGGGATCGAGTGTAAACACAGATACGCCGAGCAAGTGGCGAAAGATGTTCAGCGTATGTGCGTAGAGCCAGGCGGTTTCGCCGTCGCGAAAGGTGTAGTAGAGATTGAACCCGCTTTCCATTCGCTCGAAAATCGAGAGACCTTCGAAGTAGCCAACCGGCACGCCATTCTTGAAGATCATGGCTGCGTGATAAGCCCGCAATGGCAGACGTCTTTCGGGCGGCACGCCCATGACAAAAATTTCTACGCCACGTCCAATAGCTGCTTTCAACACTCGTGCAGGATCGCCGTGAGTAAACCCATACAATTCGCGATAGCGCAGCGTTGACGCTTCTCTGGTCAGATCGAGAATCGCTTCGCCCTGCTTCGGCGAAAGGCGTTCAAGCTTGGGCGACGGATTTTTCAACTCGTCGCGTAGAGAAACCTCGCGTCTCTGAATGATCGGTCCGCGATGGTAGAAAACATCTCGTGGTTTGACCGGCAGCTGCATGCCGGTTCGCGTCGCCTTGTAGCCGGGCGTCCAGCTGACGAAGAGATTTTGCGAGTTGTAGAGTTCAGACTGTTCTCGTTCGGATTTTTTGAGCGCTGCGAATCGCTGGAACAGCCACGGCAATTCTTTTGCCTGGCCCTTCGCAGCTCGCAGCCATTCCTGATAGGGAACATTCGCTTCCACAGCGGCATCTTCATCAAGCAGCGGCATGAACCGCGGCCAGGTTTCGGCCAGGCGATTTGAGTCGTCAAACCAATCCCAGTCGAATTTGACCTGACCTGGATGATGACCAAGCAGCCAGCGAACGATGTAGTAGGTAAACGTGTCAACAACGGCAGTTCCGGCAATTCCGGAAACTTCCGGGTTGTCGAACGCCGCGAGATCAGCTTCAGCGTCGCGCAACGCTTCGACTCTTTTGCTAAAGCTTCGGAGTTGCGAATCAGCCAAGCGCCTGACGCGAACGTTTCCTGGATACGCGTTCAAAAAAAGCAGCAGCTCGTGATAGCGAATTAGCGAGTCAATGGTTTTGAAGTTTTGGCGAGTAAGGCGTTTGAGGATTAGTTCAATCGCGCGGTAATCGCGCGAGCCGAAGCGAGTCTTGAGGTCATCGAATTGATCGAGGAGTTGTTCGAGCATTTGCACCTACTGAAAGAAAGAGCGGGGGCAAGCCCGCCTTCCTGACCCGAGAGACTATCCAGCGGTTCGATAACTCAGCTTGAAAGTCCTTCAAGCAAGGATCAGATTCAAGGGTAAGTAGCTCTGGGTCAGGAAGGCGAGCTCGCCCCCGCTCTTGTTAGCCAGCCGCGCTTTTATCGCAGATGCTTGCGCATGAACGTTGCGATCTTCCAGGCGTCAATTGCCTTCCAGGGAAGCGACGCCATCGTGTAGTGCCCGCACGAAAGCCAGACGACATCGAGCGGTAAGTTGTGACGCCTGGCTTCGGCGATTGTTTCGTGCGTCAGGTCCAGCGGGAAAGTCAGATCGTAACGCGCCGCAATGAAGCGCATCGGGCGGTTGCCCATTTGAGGGATACGCTTGATAAAAGGGACTGGACTAATCGGCGCCCAATACTCCCGCAACTCATCCAAAGTTAACTGGTCCCCAAAGCCTTCGCGCAAGTGACGAGTAGACAATCCACGCCAAGCCACGTCAGCAACAAAACCGGAAACGTGATTGAAAGTACCGGCGTTAATATCGGGCTCATGGGCGAAGGCGAGAAACGCGATGCACGATCCGACGCTGGTTCCGAGAATGCCAATGCGCTCGTAGCCCTGGTTCTTCAGCCAACGCACTGCCGCGCGTGTGTCGAGAACCGCCTGGCGCATCGATTGAATGGTGCGGCCAACATTGGTGCTGACCAGATGATCCGCGCGCTCGAGTTCCGGTGGCCGGCGTACCTCGTGATAAGGAAGCGTCAAACGCAAAGCCGACATGCCGATGAAATTGAAAATACGACAAGCTTCAACATGACTTTCCGGCTGGGCGTTCCATTGCGGTAACACCACTACGGCGCTGCGTGGTTGGCGGGCCTTCTGTGGTTGGACTGGGAAATAACGCGCGCGGGCCAAATTGTTTTCAAGCGAAGGCGTGTGAATAGCGCTCGTCCAGGTGAGCTGGTCTCCGTTTAATTGAAAGTCTGCGATTTCCGGCAAGGCGTAGAACTCCTCGCTTTTGGCCATCGCTGCCGCGCTGTAGTCGCGCAAGATACGACGTGGATCGTCGCCGTTGACGTGATCGCTAATGAATGAGAGACCCCAGTCAAGCGGCCGCACGAGCCGGTTATTATCCCGCTCGTGATGTGCGCGCTCGCGCCCGTGCATGAATGCTTTCCACAAAACTCGAGAACCTCGAAGACCGAAGATGACCCGAAGCGAGAGATCCTAGGATAGATCATATCTAAAGTAAAAAGCCGGTGAATTGCTGGTCCCAGCAAATCACTTGAGTTGTATGAAAAAGAAGGGTGAGTCTTTCGACCCACCCTTCTGCGAGCGCCAACTGTTTGGCGATGCTTCAATTCCGCAAAGTTCGGGCTGCCGCAATGTTCGAGTAGCCGGAGTTGCCCACTGCATTAAAGGCGCGCACGCGATAGCGATACCTCGTGTTGCGCGCGAGTCCAGTGTTGCTGAAGGTCGTGACATTGGCCCCGACTTGTGCAATCTGCGCAAAGTTTGAACAGCTGGCGCCCTGGCAGCGTTCGATCTTGAAGCCGGTTTCGTTGTTGGAGTTGTCGCTCCATGCCAGATTGATTTGACTGGTGGAAACAGCCGTCGCCGTCAGATTACTTGGTGCGGCGGGTGCTGTTTGCGTAGCCGGCGTAGTTGCCGTAGCTGTATTGGAATACGCAGAATCACCACCGAGATTGGTGGCGCGCACTCTGTAACTGTAAGACGTGCTGGCTGTCAGCCCGGTGTCATTGAAGGTGGTGACATTCGCACCAACCGTTGCAATCTGCGCAAAGTTTGAACACGCGGCGTTCTGACAACGCTCGATCTTGAAGCCGGTTTCGTTAGTAGCGTTGTCAGTCCATGCCAGATTGATTTGGCTGCTGGACACCGCCGTCGCCGTTAGATTGGTTGGCGCAGCCGGCGTCGGTGTTGGCGTAGGAGTCGGTGTCGGCGTGGGTGTCGGTGTTGGTGATCCGCCGCAACCCGGGAACTTGAAGGCGCCGATGCGCGTGCGCCAATTGAAGCTGCCGTTGGCTGCGATGTACTCCTGCGTGTACCAGAAGGTGCAGTCGTCGACCGGGTCTATTGTCAGGTCGCTGTAATCGCCCCAGCGATTGAGGGTGCCGGTTTGGCTGCCGGTACCGGCAAAGAGTGTTGACTCAGCTTGGGCAAGCACGTTGACTGGATCAGTTGCGAGTCGTCCTGCATATCGTATTTGCGGATTGATCGAGGCGCTTGAAGCGCTGTAGCCGAGGGCCAGATTTCCTTGCTGGTCCATCGCTGCGCTTCCCATCCAGCGCCAGGTCGTGTCTGGTTGGTAAGTGCTCTCCTGGAATTTCGTCACCGGCCCGTTGGTGACGTTACGCAATTCGAACCAGCGTATTCCGGCAACCCCACCTGAACTTACCGTGTAATTGCCAACCACTGCTTCGTGGTCACCGAAATTGCGATAGGCCAGACGGAACATCAGACGGTCGCCGATGCCGTCGAGCCTGTTGCTGGTGCCAAGCTGGGGCACGCAACTTCGCGTCGTACTGCACAACAGCGAAAAGCCTGCTGCCGCGGGGCTGGCGAAAAGCGTAAACGTCGAATTTGCGGGAGTGACGAAATCAACATGAAAGTGGAAAACCCGATAGGCTCCCGTACTTGGGAATTCCACAAACGTTGCCGGGGCGCCAGCCGGAGGTTGAATTGAGCCGTCAAGGTCGGCCGGTAAATAGACGTCCTCGTTCGCTCCTCCAGTTACTCCCTTACTTACGAATGTAGCCGGCAGGCCGGCCAACATCTTGGTGCGGTCGAAGGCAAACGCCTGCGGGCCAAGGAAAGCTGTGCCGGCGGCATTGAATACGTTCATGCTCATGTAGTAGGCGTCAGGCCACACGCCGAGGTGTGGATAGTCGAAAAAGTTTGAGCCGAGGTGAAAGTCATATCGATTGTAACTGCCGGTTGCATCGCTACTGGTTGAGACGGCGATGCATTCATCGGTGGGAACGCTAACGCCGGCGAACTGGGTAATGACCCAGCGATTGGCGATTTGATCGTAAAGCACGACCGGATCGCCACTGCCGTTGCTTTGGCAGACGCCGCCAAAACCACTCCAAAGTGTGGTGATTCCTGATGGTCCTAACACTGAGCCCCCGGTCGCTTTGTTGAAAATCTGAAAGCCTTCGTTAACCATTTGCACATACTGCGTGGAACCTACCTCGCCATCGGTGTCTGGCGGCGCGCAGTTGCAGGAGACGCCGGGAAAGAAGATGCCGTCAAAGTTGAGCAGCGGACTCGGCATATTGAGCCCGGCGAATTCCATCAACGAGTTGGCCCCCTGGACGACCGGATCGGCGCTGTCCTTGTGGTTGAGAATCGCGGGTACCTTGGGGTTTTCGTTGGCTTCGCGCTCTATCTTTCTGCCCACCGGCAACTGCTTCATATCGCGCAGCGGCGGTGAAGTGTCATTGCGAACCGAGGCGCCAACTGTCACCTCGCCGCCTTTTCCGTCGTCACCCTTTTGACTGGTGCTCGCCATGAGCACTGGTGAAACCACTAAATTCTTGTCTACGTTCGAGCCATTGAGGCGCTTGGCCTCAATCATTCGAGGAAGCACTATTACGGTTGTGAGCAGCAACGCCGCTGTGAGCAGGATGATCGCTTTTGTCCTCATCTTCATCTTTATCCTCCAGTCATCATGAATGAGATGGAAAACGGTTCGCGAGGCCATGGCGAACCGTCTCCTCGGTTAACCTAGCGGTTTCAAGCGCCGCTATTGAACATTTACAGCCGTGTCGTCTATCAAAAACGAGGTTTGCAACGACGTATCCTCCACGCCGAGGAAGTAGACGCGAATCGTCTGTCCTTTAAAGGCGGAAAGATCAAACGACTTCAGAACGTACACGGTACCTTTATTCAAGTTTGAATAAGTCGCGAGGGTTGTCAGAACCGTGTTACTTGAATTGCGAATTTGAACCTTCAGTGTATCGAAGGCGGTTGTTGTCGTGGTTTCGGCAGTGTCGATTTTTAGATAGAAGTTTAGGGTCGCGGTCGTCGCACTTGAAGGAATCGTGATCTGCTGATACAGCGAGTCGGTATGCGACGTGCCATAACCATCCAGCCATGCGTACCACGAGCCGGTCCGCGGAGTGCGTGCGGTGGAATTTGTGATCACGCCGGTGGTTGCCGTCCAACTAACGTTACCTGATTCAAAACCAGGATTAAGAAGTAGTTGCGTTGGGGGCGGCGGTGTTGGCGTTGGAGTAGGAGTCGGTGTAACTGTCGGTGTTGGCGTTGGGGTTGGGGTCGGTGATCCGCCACATCCTGCAAACTTAAATGCACCAATGCGCGTCCGCCAGTTACTGCTGCCGTTTGCTGGAATGTATTCCTGCGTGTACCAGAAGGTACAGTCGTCCACCGGGTCGATAGTCATGTCGCTATAATCGCCCCAGCGGTCCAGGGTGCCCGTTTGACTGCCGGCGCCAGCAAAGAGTGTTGATTCAGCTTGCGTTAACGTGTTGAGAGGGTCACTCGCGAGCCGCCCGGCGTAACGAATTTGCGGGTGTATTGCTGAACTCGAAGCACTGTAGCCAAGAGCCAGGTTTCCCTGCTGGTCCATTGCCGTGCTGCCCATCCAGCGCCAGGTCGTATCAGGCTGGTAGGTGCTCTCCTGAAATTTCGTCACCGGTCCGTTGGTAACGTTGCGTAACTCGAACCAGCGAATCCCGGCAACCCCGCCCGAACTTACGGTGTAGTTCCCGACTACCGACTCATGGTCACCGAAGTTGCGATACGCCAAACGAAACATTAAGCGGTCGCCAATGCCATCAAGTCTGTTCGTCGTCCCGGATTGGGGCACGCAGCTCCGAGTTGTCGCGCATAGCGTCGAAAAACCGGCTGCGGCTGGACTGGAAAACAAGGTGAAACTAGAGTTAGCCGGAGTGGCAAAGTCGACGTGGAAATGGAACAACTTGTAGGCGCCTGCGCCGGGAAACTCCACGAAAGTTGCTGGCGCGCCGGCTGGCGGCAGCACAGAGCCATCCAGGTCAGCAGGCAGATATACATCTTCGCTTCCTCCACCGAGTGGTCCCGCAACGAAGCTGGCCGGCAGTCCAGACAACATCTTGGTGCGATCGAAAGCAAAGGCCTGCGGACCGAGGAATGCGGTGCCGGCGGCATTGAATACGTTCATGCTCATGTAGTAGCCATCGGGCCATACGCCAAGGTGCGGATAATCGAAAAAGTTTGAGCCGAGATGAAAATCGTAGCGATTGTAGCTGCCGGTAGCGTCGCTAGTGGTTGAGACCGCAATGCATTCGTCTGTGGGAACGCTAACACCGGCGAATTGGGTAATGACCCAGCGGTTGGCGATCTGATCGTACATCACGACCGGGTCGCCACTGCCATTGCTTTGACAAACTCCGCCGAAGCCGCTCCAGAGTGTCGTGATTCCTGAAGGTCCTAACACCGAAGCGCCGGTCGATTTGTTAAAAACCTGAAAGCCTTCGTTTACCATCTGGACGTATTGACTCGCGCCCACCTCACCATTCGTGTCGGGCGGCGCGCAATTGCAGCTCACGCCCGGGTAGCCGATGCCGTCAAAATTCAGCAATGGGCTGGGCATGTTAAGTCCAGCAAAGGCCAGCAGGGAGTTGGCTCCCTGGACAATCGGGTCAGCTTCGTTTTTGTGATTGACCGCGCTCGGTATCTTCGGGTTTTCGTTGGCTTCGCGCTCAAACTTTCTGCCCACGGGCTTCTGGTTCATTTCGCGCAACGGGGGCGAGGTGTCGTTGTGAACCGAGCTGCCGGAAGTTACCTTGCCGCCTTTCTGGCTCTGAGTGATGCTCGTCGCGAGTAACGGCGGAACGCTCAAACTTTTATCCGCGCTCATCCCATTGAGTCGCATGGCCTCGCTAATTCTGGGAAGTGCTATCACAGTCATGAGCAGTAACGCTGCCACAATAATCAGGATTGCTTTGGTCCGTATCTTCATGGTGGGTGCCTCCAGTTAGTATGAATACAGGTTAAAAAACAGAAATCGGTTTCCGACCCGACAGTTGATTCGGGGACAAGCGTTGTTATGATCCGGCTGATCTTTGTAGATTTACGCTTATGCCGTTCCTTTCGAATTCAGAAGGGCTGGTTAATACAAACCACTTGGGAGGGAGGGTTTAGTCGGGAGCTAAAATGAACCTGTACACTAAACGGCGACGCAAAAGTCTGGGCAACTTTTAGAACCTTCACAGGCTGGGACTGTTGAGCGGGCGGCAGTATATTACTTTTCTACGGCGAGCGATAGTAGATAATGCCTCAAATTCTTGTTTTTGTGTTGCAGGTGAGGTCGCGCCTGGGCTAGAGGCGGCCGGCGCCAATCCAGGATTGCTATTCGCGCCTGCCGAACAGCCTGCGAATCATTTGCGGCAGTAGTAGGGAAGTTTTGAGAATCGAGCCGGTGGTGAAGTTATTGGCGAGGCCGCCGAAAAGCCTGCCGGCGCGCGGCGAGTAGCGAAACCACCATAGATCCGGCAGAAATGAAAACCGATTCACATGAATATGCTGCGCATGGACCAACTCCAGCAATCCCATGCGCCCATGAGTTTTGCCGTAGCCGCTGTCTTTGACGCCGCCCCATGGCGTCTGGGCGATGCCGTGAGTGTAAACGACCTCATTAACCATCACTGTGCCCGCGTCAATTTGCTCGGCCATCCGTTTGCCTTTGGCGATGTTTCTGGTCCAGACGCTGGCAGTCAAACCAAAGATGCTGTCGTTGGCAAGCTCAAGGGCTTCGGCCTCGGTTTTGAAAGTCATGATTGGCAGCACTGGGCCAAAGGTCTCATCACGCATTATCGCCATGTCGTGATTGACGTTGATTAGCACGGTAGGCTCGTAGAACAATCCGTCAGGGTTCGGTCCACGTTGCCCGCCGGTAAGGATTTGAGCACCGCGCTCTCTTGCGTCGTTTACATGATCCGAGACGATCCGAAGTTGATTCTCATTAGACATCGCGCCGACGTCGATGCCGCTTTCAGTTCCCAGTCCCTGCTTTAGTGCTCGAGTTTCCGTCACCACCTGTTCAATAAACTTCGACGCAATGGACTCCTGAACGTAGCAGCGTTCAACTGACGCGCAAGCTTGGCCGGAGTTTGCAAACGCGCCCCAGACGGCGCCGCGTGCGGCATTCTTGATGTCCGCGTCTGCCAAAACGATCATCGGATCTTTACCGCCGAGCTCGAGAACAACTGGCGTCAGATATTTGGCGGCCGCCTCCGCAACGCGCTTACCAGTGGCGACGCTGCCGGTGAACATGATCTTGTCAACGCGCGCATCAATGAGCGCCTGGCCAGTCGAGCCATCACCAGTTGCGATATTGAGCAAACCCGAGGGCAGACCGGCGCGTTTGAAAACTTCAGCAAGCTTGAGCGCGATTAGCGGAGTAAGTTCACTTGGTTTGAGCACCACTGCATTACCGGCCATCAGGGCCATTACGACTTCGTCAGCAGGTGTTGCGAGCGGAAAGTTCCAGGGCGAAATTATTCCGATCACTCCGAGCGGCCGGAACACAATGCGCGACGAGCGACCCATCAGGCCGTATTGGCCAATGTCGATTGGTTGTGGTCGTAGTAAGTGGTCTGAGTAGGTTGCAAAATAATGCATCGCGTCCAGCGTTGGCACTATCTCCATCGAGGTCGCTTCGGCAACGGGTTTGCCGGTTTCTTTGGAGACGAGCAACGCGAGTTCGTCGCGTTCCGCGAGCATGATCTTACGCGCCTCGAGAATTACGCGCCCACGCTGATGGAAAGAAAGACTGGCCCACGCAGGCTGAGCAATGCGCGCGGCGTTTACCGCCGCCTTTACTCCTTCGGGCGAGAACAGAGGCGCGCGGCCAATCTCGGCGCCCGTTCCCGGATCGTAAGAGATGATCTCGCTGGCCTTCTTTTCCTGGGCCGGTAGAATTTGAACGCTCATTGCGGGTTGATTATCCAACAAAGTTAGGTTGGCTGCCAGGTTGATGGCGCTTGACCGTGAATTTCCCCAGTTACATTCCCTCAGTTACAATGCTTACATCCAATTCCAGACAGTGCCAACGAGGAGCAGCTTTCAATGATCAGACCGCAGCTTCAGGAATTCATGCGCCGCATGGATCAGAAATCAGTCGCCATTATTCCCAGTGCTCGCGAGGCCACACGTTCCAACGACACCCAGTATCGCTTTCGTCAGGATTCTGATTTTTACTACCTAACCGGTTTCGAAGAGCCCGACTCAATCGCAGTTGTTGCCCCGAGCAGCGCGCAAAAGTTCACGCTGTTTGTTCGGCCGCGCGATCCGGAACAGGAGATTTGGGTAGGACGACGGGCGGGTGTCGAAGGCGCAAAGAGTGAATTCGGAGCGAATGAATCATTCCCGGTGGCGGAGTTTGACGTAAAACTTCAGGACATACTCGACGGCGCTGAGAAGCTCTACTATCGCCTCGGAGCTTATCCCGATCTCGACCACAAGATCATTCGCCGTATCGCCGACATGCGTTCACTAAATCGTAAACCGATTCATCCACCGCGCACTATCGTCGATCCCGGCACGATCGTTCACGAGATGCGCGTGTTTAAGTCTCCGGAAGAAATTGAACTGATGCAGAAAGCTGCGGACATTGCCGCCGAAGCACACGTCGCGGCGATGAAAGCCGCTAAGCCGGGGATGAAGGAATACGAAGTAGAGGCGCTAATTGAACAACTGTTTCGGCAACGAGGAGCCTCGGGACCTTCATACAATTCGATCGTCGGAGCCGGAGCAAACGCCACCGTGCTTCACTACATAAACAACGACGGCGAACTGCGCGATGGAGATTTGCTGTTGATCGACGCCGGCGCGGAATACAAGGGCTACGCTTCAGACATCACCCGCACGTTCCCGATCAACGGACGTTTCTCGAAAGCCCAACGCGAAATTTACGACCTCGTGCTGGAGACGCAGATGTCATGTGTGGAGATGGTGCGGCCGGGGGTTACGCACGACGAGCTGAAAGCGCATTCAGTCGAGATGTTGACTGCGGGGATGGTCAAGCTCGGGCTGCTAAAGGGAGAACCCGCTGAGCTCATCGAAGAAGAGAAGTACAAGCAGTTTTACATGCATGGGCTTGGGCACCTGCTGGGTATCGACGTGCACGATGTTGGGATCTATTACTACGACAAGCAATCGCGCGCGCTCGAGCCGGGTGTTGTGATGACAGTCGAACCAGGGATTTACGTTTCACCTGACACCAAAGGCATTCCTGAAGAGTATCTCGGCATAGGCGTGCGTATTGAAGACGACGTGCTGTGTACTGCGAATGGTCCGCGCGTGTTGACTACCGGAGTGCCGAAAGATGCAGGCGAGATCGAAGCGCTAATGAAAGGCTAGGGGCAGGAGCAGGGGCAGGCGGAACAGAAAATTGCAGCGACACGCGTTGGGATCAAAGGTTAAGGTTGCTTACGACAGCTCGTGTTCCTGCCTCCTGCTCCTGCCCCTGCCCCTGCCTCCTGTCCTTTACCGTCCGGTCGCAAAGAGATTGTTCGCCGCTTTCGCTCCACAATGCTGATAACTGTTGTAGGCCTTCGCGGCACGGACGCGAACTTGTTCGTCAGTTTCCTTCTTCAACCAACCATCAATCACCGCGGAGAGAATATAAGCCTCGGGCGCCATCAGACCGGTGGTCCAGACTAACGGCTCGGCGCCGGTGCGTTCCAGTGGCTTCGCAAAATATTTCTGACTGACGCAAGCGAGAATAATGGCCTTACGCTTTTTGTCATCGAGCGCTTTCGGTGTCGACTCCAGCGTGAAGTCCATCAGACCATCGTGACCGACATACGCCACCAGGTCTGAACTACCACCCGAGTTAAACGTGATCTTCCGCGTGCCCTGCGTGACGGTCAGTTGTTCACCGCTCTTGCCGGAAGCCGCTTCGAGAAAATCCCAGATCGCTTGTGAGATTTCTTTTCCCCGGTAAGCGTCAGCGATCATGAAGACATCCGCGCCCTTCTTCTTGAAGATGAGCCGGTCGAGGATCGCAGGTGAGGGGTTCTTAGTTTCCACCATCAGTTCCCAGTCTTTGCTCTTGCCGAAGAAGGTCTTCACGCCGAAGGCAGCGCCCCAGTAGAGGTTGGTTGTGGGCTTGTCGCCATTACCGAGCGATGCTGAAACCGGCACGATGCCCTGGTTTACGTTGTCGCAGAGCGCGACGAAAACGTGAATGACTGGAAACGAATTTGGAGGTGCAGCTTTGTTCGGACCGGCGTTCGGCTTAGCTGAGAATGTGTGAGGCTTAGCGCCCTGGGTTGTGCCGCAGCCAAACATCAGGCCGAGGGCTGTCGCACACAACGTTAAGCCGAACAAAAGTCTCATAGACGGAGTTCCGCGCGAATTTGTTGATTGGTTAGACCCGCAGAGTCCGCTACTTGTTCCGGGAATTGTGGGAGGTCTTGTGAGCTGATTTAGGCCGGGGCTTTGTTAGTTCGATTTCCGCCGGGGAAAGCGTAGGCAACGTTGGGGGTAGTCAGCACTCTCCAGGCGGACTAAACGGATCTCCAAGTTCTTGCCATATTCAGCTGTTTTTGCTTCACGTAGACCATGAACGGCCCAAACCTAGCTAACTAGCTTCGGCAAGAATCTCATTAAGAAAATCCTTGACTCCTGAGACTTGATACCTCACCGCATCAAGGAGGTCATCGAGAACTTGAGAATTTGGAAAAGCCCACGGGCTTAATTCGTTCTCATCCAGCAATTCAAGTACGGTCTTACTCGTCCAATATGGATATTCGCGCTGGTCAAATACAGAGGTTGCGGAAAACAAAGGATTTGGCTTTTGGACTTTATATCTCTTTTCATAAAGACGAAGAGTGCGGTCCTTGTATTCGGTCTCGTAGACCACATCGACCCTTGAGTCGCGCACTTCACTATTCAAATAGGCAGGAGGTTTAGCTGGGCCCCACTTTAGCGTGCCTTGTTGGGTGATCTGCAGCAATTTTCCCACAGCATCAATCCATTTGTTCTTCTTCTCTTCTGCCATCTTATCTCTCCCAGTCTAAGTCCTTCTGATAGTCCTTAAGTTCCTCGATCACTTTGATCACTTCCAAATGAACCATTCGAACCTGTTCTTCATTTTCAGGCTTAACTTCACATTGGTCAATATGGGTACGCACACGCTTAACTGCGTTCTTTTGCGCGCCTCGAAGTTTTGCCTGTAAGGTTTTCAGCTTTGAAGCTGTTTTCCCAAGTTCTTCCACAATCTGGCTTAGAGAATCGGAGTAATCGTTAAGGTACTCAGACAATTTAGAAGCCATTTTGTTGAGGTCCTTGATTAATTCAGGCCCTCTCACGCGGAGTTTGTAGAGTGAACGCAGTTTACGTGTTTCAAACAGCACCCACAGCGTCAAGCCAAGGCTTGCAATCGAAAAAACACTTGCGAGCTTAGAAACTGTCTCCCAACTAAACAGACTTTCGAGTGAAAGAAGGAGACCAAGCATCGCAGAATTGTACCTAGTTTTCCCGTCCTACAGAAAGCTCGGCGACAATCTCTCTTACGATCGTCCTTGCAAGATCTACTTCATCCGTCCCGAGTGAGATCGCGCCGACAACTGCATGTCCGCCGCCGCCATAGCGTTCGCAGATTTTTGCGATGTTGTGAGTGCGCGGGCGGGGCGCCCAGGGATTTGAGCCCACCGAAATCTTGGTGCGTTGCGAGCCGCGAGTTAATGCGACGGTGTAGGTAGTTTCCGGATGGAGATAATAGGGAATGAACTTGTTGAAACCCTCGTAGCCTTCTTCAATCAAATCAAAATGCACCACGCCGTTTGCGGATATCGCTTTGCGACGCACCGCCTCCACAGTTTCCAAATGCTGTTTCAGGATCGGCTGAAAACGGCGCTGCACTTCTTCACTGGTAGCCACATCGTTGAGCGACTTCACGGTGAGATCGCGAATGATCTGTTCGACAAACTTGTCGTCCGGATCGGCTTCGATCACCTGCATCAGTTGCAACGCCGGCTCTTTCAACTCCACGCACTGCGCCGGAGATTCGTAGAGAGCGCCGTCGATGATGTGCGCCCAGTGAATCAGGTCAAGTAGTGGTTCATCATTAAAGCCAAACTGATTGCGCGCAACATCGGCGATGAATTCCGTGCACGACTTCCGCGTCGCGTCGAGAAATTTCCTGCCGGAACTGTCAGCGCGAAAATGCGCTTCGTCTTCGGGAGTCAGAAATGCCGACTGGTGATGATCAAACCACCAGGTGAGCTTTGGGGTTGCCGCATACTTGAAATCCACGATCGCGTTTTCGTCGCCGTCGAGCATTGTGAGATCGAAAAGGTTTCCCGGGCGGTGCAAAAGACCGCCGTAGTCAACTTCCGCTTCCGGGTGAATACGTTCTTTGTAGAAGCGCGTGAAGGTTGCGGCCGAGGCGACGCCGTCGAAGCAGTGACCGTGATAGAGCAAACGAAGTTTCATAATCGGAATCTTGTCAGTACCACCTGCGGTAGCGGGTGGGTAGCAAAAATAAGTCGGCAATAGTAGCACTAACTCACAAAAAAGTGGGGGCACGGCACGCCGCGTCCCCCACACTTGGTGATGATTTTGCTTGAGACCAACTACTCTTTACACGGAGTGATCACACTTGCAGTGCTTGTCTTCAAATGATCAGCGATGAACTTGTCGGCGTCGGCTTCAACCAGCTCACCGTTTACAACCCAGGCTTTTTCCGTTAGCACGTCGCCAGTTTTCGCGAGCGATGCTGGCTCGAGAAAAATATTCCAGGGCGAGCCCCACCTCCGCGTGTCGCCGGTGGCCTGCCGGTAACCGAAGTGTGGCGTCTTGTCGCGATCTTCACGCGTTTCTGATTCGCTGACAACCGTGTAGGGCGGGCCTGTTGGCGCAAAAAAGTTGCTGACGTCGTCGCGAGTGCCGTACTCGCTAACACCGATGACGGTGAATCCCTGGTTCTTATACTTTTCGTAAAGCCTGGCGGCGACCGGCGCTTCGTTACGCCAATTTGGACACCAGGGCGCGAAGTAAACAACCATCACGAGTTTCTTACCAGCAACCAGCGAACGCAGATCGACAGGTTTGTTATCTTTCAGATCGTTGAGCGTCCAGTTTTTGTAGTTGACGGTCTTTTCAACGAGCGGCGAATACTCGTGTCCGTCCTGCGCAAAAGCCGCGACCGGAAGTATGGCTAACGTTAAAATCATAAGGGCGAATAGTCTCTTCATACTTATGCTCCTTACTGAACCAGAACTAGTTAACTTTTTGCGCTGTTGCCGGGGCCTCCTCGAGCAACGGCTTCACCGCCGCTTCCCAACCCTCGCGGTCGCGCGCGCCGATGATCTTCTGTCGAATGCGGCCCTCGCGATCGATCAAGTACGTGGTCGGTAATGGCGTGCCGCCAAACTTCGCTTTCGCATCGTCGCTACCGACCAGCACCTGATATTCAAACTTCTTCACGTCCTTTTGATACTCCTCAACACCCGCGGCGGTATCCTCCAGAGATGCACCTACAATCTTCAGCCCGCGCGACTCGAGCTCATGCTGCATCGCGTTGAGTACTGGAATTTCTTCGCGACAGGGAATGCACCAGGTCGCCCAAAAGTTCAGCAGGACTACGTTGCCGCGGAGTTGGCTCAAAGTAAATTGCTGTCCGGTTAGAGTTTGGAACGGCACATCCGGCGCTGGTTCGAAATTGTTTGCCACGGGCGCATTGCCAGTTGCAGGCGCCGCACCCGGCTTCACTCTGATCCACCCCTCGGCATTGGGTAACCACGCCGCCAGGCGAGAACTCGTGAGCAGCGTTGACTTGCCGCTCATTACCAGCAAGCCGACCACAATCAAAACCACACCCGAAACGATTTCAACCTTGTGCAGATGTTGACGGAATTTTCCGTAAAACGCGAGAAATTGATTTATTCCCAGGCCTGTCGCCAGGAACGGAAGCGAAAGTCCTGCTGAATAAAAAGCCGAGAGTATGAGTCCGCTGCGCCAACCGCCGCTTGCCGCTGCAAGGCCGATGATGCCGCCAAGAATCGGACCTATGCATGGTGTCCAACCGGCAGCAAACGCGATCCCGAGCGTAAATGAGCCGAGCGGGCCACGCGGTTTTTCGTTTGAGAAGAAACGCGTGTCTTTGTAGAGGGTGGAAATTTTCAGTAAGCCGATCAACTGCAAACCGAACAGGATAATGATGACGCCGCCAATGCCGCGAACCCAAGGGTTAGAGATAATCGAAGCGCCAACCAAACCGGCGGTAGTCCCCAGCGCGAGAAAGATCACTGAAAGCCCGGCGTTGAAAGCGAGCGAATTCAGAATTACAGCCCGGCGAGCGTTCCCACCGGAGCCGCCTTCTTTCAGCCGGTCAATGCTCACGCCTGACATCAACGAGATATAGCCAGGCACCAGCGGCAACACGCACGGAGAAAGAAACGAGAGAATTCCCGCAACGAAGGCAATGCCGATGGTTATGTTTTGACCTTCCATTTAGGGCCCCGCGCAAACTAACAGTTTGCGTTACAGAAAACTACTGCCTGGCAGTGACCGTGTTTGTGTTCTTGTCAGTATCTTCGTTCATTACTTTATCGAGCATCTTGCCCAAGCCGGTTATCTCAGGTTCACTCGCGCCCATCGCAATGAAGCGCACGTTGCCGCGACGGTCGATCAAGAACGACATCGGAATGGAAAACACGCCGTAGTTTCTGTCGTTCGCTGAAGAATCTGAGACAACAAACCCGTACGGCAGATGTTGCTGCTTCTTGAAGGTACGCAGGTAAGCGATCTCCTCGCCGGGAGTTGCGCGCCGACCGTCGATGTTGCCGAAATAGTTGGTGAGCCCAAGGATGACCAGCCCTTTGTCTTTGTAACTGTTATGCCAGCGCTGCAACCTGGGAAAGGTGTAGCGACATGGCCCGCACCAGGGCGCCCAGAAGTCGAGCAACACAACCTGGCCGTGCAGGTCAGCTAACTTGACCGGCGCCTGATCGATCCATTGCGTGGCCACCAGCTCCGGAAGGGGACTGGCAGTTTCCGGCGCCGGCTCGTTGAAAATTTCCTTAGTATCCACGGAACGATCCAAACCCGTCAGCCGGATGTTAGCTAGCCGCAAGAGACTTCCGGAAGGGATTGATATTGCCAACTTGCGTAAAGCATCGATGGCTGCAAGTGCGTCGGGCTTCTTGCCCATCTGCACGTAAGCTTCGGCAATGAACGACGACGCTTTGTAGAGCATGTCGTCGCGCCTGGAGGCGTTCGTGGTTTTATCGGCTGCGGCGAGGTCCGCAATCTTGAGCATCTCCTGCGAATGCTTCAGCGCCCCGGCGTAGTCTTTAGCTTTTTGCGACGCCTCGGCTATCAATGCCTCCATCCCAAACCATTCTGCCAAAACCTGTGGTTGAGTTTTTGAGTAATCTGCCACCGCCCGCTCGGCTTCGGGAATCAGGTTCTGCCTGGTGGCAAAGAGGACGACCACAGCACGGGCCAGTTGCGCGTTTTCTCCCGATGTCGTACCTGCAAGATACTTACGCATCGCAGCGAGCGCGGCATCGGCATTGCCAGCGAGGTAGTGAAGCATGCCGAGGTAATAAAAGTCCGCTTCGGGTAGCGACTTGCGCGACTCGAGGACAGCTGCATAGTTCGCTGCCAGATCTTTTTGTTCTTGTTTTGTTTTTGCTTCGAGTTTCTGATCGTACGGAATCTTTTGTTTGTTGAACTCGATGTACGCTCGGTCAAGGTAAGATTTCGCATCTTCAAACAGGAGCTTGGCGGCGCGCTTCTCGGATTTGGATTCGTGCTTTTGCGACTGCGCTGCTGGTGTGGTTTGCTGCGCGATCGTGTTGCCCGCAGCGGCAGCAGCCAAAAGCAGTGCCGCGAGAACAAAAAGTTTTGAAAATGAAACCTTCATGTTGAAGCTGCGAAGCAGCGATATTTAGTAGCCCCGTGCGTTAGCGCGGGGATCGGGCTTTTTCAAAATCAGCCAACGGCAACCAAGCCAAAACGATCCGGTGAAAAAATTCCGAGCGACTCGGGAAAGACTCTATCAACAATTGCTCGTGCGATTAACTCGCCGGTTACCGGCGCCAGCAAAATGCCATTGCGGTAATGCCCCGTAGCGTAGTAGACGCCTGCAATTTCAGCACAGGGACCGAGCACAGGCAAAGTGTCGGCGGCGCGAGGACGCAAACCAGCCCAGGAATCAGTCAACGGCAACGATGCCACTTGCGGTGAGATTTCTACCGCCGCTGTCATTATTGAGTGCACGCCTTCCGTAGTCACTTTCTTATCAAAACCGGCGTGTTCTGTTGTCGATCCGGCCAACATGCGTCCATCGCGCCTGGGCACCAGGTAGCCGCGCGGACTGTAAATTACATGTCGCGCCAGCGCCGGATTTGGTTCAAAGCAGAGCATCTGGCCGCGAACGGGTTTGATGCGCAGATCGGGCAACGCTTTGTCCCCGGCACTCAGCATTGAACTCCAGGCGCCGCCCGCGATAACTACGGAATTGGTCGCAATGAAGCCGCGCGAAGTTTCAACACCACTGACGCAGTCGCGCTCAACTCTTAGAGCATTAACGGTTGTCCCTGTTTCCAGGCGCACGCGCAGTTTTTCGTTTGCGGCGATTAGCGCCTTTAGCAAGCGACGATTTTCAACCTGTATGTCGAGTGGAAATTTTAACGCAGCGCGAACGCCTTTGTTAATTGCAGGCTCAAGTTGGCGTACCGATGTGGCGCTCAGTTTTTCTACTGGCAGTTCCGCCTGGCTTTGCCACTTGTAGCGCCGCTCGAGTTCAGCTTCATCGTCATCGGTGAAAGCCAGGTAGAGCGTTCCGGTTGTATCGAGTTCGATGTCAACGCCTGTCTCAGCTAACAACGCTGCGGCAAAGGCCGGGTACATGTCCCGACTCCTGCAGGTGAGATCAAAAAACTCATGCGCGCGGTTAGCCTCTGCCTGCGGCGCCAGCATGCCGGCAGCCGCTCGGGAAGACTCTCCTCCCAAACTATTGCGCTCAATGAGCAGTACGTCGGGAACACCGCGGAGAGCCAGCTCGCGCGCCACGGCCAGGCCGATGACGCCACCGCCGATAATTATTACATCCGCACTATTGCTTGCTTGATTCATTTCTTCGGAAGGATTTTGGTCTTGGGCCTTTGGTCTTTGGTCTTTGAACTGGGTATCCTTAGTGCCTCCGACGTAACTACAAATGCGCCAAGAGACAAAAACGCAAAGACCAAAGTCCCAAGACCAAAGACCAAAATTGAAATTATGAAACATCGTATCACACTGATTCCCGGCGATGGCATCGGCCCCGAAATCGCCGCCAACGTAGTGCGTATCATCGAAGCTTCCGGCGTCGAAGTTGAGTGGGAAACTCACTACGCCGGCGCCCAGGCGCTGGAGAAGTTTGGCGAAACGTTGCCGCAGGCGTTACTCGATTCGATACTGAAAAACAAAGTCGCACTCAAAGGTCCAGTCACCACGCCGATTGGTAAAGGTTTCACTTCCGTCAACGTAGGCTTGCGCAAGGCGCTGGACTTGTTTGCCAATCTGCGGCCGATCCGTGCGTTACCAAATGTTCCCTGCCGTTATCCCGAACTCAATTTGGTTATTGTTCGTGAGAACACCGAAAGTCTGTACGCAGGCCTCGAACACGTCGTAGTTCCCGGCGTCGTCGAGAGTCTCAAGATCATCACCGAGAAAGCCTCCACGCGCATCGCGCGTTTTGCTTTCGAGTATTCATGCCGTGAAGGCCGCACGAAAGTCACCTGCGGTCACAAAGCGAACATCATGAAACTGTCGGATGGACTTTTCCTCGATTGCTTTCGAAAAGTAGCGCTGGATTATCCGGAGATTGAAGCCGACGACAAGATCATCGACAACGCCTGCATGCAACTGGTGATGCGGCCGGAGCAGTTTGACGTCATGCTTTTGGAAAATCTTTACGGCGACATCGTGTCAGACCTATGTGCCGGCTTGATTGGCGGACTGGGTCTGGTGCCGGGCGCGAACATCGGCGAGAAGGGCGCAATGTTTGAAGCGGTACACGGTTCAGCTCCGGACATTGCCGGCCAGGGAATTGCCAACCCCACCGCGTTGCTGCAGTCAGGCATTCTGATGTTGCGTCACCTTGGCGAACGCGAAGCCGCAGACAAAACTGAAAATGCGCTGTTGCAGGTATTCGCGGAAGGCACGGTGCGGACCAAGGACATCGGAGGAACTGCGAAGACGGCTGAGTTTGCTGATGCGATCATTCAGAAGATGAATGCGTGAAAGTGACTCGCAATGACGAAGGACACTCGAGTACGAATCTTCAGTTTCAAGCGTCTGCTCGTGTCGGTGGTCCTCGGCGTTTTGGTGTTGAGTGCTTATATCTTTGGCCTTTTCCTGATAGATCTCAGTGGCCATATTCCACCAGCTTTCATGGCGACTATTATCGGGTGGCCCCGTTGGCTTTGGATACTTTTCGGCGGGCGGTTCGACGACGAAAATATGGTCAGAGGATTACTCTTCTTTGCGTTCTGTAACGTTGCTCTTTATGCGGTGATAATCTACCTCGCCCTGCTCGCGCTGTCCCTGGTTCGTCGCCAGCCGACCCTTCCGAATTTGCCGCCTCCTCAACCAGAACAGTTTTCATCTTGACGGGCCCACTTCTGGCCCTGGCGCAGCTTAAGGCCTGTAGTTCAGAGTTCAAGCTTTAGCTTGTCTTTTGGTTGGCAATCGACAGCCTAAAGACTGAACTCTGAACTACGGGTCTCCACTGCATCAGTGCCCGCTTCGAAGTAGATCGCCGACGTCTAAAACGCGATTTAGAGTTTGCGATCGATTGCCAACGCGCGTATCGCTGCGTCCAGCTGCAATTGCAGCCGCAGACGTGCTGCCGTTTTGGTGCGTCGCTCGCTGGCGAGCTGTTCAATTCTCGACTCCTGCTCATTCGCCTTCGACACATAACGCGTGATCAATTGCCGGGCTTGCGCCGTTTCACCCAACGCTTTGATGTTTTCCCGCAAGCGATCCTGATCCGTAGAAATTTCTTCGGCTTCACTTTCCAGCTCTTTCAGTTCGTTGCCGATATCCGCAATCTGTCCCTTGAGGTTAATAATCGTTTCCAGGGCCGCGCGCGAAGCTTCGTCCAGATAGCGTCGCGATACGAAAAGCTCGAGGTCGCGAGGTGTCAAATTTGAAATAGCATACTTGTCCATCAGGGCCCGGTGTTCTCCAACGTTTAGTGCGACTTTTTCGCGGGCGGGAACTTCAACCCGAAACCGGTAAGCGTTCTGAGTCTTCTCAACGGGCTTGGGCGTTTCCTCCGTCAGCCGCCAGCCGTCACGTATGGGATGTTCGACGTAGACAACGCGCGGTTTATCAGTTTGATTGGTGATGGTGTAAATCTTTTTCTCCGCTTCGTAGTAGTGGGCCTGGAAGGCGCCGTCAGCCACGCGCACGAGAAACACCGGCTCACGATCCTTTTCATTGCTGGTGATTACGAGCGTTGCCAGGTCAACGGCAAAGGAAATGAATCTCTCCTCACCCGGCTTGAGTCTTTCCAGTAATGCTTCGCCGGCATACGCATCACCGTCAATCACTGTGAGCGCGCCGTTTTCAAGCGTCAGTGGCGAGGTGTTTTTAAGTAACAACCCGCTCATCGGACGATCTGCTCGTTCAGCTTCGCGATAGACTGAAACGCGCTCGCCTTCCATACGCGTTTGGAGGATCGGAATCAGCGCCGAACGATCGCGAGGAACTGTGACGGGATGATCAATGCGATACTCGAAAAGGTCCCCGATTTCATTTCCGGTGGCCGCCGTCTTGATGCCGGAATCTTCCGCGGTTATCGCATCACTCAGGACGGTCTCTGGTCCGTTTGTCGGATAAACCTTGACGTAATCGCCTCCACCCGAACCGCCGCCTGATCCGCCGCCACCTTCGTTCCCGTCACCACCGCCAGTATTGCAGCCCCTGCCGGCGCCCAGACCGCCGCCAGAACCTTCTGCGGGCTCATAAACTTGTGGCTCGAGATTCAGATCTTCGGGGATGGGAATAACTGGACGATACCGATATAGCGGCCGTTGCAGCGGTTGAATAAAGGAGACAGGTGTCCCCGAGAAGAGCGAGAGCGAGACGTTTGACCAATCTTCATCGCCGACGTTATCGACAATCGCCCAACCCTGAAAGAAAGGCTTGCCGGTTGAGTCGAGGACGACGCGGTAAGTAGTTTTCCAGATTGGTGCGGCAATCGTATAACTAACAACCACCTCGCGCGGCCCGACGCCGTCCGAGTTTATCACTATCGTTTTGGCATCGCGTCGTCGCGCTAAAGCCGAAGCGTTGGCAAACTCGGTCACGTCGTGGCGCGCGCCTTCGTCAATTAAGCGCACGGAGCGCACCTCGGCAAGATTGAAACTCACAAACTCACCGTTTGCGGTGGCAACTACCAGTGCATAGCTCGGCGCCGCAGGTTTGCCGGCTTCAACTTGAGGTGCGCGTTCCTCGATCGTCAGAATGGCCCCGGTGACAGAACCGTTTGCGGTTGCGACCGCCACTCGCTCGCCCTGGAGCTGGCGCAACACGCCGGCGAGTCCGCCCTGGGTGTCGCTATCGGTGCCCGCCTCGATTGTAAAAGGAATTTCAGACAAACGGGCCGAGGGCGGCGCGGACGAGTTGTAGCTAACCGAGCCAATCTGACCGCGCCCAAGATCCAGGACGAGCATCGACTTGAGCACGTCGTCAACCTGCGATTGTTTGAACTGCAGGCTGATCTCGGCCTTGCCCGAAATCGTGCCGCGCCTTTCGAAGTAGGCTACGCCATTGCTGTAAAGGATCACGCGTCGCAGCGGCAGCTCTTGTAACGGTGCTGCCGCTGTCGGCGGTTGATTGGCGACGCTGCGACGCGACAACGCTCGCGATTGTCCAGAGCTTGAAGAGAGCGCGAGCAGACTTGTGACTACTAGAGAAAGAAAGATTTTCATGGCTGAACCTTTGGTAATTCGAGCGGTAGAATTGTGGGGAGGTTCGTCTGCGGGGCCCGACTAATCAGAGGACCCCACTTGTATTACCAGGGAGACAGAAAAAGATACGGAGAACGGGGAGTGTTAATTAGCGCCTGAGCCGCGAATTATTCCACCGCCCTGAAGCGCCGTATAAACTTCCGGCGAAAACAATCCCAGCCAGGGATCGGAAGCAGGCGTTAGGAACAGATCGGAGTAGACCTTCGCGTCCAGTTTTTTTACGTCGCGAAAATCATTGTCGATCATTAACCAACCATAGAGTTTCGTATGTAGCAGGTATTCGTTACGCACTGTATCCAGCGCGATGTTCTGCTGCAGTCGCTCGGTGAGAGCGGCGAATGCTTTGAGCTTGTTCTTGTCTGAGCCATCTGACGACAGCGCGCCTTGTGTTTGTCGTTGAATAAGCCCCAGGCTGCGTTCATCCAGCTTTGCGTCGGCGATGTGAAGCTGCGCGATTTTGTTCCAGGTGGCCTGGTCGGTGACCGTTCCCAACACCACCGGCGCGCCAATGATCGCCTTCAGCATATTTGCTTCGCTAAACACTTTCGTCATCGCATAAGGAGCAGCCGAAATCGCTGTGGGTTGTCCCTCGCTGTTTTGTTCGACCATGATGAGCCCGGACGGAATCTTTCCCCCAGTCTTTTGAATATCCGCATACCAGGCAACGTTGGCGGCGTTGAGACGAGCGCGATCATAGGGCACAGCCTGCACAACGAGTCTGTCTTTGGAATTCATCGGGGAATTCAGTGGGGAATTCACAGGTTCCCGAAAAACTGCTTCCATCTGATTTAGCAAGCGCATGAAAGCTGCGGGACCGTACAGTCCCGGAAGGGCATCGATGACCTTGCCGTCGGAGTCGAGAATGTAGTGGATGCTGTTGCCGGTTAAGGTGCGCTCGAGCTTTCTGCCGTCGCCGAAGTCGATTGTCACACGGGGCGCAGGCCGTTCTGACTCCCAGTAAAGAATGAACTTCTCGCGCAGCATCTTTGAGACTTCCGCATTCGAATAAAGAATGGTGCGAAAGAAGCGACTGTTGGCGCAGCTAAACTCTTCATTCAACTTTCCTAACAACCGCAACGAAAGGATCGGTTTGTTTGCGGCGCGGGCTGCGGCGTTGGCTTGCGCGAAATCGGTGTACCAGTAGAGACCGGATAGATAGCTGTCTTTCTGCTGGCTGACTTCATCGAGTGCCGCGCTCAGTCGTTTCCAATCCGGCGTGGCAGCGAGCAACGGATGCGTCACCTGTTGGTCGATCTCGCGAGCGTAAGTCCTAAACAGTTCATCCAATCCAGCCGGGCCCAGCGCCCGCAGTTCGGCAATCGCAGGTGCGGCTTCGGCCGAATTCTCGGAAACGGCCTTTAGAGCAAGCGCTCGTGGACTTGAATTCGCGAAAAGAGTTTGCGTGGAAGCGAACAGGAGTAGCAGCAGACCCAGGAGCATGAACGCACCTGAAAACTTGGACCTCATGGGAACCTCCAGGCGAGATAGGAAAGAACCAGCTTGGGGAGCTGTGGGCTTTGGAGTCCAAAAATCTGGATGGGGTTGTCTCGGGGAACAGGCGGACTGACTGCGCACTTGCAAGAGATTTGTCATCGGCCCGAAGGGCCGCCAGTCAGTAGCCATGCCGTAAGGGCGTGCATCATCTTTAGTCTAACTTTGAAGGCCCGGAGGGCCGGCACTCAGAGGAGGCTTAACATGGCGGGCAAATATCTAAGTAGGACAGGCATTCCTGCCTGTCTATTCTCAATCAAGCGGTTTCATTCTCGTGGAAGAAGAAGAGGACAGATAAGAATGTCTGTCCTATTTAGAGCGGCGCTTCTTCGTCTCCAGCGGCTGGCTGACTTTGGCGGTTGGCGCAGTGAGTGCGGTGCGCACTTTGTTAGGCAGTTTCGCCAGCACCATCTGATAAGCGTTCGTCAGCAGCGGTTTCAATTCACGATCCGGCAAAGCATCGAAGCGCTCGAGGCCCACCCAATGATGCCGGGCCATGTAGGGCGCTGGAATCACGCCTTCCCGTTCGACCAGTTCGGCAAATGTTTCCGGGGTACACTTGAACGACAGCGCCACTCCATGACTTGGCTCCAACGCCGCCACCGCAAACATCTTTTCGCCGATGCGGAACAACAGATCGTTTCCCCACTGAACTTTTTCGTCGGCGTGCGGCAGCGACAAGCAAAACTTGCGAACTGATTCGATGTCCATGGCTGAAGTGAATAGTAAATCGTGAGTAGTGAATAGTAAATCTTAGTGGTTCAGAGAAAGCGTAGTGATTCAGTCGTCGCATCCCAGCGCCAGAGGCTGCTGCCCGTTGGCCCATGAAGGTGTACGCCACCGAGCCAGAGATCGATTCCGTTGAGCGCTACAAAATCAGATTCGCCGTTTAGAGTTGACTCGCCTAAGTGACTAAGTTCGAACGTAGCAGTCCGAACAACTTTGGGCGTCAAGAGCTGCGTCTCCAGATCCTCGTCCTTCACACCCGCGATTTCCAGTAGCGGCGGGAAGGCCCCACTCAGTCGTCGCAACGCGAGCCAAAATTGAGCGTCGCCCAGGCCGTACACAGGTTCTTCATTTACAAATCTGAGAAAGAGCTCGCTGAACTTACTCACGCCATCGTGAATAGACTGCAGCGCGCTGTTTTCAATGCGACTCAAACCGTTTGTCGTGGCTGGAAAACGCTCGAGATGGGCGCGCAACGCTGCATTGAGAAAAGGTAAGGCGGATGTGTCCGACGTCAAGACTATTTCAATGTGCGTCGGATCAGGAGAGCAGTAAGCGCCCCATGCTGCGGTCGCCAGTTGCGACTGAATACTCGTTACCGGTTGCCTAACAGGAAACAGCGACGCGAATTCCTGAGGCGTCAATTCACCAAGGCCGCGAAAGTTTTCTCTACCCGGAAACTTGTCGATGCAGACGAGGCTGAGTTTTGTCTCTCCCATGTGCTGCTGCCCAAACCAATCGAGCAAGTAGATCAAGTGGAGCTGACAAAACAGATCATGTTCAAACCAGAGCACAACTTCTTCATGCTCGCGAAATGTCGCCAACTTTTCGTCCTGTTGACGCAGGTCGTTGAGCGCTTGTTTGAGATCGACACCATATGCTTCACAAAGGTGGCGCGCTCTGACTAGTCGCCAGCCATTGCTCTTGAATTCAGCGGGAGTGGGACCTGTAAGCAACGCTTCGCGAAAGGCGAAGTGTTCGCCGGGAAGCGCCGTTTGCTTCGCGACGTTTGCCGCTGAATCGCCGTTGTGGATGTGAAGCATCGAAGACAAATAGGGGAAAAGTGGAAAAGGGTAAAGGGAGGGTAAGAGGAAAATGGCGAATCTCGGCGAAGCCGCAACGCTCGTTTGCCCTTTTCCCCTCTTGCCCTAAGTTTTCATTTCTTCATCAAGTCGAGCACTGCGGAGGTCATTGCTTTGATTCCGGTTCGCAGTGTTGACTCCGGCAGTGGTTGAAACAAAGCTGAATGAAGCGACGGCAGCGGTGTTTTCGTTTCTTTGCTAAGTTTGACTTTCGCCGGATCCACCGCTCCGAGTGTGAACTGCACCATCGGTATCTTTTGGTCCAAACTGAAAAAACCAAAATCTTCGCTCATCATTACGGGCTCGAGTTTGACGACATTTCCCTGACCCAGGGCTTTAATAAAACTTGCCGCCACCTGCTCAGTTAGTTTTGGGTCGTTGTAGAGCGCGCTTGAGGCCTGGGTCTCGCTGAACTTAACAATCGGCGCGCGGTCATCGGGAATTCCCGCAGCCATCGCCATCCCTTTGCTGATGCGCTCAATGGAAGCCAGCACGCGCTTTCTGACCTCTTCTTTGTAGGTACGGACTGTTAACTGTAAATCAACTTCGTCCGGAATGATGTTGTGTTTAGTGCCACCGTGGATCGAGCCAACAGTTACAACTACGGGATCGAGCGGCGAGTCTTCGCGGCTGACGATCGTTTGCAACGCAAGAATCACCTGCGCGGCAACGACGATCGGATCCTTGGTGGACTCCGGTCGTGCGCCATGTCCACCCAGCCCGCGAATCTTTATGTCGACCGAAGTGGAACTGGCCATCGCATAGCCGGGGGTATAGCCAACTTTGCCGGCTTCAAGATCCGCACTGAATCTTTATGTCGACCGAAGTGGAACTGGCCATCGCATAGCCGGGGGTATAGCCAACTTTGCCGGCTTCAAGATCCGCACTGTCGTGCAGCGCGATTACGAAGTCGGGTTTGGGAAATCTTTCGTATAGACCGTCTCGCAATACCGAGCGTGCTCCGTCGACGACTTCTTCGGCCGGCTGTCCGATCAAAACCAGCGTGCCGTGCCATTGATTCTTCAACTCCGAAAGAATTTTTGCGGTGCCCAGCATGCTGGTGATGTGAACGTCGTGCCCGCAGGCGTGCATAACACTGACTTCCTGGCCCGCATCGTTCTTCATTTTGACTTTACTCGCATAAGCCAGCCCGGTTTTCTCATCGACTGGCAGGGCGTCGAGCTCAGTGCGCAGTAGGACCGTCGGTCCGTCGCCGTTTTTCAACACTGCGACCACGCCATAACTCGTCCACTCGGCGCGCTCATACTTGCCAACGTGTTCGGTGACGGTAAAGCCTAACGCTCGCAACTGCGTAGCGAAGAACGTGGCGGTCTTCTCTTCGTAGTGCGACAGTTCCGGCGCGGCGTGTAGAGCTTTGTAAGTTGTAACCAGCGAAGCGATGTCGCGATCAATAAGCGAGTCGAGCGACTGTTGCCCGAGAGCGGTGGTCGACAAGAGAGTACCAAGAAAAAACACCAGGAACATTTTGTTTCGCATTGAGATCTACGACTCCTCAATCACTTGAGATATTTCGACATCGGATGGTAGGACAGGCATTCCTGCCTGTCCTTCCTCGGCGAAGAACAGCAAAGGGATGAAGGACAGACAAGAATGTTTGGCCTACTGGCGGGTTAATCGCCGGCGTCAATACCTTTCTGCGTTTCGTCAATCGCGTCGTTAACTTCGTCGATCGCTTTCTTGCGATAGCCGCCTTTATCGGAAGTGGCCCGCTCGAGATTGCTCTTTGCCTGGCGCAGATTATTAAGCGCAGCTTGCATGTGTGGCTGATCGGGGAGCGTCGTATTGAAAACTGCGGCCAGTCCGCCTTGCGCATGATTGTGGCGGCGGTCGAAAGCTATTCCCTGATTGACGAGGGCGATGGCGGCATTTACGTGGTCAATGGCTTTTACTCGATGGCCGCCTTTGTTCGCGGTAGCCGCCTGGAGTTGCGCTCTGGCCTGTTGCAGATCGGTGCGCGCTGCTCTCATGTAGGGTTGGTCTGCATAAGCGATGGTCGCGACCGCGCAGATGGCGACCACGATTCCCAAAACACGTCTTCTGCTCAACATAAAAATATCAATCTCCTTCATAGTGGTGTTGGAAAACGAAGCTCAGCGAGGTCTTTCTTGAAGCGCGCTAATCCTACACTGGCAAAGGGAAACGGGGAAGAGGAAACGAAGTGGAAAAGGGGGAAAGGGTAAAGAAGGAAGCGCCGCCGATAAAGATCTTTACCTTTACCCGTTCCCATTTTCCCCAAAAGTATTTTAGTTTTCTTAGGTTCCTTGAGTGAGACTAAACCAGTTTCCGGAGTTGTCCTTGAAGACGGCTTCGATGCCGTAGGGTCGCTCGGCGGGCTCGGAAACAAATACCACTCCCTTGCCCTTCAGGTCTTCATAGGTTGCGCGGCAGTCGTCAGTGCTGAAGACGCCCGCGCCCATTACGCCTTTGGCCATGATCGCGCGCAATTGCTGCGAAGTTTCCTCGTCCATCAACATCCCTGGCTTTGGTTCCATGAGTACAATTTCAAAATCCGGCTGACTATTCGTGTTCATAGTCAGCCAGCGAAAATCCGCCCCAACCATGGCGTCGGTGTGGACTTCGAATCCCAGCTTGTCGCGATAAAATTCAAGCGCTTCATCCTGGTTGTTTACGAATATTGTAGCGTGCGACATTCTTTGGATCATTGCAGTTTTCTCCCGAGACTAAAGTACTTCTGAGCCTACCCGATCCGGCGCCTACATGGCTTCTCGAAAATTGCTTTTGTAGGAAAGACATTCCTGTCTGTCTAATCTGCTTAGGCAATATTGAGGACGGACACGGAGTTAGGATGGACAGGCAGGAATGCCTGTCCTACGCGGATTCCAGTTTATACATCACCAGGAAGCAGCCCGGAACCTGGCGCTTTGCCGCCTGCGTTTTCTGGCTGGTTTCGCGGAAAGTGATTGGGGCGTGACCGACGGATTTGTGAAATAAACTGCTGAACGATCCTAGGCTCTGAAATCCTACTTCGAAGCAAACATCTGTGACGCGCAGATCGTTGGCAGTCAAAAGCTCTTTGGCCCGTTCGATACGGCGTTCAACTAAATACTGATGAGGCGTCTTGTTGAATGCCTGCCGGAACAATCGCAAAAAGTGGTAACGAGAAAAACACGCCTGACTGGATATTTCATCGAGGTTGAGCGGCAGGTCGTAGCAACGGTCGATAAACTTGCGCGCACGGTCGAGTCGTTCCAACACTTCTGGCGCGGTGGTTACCGTTTCGTTGTGTCCGATCGGAAGTCTACTCATGAGTTAGCCTCCTAAAACCAGCCGTTCTTTATCCCATCAGAGGCCTCAACGTCAACATCGCCAACTACTTTTCAGAAGGAGCAGCTGGCTCCCATAGTTCAATACGGTTGCCCTCAGGATCCATCACCCACCCAAACCGCCCATACTCGAAATTTTCCGTATTCTCAACCACCTCAACTCCCTCGCTTCTTAGCTGCGCCGCCAGGTCGGCAAGATTCTCAACGCGATAGTTAATCATGAACGGCGCCGTGCTTGGATCGAAGTATTTGGTGTCGCTCGGAAACAAAGACCAAACGGTCTGCGCGCGTTTCCTTTGCTCCTCGTCGTCAGGACACTCAAAAACCAGGCCGCCATAAGTATCAAACTCAAAACCCAGATGCTTTTGATACCAGGCGCGCAGCTTTTCCGGATCCTTCGCTTTGAAGAAGACTCCGCCAATTCCGATTACTCGCTTCATGATTTGTGCCCTTCCGTGGATTAACTCTTTGAACCATTGCGTCCGCTTGGCGGATGATGATATTAGCACTCCGCTCACTTATCAACTGCGACAGACGGGCCATTAGTTTATCCGTTTCTTAATTGGGAACGCGTCAACAAGTGGGTGTTTCCTAATTTGAAATTCTCTGTGCCCCCTCCGTGTCCTTTGTGTCTCGGTGGTGAGGGTTTTTAATTTGGAGTCTATCCACCATAGAGACACAGAGAGCACAGAGGAGGCACAGAGAAAAAGCTTGGTTGCACCACCAACAAGTGCTGACCATTGAAACAGAATCAGTTCGCTGAAGAGGGAGTAACACATGTCGAATAACGTCAAACACTTTGCAGTTCACGCCGATGATGTTGAGCGCGCGCGCAAGTTTTATGAAAGCGCACTTGGCTGGCAGTTTACGCCCTGGGGTCCACCAGGTTTCTATCTCATCAGAACCGGAACCGCGGAAGACCCTGGCGTGCAGGGCGCGTTGCAGGGACGGCGGGAAGTTGTTCCCGGCAAGAAGATGTTTGGTTACGAATGCACGATCGGCGTCGACTCGATCGACGACACCATTGCGGCTGTGGAAGCTAACGGCGGCAAGATCGTTATGCCGAAGTTTCACATCCCCACGGTCGGGACGCTCATTTTTTTCGAAGACACCGAAGGAACAGTTGTCGGCGCCATGCAATATGAAGAAGGCCACATGTAGGTTGACAGTTATCAGGGCACGGTCTGCGCAAAGTCTCCGGGCGTGATTAAGGTTCCGGCGATCACGTCCGCGGGATACTTCCTAAAGAGTTGCACACTTGGATGCATTCTCATGTCTTCGTCTTCGACCACCACCTCATAGTAAGTGCTGCGACGATCAGGCTTGGCGCCTATCAGCGCAACCGCTTCGTGCGCCGCGACCCTCGCATCAAGAAACACCGCCGTCGGACCGGCAATAGCAATCTTTGGCGCTCCGACCGGACACATGTAAACCTTGACGCGAATCCAGTGGCCGATGATGCCGCCGTTCATCACTGTCCAATCAATGTATTTTGCGTCTTTGGGCGCTGAAAATAATCCGCTCGAGCGAGCGTTAGGAAAACTCACCGGCATGGGCGGTGGCGGAGGTGCCGGCGGCGGCGCACCCATTCCGATTACTGTGCCACGAGTTGTGCGACTCGAACTTTTCCTGACTGGCATAGTTTCCTCCTCTCGAATTAAGACGAGACTTTCAGCCCTGAGATTTGCGTAAATTGTAGACCGAATCGGCCGGCGTCTTGTAGTTTTCGCGGGAAAGCCCGTATTGCACCACGTCAATATCGTAATAGCTCGTATGCATTTCGTATTGCATGCCGAGTTTTTCCATCACGTGAATCGACGCTGCGTTTTCAGGCTTCGCTATAGCCACGATGCGTTCGAATTGATGTTCTTCAAAACCGAAGCGCAAACTGGCGTGCGCTAATTCAGTTGCAAATCCTTTACCCCAGTGACTCGTAGCAAAGTGATAAACGACTTCCGGTGTTCCCAGCAACGACCGCAGTCCACCATACCCGAGAAATTGATGCGTCGCTTTAGCTTCGACGACCCAACGGCCAAAGCCATGCCGGCGCCAATGATCGATCACACTCGTCAGGGCCTTATGCGCGACTTCACGGTCGGCGGGTTTCCCATCACCGACGTAACGCACGACCAACGGGTCCATGAGCATTGCAGCAAGGTCGTCAAGGTCATCGGGGCGAAACAGCCGCAAACGCAGCCGTGCGGTTTCGATTACGGGCGAACGAGAGCGAACTTCGTCGTCGGTGACCTCGTGAGGCTTTTTCTCTGGCATGGTTTATACTTGATGTAAATTGTAGAGTAACTCATACGGATCATTTGGCAAAAGGTTTCTTCCAGCAAATATTTCATGAGCAAAATAAATTCACCAGGCGCTGACAGAGTTAAATTCCCCGGCCGCATGCTTTTCTTAACCGACGACACTGCTCTAATCCGGCAACAACTCGAAGCGGTTGGCGACGAGCGCGCACGCCTCGAAGCTGAACTCGCGCAGCGTTTGCAAAATGACGATCTGCCATTGATGAGCAACATCTCTACCGACGAAATCACGCCGGGCTGGGTCTGTTTTTACTACGACGAAACGTTGGGACAGTATGTGTATGTTGGCATGCGCGAAGCCGCAGTCAAGAAAGACGAAGTGAAAGCGGGCGGTTTCGCAGTGGTCGTCTCAGGGCTTTCTAAAGGATGTGGATCGTCGAGGGAAACCGCGCCCTACGCCGAAAAAGCCGCAGGAATTCGCCTCGTAATCGCCAAAAGCATTGAGAAGATTTACGGACAGAACTCGCAGAACATCGGCCTGTTAACTTCGAATGATTTGGGACTGGTGGAACGCATACGCGCTGGCGAGGAGATTCCGCTCGCTGAGTTCACCGCCGGTCTTGATCCAATTTCTAAAGACATCGTCGAGTACGGCGGCCTGTTCAACTACAACAAAGCACGGCTCGCCGGCGAAGTAACACCGCCGCCCGTCGACACTCCGGCGCGCCCGATGACGATCGTTGAAAAGATCATAGCGCGTCATGCATTTGTACGTGCCGGTGAGATTGGTGTCGCCGCAGTGAAGCCTGGTGACGCGCTGTTTGCTGTCGCAGATGTGCGCTTCTCGCATGAGTATGTGACGCCGATGGCTGAATCGCTTTTGAAGCAGGCGCTAGGACCGGACGCTCGCGTAAGGGAGCCGGAATCGGTGTTCGCTTTTCGCGATCACCTGACATTTCTCGGCAAGGTGATGCCGGCGAAACATCGTGAGATGGGACTACTGGAACGGGCGAACGGATTGGCGACTACGCAGGAAGATTTTACGACCAGACAAGGCATACGACTCTACGGTGAAAATCCCGAAGGTGGTTCGGAAGCAATCTGTCACAACGCGGTGGTTGAAGATCTGGCGTTGCCGGGACAGGTTGTCATCGGCACCGATTCCCACACCTGCATGGCCGGCGTGCTTGGCTGTTTCGCCTTTGGTGTTGGCTCGACTGACATGGCCAATGCCTGGTTTGCGAAAGACATTCGCATCAAGGTTCCGGAGACAGTGCGTTACGTCTTGAAAGGCCATAAGCGCGCGGACGTCGCGGCGAAAGACGTGATGCTGGTAATACTCGCCAGCGATTACATGAAGACGAGCAAAGGAATCGGCAAAGTTCTGGAGTTTGCCGGCGATGATCTTAAGAACTGGTCGATGGATGAACGAGCGACGCTGACAAACATGTCAGTGGAGGCAGGCGGCACTACCGGAATCATCGAACCTGACGAACGCACGCTTGAATACGTCGTTAAGATGCGCGGGCTGGATGCGGAGGAAGTGCGCAAGGGCTTCACCCGGAGCGATCCGAATGCGGAATACGCCGCCGTGTTTGAAATCGATCTCGACGCGATTCGCCCGATGGTGGCCCTGCCGGGCGATCCGCGCAACGGTATTCCCATCGACGAACTAGCTGAGGAAGTTAAGATCGACGCGGCTTACGGTGGCAGTTGTACCGGCGGCAAGATGGCCGATATGGACATGTACGCCGAAGTTTTGCAGAACGCTTTGAAACAGGGCAAGCGCGTTGCGCCCGGTGTCCATCTGTACTTGCAGTTTGGTTCGCAGAAGATCAAGCAGTATGCGCGCGAGCGTGGCTACATGGAGATTTTTGAAAAGGCTGGCGCTGAATTGATCGATCCATCATGCGGTGCGTGCATCAATGCCGGACCGGGCGCATCTCCGAATGCCGAGACGGTTACCGTCAGCGCGCAGAACCGAAATTTTCCCGGTCGTAGCGGGCCCGGCAAACTCTACCTTGCGTCACCCTACGTCGTGGCTGCGTCTGCGATCGCGGGCAAGATCGTCGAGCCGTTTGAGTTTCTACCTGAACGTGAAGAAGAGTTAGTCGGCGCCTAAGAGCCTTTCCGGTTCCTTCATTAGCTCTCGATGACAATACGCGCGATAGTTGAATATCCGGCTGAGGTTCTGCTGACACCTGGCGAGGCGGTGGTGAATTTTGACGACGAGCTGAAGGCGTTGGTTCGGGATATGTTCGAGACGATGTACGACGATGGTGGCGTCGGGTTGGCCGCGCAACAGATCGGCTTGTCGCTGCGTTTGTTTGTGATGGACTGCGACGGAATCAAGCTGGTGGCGGCGAATCCGGAAATCATTTCCGTCGAAGGTGAACAAGGTGGCGAAGAAGGCTGCTTGTCTGTTGGAAAAGTTCACGCCGAGTTGAAACGACCCGAGCGCGTTTGGTTGCGAGCGCAGGATGTACAGGGAAAGACTTTCGAACATGAGGTGACTGAGCTCGCGGCGCGCTGCGTCCTCCACGAGACCGACCACTGCGACGGGATACTCTTCATCCACCATCTCAGTCCCTTGCGCCGCGATCTAGTCTTAAGAAAATTCCGCAAAAATAAAAAGTAAGTAATAACCACTCAAGCGCTTGTCTGGGACCGCGGGCGTCCCGCCCGCAACGCGCTGCAGGCGCGCAGTTTTTTCAGATCTTTCGCGCTTCGCGCTCATTGCGGGCGGGACGCCCGCGGTCCCAGCACTTCACTTGAAGGATGGTCTTGACGGCGCGCTCAGCGATCGTTAATGTGGTTGTGTATTGCTCTGGTTTTTCCTCTCCTGCCCCTAACTCAATCCCGACAGTAGTTGTAGCCCGACTGAATTTTTCCGAGGTGTGTTTTGATGCGCTTCTTTAATAGCCACCGCCGTGTGCGTAGTCGCCTGCGCCTGACCGTGTTTGTGCTGTGCTTGTTGGCAGCTGTAGTTGCAGTAGTCTCACCGATCAAACATCTTAATATCAGTGTTGCAGCGGCAGGCGCGCCGGTTTTGTTAACTCAAGAAGGCCCGACACGCGCGATTGCACTCGATTCAGTAATGAGATTGGCCGAGCCTTTTCAGTCGCAAAACCCGGTATCGTTCGCCAGCGACAATAGAACGCGCATCGTTTTGTTTGCGACGAATCTGACACTGGCGACGGGCGAAAACGCATCAGCAGTTTCAGCCGAGGCGGAAGATTTTTCCCATGCTCGTTATCCGCTGGCCGTTGAATATGTGGGCGCAGTTCCCGCGCAAACATGGATGACTGCGGTCGTAGTTAGACTAAACGACAACCTCGGTGGCGATGTTGGCGATATCCTGGTTGGTATCACGTATCATGGCGCGACCAGCAACCGCGTGCGTATCGGGCTTGGACACATCGGCGGTGGACCACCGGACGATCCGCCCGCCTCGCCCACACCGACGCCTTCACCCGGCGCCACCCCTGACCTTGGGCCAGGCGCTAGCTTTCACGGCAAGCAGCTTTTCCCGCCTGACAATCCCTGGAACCAGGACATCTCGGGAATGCCCGTCGATCCGAATTCTGCCAACCTGATCGCCGGCATTGGCATGAATACGGGACTGCATCCGGATTTTGGCACCGTCTACAACGGAGCGCCCAACGGCATTCCGTATGTTGTTGTCACGGGTGCGCAACCGCGCGTGGCTATCAATTACACTGCTTATGGGGACGAAAGCGATCCGGGTCCTTATCCGGTGCCGCCAAACGCGCCCATCGAAGGTGGACCAAACTCGAATGGCGATCGCCACGTGTTGGTTATCGATCGTGACAACTGGAAACTTTACGAACTGGGCCGAGCGTTTCCCGTGAACAGCGGCGCGAGCTGGAATGCAAACTGTGGCGCCATATTCGATTTGAACTCAAACGCGTTGCGGCCGGCCGGTTGGACTTCAGCAGACGCTGCCGGATTGCCGATCTTTCCCGGGTTGGTCCGTTACGACGAAGTATTTGAACAAGGTGTGATCGCGCATGCGATACGCTTCACAGTGCAAGACTCGCGTCGGGCCTACGTGCATCCTGCACGTCATTGGGCGAGTGATCTCACCAGCGCCAACCTGCCGCCGATGGGCATGCGCGTGCGCCTGAAAGCTTCGTTTGATATTTCCGGATTCTCAGCGCCGATGCACGTAATTCTACGCGCCATGAAGAAGTACGGAATGATCGTGGCAGACAATGGTTCCAACTGGTACTTCAGCGGCGCGCCTGATCCGCGCTGGGACGACGACGAGTTGAGCACGTTGAAGTCGATCAAAGGTTCAAACTTCGAAGTGGTGCAGATGGGAACAATCGTCACGCCTTGATGCAGAGCCGAGCGCGGTGGAACCGCGCCCGGAGTCTTGCGCGTCTCCAACGCGCCAAAATAATCATCTATTTTAGTTACCAGACGTTGCACGTCTGGCTACCTTCTGCCCCGCGGCTCCGCCGCGGAAATCAATTCAACCGTAAGTATTAACAGACGGTGCACTGTGCTACCTTCATCGTCGCCTGAAGGTAGTGCGCTCGTCCTCACGCTTCGGATAAACTGCGTCCGCAAAAAGAGCTGACTCGCATCCGAAGGATCATCAATGAGACTAAGTCTGAAACTCCTGCTCGCGTTAACATTCATTTTAGTGTCCCTGCCGGCTGTTGTTGCTAACGGGTTGCAAATAGTTGGCTCCAACCCGCAAACCACCAGGCAGATACAGTCTATTCGGAAGCAATATCTCGCCATCAACAAAGGCGTTGGCAGGTACAAGAAAGTAAAAAAGGAGTTGTCAGGCTTCTCGCTTGAAGACGGCGAGATGGTGGCTTACTTCGACGGTCCAACCATCGTGAAGGTAGTCGCCACCTACTATGGCGAAACCGGGAAATCGCTCGAGGAGTATTACTTTGCCAACGAGAGTCTAATCTTTGTTTACCGAAAAGAGTCCCGCTACAACCGGCCGCTTAGCGGAAAGGTCGTTCACTCTTATGAGAACCGCTTTTACTTCGCAAAAGATCGACTGATTGCATGGCTCAACAGCATGGCCCCTCCGGCCGCTAACGGCGCAGCAGACTACCAGGAAAAGCAGGAAGAGTTTCTGAAGACCGCGCGCAAGTTCTTAATGGGCGGCCGTTCTAAAGCCGCAACGATCGAAGCTGAAGAGTCACCATAGGAGATTGATCCGTCACGATGAAACGAGCGCTCACGATCGCCTTGCCACTTCTCCTGGGCCTTCTCTTGTTCCAATTATTTCCTGGATCGCTGTCTCTGGTTTCCGCTCAAAAGCAGCACGCGAATCGCGGGACGAAGTCGGGAGATCTGGGGCAACTGCGTCGTGATTTGGTGGCGGCAGTTGGCAAGGATTTTGAAGTCGTCAAAGACGAAATGAAAGGACGCTCAAACGCGAGCGGCGGCGGCACATACTGGCTGGCCCACCTCAAGCCAAAGCATCCCGGAAGTTTCAAGCTAATTTATCGCTACAACTACAACGACCCGCTCTATTCTCACGTCGAACGCGAATTTGGTTTGAACATTGGCAGCAAGGGTTGTCGCCGCGGAGCGCCGAACGCGGGCTCGTATCGTCGGTTCTGCGTTGGCGACACGATCATTCTTCCGGTTGCCATTTACAATTTCACTGAACATGAATTCAGCCTGAGCAGCCAGCAGTACACGCCGGAGGACGACGCTGTTTGGGAAAAGGTGGATTCCGCTTCGGTGGACGTCGGCGCGGATCAATCGCCGGTAAAAAACCCGCTTGCCGAACAGTTGAAATATGTGGGCAGCAGTTCTAATCGGCTGCTGCATCGCAACGGTGGTTACACGCTGGAAAGTTATGCGGTGTTTGAAGCGCAAAACCCGGGCAGGTTCAATGTGACGGTGAGCGCGGTTTACCCGGAGGTGCCTGCGGCGGAGCTTTCGGGAATTGGCGCTGGGATCGGCGTTCCCATAATTGTTGTTTCGCGCGGCACGCCGGTGACGCTGCTGGCGTCGCAACATGAAGTACGCGGTTATACGATGGGCTTCAACGGGAAGGAATACGTTTCGTCAGTGAGCGGCGATGCTTACATGGCTGACCTGATGATCCTGCAGCCAGGCGATCGCATCTCGCTCAAATATTTCACGGCGATTCGGTCGCGAGATTACGAACGACGAGAGCGTGCTGCCAACGATTCACCTGGGAGCGACGACTTATTCGACAAAGTTCCGTCTCCGATCATCTACAAGAATCCGTTTGCGCTGAACACGGAATACAACTTCACCGAGTGGCTCGCCGACCACCTGCCACGCTGACACTTCTGCGGGTCCGCCTCACGGGTTGGTGATCGCGGTTTGAGAAAACACAAGTCACAGTCAAGTAACTGGGCTTGCCGCGTATCCCATAGGCTTACCGCACCGCACGGGGTGCGGCAGAGCCGCGGCTTCACTTCTTCTTGCGCCGAGTTACGAGATCGGCGAAACTAATTCTTTCCGATCACGTAATAACCGCGAATGTACGGCGTACCAGGTGGGGATTTACCTCGCTCATACCAATCTTTTCTAAACTGTCTGACACCTCCAAAACGGAGAATACTGGAGCACTATATGAATAATTTTCGGAAATCTCTGACTGCCACCTTGTTGCTTGTGGCGTTCAGCGTCGCGGCCGTTTTTGGCCAAACCGGTCACGGCTATGATCGGGCGAGCCTGGATCCAAACACGGCGGCCTGCACCGATTTTTACCAATACGCTAACGGCGGCTGGATGGCCGCTAATCCGATCCCCGCTGCCTATTCGAGCTGGGGTGTTGCAAACCTGCTCGATGAACACAACCGCGACATGCTGCATGAGATTCTCGAAGCTGCGGCAAAGAATACCAAAGCCGTAAAAGGCAGCAGCGAACAGAAAGTTGGCGATTACTACGCGACCTGCATGGACGAATCGGCGATTGAAGCGGCCGGACTGACGCCCCTCGGGAGTGAGCTTGATCGGATTGCGAAGTTAACGGATCAAAAATCACTGCAGGAAGAAATCACCCATCTTCACGCGATTGGGCTCAACATCCTGTTTGTGACCGCCTCAACGCAGGATTTCAAGAATAGCGCCGAGGTTACCGCTGATATCGATCAGGGGGGTCTGGGCTTGCCCGATCGCGACTACTACCTGAAGACCGACGACAAGTCGAAAGGCATTAGAGAAGCCTACGTTGCCCACGTGGCGAAGATGTTTGAATTGATGGGAGATGACGGGACTAAGGCCGCGGCTGAGGCTCAAACCGTAGTGGCGTTGGAAACAAAACTGGCCGAGGCCTCCATGACCAGAGTTGAAAGGCGCGAGCCCGCCAATCTTTACCACCGCATGACGGTTGCGCAGTTGCACGATCTCGGCGGCGGCTTTAACTGGTCAACCTATTTTCAAAAGATCGGCGTTCCGGCAAAGACTGACGTGAACGTTGAAAGCCCGGGCTTCTTTAAGGAGCTGGACAAGCAGTTGACCGCCGCGCCAATTGCTGATTGGCAAACATACCTGCGCTGGCACTTGATCAATAACGCCGCCACCGGCCTCTCGGCTAAATTTGTGGATGAAGATTTTAACTTCAAGGGCAAAACGCTGCAGGGGTCCAAGGAAAACTTACCACGTTGGAAGCGTTGCGCCGCCGGCACGGACCGGGTGTTGGGCGAAGCGCTCGGCGAAGTCTACGTTAAGAAAGCTTTCCCTCCCGCGGCCAAAGCTCGCGCTTTGCAAATGGTCCGCAATCTTGAAGCAGCACTCAAAACCGACATCACCACTTTGAGCTGGATGAGCGATCCGACTCGTAAACAGGCTATCGTCAAACTCGATGCTTTTCTCAATAAGATTGGCTATCCAGATAAGTGGCGCGACTACTCGGCTCTGAATGTGGATCGCACTTCGTATGTAAGCAACCGTTTCCGCGCCGCTGCGTTTGGCAAACGCCGCGACCTGAATAAGATTGGCAAGCCCGTAGACAAGACAGAGTGGGGCATGTCGCCGCCTACTGTTAACGCCTATTACAACCCACAGATTAACGAGATAGTTTTTCCCGCCGGTATTCTGCAGCCGCCATTCTTCGACGCGGAAGCGGACGATGCTTTTAACTACGGCGGTATGGGTTCGGTAATTGGCCACGAGATGACCCACGGCTTCGACGACGAAGGCAGCCAATTTGATTCCACCGGCAATCTTGCCAACTGGTGGAGCGATGCGGACAAAAAAGAATTCACCGCGCGTGCGCAGTGCGTTATTGATCAGTTCAATACCTTTGAAGTTGAGAAGGGCCTCAACGAAAATGGCAAACTTGTTGCCGGAGAATCAATCGCGGACCTTGGCGGGCTCGTTGTTGCCTACGCCGCTTTTCAGAAAGCGATGGAAGGTAAGCCACGCGTCACGATTGACGGTTTTACGCCGGAACAACGCTTCTTCCTCGGCTATGCGCGTGGTTGGGCCACCAACATGCGACCTGAACTGCAGCGGATGCTCGTAAATATCGACCCGCACCCGCTGGCGAAGTTTAGGGTCAATGGACCACTCGCGAACATGCCGCAGTTTGCTGAGGCGTTTCAATGCAAGGCGAGCGATGCGATGGTGCGCGGAGAAGCGAAGCGCTGTGTGATTTGGTAGTGCTTTTAACTGAGGCTTAGACAAAGAGCGGGGCAAGCCCGCCTTCCTGACCCAGAGCTACTTACGCTTGAGTTTGATCCTTGCTTGAAAGACTCTCAAGCTGAATTATCGAACTACTCGATAGTCTCTAGGGTCAGGAAGGCGGGCTTGCCCCGCTCTTTTAATCGCTTACCTGGGCCGCAGGCCCCAGGTTGGCGGCGGTGGCTCCTTGATAGATCGATCGACCGGATGCTCTTTCAACATCCGCAGCGCTTCCGTCACCGCACGCTCTAGTTGCGGATCGCGACCAGCGATCACGTCCTTCGGCCAATTCTCCACGTCGACGTCCGGCCCGACGCCTTCGTTTTCAACTGCCCACTTGTTGTCGCGCGCAAAGAAGCCGCCGCGTGGCGCGATCATCGAACCGCCATCGATGAACACCGGCGTGTCAGCCGTGTGAACCAATCCGCCCCAGGTTCGTTTCCCAACCAGCAGGCCAAGTTTGCGACGCTTGAACATGTAGGGCATCAGATCGCCACCCGAGCCGGCCATCTCGTTGACGATCATTACCTTTGGTCCCCAGATGCCGGCGGCTGGACTGGTGAAGGGATAACGATCGCCGGCAACGTTATTGAAGTAGCCGTCGAAATCGCGCCCCAACACATCGATGATGTAGTCGGCTGCGGAACCACCACCGTTGAAGCGCTCGTCGACCACCACGCCCTTCTTGTCTTGTTGCGAAAAATAGTACCGATTAAAACTCGAGTAGCCCGGCTGCCCAGTGTTGGGAAGATAGACGTAAGCGAGCTGACCGTCTGAAAGTTTCTCAACCAACCTGCGATTCGACTCAACCCACGCTCGCGCGCGCAAACCCTGCTCGCTGCTAACGGGCACGACGGTAACGCTGCGCGCGCCCTCCATCGCCGGCGAGCTGTTTACGGTTAGCGAAGTTTGCCGGCCCGCTGTTCCGTCGAGCAGTCGATTGATGTTATCGGGTGCTTTCAACTCCACGCCGTTGATCGCAAGAATATAGTCGCCGACGGCAACGTTTGCGCCGGGCGCTGCCAGTGGGGCGCGCAGTTCCGGATTCCAACTTTCGTTATCGTAGATTCGCGTCACCCGGTAGCGTCCCTTCTCGATTGCGAAGTCGGCGCCAAGCAGTCCACCCTGGGCCGTTGGCGTTTCCGGCATGTCGCCGCCGCGAACATAGGAGTGTCCGATCGCAATCTCAGCGCCCATCATGTCCAGCAGGTAATTGAGATCGGCGCGATGGTTCACAAACGGGAGCAGCTGTCCATACATCTCTTTCATCTTTGGCCAATTGGATCCGTGCATGTTGGGCACGTAGAGATAGTCGCGTTGGTTGCGCCAGCCCTCATTGAAGATTTGTTGAAACTCCTGCCTCGGATCGACATACATCCGCAGCCGCACATTTAGTCGTCCCTGTCCTGCGGTCGGTGGGTTCTTATCGGCATCAACCAGGAAGAGCGACGGTGGTTGCGGCGGTCCCGCCGGCGCCTGGCCAAATCCACCGGCGACCGGAGTGCGATAAACGAGCTTGTGGCCATCGGCACTAATATCGTAAGCAGCAACGCCAGTCACGAATGATGCGGCCTTGCGATCACTCAAGCGATAACGCCACAGCTCGTTTCCTCTGGGGGCGCCCGTACCTTCCTGTCCTCGCGGCGAACTAGCTTCGAGGAAAAACACGTTGCCCTCAGCGCCGGCGCGCAGATCGGAATACTGGCGCTCCGGAACGCCCGGCACCGAAACAATTCTTTGCTGTAGTCCCTCGAAGTCGATCTGGACCATGATCGGCGTTCGTGGACGCCGCGGGGTAGGCGCGGCCTGATCGCCTTGCGCGTTGTCATTCGCGGTTGCGGCGTCAGCAGCTCCGGGTTCCGGGCGATTTCCACGACCGCCTCCGGGAGAAGCACCGGGCGCAGCAGTTCCGACTCCTTTGTCTTCATCGCTTTCCGGTAGCAAAGGACTGGCTTCGGTTTTTTTCAACACTGCAACGTACAAGCCGAAGTTTTCGTCGTGATCGTACGAAGTCATGTCGAGCCATTGCGAACTCAAACCAAAATCTGTCGACGCCAGAAACCAAAGATATTTGCCACTCGCATCCCAGGCCGGCGCGAGCGCGTCTGCGAGTCCATCGGTGACTTGCTTCGTCTCGCCGGTTTCTACGTTGCTCACAAAAATCGCGTGATACATCGAGCGCAGGCGGCTGGCGTAAGCGACCCATTTCGAATCCGGACTCCAAGCGGGATCCAGCGTCCGGTTAGGCACCATCCATGGATCATCGCCCACAACCTTAGCCTTACCGCTCGCCACATCGAGCACCCAAACCTTCAAGTTTGTATCGCTGAACATGATCTTCTTCGAATCGGGAGACCATGATGCCGTGTAGTAGTGAGTCGGATTCTGCAGCGTGATTTCGCGCGGTGGTGTTAGGCCGTCCTGCGCTTCGATGTAGAGGCGATACTCACCGGACTTATCACTGAAATACGAAACTGATTTTCCGTCTGGCGACCATGCAGGATCGCGTTCTGCAGAACCACTCGAGTTTGTCAGGTTACGAACGTCGCCTTTCTCCGCGGGGATGGTAAAGATTTCGCCACGGGCTTCGACCACTACGCGTTTTCCCGTCGGCGAGAGCGCCATGTTGGTCATGCGACTGGTGACGTCTTTCCAGTTTGGCATCATCCAGGGGAAGTCACCGGCAGCGCTTATGTTGACGACGTGTTCTTTGCCACTCTTCGGATCCAATTCGTGTACGTATCCGGCTTGCTCGAAAATCAACGAGCCCGCGCCGGAGTCGAGCGACTTGACGTCGAAATCGGTGAACTTCGTGAGCTGGGTTAGTTTCTTCGTCCGGGTTTCATAACCCCAAATGTTGGCGACGCCGTCGCGATCGGAAATGAAGTAAACGGCATCATCGACCCAGGCTGGATCGACGTCTTTCGAGTCGGTCCACGGAGGCGAGACCAGATCGTAGCTCTTCAGATCGACGATCCAGATTGGACGATTCTGACCACCGCGATAGTTGCGACGTTCTTCGTCCCAGGAATTGTTCATACGGTATGCGACGTGCGCGCCGTCGGCAGATATCTTGCCCTGGTAAGCGCGCGGGATTGGAAACGATTCTTCAATACCACCTGTTGCCGGCACCGTCCAAAATCGTGGCGCGCCGGCGGGCGCCCAGGTCGCGCGTGCCGATGCGAACAGAACCGACTTGCCGTCAGGTGTCCAACCCTGGACCAGATCACCGCCCGGATGCCAGGTCAATCGGCGCGGCTCTCCGCCATCAGCCGCCACTACGTAGACGTCTAAATTTCCGGAGTAGTCGCCGCTAAACGCGATCCACTTGCCGTCTGGTGAAAAATGCGGGTTGGATGTTTGGCCCTGGAAGCTGGTCAGGCGACGCGCACTGCCACCGCTGCGCGGCACGGTCCAAATGTTATTTGCGTAAGCGAAGGCGATTTGTGTCGCGCTGATCGTTGGCGTGCGCAACAGGCGGGTCTGCGCGCTCACCGTTTGTCCTCGCGATGCAAGGACCATCGCGCTGATCATTACTACTACAAATAACTTGAGACGATGATCAGTCAGGCTGCGATTGGAAAGAGCGGGACGGCGGCACGGCTCCGCCGCCAAAGTTCGCTTAAGCATGTGGTGGTTCCTCCAGACAGGGTGGATGATTGCGCGCTTCTTGTAGCATGAACGCACAGTGGCGAGCAAAGGTTTCTGAATGCCTGAATGAACCCGAAGTCAGGAGAACCCCACTGCTAACTTATTCGCGCTTCGCGCTCATTGCGGGCGGGACGCCCGCGGTCCCAGCAACTGACTTGACGCTCGCGCCAGGGCAGGAGCCCGACCGTTATGGAGGGCTTCTCAAGTCGCGCAACACGCAATTCCCAAGCGTAAACGCTTCCGAGAAATTGGAAATGAAACGAGACTTCGGAATATCGAAAGCGGCAAAACTTTTCGGACGATTTATCGAAACTAATTGAGGTCGCGGACGTAGTAATCGAACACGCAGTGTTGGCTCAATGTGCTCTTATTCATCTAGTCTCCCTCCTTCGGCGCGATACTAGATTGCACGTGTTCCACCAAATTACGGAGAACAGGTATGACGAACTCACAAAAATCCTTCGTGGCCTTCGCACTGTTGTTGGCCATCAGTTTGACGGCCGTATTTGGCCAGGACCATCACGGCTATGATCCGGCGAACATGGACAAGAGCGCCGCCGCCTGTACCGATTTTTATCAGTACGCGAACGGCACCTGGCTCAAGAACACGGAAATTCCGCCGGCCTTTTCTTCGTGGGGAAGTTCAAACGTCCTCAACGAATACAATCGCAAAGTGCTGCGCGAGATTGTGGAAGATGCGGCGAAGAAAACCAACGCCCCGAAGGGCAGCACCGACCAGAAGATTGGCGACTTCTACGCGAGCTGCGTCGATGAGGCCAAGCGCGAAGCCGAAGGCATGAAGCCGCTGGTTCCTGAACTCGCCCGCATCGACAAGATCAAAGATTTGCAGGAAGTGCAGGCGGAAATCGCCTACCTGCACCGGCACAATGTTCCCACGCTTTTTGGCTACGGTTCGTTGCCGGACTTGAAAAACAGTTCGATGGTGATGGCCGCCGCGGGCCAGGGCGGACTTAGTTTGCCGAACCGCGACTACTACACGAAGACGGATGAGAAGTCAGTGAAACTGCGCGAAGCTTTCACGACGCACGTAAGCAATATGTTTCAGTTGATCGGTGAAACTCCGGAGCAAGCTGTCAAAGATGCGCAGACGGTGCTCGGGTTGCAAACTCGGCTCGCGCAAAACTCGCGGACGCCAATCGAGCTGCGCGACCTGACCACGCAATACCACATGATGAACCCGGCCCAGCTCAAAGAACTGACGCCAAACTTTTCCTGGGAAGACTACCGCCGCAACGTGGGCGCACCCACCAGCGGCGACGTTAATGTGGCACACCCGGAGTTTTTCCAGGCCGTCAACAAGATGCTGCCGGAAGTTTCGGTGGCCGACTGGAAGACCTATCTGCGTTGGCATTTGATCACGGCTGCTGCGTCCAGTCTGTCGTCAAAGTTTGAACTCGAAAACTTCAATTTCTTCGGAAAGACCCTGCAGGGCAGTGAAGAACAACTGCCGCGCTGGCGCCGCTGTGTTTCGGCAACCGACGCGAGCCTGGGCGAAGTGTTGGGCCAGGTCTACGTTGCCCGCGCCTTCACGCCGGAGTCGAAGGCGCGCATGCAGACGATGGTGAACAATCTGATCGCCTCCTTCCGCGATCATATTATGAAACTTGACTGGATGAGCGACGAAACGCGCAAGCAGGCCATCGCCAAGCTGGAAGCGTTCAAACAGAAAATTGGTTATCCCGACAAGTGGGTCGACTATTCGGGCCTACAGGTGGCGCGCGATTCATATCTCGCAAACGTGCTGCGATCCTCTGAGTTTGAGCAGATACGCGACTTCAAGAAGATCAACCAGCCGATTGACCGGACCGAATGGGGCATGTCGGCGCCAACCGTCAACGCCGGTTACAACCCGCTCAACAACGACATCACGTTTCCGGCCGGAATCCTGCAAGCGCCTTTCTTTAATGCGAATGCCGACGACGCGATCAACTACGGGGCGATCGGGGCGATCATCGGCCACGAAGTCACGCATGGCTACGACGACCAGGGCGCCGAGTTTGACCTTCAGGGCAACCTCAAAAACTGGTGGACCGAGGCTGACAAGAAAAACTTCGACCAGCGCGCCAATTGTATCGTCACGCAGTTTGATAGTTTTGAAGTTGAGCCCGGCCTGCACATGCAGGGCAAGCTCGTCTCCGGTGAATCCATTGCCGACCTCGGCGGACTTTACGTTGCCTACGACGCGTTCATGAAGTCGCTGGCAGGCAAACCTCGTCCGGCCAACATCGACGGCTTCACCGCCGAGCAGCGCTTTTTCCTCGGCTGGGCGCAGGTGTGGTCGGAGAAGGACCGGCCCGAAGCCGCGCGCCTGCAAGCGCAGTCTGATCCGCATCCACTCTCGCGCTTCCGCGTCAACGGACCGCTCTCAAACATGCCGCAGTTTGCAGAGGCGTTTGCGTGCAAGACGGGCGATGCGATGATTCGCGAAGAATCAAAGCGTTGCCAAATTTGGTAAAGAAAAAGAACTTGGAACTTGGAACTTTGAACTTTGAACTTTGAACTTCGTTCTCCTTCATACACTTTCGTTGACGTCAAAAAAGTGCAAAGTTCCAAGCTCGAAGCACAAAGCTCAAAGTACAAAGTACAAAGCCCAAAAAACTTAGAGGAGATCAGTTGATGGTTCGTTACTTAAAGTCTCTTACTGCCTGCTTGTTGCTTTTGTCGCTGGCTGTAGCTGTCTTTAGTCAGTCTAGTTTTGATCTGGCCAACATCGACGAGAACACCCCAGCCTGCACTGATTTTTATCAGTACGCGACCGGTGGCTGGCTGGCGCAGAATCCCATTCCCGCCGCGTTTCCCTCCTGGGGCGTAGACAGCGCATTGGAGGATCAGAACCGCGACATCCTTCGCACGATTCTTGATGCCGCGGCGCAGAACACGAACGCCGCGAAAGGAAGCAGCGAACAGAAGGTCGGAGACTTTTATGCCAGCTGCATGGACGAAGAGAAGATCGAAGCTGATGGCGTCGCGCCGCTCGCTTCCGAACTAGCGCGCATCGATAAGATCAAAGATCAGCGCAGCCTGCAGGGTGAGATTGCCAGTCTTCATACGCTGGGTATTAACACGTTGTTTCTCGTCGGCTCGGCGCAGGACGCAAAAAACAGCGCTGAAGTCATCATTCAACTCTGGCAGGGCGGATTGGGTTTACCGGAAGGCGAGTACTATTTCAAGACCGACGATAAATCGAACGAGATTCGCGAGGCTTACCTCAAGCACGTTACCAAAATGTTTGAGTTGATGGGTGACGACTCGAACAAGTCTGCGGCCGAAGCGCAAACGATCATGAACTTCGAAATGAAGTTGGCCGAAGCCTGGATGCCGCGGGTTGAGCGTCGGGATCCGCAAAAGGTCTACAACCGCCGGACGCTTGCCCAACTGAAGACCATGGCTCCCAACTTCGACTGGCCCGGCTATTTCAAGAACGTCGGCGTCAGCCAACAGTCAGACATAACTGTGGGCCAGCCAAAGTTTTTCGAGCGTGTCAATCAGCAGATGACTGCGATCCCTTTGGCCGACTGGAAAACATACCTGCGTTGGCGCTTGATCAACGCCACGGCGGCAACGCTGTCCAATAAATTCGTCAACGAGAACTTCGATTTCAAAGGCCGCGTGCTGACTGGCACAACTGAACTGCTGCCGCGTTGGAAGCGTTGCGTTTCGGCGGCGGACAATGAAATGGGTGAAGCGCTCGGTGAAGTTTACGTAAAGCAGGCTTTTCCACCAGCGGCGAAACGACGAGCGCTGGAAATGGTCGCTAATCTTGTCGCCGCGTTGCGTAGCGATATATCGACTCTAAGCTGGATGAGCGATCCAACGCGTAAGCAGGCGATCGTCAAGCTCGAAGCTTTTATCCGCAAGATTGGTTACCCGGATAAGTGGCGCGATTACTCGGCGCTGGCAATCGATCGCGGTTCCTACGCTACGAATACATTACGCGCTGACACTTTTGAGACGCACCGCGACCTGCGCAAGATTGGTCAACCTGTAGACAAAACTGAGTGGGGAATGACGCCGCCGACAGTTAACGCCTACTACAACCCGGGAATCAACGAAATCGTTTTTCCTGCGGGCATCATGCAGCCACCGTTTTTCTCGATCACCTACGATGATGCGATCAACTACGGCGCGATGGGTTCCGTCATCGGCCACGAGATGACGCACGGTTTCGACGATCAGGGACGCCAGTATGACGCTAAAGGCAATCTTGCAAACTGGTGGACCGACGCAGACATGGTGAAGTTTAAAGAACGTGCCGAGTGTATCGTGAAGCAGTTTGACGGTTTCGAAGTCGAGCCCGGATTGTTTCAAACCGGAAAACTGGTGCAGGGCGAGTCGATTGCAGACCTGGGTGGTTTGGTTGTGGCTTACGCAGCGTTTCAGAAATCGATGGAAGGGAAGCCGCGCCCGGCAAACATCGATGGTTACACTCCCGAGCAACGCTTCTTTCTGGGCTACGCTTTCTCGTGGGCCACGAACGTGCGGCCGGAGTACGCACGGCTGATGGTTGCTACCAATCCACACCCGTTGCCAAAGTTTCGCGTGAACGGACCTTTGGCAAACTTCCCGGCGTTTGCGCAGGCGTTTCAATGCAAGGCCGGCGACAAGATGGTGCGTGAAGAAACGCAGCGTTGCCAGATTTGGTAAGCGAGAAATTGTAAAGCAAACTGTTAGTTTGCGATCAGTGAACGGCATTCACCGCGGAACGCAAACTAACAGTTTGCCTTACCTACTTGCCGATGATCCGACGGGCGATAGATAATCGGTAAAATCAAATAAACTGGAGAAATATGATGACCACTCAGAAAAGGTTTTGCGCTTCTCTCGCTGCCGTGTTGTTCGTTTTCGTTGTTGGCGCACGGATCGGATCGGCGCAGGTGCAAACTCCACGTCCAAGTCCGAAGGCCAGCGTGATGGAGACTATCGGCGTCACGGATGTGACCATCACCTACAGCCGCCCGGCAGTGAAAGGGCGAGCCATCTGGGGCGATCCGCTGCCGGAACAGGCAGCGACAAAAGGGGAGGCTACGCTCGACGATCAGAACGTTCGGCCGAAGGGCGCAGCTATTGTGCCTTGGGGCCACGCCTGGCGCACCGGAGCGAATGAGGCCACGCAGTTTGTCGTCACCGATGACGTTTTCATCAATGGGCAGAAACTTCCGGCGGGCAGTTATAGTCTCCACACGATTCCTACCAAAGATGAGTTCACGATTATTTTCAACAGCGTCGCCAACCAGTGGGGCAGCTTTGGTTACGATGCTGCCAAAGATACGTTGCGCGTCAAAGTAAAGCCCGAGTGGTCAGAACATAGTAAGGAGTGGTTGGAATACTGGATCGATCCGGTCAACGACACCTCGGCGCAAGTCAATATTCGCTGGGAGAAGTTGCGGGTTCCGTTCACCGTGGAAGTGAAGGACGTGCAGGGGTTGACTATGGCGAAGGCTCGCGCTGCCGTAGCTGCCGCTAAAGCGGACGACTTCGTGACGCCGCTTCAGGCAGCCAACTACGCGTTGTCGAACAAGTTGAACGTCGACGAGGCGATGGGTTGGTTGAACCAGTCGATCAAGGTCAAGGAGACATTGGGCAATGTTGGTCTGAAGGCGCGCGTGCTTGCCGAACAGGGTAAGACGGCAGAGGCCATCGCGGCCGGCGAACGCGCGATCCAGGTTGGCAAAGAGGCCAAAGCCAACCCGCAGGGAATCGCCAACATGGAAAAACTTGTCGCCGAGTGGAAAGCAAAAAAGATGTAACAATCGTTCCACTGCTAAAACGTAAAAAAGCCCTTGCCTCAGCGAGGGCTTTTGCCTTCCCGAAAGGCCCTGGAAGTGTTATTGTCTTGGCCATATCCCCGCTCGGTTTTGAACCCAAATGCTATATGACGCTCAGAGGTAAAACATGAAAACCCCTGCATCGCTTTTCGCTCGTTCCCTGACCGTTCTTTTGATCACCCTTTTCGCGCTTTCTCCGGCCTGGGCCACTTGCGGCGGCGGCGGCGGCGGCGGCGGCGGCGGCATGTCTGGTGGCAGTGGCGGCAGTGGCGGCGCGGCGGAAACTTATCCGGTGCCCTGGAAGGTCCACGATGCAAAGACTCCGCCGGCGAAGGGGTTAGTCCTCTACTGGTTTCCCGCTTCGAAAGACGAGATCAAGAAATCAAGTATGCGAATGTCTCGCACGCTCTCGCTCTATGCCTCGCAATGCGTCTCGATGGAGTTGGCGGATGGCAATGTACCGAATGCCGACAAACTCCTGGGCGAGTCAAAGCCGCCGGTGGCGGTAATCGCGACGCCTGACGGCACGCCGGTTACCAAAGTCGAAAACAAGGATGGCAAACTCGGAGTTAGCGCTGTTGAGAAAGTGCTGGACACCGAAGTTAAGACTCGAGAGAAAGCCCTCGACGATCAATTGAAGGATGCTAAAGCTAAAGCCACTGCTGGTGAGAAAGACGAAGCTATCAAATTGTTCCAGGCGGTGCTTGACCAGAAATGCATGTTTCCGGGCAAGGCGAAAGCTGCTGCCAAGGAACTCAAGAAACTGGGAGTGAATGAGGCGGCGAGTCTGGCTGATGGCCCGGAGTTTAGCGTTCCCGTTTTTGACGCGCGCAAGAGCGCCGAGATCGAACGGACGATGCAGTTGGGGCTCATCGCGGAAAACGCTGCGCGATATCTCGTCGCTGAAAAGCTTTACCAGCGTGCCCGCTCGATGGACCCGGCAGATCCGACGCCGCTCCGTTATCTTGGCGAACTCTATCGCCACCACATTGGTGATTGGGAACAGGCGAAAACCACCTTCCACGCAATCCTCAATATGCCGGCCGATCCGCTTTCGCGCGCAGTCGCGCTACACGGGCTCGGCAAGATCACGATCCATGAAGGCGAGTTCAAAAAGGGACTTCACTTGATGGAACAGTCAGTTGAGGAATACCCGCTGGCGCTTGCCTATCGCAATCTCGCGGTCTACTGGAATTCCGAGGGCGACTTAGCGCAGGCCAACGCCTACACGCAAAAGGCCCTGGCGCTCGATCCGAAAGATCCGTACAACCTGGTGTTTGCTGCCGTCTTCATGGCCGCTTCCGGTCAGAAGGATGAAGCTTTGAAAGTTGCGCGCGCGAATATGCACTTGCTGCCGGCTTCCTACAATTTGGCGGCAATCTTTGCGCAGAACGGCCAGCGCGACAAAGCCCTGGCATTTCTCAAGCGTCACTTCTATCAATACGAGCGCTACCACGCGGTGCGCTCCAAGGAAATGATGGAAGCGCGAGTGGATGCAGTGTTTAATTCACTGCGTGCGGATTCAGATTTCCTGGCGCTGACTCGTCACGCTGACGGGCGTTTGATGATGCCAATGAAGGACATCGGTATGCCGTCCACAAACAAGTAGGCGGCCGGATCGGCCATCAACTCTCCTTGGTTTGCACCCTAATCTGCGGAAGGCCAGACCTTCCGCAAGGTGCAATATCCTCATTAGGGACGCGTATTTTTCATCTCTTGACCTCGTCAATCAGACGGACGTAATCTCAAGTCATGAACTATCAGGATTACATTACTATTGATCCCAACAAGCGCGGTGGAAAGCCCTGCGTTCGAGGGCTGCGGATTACGGTCTATGAAGTCCTGGAGTATCTCGCTTCCGATATGACTGAAGAAGAAATTCTCGAGGATTTTCCCGATCTTACGCGCGAAGACTTGAAAGCATGCATTGCTTTCGCCGCTGACCGCGAGCGAAAGCTCATGACTGTGCCCGCCGCATGAAGCTTCTTTTCGACGAGAACTTGTCGCACAAGCTGGCGCAACTTCTCAAAGATTTATTTCCCCAATCTATCCATGTGCGCGATGTTGGCTTGAAGGCGGCTGACGATCCGCTGGTGTGGGAGTACGCAAAGAACAATGGCCTGATTCTGGTTTCGAAGGACGCTGACATGCATCAGCGAAGCTTTTTGTTTGGTCCTCCTCCAAAGGTAGTCTGGGTGCGTTTGGGCAATTGCTCAACATCGGAAGTTGAAGAGTTATTTCGAAAGAATCTGGACGTTATCAAAGAATTCTACGGGAATGAAGAATCGTCCTTTCTTAGTCTGTCAAAAACTCAGCGAGGGTAATCCGACTAATGGCAGCAGGACATTCAAAGCCGCCTAATCTGGAAAAGGAAATAATCAAAGCGGCAAAATCCGGCGCAGCCTCGCGAGTGAAGGAACTCATCAAGCAAGACGCAGATCTTATTTCCAGCCGAGATACAGACGGATCCACTCCTCTACATTGCGCAACCTGGAAGGGACATCTAAATGTAGTTGAGTTACTGGTAAGTCTGGGGGCGGATGTTAACGCGCGTAACCAGAACGACCACTGGGGTACGACACCTTTGCATGCTGCGGCGCACGCTAACCGGCGAGCCATCGCCGAATTGCTTATCGCGCACGGCACCGACATACACGCCACAAATCTCAACGGCCGAACGCCACTGGCTGAAACTGAATTTCACAAGGCCAAGCCCGTGGCAAATCTCCTGAAACAACATGGCGCGACGGCCTAAGCAAACTAGTAAATTGCTACTGAGACTGCGGGCTCTTGTCCTCTTCTTTTTCGTGCTGCTTGTTTCTCTTCCGATTAACCTGCGCTCGCAACAATCAACTTCGACCCAACCAATTATTCGTGACTCGCGTTATCCGGCGCGTTGGTGGACGCCAATATCCAAAGAGGGCGCGCCGGCGTGGGAAATCATGCCGCAGGAAGCGGCGTCAGGCGAAGTAATTCTCTCCAAGCGCAATGAGCTTGGGCTGCTGTCAAACTTCGCTGCCACTCCTTTTGTTTTCAAAGGAAAGCGTTACGCCAGTCTCGAAGGTTTTTGGCAGATGATGGAATACCCGGAAAATCCGGAAGACCCGCGCGCGAAATTTCCTGGTCTCGAATGGAAGTACACGCGCGAGCAAGTGGGACAACTGACAAGCTTCGAAGCGAAAAGCGCCGGTAGTCTCGCCGAAGTAAACATGAAGGAGATGGGGATTACCTGGGTGACGTTTGCCGGTCAGCGTTTTGAATACCGTCCAGAGACTCCCGGTGAGCACTACCGTTTGATAGTCGCGGCTACGCGGTCGAAGGTGTATCAGAATCCTGAAGTCAGGAAGGTTTTGTTGACTACGGGCGACTTGATTCTCAAACCGGACCACCATCAGGAACCAAACCCACCGGCGGCCTGGCGTTATTACGAAATACTTACGCAAATCCGCAATCAGCTGCAAAAACACCGGTAGGTTGACGATATGTAAAGTTGCGGCCTTAACTTTACATATTGCACTGTCAAATGTAAGGTTCGCGCACGAGCTATACACGAGCAAAATGGGCGTCGCGAAACTAACAGACCAAAACACAATTGTTCCGGCCGAGAGCAAGTATGCGCGTATCGAGCGCGAGCGGCGTTATCTCTTGCAGGATCTGCCAGAGGGAATGAGCCGCGCGGACGCGCATGTGCAAATAACTGACAACTACATCAGCGGCACGCGCCTGCGACTAAGAAAGGTGCGCGATCCACAAACGAACAAGTGGACGGTAAAGCTTACCCAGAAGTTTGCTCCCGATAAGGAAGACTTATCGCATACCATCATTTCCAACCTCTACTTAACCGCGTTGGAAACTGAAGTGCTTGCTATCTCGGACGCGAACGAGATTCGCAAAAATCGTTATTGGTTTGAATTCCAGGGACGAAAGTTTTCCGTCGACATGTTTCTGGGTGATTTGTTTGGCCTGGTCCTGGCCGAGGTTGGTTTTGAAACTGACGAAGATCTCAACAACTTTCCCAAACCGCCATTTGCGATCGCTGAGGTTACCAACAACGAAATGTTTACCGGTGGCAAGCTCTGTGAGTTGTCGTTTGCAGATATTCGAGAAGCGATCAGGCGATCCGGTCCCGGCGCGCTTGTCGCGAGTGTGCCGACCTAAATAGCCGACGTATTGAGTATTTCCGTGATGATCATAAGTTCACAAAAGGTAACACTAACCGTCATCGCGTTGGTTGCGTTCCTGCTCCTCACCGCTTGTCGGAAGACCGCGACAACGAACGCTGTGGCCCCGGCGACTCCTGCCGATGGACAAGACCGACTCCATCCGGACAGTGGCGCGGCGTCGGTGGTTGAGACCAGGTTCTTCACGGGCTCGATTGGCAATGCCCTTGATTTACAGATGAAGCTGGTTCGCGAAGGGGAAGCCTTATCCGGTTCATATTTTTACCAGAAGGTCGGGACCAAAATTGAATTGCGTGGCAGCGTCAACAAAGATGGGAATGTGACGCTCGAAGAATTTGATCCTGCCGGCAAGCAGACTGGAGTGTTCAAAGGAGTTTGGAAGCAAACTGCCGAAGGACCGATTGAAATTAATGGAGATTGGGCGAAACCCGGCAGCGATAAGAAGACTTCGTTTTTGCTGCATCAGGAGCCGATCGAGTTTAGCAATAGCGTTGAGATTGCTTCGAAGCAAATCAAAGAAAAGAACAAGACGCTGAAGTATGAAGTTGCCGCCGCCTATCCGCAGTTGACAGGATCTACCGATCCCAACTACGAAAAGTTTAATCAAACTGTTCGTAGCTTGATTACCCGGAAGGTCAGTGACTTCAAGAAGGAGATGATTCCGGATCCTGAAGACGAGTCCAATGCGGATGAGAGCCCGACCATTGAAGAGTCTATGGGCAGCGACATCATCATCAGCTACGCGGTGGCGCTCGCTAAGGATGATCTAATCGGCATTGAGTTTACGGTAAGCAGTTATTCGGCGGGAGCAGCGCATCCGAATTCCTATACGGAGGTCGTCAACTTCGATTTGAAAAACGGAAAAGCAATAAAACTCGCCGATCTTTTCACGCCCGGATCCAAGTACCTGCAAACGCTCTCGACGTATTGCATCGAGGAACTGAAGAAGCAAACAAAGGCGCAGGGTGATTCTGCGGCGATGGACGACGACTGGATTAAACGAGGCGCCGGAGCGGAACTGACGAATTACGACAACTGGAGCATCACGAAGAAGGGATTGAGAATTACATTCGATCCCTATCAGGTTGCCGCCTATGCCGCCGGTCCGCAAAGTGTCGTGGTGCCGTATTCGGCGCTGAAAGAAATTATCAAGCCTGAGAGCGCAGTGGGACAGTTCGCAAAGTAAGCATCCGATCGCCGAGCACCTTCCATGACAGACAAACGAGTGCCGATAATTTTCATCAATTATCGACATGATGACACGTCTGAGTTCGCCAACCGCTTAAATGAAACCCTGACCCGCCGCTTTGGCGCCCGCCACATTTTCCTGGACTCTCAGGCGATTGAAGGCGGCGCAGATTTCAGTGAATCAATTCGAGATGCTCTTAGCTCAAGCATCGTCCTGGTGGCCATAGTTGGCAAGAATTGGTTAGCGCGAACCAGCGACGGAAAACAACGATTGGATGAAGCACACGACTACGTGCGATTGGAAATAGCCAGCGCGCTTGAAAATGACATTAAGGTGGTGCCAGTCCTGGTAGAGGAGACGAGCATTCCGCGCGTACAAAATCTGCCTGAAGGCCTACACAAATTGGCTACGTATCACTGGATCAGAATCCGCGAGCGGACCTGGCAGGCGGATACAAAGAAACTAAGCAAGACGATCGCCAAAGAGTTTCAAAAGTATTACCCGTATAGTCCGGTTTTCAGCGCAATCGCGGGAATGATCTCGGGGCTGGTTGTAGGCGCTATTTATTCATATCAACGTAAGGTTGGTCTGGAGCGGATTGCTCTCCATGGATTATATGGTCTGGTGGCGGCGGTCCTTCTGAGCATGTTCGTAAGGGCCGGCATCATGCGCTTTGCGAAGTTATCAAATGGATCTCCTTACGCGAAAATTATTGGCGGCACTTTGGGCGCAGTACTGGGTGGCGTTTTAACGGCGATCCTGGGAGGATTCGCTTTCGCCTGGCTTCCTGGTGGCGCGGGCAATCCATTTCAGATCACGCTTTCGGTCGCGATTTGCGGGATGTTGATTACCGGAGGTTTTTTTCTGCCGGCCCTCAAAGAGAGCTGGACTAACGCATCTAGCCTGGGCCTGACCCCTGTTGGTAACCACCACTATTCTTGGGATTATCTTGGGTTGGCTGTTTCAAGAAAATCTATGGGGCGCACTCGTAACCAACAGCCTCGCGCGGAGCAATTCGCCGTTCTCGCTCGCAGTGCTAATCCTTGGCCTAACCAGCGGACTCTTGTTGGGGATTGAAGTCGGGGCCGTACTATTCGTCTATGAGCTGCGTTTGCTGCGAGGAAGAAGCGGCAGGTAGTCGCTTCCTCATACAGCCTCAAGCGTCTCGACGGTTGCAAAGTTTGCCTTCTGGGTCCGCGCATAATAAAGCGCGAGCGACAAGGCGACGATCATGATTCCTGAAGCTGTCCAGAAGGTAACAAACAACGAGTGATCGCTCATGAAGTGTTTGGCGCCATCTGCGCCTCGGTAAGCGATCGCGCTATTAATCAACAACGCTGCCAGCGCTGGGCCAACTGCCCGCGCCAAACTCGCCACCGACTGAGTCACGCCTAAAACACTTCCTTGTTCATCAGCACCCGCACTCTTGGAAGCCAGGCTCGTGAGCGAAGGCGCAGAGAGAGAGTTTCCGATTGAGAACAATCCGCCACCAACCAGCAGTGCGACCAGTCCACCAGTTTCCGGCCCAACAAAGGGCACCGCAAAGAGGCTGCCGGCAAACAGGAATGCGCCGGCAATCACCAGCGCGAGTTCGCCGAAACGCTTGACCAGTTTTCCAATCAGTCCGCCTTGCACTATCACCGCCAGGATGCCGACGTAGGCGAAGAGATACCCGGTGTGCGTCGCGTCGTAGCCGAAGCGAAACATCGTGTACAACGAAAACGAGGTCGTCATTATTGAGAAGGCCACGATGAAGAGAAAGTAAATGATCAGCACGTAACCGAGTCGCGGGTCCCGTAGCGATTGAATTAACTGCGCCAACCCGCGACCACGGGCTGCCGACACTCGAGCCGGATGATCCGGCGTGACCGTCTCCGGCAAAGTGAAATAGAGCAGCAGCGCGTTTACGAAACAGAGACCGGCGGCAAACAGGAAAGGCACCCAGATTCCCCAGTGGCTCAGTATGCCGCCGATGGCGGGACCAAAAACAAAACCAAGTCCAAAGGCGGCGCCGATCAAACCCATTCCCTTGGCGCGATTTTCCTTCGTCGTGATGTCGGCGATGTAGGCTTGAGCGGTTGAGATGTTTCCGCCAGTGATCCCGTCCAGGATGCGTCCTACGAAAAGCATCCAGAGCGTAGTGGCAAAGCCAAGTATCAGGAAGCCGATGCCGGTGCCGATGATCGAGACGAGCAAAACGGGCCGGCGCCCATGCTTGTCGGAAAGTCGGCCGAGGACGGGCGAGAAGATCAACTGCATAACAGAGTAGGACGCGAACAACAGACCGACGGTGCGAGGCGTAGCACCAAACTGTGTGCCCTCGGCATAGAACGGCAATACGGGAATGACGATCCCGAAACCGATCAGATCGATGAAGACGGTCGTGAAGATGACGACCAGCGGAGAGCGTTTCATTTGATCAGTAAATAGTAAATCGTGAAAAGCAGTAAATAGTAAATCGTGAATGGTGAATAGAAAGAGCGGATTGCCTTTGGGGCTAGAGCATCACTACGAGTCAAAGACTAGTCAGGATTCTCAAGTCTTAACCATTTACGATTTACGATTCACTATTCACGGCGTCTTACCTTCTGCGGCCACTTGAGAGGTTGCGATCGACTGAGGCCATGCCGCCTCCAGAAATCAATAGTGACAACGACATGGCTAATAGCGCCATCGGATATTCGTACCCCTTATTATCAGCAAAAAGACCGTGCGGCCAGTGAACTGCAATTATGGCGGTCAACATTATGCACGTTAGCAGAAACGCGCCGGCGCGAGTGAGCAACCCGAGAAAAACGAGAATCGCTCCCAGCAACTCCCCCACTGCCGCGGCGCCCCACCAGAGCCACGGTGGTCGCATGAAAGCAAACGGCGCCGGCCCTTGATGTACGAAAGCATTCAGACCTGGTCCAGCAAAACTGCCAAACACTTTCTGGGCGCCGTGGGCAAAGAAGATCGCAGCCAACGCCAAACGTAACGGAACCGGCGCCCACGATGAAGACGTCGAAATTATTTTTCTAAACATGGCAGAAATCCTTTCCAGTGTCCGACAGCTGAGAGCGTGAAAGATATTAACAGGCGCAGAGGGGAAAAGGGGAAACGGGAATGGGTAGAAAAAGCGGGGGCAAGCCCGCCTTCCTGACCCAGAGCTACTTACTCTTGAGTTTGATCCTCGCTTGAGAGACTCTCACGATAAATTCGCCGAACCACTTGAGAGGCTCTAGGTCGGGGAGGCGGGCTTGCCCCCGCTTTTTGTACCCATCCCCTATCACCCCAGGTGTTGCTGGAGTCGGGCGAGAATTGCGGGTTTTGGTTGCGCGCCAACCAGCCGGTCAACAAGTCTTCCGTTTTTGAAGATCAGCATCGTGGGAATACTTTGAATTTGAAACTGCGTCGCTACTCCCGGATTTTCATCCACGTTCAACTTGGCAATCCGGTAACGCCCTTTCGCTTCAGCGGCGAGTTGCTCCATGATTGGCCCAACCATGCGACACGGTCCGCACCATGGCGCCCAGGCGTCGAGCAACACCGGCTGCTCGGCTTTTATTACCTGCTCCTGAAAAGTCGCGTCAGTCACGGTCAAGGGTTTCCCTTCTGTAACTGTCTTTTCGGCTTTAGCAAGATCGAGCGGAGTTGCACACTTGCCGCACCTGGCTATTTGTTCCGCTGCCTGGCGCGGATCGACGCGATTCTTAGTTCCACACTTACTGCAGGTTATTACCGTCATTACTTGTGCCTCACGCTTCGAAACTTGGGTGGTGACCTAATTTCTAATCCTCCTGTGCAGCCTCCGTGGTCTCTCCGGTCTCGGTGGTGAATGTTTGCCTAGATTTTCCACCCCAGAGACACCGAAGACTCAGAGGTGGCACAGAGAAGGACCGAAACTAGGTCAGTACCGAAACTCGAAGCAACTATCGCTGGGGAGTTTTGCAAAAGAATCTCTTAGCCGTGATCCAAATGTCCAGTTGTGCTGGGCGGTGGTGTGCTGGAACGCCGACAACCCCGAACGCTTTCAGCGCACTCGATTCCGCCTGCGGTCCCCCAGTCGCAGTCAAGAGCTGCGATCCTGCAGTTCAGAACTCCGCCGGCGCAGTTCAAAGCCCGGCGTCGCAGTTCCCTATCTGCAACGTCGCGGCTATGGAGCTTCGACTACCGTGTTCTAACCTCCGCATTTACAATATTTAGGCAGCTCGCCGGGCGTTCCCGGCTGCTCGGGTATTTTGGCGGGTCGAAGCGTTCAGCAGTAGAGTTCATCCACCACCGGGCTTTCCACAAAAAGGCGAGGAGAGCGGGGGCAAGCGGGGTCCCCGGCGGGGCAGCCCCGCTGGGGTGCTAGGCCCACCTTCCTCACCCCGAGCTGATTAGCGTTGAGAGTGATCTCACCTGGAACGGCTTTCAATGTGAAGCAATCAAGAAGTTTAGAGTCTCAGGGTCGGGAAGGCGGGCTTGCCCCCGCAGTTCGAAACACTTTTTGTGCAAGGCCCCACCACAGAGACACAGAGTCTGCAAGACGGAATGCTTACACCTCTCGAATTCTTCGTAGTAACATGGTGCGCAAATGAACCGACAAAACATAAGCCTGCTGTCAGCTAACTGCCCGCGCCTTCTTGGTCTGATGTTCATGATTGTCGCGGCCACCTTTTCAGTTGCAGCTCAAGTCACAAAGCCTGACGCAGCGCCGCAGATCGCCTTCACCATCTCAATTCCCAAGCCGCACACTCACATGCTTGAGGTCGAAGCAAGAATCAAACATAGCCCCGGCGAAACAGTCGCAAATGAGACGACGCTCATCCTGCCGGTGTGGACACCTGGTTCTTATTTGATACGCGAATTTGAACGCAACCTGCAGGATTTTGCAGCCACTGACGCTAGCGGCCAGCCGCTCAGTTGGGAGAAGGTGAACAAGAATTCATGGCGCGTTGTGACTAAAGGCGCGCGGGAGTGGCGCGTGAGTTATCGCGTCTACGCTAACGAGCTTTCGGTGCGGACCAGCGAAGTAAATTCCGGCCATGCCTTTTGGAACAATGCCAACCTCTTGATGTATCCGGAAGGATCTCTGAACGCGCCATCGACGCTACAAATCCTCGCACCGCAGCCGTGGCAGGTCGCTACCGGACTGCCCGCAGTGCCAGGCCAGAAGAACATTTTTCGGGCAGAGAATTTTGACATTCTCTACGACTCTCCGGTTGAAGTAGGGACCTTCAAGATACTTTCGTTTGAAGTTAAGGGAGTAACGCACCGGATCGTCATTGACGGCGAAGGAAACTACGATCCGGAAAAGATGCGCAACGATGTAAAGACGATCGTTGAGACGGAAGTAGCGTTAATGGGCGGCGAGATCCCCTATCATGACTACACGTTTATTCTTCATCTGCGCGCGAATACGGGCGGCGGCCTCGAACACCTAAACTCGACCGCGCTCGGTTATCCGCGCTTTGGTTTCGTTCCCGATCCCAAGGAGCGCACCGAGGGAGTAAATTCGGCCGGCCCAAACGCGGCGTCGGCGCGCACCTATCGCGGCTTTCTTTCGTTAGTAGCACACGAATTTTTCCATCTTTGGAACGTGAAGCGAATTCGGCCCGACGCACTTGGCCCTTTTGATTACACCAAAGAAAACTACACCAGGTCACTGTGGGTTGCGGAAGGCATCACCGATTATTATGCGCGACTCGCTCTCCGCCGCGCCGGGTTGATTTCCGATAAAGAGTTTTTGAAAGAAAGCGCCAAAGCCTTTCAGGCGTTTCAAGCGACGCCCGGCCGGTTAGTGATGAGCGTTGAAGACGCGAGTTTTGATTCCTGGGTCAAGTATTACCGTCAGGACGAGAACTCGGTTAATTCACAGGTGGACTATTACGACAAGGGCGCGATCCTCGGTTTGCTTTTGGATCTGGAGATTCGCAAGCAGAGCAAAGGCGCAAAGTCTCTCGACGACGTGATGCGTTACCTCTACGTGGAATTTTATAAGCGTGGTCGCAACTACACGCCCGAAGATTTTCAGAAAGCCTGCGAGTTAATGGCCGCATCCAGTCTGGAACAATTCTTTGCGAAGTATGTGCGTGGTCGCGAGGAACTCGATTACGACTCCGCATTAGCAGTCGCCGGTCTGCGGTTGGATAAGACGCTCGCGTTCGATGGCAGCAACGCGGTTGAGAAGGCTTACCTGGGAGCGGACGTCGTCCAGGAGGGAGAGCGGCTGCTGGTTAGGCGCGTTTATGCAGGTTCGCCTGCCTACGAACAAGGTTTAAATGCAGGCGATCAGATCGTTGCCTTCAACAACATGCGTGCGAGCAAAGAGTTTCTTGACGCGCGGATTGGTGAGAAACATTCTGGCGATCTCGTCACCTTCACCATCTTTCGCGCCGACGATCTGAGTGTGCTGCTGATTAAGCTCGGCGGCCAGGCAAACGTCAATTACCGTATCCTGCCTGTGGATAAATCGTCTGACGCGCAGAAGCGTATCTATCAGTCGTGGTTGGACTCACCGCTTGCGAACTAGCGACTATTCGGCAGACTCACAAACAACGTACAATCACGTCGAGAAGGTTCGGAGAAAGAATCCAAGTTTCGAATGCCAGCCAACTATCAAGACATCAAGTTCCGGATTGAGGATCGCACTGCCCGCATAACTTTTGCGCGCCCGCCACTCAATATTTTCAACATCGCCATGATGCGAGAAATCAACGATGCCCTAACTGTGTGTGCCCACGAGCGCGAATTGGTGGCCATCGTTTTTGACGCTGCCGCCGAGTGCAGCGCTTTTAGCGCCGGAGTCGCGGTAGAGGAACACGTCGAAGAGACGATCTTTCAGATGCTGGATTCCTTTCACGGAATTTTCCGCAACCTCGAGCAAATTGCCAGGCCCACTATGGCGATCGTTGACGGCGCAGCGCTGGGAGGCGGCTGCGAATTAGTTGCCGCGTGCGATATTGTGATCGCCAGCGAGCGCGCTCGTTTTGGTCAACCGGAAATCAAGTTGGGCGTGTTCCCTCCGGTGGCCGCTTTGCTATTACCGCAGGTTATTGGCGACAAACGCGCCCGCGAGTTAATGCTGACCGGCGAACTGATTGAGGCGTCTGAAGCGGCCCGCCTCGGATTAGTAAACTACCTGTTACCACGCAATGAGCTTGAGCAAAAGTCATCGGAACTCTTGTCCCGTTTTCGCAATCTTTCCGCCGCTGCACTCGGGTTGACCAAAGAAGCGATCAAACTTGGTAGCGGGCGCACGCTGGATCCTGCGTTGAAGGAAGTAGAAAGTTTGTATCTCAATGAATTGATGAAGACGCAGGATGCCACTGAAGGCATCAAAGCCTTCACCGAGAAGCGGAAGCCGGAATGGCGGCATCGCTAGGCATCAGAGACTTATGGTAGTGACGGTTGCCGAAACGATAATGAAAAGAAAGCGACTTGTCGTTAGCGCAGAGAAGCGTCGCCCACCTCGAAGTCGTGCAAAGCGCTTGTCTTCGTTCGTGATTTTGGCGCTTGCGCTCGCGGCACTCGTTCTCCTGTCGCTGGGGAGCGGTGTCGGCGCTGCTGGTCAAAATCGTCAGCGGCGACAAAGGCCAATCCAGCAGAACGATGTCACGCTCACCAGCCATTCGCGAGATTCATTGATGCCGGAAGCGCGCGAGATGATGGAGATTGCCAGTGGTGTGGTTTGCAACGAACGTCTCAAAGACCCAAAAGGAAGTGTTCCGATCGATGACATGCAAGCGCGACCATCGCTGCCGGTCCGGAGCCCGGAAGCTGTGGCCGGGGCGCAGCGGGCGCAGCGGTTGTTGCCGACAGCCAAAAGCCTCGTAGTGGTTTCGCTTAAGCAACTAGCCAAAGAGTACGGCTTTGTAGGCTCAAGGGCCTATGAGGCCCGGTTGCAACGCGCGATCGCTCACGTGGAAGCGGTGCGAAATATTCATCCTGATGTAGCTTCGCGTGACAACGCCTCAGTCTTTCTGAGGAACCCGCACACCATTGTTTTCGGGACGATCTTTCTTGCCGGACTACCTTCTGACGAAGGAATAGTCAGCGTTTTGGCTCACGAGCTGGTACACATCGCTGACGGATCGGAAGACAGTCTTAGCCTGCTTTTCCGCGGTGTGGGAAATCGTGCTTCGAAGCTGACGGGAATGCAGATTCATGACCAAAGGGCCGAAGAGTTGACCTGCGATCTGGTCGGCACCCTGGCGGCGCGTTCATTCGTCGCGAGTTCGCCAAGCTACGAGCCCTTGCCCAGGAGAATATCGCGTTCACTGGAGCACAATTGCGTGAGCCAGGACGAGGGCGATGACGATCACCTTTCTCCGCGAAACACCATTCGGGCGCTGCTGGCGCTCGATCCTATACTCTCGCGCCAGCTGGTTTACGGCCGCTAAGCCATCAGTGGTCAGTGGCTGGTGGCCAGTGGTCAGCAAAAGCATTCAGGGCGATATATTTGATTATGAGCCGCAGCTACCATTCACAACTTCAGATCGATCGTTCACGGATTACCGACTTCTGATCACCGACCGCTGACCACCGATCAATGCATTGACATTGATCTTAAGCGATTTCTATTATCGCTTGCACGATCTGACCATCACGCGGCATGAATCGACTTGAACAATTTCTCGCGACGCGACAATTTCCTAAATGGATGACCTGGCGCAAAGACCAAAACACCTCCACCAACGGTTTGTTCGAACGTAGAGAGAAAAAAACGTCTCCGCTAATAATCACATTTTTGGCAGCACTGGTTTCGGGTGGCGCCGCTTGCACAACCATCACGCAACGTCAGGAAGTACGCCCGCTGGTTTTGCGCGACGTTCCCGCGCAACGACTCGCCTACAGGTTCGAGCCTGACGTCGCCGTACCGGCTGAAGTTACGACTCAAGACCTTGACGATAAGATCGAAGCGATTCAGCTTGATTTCAATACCCGCCGGCAGGATGACGCGCTCGTGCGGACAGTGCGTTCACCAGACGGGCAGCGAGCGCTGGTACTGTACGGAACTGCCGATGCGCCCAGTCAGGAGTTTCGTCTTGATCTGTATTCAGCCGATGGCAGATTTTTGCGAAACCTGACGCCGCCAGATCTTGCCTGCGTTTTTCCAGAGACCGTGTCGTGGTCGCCTGACGGCAACTTCGTCACCTTCATTGCGCGCAAGGCTGCGCGACCAACGCCGTTGCCTACTCCGCCCGGGGCAGCTACGCCAGAACCGGAAATCGCGGCAGCGACTCCATTTCCTTCGGTAGCGCCGGCGTTTCCCGCAGTCGCGGTGTTCAGTACGGAACAGATCTATATCTGCAATCGCGATGGTTACGATCTGCGGCCACTTACTTCGCGCGAAGGACTAATCTATTTCTACGCTGCCTGGGCGCCAGACAATCACGCGCTGGTAGCAATGGCCTGCAAAGAGAGTGAATGGGACGCGCGCGAACGGGAGTTCAAGTTGGCCGCTGGACGCCCCCGTCTGGTCGCGCCTGATGGTAAGGAGCGGCTGCTTGATGACGAGTTGACCGAGGCGTTGCCTGTTTGGTGTCCCGATTCATCGAAAGTTGCCAGCGCTTATGAAGCCGACGTGATGATCTACGATGCCGCGACGGCCAAGCCGACACAGGCCCGGATCAGATTGAAGGACGCGTTAATCGCCGCCTCGAGGATTTACGAGGAACGGAATTCCGGCGGCAAGAAAAAGGACGATAACACTAGCGGCGTAAGTCCCGATCCGTCTGCCATACCGGCCTCGTACAACCCAGCCATTCGACTGGAATGGACGACTCCGGAGAAGCTTTTCTTTGAAACTGCGTACGTTAGACTACTGCGAGACGGGCCAATCACAACCTTCCAGCGCTGGCATCTGGTGCCGTTAAGTCCGCAGGCCGCTGTTCTTAAATGACCTGCGGAATTTCGCTGTTCGAAGGCTTCCATGAGCGGTGACAGCGCAACCCGAAGTCGCATTGGTAACGACCTCAATCTTTCCAAAACTTCGGATTTCTTTTGGCAAAATTGGATAAAGCGCGCTCGTGCTAGTTATCATCTTGATGGTAAAGCTTCAGTTTCTGCCCAAATCTCTTAGAAAAGTTTACAGATATTTATAACTGGCTTATGGAATGGCATTTGCAACTTTCTCCGCAGATCACGCCAGATTTGTTCGATCGATGTGTCAAGCACATCAGACCCACTTAACCTAAGTTCACCAGGAGATTAATATGAATCAATTGAATTACCGACTGGCGCGGGGGCAATCTCAGGGGTTTGCCTTGCGCTTTTTTGCAGCCATCTGCTTTACCATGGTTGCCACGGCTATGACCCTGGCGCAGGGTACACGCGGCACGATTAGTGGCAGCGTTACAGACCCCACCGGTGCGTCACTCGCTGGAGCAACCATAAGGCTCATCAACACTGAAAGGAAGCAGGAGGTTCGGACTGTCACGGCCGATCAAGATGGAAATTTTCAAATGCTCGAGGTCGAGCCGGCCACCTACGAGATAGTTATCTCGGCGCAAGGCTTCGCAGAAGCGCGGCTCACCAGTGTAACTGTTGAACCGAATCGAAGTGTTCGATTGGATCCAACCAAGCTTGGAGTTTCAGGTACTTCGGCGACTGTCGAAGTAACAGCAGCTCAAGAGTTGGTCGATAGAGAGTCGGGGACACTTGGAACGACAGTAGAAGCACGTCGCATCACCGGCCTACCTCTGAACGGACGCAATATTCTTGATCTTGCACTGCTTCAACCCGGCATTACAACCAATTCGGTTGGCACCATCCGTTCTAACGGCTCGCGCTCGGTTGAAAATAACTTCCAGCTCGATGGCTCTAACAATAACGAGATTGCGGTTGGCGGCAGCACAGGCGCGCAACCTCGACCTGACTCGGTTCAAGAGTTTCGTCTTTTAACCTCAAACTATGAGGCAGAATTTGGTCGTAACTCTGGCGCTGTTATCAACGTCGTTACCAAGGGCGGCACCAACGACTTTCACGGCAACGTTCGCGCCTTCTACCGACCGACCGTCTTGTCTGCGGCTCGCTTCTTCGATCAGAACGCGAACCAAAAACCACGTGAGGGTACCGTTGACGACTTCCGTCGTCGCTTCGAACGTAAGGAATTCGGCGGCCAAATCGGCGGCCCGATTTATCTCCCGAGATTTGGTGAGGGCGGCCCTTCCCTGATCAGTGGCAAGAACAAAGCGTTCTTCTTCGTTGACTATGAAGGTCGTCGTCAGCTAATCGGTTCTACGCTGACGCTTTCGAATCTGCCAACCGCTGAAGAAAAGGCGGGCATTTTTACGCGTAGCGCTTCCCAGCCGCTTATCGATCCCGCGACCGCGGCTCCTTTCCCGATTCTTTCAAGTTCGGGTTCAACAATCAGACAGCAAATTCCTCAGGCTCGCTTTAGCCCCATTGGTCAGTATTACATCGGATTCATTCCGACCGGTAACGCCAACGGCAACGCGACTGTAGGTGCTCCCGAAGTTTCGAACTTCGATCAGCTCACGTTCCGTGTCGATCCCTGGAACACCCAGAGGCAAACTCTTGGCTTTAGCTTTAGTCGTTACGATATTGCGACCCAGAGTCCCTTCCCGTTCTTCCCGACTACAAACGGCGCGAACGTTCCGGGTTTTGGTTCCCTTGACTTGCGCAAAACCTACAACGCTGTGATCCGCCACACGTACACATTCTCGCCAACAGTCGTTAACTCATTCCTGGCGGGATATGCGCGTAATGGTCAGCCAAGTCTTGCTCCTGTTAATGCGACAACGCCGTCGCAAATCGGATTCACTGCGAATTTCGTTGCTAATCAAGCATTTGCTGGGCCGCCGTTCATCTTTCTTGATGATCGTCAAATCCGACTTGGAAATACCTTCCAGGGACCGCAAGCGCGTGTAACCTCGAACTTCCAGATTCAGGATTCAATCAGCTGGGCGAAGGGTGATCACCGCTTCAAATTTGGTATCGACGGCACGAAATACCTTGGTGATCAGCTCTTTCTTTTCATCAACCAGGCGATCATTGGTTATGGTTCGGCTGAAGACGCCAACACCACCGGCAACGACCTTTCTGACCTCCTGATCGGAAACTCGCCAGGATACATTCAGTTTGGGTCAAATGGAGAGCGTGACTTCCGGCAGTTTGGCGGAGCATTTTTCGGACAGGATACCTGGCGCTTTAGTGACACCCTAACGTTGTCGCTAGGCTTGCGCTACGAGTATGTTGGACCATTGACAGACAAGGCAAATCGCGTTGCCTACTATCGACCGACGGCTGCCGCTCGCGGTATCTCGTCAACGCTTTTGGCGAACGGGGGGTTGCGCGACGCTCAGGGACGAGCAATTACAATCCCAGCCGGACTTCGTGCTCCAATCGGTCTACTCTATCCTGGTGATCCTGATCCAGATCTCGGTGGCGTTGTGCCGGATGGCGGTGTTGCCCTCGACAAGAACAACTGGGCTCCCCGTTTCGGTTTCGCATGGTCGCCGAAAGTGAAAGAAGGCAGCTTCCTTCACAGTCTGGCTGGAGATCAGGCAATGGTGATTCGCGGCGGCTTCGGCGTATTTTACGGAGCAATCGTCGGCGACACTGCCCTCCAGCAATTGACCGCTCCCGGTTTCCAGGGTACCAATGCCTACTTTGAAGAGGTTGGTGGCAGTTTGGCTAACCCCTTCGGCGCTGATCCTTATCCCAATTTCGGAAATTCAGTTGGCAACGGATTTGGCCCTTGTTTCCCAGGACACACAGCAGGCTGTGGAACTGATCTTACTCAGCCCACAATTCCTAATCCGTTCTTGACTGGTGGGGCAGAGCAGGTTGGTGTTTCCCCGTTTACTCGGACCACCTCCGGCGCCGCCCTGAAGATTAGCAACACATCGCGAGCGATTGACCCGTTTATTCGCACGCCTTACACCTATCAATACAACCTGACTTTCGAGCGTAGCTTCCGGAGGAACTACGTAGCGTCTATAGGCTACGTAGGCAATCGAGGACGCAAGCTATACGCGATCGAACAAGTCAACCCAGCATTGGGTGTTCCCGGCTTCTTCCCGTATGCGCCCGGACAGCCTCCGCCGACTGGCGCTGCTACTCCGACTACATCCGGGGCTAACGTGAATGCTCGACGTGCCAATCCCGACTTTGCGCTTGGCATTTCTTCACAGGTCTCAGCCGGTAACTCATGGTACAACTCACTGCAAGTTAACGTCTCAAGACGTTATGCCAATGGGTTGTTATTCCAAATAGCCTATACCTACTCGAAGTCCGTCACTGACACCGCGGGAACCGACACCAATCGTGGTTCTCTCGATCTGCAGGACAGGCGTTTCGGCAAAGCCTTGTCGCCTGATGATGTGCCGCACCGCCTGGTGGGAAGCTTTGTCTATGACGTTCCTGTTGACAGATGGTTTGGCTTTACCCACGGAGCAGCGGGTACCCTATTCGGAGGTTGGAGCTTCGGTGGTATCTACACCGCTGAGTCTGGCAGAACGTTCTTCGTGAACAACCTCAGCAATACGACAGGCACGGGTGGCGGTGTCGTTACCTTGGCCGATCTCGGGGATCCGTACACTCCCCTTGATCCTCGGGACAATGATCTTCGAATCTTCAACCCGACAGCCTTCAAAAATGCCACGCTCGCTTGCGGAACTCTCGCCTGCGCGCGTCGTGGAACGGCGGGTGTAAATCAGTTCCGCGCACCTAATACCGTTAACAACTTCGACATGATCTTGTCGAAGAAGACGAAGCTCTGGAGTGAGTCGACAGGTTTGGAACTGCGGTTTGAAGCGTTCAATGCTTTCAATCACACGCAGTTTACGACTTTGAATACGACGCTTCCGGCAATTGGCAGTAACCCTGCACTGTCGGGGTTTGGCAAATTCACAGCGGCGCGGGAGTCTCGTGTTATCCAACTCGGCGCACGCTTCTCTTTCTAACTAACTTACCTTAAATGGTATTCAAGGCCTGCCGGATTCGTTCGGCAGGCCTTTTTTTTTGAACATTACTTATGAACCTGGGATGCGGCCGAAATTCCCAGTCCGCTACTTTCATATGTTCGCTAACGCGGAAGTACGGAAACGACTTCTCGACAAAGCCGGCTGTAGCGTTAGGTTGAATGGAGATTTATTTACTGGCGCGTAACTTATCCGCAAGCCTGCGAGCGGCTTCCGCATCGGGAGCGTCAGGCATCATGGCGAGAAAGGCTTCAAGGTGCTGGATCGCAAGTTCGTTGCTTCCATGTGCGGCCGCAATCCGAGCGAGTGCCAGATGAGCGCGAACGCTTTTTCGTTGATCGATCTCAAGAGCCCGCTTGAAGTGGGGTTCGGCCTCGTCGGACCGTCCTTCAAGAAGCGCCCACCCGAGATAAAGATGGGTAGCCCAATTGGCCTCTTCTAATTGAAGCGCTTCGGTTAATTGGGCGGCAGCCTCATCGGGGCGTTTCAGTTCCAGCAAGACTATCCCGTATTCCAGGCGCGGCTCTGCCCTTCTGGGAGCAATCTGAGGCAGCGGATTGAGGACTTCTTCAGCCTCTTTGAATTGCTTTTCGAGCCTCAATTCACGTCCTAAATCGAGGCGCGCAGCGTAGTAGTTTGGATAGGCGGTAATCGCCTCTCGCAACTCCGCAAACGCCCCCGCCGAATCGCCTCGTTCTAGCGCTTTCTTGCCACTTTTATAGTGTTTTGACGCGGCCTTAGGAACATCCAGATCGACATCTGCGGCTACGACAGTGGCGGGCGATCTAGCCGGACTACTTTTTGAAGGAATGTCAATAAACACATTGAAGGTTATGGATCTCCTGGGTCGCGGGCGAAGTATGACTTCAGTGCTGGTGGCTTCCAGAGTATCGGTCTCAGCGGTTTCGATTAAGTACTCGCCGTCAGATACACGAGTGAAAACAAATCCACCGTCTGGGTGGCTGAATGTATCGCCGACCGGCTCAAGAGAATCCCTGCGCAGCAGTCTGACGCGCATACCTGGGACGGTTCCGGTCTTGAATTGAATGCGGCCTTCAATTTGATGGAGGAGGTCTTGCGATCGCGCGGGAAAAGCCAGCGCCAGCACGCCGGTGAGAGCACAGACCTTAATCAACTTATAAAGGCGCGCGTTTGTCATCAACAACCTACAGCGCGAGTGCCTTCTCTTCTCGAGCTGCTGCAAACCACTACCGCAACAGGTTATTTATCAATCTCGAAACCTATCCACTGCGTTGCGGTGCTCTGTCTTTTGTTTTTCGCAAGCAAATCGGTGACAGTCACCTGTAGGACGTATTCACCCGGTTCCAGGTTGCCGCCTACAATTAATCGGCCACCAGCGTCGAGGCGCTTCATGTCCGTTTGCTGGCCGCCATTATACGGCAGGAGTTTACCGGTAAAAGCATCCTTGCCCTCGCGGAACAATCTCATCTGCGTCTGCAATTGCGGATGGCCAGCATCTAACTGCGCATTATAAATAGTGTAGGAATAGTTTAGAAGCATTCCTTGCCGTAAACGACGCACAGCCGGACCGGCCATGGGATCGTCGGCGCTTGTTCTGTTCTCGCCGCTTCCCGTGGAGGGGCTGTTGGCCGGCGCCGGCGACCCGCTCACATATAAACCTGACAAAGCCAGCCGGTTCGCGCTCAAGTTAGGTACTTGAACAAACTCGCTGGCCGATCCCATGCGCTCAGACGCTTCATCGCGAACGGCAACTCTCAGTTGCAAAGGCCCTGGATTTTTACTTGGTACATTGAGAATAAAAACCAAGCCGTCCTTGAGCATTTGTTGGTATGCATCCTCTTTGACGTTGATAGTCTGAGTATCAGAGAACTGATCCACCACTCTCCCTTCGTTGCCGAAGGTCACAGCCACCACGTCCATAACAGCTCGGCGCGATCCATCCGGCTGTGGTGAAAACATCAAATCCTGTGTGTCAATGTGCAGTAGTACGCGCAGGTATGAGCCGGCTGCTTGATCGTTACCGAAAATAGGGGTGATGCCCAAGCCAATTCCGCTGGCAGCGAAAGGGGAAGTGAGAGCGCTGGCCAATTGAACGTCACGTGAGCGGCGCGGAGCACTTGAGGCGGCTTCCAGATTCATACCGTAGAAGCCCGCCCGCGAACGAACGCGCAGGTCAGTGCGTTTTACCTTGACCTTAATGTCGTGAAACTGTCTTCTGCCGGTGGTCGGGTCAATAGTGGTGTCTTCCGGGCGGTAGCCGATCAGATAATAACCACTTTCGTTTTCCAGCATCCGCTGGGTGCCCAGGCTGAGGTCGTTGGTATTCCTGGTAAATGTTCCCCCCGTTCTTTCAGCGAGAAGCGAGAGCACTGTCTGTGCCTGATACTGCGAGTCCTCTTTTTGCTGCATTAATCCTTCAAGTTTGCGGAAGGCGCTGGCAGAATCCGATTCCGCCTGCGAGGCAGCCGAGCGCGGCGCGTCTATGCGCTGCGTCGCGGTCCGATTTCTTGGTTGCGCTACGCTGCCGAAGGCTTCAGGGTTAAATGTATACGACTGTCCGGCGACTCTTTCCGACGCTGTGACGTCCAGAGGATTCAAGCCACTAGCATCAATGGTATAGATGACCGCGGAACTCTGGTTAGCCTGATCTGTCAGTTTTTGCAAAGCGTCCAGTAATTGCACGTTGCGTCCCTGCGAAGTAAAAAGCATGAACGACTCCGAGTACAGCATAAGCGTTTTACGGCCCGGAAGATCCTTCAGGCCTCTTAGAATTCGGCCCAGCGTTTGAATGGTCCCGACCGAATATGCGGCCGAACGCGCCTCTTCCATTTCGTTAACTATCTGCAAGCCCTGCGTCGAATCCTGACCCGTTTGCGTATCAATCTGCGGATTCGGGCTCAAGCCGCCTCGCCCCGAGGGATACCAGCTAATCGTGTCTACAGCTGCCAGTAAAATTCGCTTGTCGGATGTAAACTGCTGCAAAGAACCAATGCCCCGACTGGTGCGAAGTATCGCCACCAAGTCGTTGGGCTGCATCTGCTCGTTGACGAACTTTTTGAGCGCCTCTTTGACCGAGATAGTCGATTCAAAAGACAGCCCTAAATCATCGACCACGAGGGCAATCGTGCGGTGCACTTGTTCAAGCTTCAATGGGGCAGCAAAGACGGGCGTAGTTTTGCCGAGCTCAGTCTTGGCAGGCTTGGAGATGGTGACGGTCGGCCCCAGTGTGACGTAGGAAAAACTCGTGATCTGCTGCTTATCTTTGTCCTCGACGATTTCAAAATCTTCCGGGCGCAGATCAGTGACCTGCCTACCCTCTTTGTCCGTGACCACAACATCCAGTTGCACCAGGTTTGTGGTGACGCGCAACACATCGTCCCCTGGAGTCTTCTCCGGCGTTGGCGACGGAGTCTGACTCTGACCGAGCGCTGAAGCAAAAGGGATCAATGCAAATAAGAGGAAGATCAGAAGTCGATTTTTCATAAAGAACTCTCCGTAAGAAATGGCGGGTCAGGGGAGCTTAATTAGCACGAAACAAACAGGCAAGTGAAAATTTCAAGCTGAATTCTATCATAGGGCTTCGCGGCAGGCGACGATTAGTTCCGGGCTGCGATGAACCAAGGGGAAGGCTCAGACGAAAGGTCCCAATCAGATCTATCTTTCCGAAGTTTCGAAAACTGCAAGAGGTTTTGTACAGTCGACGCAACCCTTCAGACACTGTAAGCTCGCCTACATAAACTTGATGGCAGCTCCAACCTGGGTAATCTCGGATTTGTCTGTTTAGAAAGAGAGACTTAAATGGGGAAGCGATCTCTATTGGCATTGGCGATTACCTTGAACCTGGTCATCAGAGTTTCGGGGCAAATCCCTACGGCCTCGGCAACGCCGCAGTCGCAACCGCCAGATTCTGACGAAGTGGTGCGCATCACTGCGAACCTGGTTCAAGTGGATGCCGTGGTTACAGATAGTAAGGGCAGATTGGTGACAGATCTTCGTCCTGAAGAAATGGAGATTCGCGAGGATGGTCTTCCGCAGAAGATCACAAACTTCTCCTTCGTTGCAGTAGCCCCAGCGACGGTTAGGTCTGAGAAGCTTGCTCCGGTCGATAGGAGTGCTCCGCCCGTTACGGCCGTGCCTTTAAGGCCAGAACAGGTGCGGCGCACGATTGCGCTCGTAGTTGATGATCTCGGAATCTCTTTCGAGAGCATAGGCTTTGTGCAAAAGGCTTTGAAAAAATTTGTCGATCAGCAAATGCAGCCCGGCGATCTGGTTGCGATTATTCGTACCAGTGCGGGAATGGGCGCGTTGCAGCAATTCACGTCTGACAAGCGACTTCTGTACGCGGCCATCGATCGGGTGCGTTGGCTCGCTCGCGGTCGCGGCGGACTCAGCCCCTTTAACGCCACGGAGGTAAGCCCTCTTTCAGTGGTCCCGGCAGACACGCATGTTGGCGGACCGCCTGCTCAAGAAGCGACCCTCAGCAGCGGCAGCGGCCGGTTCGGCAAAGAGAGTGTGGTTGATGTGAGTGACCTCCGCGTTGACGATGATGCGACGGAATTTAGGAACGCCACGCTTACGGTTGGCACTCTGGGCGCAGTCGATTATGTCGTACGCGGTTTAAGAGAGTTGCCCGGGCGCAAGTCCCTCCTTTTGATCACCGATGGTCTGACCTTGTTCGGTTATGATCCTAATAAGGACAATGTTCGAAACCATATCCTGCTTAAGGAGATAGTGCGCAGACTCACGGATCTCGCCAACCGCTCTTCAGTCGTCATCTATGCGATAGATTCTCGAGGGGTACAGCCGTTTGCTTTGCCGCCCGACGACCTGTCTTATATCCCGGATCAAACGGGCGGATTCACCGTAAAAAACAAAAATGATCTGGGCGCGGGCATCAAGCAGGTGCTTGACGATCAGCGGGGCTATTACTTGATCGGCTACCGCCCCGACGACTCCACCTTTGATCCAAGAACGGGACGGAGGAACTATCACACGCTGGTAGTCAAGGTCAAAGGGCGACCCGGTTTGAAAGTTCGCTATCGCAGCGGGTTTTACGGCTTTACGGATAAGGAGTTGCAACCGGAGCTCCGGACGCGTGCCCAGCAACTCCTCAAAGCCCTCACTTCACCTTTCACTTCAGCCGGCATCAGACTTCACCTCACGTCCTTGTTCGGCAACGACCGGCAAGTGGGCTCGTTTGTTCGCTCATTGCTCTACATCGATGGACAGGATCTAACCTTTACAGATGAAGCAGAAGGTTGGCACCAAGCGATCTTCGATGTGCTTGCGGTCACCTTCGGCGATGACGGGCGGATCGTAGATCAGATAAGCAAAACACATACATTGCGGGTGCGGGGAGAAGTCTACGAACGTGTACGCAAAAACGGACTCGACTATCCAATTATCCTGCCGATCAAAAAGGCCGGAGCTTACCAGTTGCGGACAGCAATTCGTGATGCGGCTAGTGAGCGTGTAGGCGCCGCCAGTCAGTTTATAAATGTCCCCGACATTAGCAAGAATCGGCTGACGCTCTCCGGGCTAATCCTGAGTGGTGTCGATCCGGCACACGCAAGAAGTGAATTGCCGGAGAATGCGACGACCAATGGAGCCACGCCTTCTACGTCACGACCGGGATCGGCAGGCGACGTTTCCAATCAAGTTGATCCAGAGGCTGGTCCGGCTGTTCGAAGGTTCCGCAATGGGATGATGCTGCATTACAGCTTTCTTATCTATAACGCGCACCTCGCCAACGCCGCACCTCAACTGCAAATACAGGTTCGCCTCCTTCGCGAAGGCCAGCCGGTGTTTATCGGCAAAGCGCAGCCATTTAATGTGAGTAACCAGGCAGACTTAAAGCGGCTCGCCACCGGCGGAAGCTTGCTGCTCGGAACGGATATGGGCCCCGGCGAATACATCCTGCAAGTTACTGTCACCGACGCTCTGGCCAAAGAGAAATACGGTAGGGCAATACAGTGGCTTGATTTTGAGATAGCCAAATAAGCCAGCGACAAGTGGGCACCGACAGGCCCGGCTGTGTTCTGATCTATTCCGTCAGCTGTACATTAACCCACTTCGAGTTCGCGAACCTTTCCGCCTAAATCGTCGAATTTGGGAGGAGGTCAGTCTGAAGCGCGGCTTGGGCCAGCCCCCAGGCTGAAGGAACAGGCCACTAAGCAGAGCTAGAATAAGGAGAGCTGGAACAGGTTGGTGGTTTTCAATTCAAAGGACGTTGCCAGAAAGAGTTGTCGTCATACTCAATGCGGTTGATCACCACCCGCTCAGAATACTTGGCTTCAGATTGTTTCCCAGCCTTAAGGGTCTGTACAACGCCGGCCGGAGGCCCTGTCGAGGATCCGATCAGGCTAACCGTTTTGCCCGGACGGATCTTGGAGCTATTGGTAAACTGGTGACGGCCGAGCTGAACGGTGGTTTCCGGATCAAAAAGCAGATACTCCCAAGCTATCGTGGTGATGGATTTTTCCCCGGTATTCTTTATCTTCGCTTCGTACAGGTAATTGACTGAACGGCCTTGATTGATTTCTTTACGCGCAGAATTAAGTTCTCTTGTGGGAACCGGCAAGGGTTCCTGTCCCCCTTTGGTCCTGACCGCATTCTCTCTCATGACGGCCTTCTGTTCGCGTCGCAGATCAGCCTGTTCCTGATTGGGGGTCATCGGATCCTCGTAAAGCGCGGGAATGTAAATATCCTTACGCCAACTTATTTTGGTAATGCTTATTCCAGGAGCGGCGGCAGGCTCTGCTGCGCTCGCGAGTTCGGTAGAGGGAATTGGGGAGGGGTTTTGAGCAGCGCTCGGAATCGCCACAAGAATTACAAGAAGAAGCAGATGCAAATACCTCATAACATCCTCCACTTGCTACTGAAAAAACGTTAGGGAGTATCTTCCCACCACGCAGGAGAAGGCGCAAACAATTTCGGCGCTATCTGCGTGTGAAGTTTCCTGGTCGGCTCCTGAATTAATACGCCTGGAAAAACCTCGGGCGTTGCTCCTGCCATAGAAGCAACGCCCGATTGCTACAGGGACTCATGATGCAGTCCCGTAAATTTAGAACTCAAAGCGCGCGCCAAACTGGACGATACGCGGTGAATACGTCTGGTTCGTTGAAGTCAGACGGCCGAAGTTGGTGCTGCCAACATCGAGAATGGCGGGATTGCTGCCAGCGAAGAAGTTGGTGTGATTAAGCACATTGAACATCTCGCCACGAAGCTGCACTCTCATGTTCTCCGTAATACGGATGTTCTTGAGCAAGCCAGCGTCCCAGTTGAAGTACATTGGACCGTTCAAGAAGTTGCGCTGCAAATTACCGGACGATCCCGCAATGTTGGGGAAGAAAACCTGGCCGGCAAAAGGTGCGGTCCCAACGGGATTCGCGCCGCGCACGCTTGAGATTGTGTAGCCCGCAGGCAGTCGTTGGTTCAGATCGAAGCCGGACAGGGTAGGTAGGCCGGCGCCGGTTGCAGTTGCAAACAGCACTCTCGGATCAATGATGAACACCCCGTTGGGCGTTTTGAACACGCCCATCAATTTCTGAATCTCGTGAGCGTTCAGCGACGAGGTCGCCGGCTGCGTTATCGAACGCGCAGCACGATTTACTGTGCCGCGGCCGTCAATGATGCCGGTTGGTACGCCTGAACTGATGTTGACGATCGACGAGAATTGGAAGCCGCCGAAGATTCGTTCCGCAACGCCGCCTCCGCTAAGGAAACGTTTGCCTTTGCCGAACGGAAGTTCGTACTGGGCGTTGAAGTTGAAAGTGTGTGCCCGATCGTAAATAGCCCGACCATAATCACGACTCTTATCGAAGTTGTCGAGATATGGTTCAACGCGGGTTTGGTTAACTTCGTCGGTGCTGCCGGTCACGTCCGTAAGGATCTTCTGGAACGTGTAGTTCGCCTGAAGACTCAGGCCACCGGTAAAGCGACGACGAATTTCAGTTTGCAGCGCGTTGTAGTTGTAACGACCGCCATTGGTCGTCAAGTTTACAACGCCGGCGTTGGGATTCGCGACGAACCCGATTTCGTTGATGCCATTGAGAAGGTAGGTCTCGGCCAGCGTTCCCGGCGTTCCAGCCCTAATTGGTCCGAGGATAACGCTATTGTTGAGGAAGCCCCCGCCAGCCAGTCTATCGAACACCGGAAGCGGCACGCTGCCCGGAATTGCGGCATTGAAAGCAGCATTGGTGCAGCGGTTGATCGGGTCGCCGGTGCCGGCAATTGTCGCACCTTGCAACCGACAATTGTTTTGGGCCTTGATGAAGTCGGGCAAAAACCCGTTTTTGCGAATCTCCATTTGGTTGAAGTCAATGGAGCGTGTCAGTTCCTTGCTGTAACCGCCGACGTAACGAATTTCGATTACGCTCTGGAACCCAATCTCGCGCTGAATGCCCACGTTGTATTCGTAGTTTCTTTGCACCTGAAAGTTTGGGTCGATGAGTGAAATCGTTCCGCCGATGGTGCCGGCGCCGCCGCCAGCCGCTATGTTGTTTTCCAGGAACGTGCGAGTGCCTGAACCGCCGGGACCAAACGCTGACGTTGGTACAAAGATTGGAGCTGCGGTCGGCGCATTACCGACGCCAATTACCCTGAACTGCGTCGACCCGGCAGCGGTACCGCCGAGGCGAGCCGAAGCACCAAAAGTACCTAGGCCGGCATTGTTAATACTGGCATTATCCGGTGAACGGACATATTCATCGTTAACATAGTCGACGCGATAGCCGCCGCGAATAACAGTTTTGCCTTCGCCCGGCATCAGCGAGCTCATGAAGCGGTTTTTGAACGACGGTGAATACGCAATACTGATATTCGGACCGAAGTTATTTTTGTCCATTTTGAAGAAATTGCCGTCATGGCCAGCATTACCGCCAACGGGCTGGAACGTGCCGATGGGGTTGAGAATTGTGGCAATCGGATCAGCGCCCGCGGCAACCACTGGTTCGAGAGAAACTCTATCCGGGTTATTGAGCGGCGTGTACAGCTCATAGCGCATGCCGAGGTTTAATGTCAGCTTCGGCGAAAGGCGCCATTGATCCGAGACGTAGGCGGAATAGTTGTTGAAGTTCAATCTTCTGACCTGGGTCGCGTCTTTAATAAACCCAGAGGACGAGCTGGTGGCGTTGAGTGTCTGGGTACCGCTGCCGACGACTCCGCCGAGCAGGAAACGCAAACTGTTAGCTCGGCCGAGATCTGTTGAGTTGATGCCGCCAGGGAAGTTTGCAGAAACCAAACCGGGCGACGCGGTGTTTCCGGTCGTAGTGATGGTGTACACAGCAGTGCTGCCGCCGTTGTTGATGGATTCAATGCGGTAGTACTGACCCTGGGTGCCGAAACGAATTGAGTGGTTGCCATGGGACCAGGAAGCGTTGTCTTGAATGTTGTAGTAACTCGTATTACGACCTTGACTCTGGAAACTGGGTTCCGGGTTGGTCACCAGCGGAGCGCTGATCAAGAAAGGAAGGCTTCTCGGGTCAGTGGTCGAAAGGAAGAAAGGCTCACTGCGCTGATAGCCGCCACGAACTTCATTTGAGAAGGAGGGGCTGGGAGTCATTTGCCAGGCGCCTACATATAAGGTTGTTGGGCCGCCCTGCGTATTGAACACTTCGTCGCTGAAGCCGGCAGCAATGTCGGTACGGGCGTCAGCATTCTTGTTCCACTTGTAAATGAAATTAAAGGAGTTCTTCTCGCTGAGGTCAACGTCGAAGCGTCCGGTCGCAGCATTGCGAACTTCAGGATTACCACGATTGATGGTGAGCGCCTGAAGGAAGTTAATGCCTGTCAATGCTCCGTTTCCGACGGTCGGCATCGGGTTCAGGATTCGGGCTTGGATCGTTGGGTCAACCACCAACACGCCGCCCTGCGCGGCTGTAAGTCCGGTGGCGAATCCCGTTCCATTTAGCACGTTCACGGTGCGGGTAACGCCGCCATTATCAACGTAGCTAAAGGCACCCGTGCGAGCTGGCGCCAAAAGAGTAGTCGTTGTAACACCAATCTGATTAGTTAAACGAAAGCCTTCGTAGTTAGCGAAGAAGAAGGCCCTGTGTTTGATTACAGAAACGCCGCCTTCGCCAAAGTGCGGGAGAATAGCGGGGCCGCTGAGGGTTCCACCAAATTGGTCGCGCTTAAGGGCAGCGCGCTGAACGTTATTCAGATTGTTGAAGAAATTGTTGGCGGCAAATCTCGCATTACGATTGAACTCAAAAGCGTTGCCGTGGAAAGAGCTGCCGCCGCGCGGCGTCACCAGCAGTACTTGCGTTGAGCCGGTGCCATATTCTGCACCCGCGTTCTGAGTAATCACCGTGAACTCGCCGGTATCGTCAACGGTCGGTTGGTCTGAGACGAATCCATTACGGATGAAGTTGTCTTGAACGTTTAGACCATCGCGAGTGTAGTTAACTGACGAGGAGCGCTGTCCGTTGATTGAACTGCTGGTCGGGTTAGAGCCGGCAATCAAGTTTAGGAGCGATAGGGGATTGCGTCCGTTGATTGGTAACTCTTTCACCTGACGCGGCGTAACTGAGGTGCTCAACTCGCCGTTTGAGGAGTTGACCACGTCAGCTCCGGCGATAACCTGAACGGTTTCACTCACGTTACCTATCTCAAGCGTCGCGTTCAATGTGTAATCGCGAGCAGCATCGATTTTGAGGTTGCTGGTGGTAAAGGTCTTGAAACCTTTTACCGTGATCGTTACGGTGTAGGTTCCGGCCTCAAGCTGCTGAACACTGAAGGTACCGTCACCGCTTGCCTGGACGGTTTGTTCTTTGCCGGTTTGATTATCTTTTACTGTAATCATGGCGCCGGGGATGTTGCCGTCCGGGCCGGCAACACTGCCAACAAGACGACCTATGTTGCCTTGTGCGAGTGCCGACACTGTAAACAAACACAGCGTCAGCACAGCCAACGTAAACCTTTTCATAGTGGACTCCTTTAGGGGTAGAGATTCGGGCTTTTTTAGGGACTTCGGCGTAGAGCATTCAAACGAATGATCGCGGGCAGAAGAAGAACCGGAGTGAATTCGCATCTAGAACGAAGGGAAATCGTAGAACGAAGGGATCAAAATATTGACTTGCTTGACGGAAATTAGCAAGAACTATGCCCTCCTTGGGGAGGTCCCCTAAGTATTAAGGATATTGAGTTAAATCAAGGGCTGGCAGTTCAGGAAGGGTCGAATGTTGCCATATTTGGATTCTTGTACGAATTATTGAAGGCCGCACCAAACCGTCCCGGAAATTTGGATCGGACAAACTCGATCGACCTTTCGGCCGTCTCGCGAATTGATCCAAACCGAGGTACGTCAGTTTTTGTGAATGCGAAAGCTAGTTTGCTTCGACGTTGAACCCCGCTTCGTCAATGTCTTGACTAAACATGAACTCGCTTAGGATCATTTCAAACTTATGCGTGGAGCTTCCGGTTGTGCCTTCAATATTCAACTCAAGTTTATAGTTGTGCGGCAGGTTCAGTCCGCCTTCCGATTTAAAGTCAGAAAAGTCTTCGATCATCTTGTAACGAGTGGCGCGCTCGCCGGCTTGGCTATCAATGCCGCCGGTGCTGAGTTTCGCTCCGACCACTCGTTCGTATTGTGTTCTGACATGCGCAAATGTTTGAGCGTCAAAGTAGAGAATTATTGTCAGGTCGGAGCCTTTTTTCGGGGAATACTCAAGCTTATGAACCAGCCGATCCCCAATCTTTGAGGTTCCGGCATATTCGAGCTTAGCGCTATGTTCCGCAAGATTGAGCAGCGGCCAGGCGGATGTCAGCGCTCCTCCCATCAATCCTTCCTTGAAGATAATATCGTGGATCAGAATGAAGCTCCCGAGGGTAGAGCGGACACCCGGCTTAAGGTATCCGACGGTGAACTTCTTCCCGTCAAAGCCAAACTTTTCGCTGGGATAATTTGGGGAGGGGAATGACATTGCCAGCAATTCCTTGTGTTCAATCGAACCTAAAACTACCCGTCCGTCAATCGTGCCAATGTTATTTCGCGCGCTGAAATTCACATGAGAGGTACCAACAACGATGCGGCTCTTCAGACTGGAACGCGCTTCGGCAGTTCCAATTGATTCGAGATGCTTGGCCACAACGTCTTCTGCGCTCATCTTGTCGACGGCGAGCGCTGCTGGAGGCGCTGAAGTTAGCAGCGGTAGAGATACGACCGCCAACGCGCAGACAACTAGCAACATGCGGTACCTGCCAGCCAAAAGTATCTTCTTCATTTTTGATCCTCCGCCAAGACTAAGATTGCCGGTTATGACGTCTAATTCGCCGAAAGCGTTTCCTTATTTTTCATTCAGCGTGCCTGTTGGATAAGTATGAACCGGGATCACACGGGGAGAGTTACAGGCGAGATTCCTAAGTTGGCGCATTGTATAGGTACTCCCGGTCGAAATCTAGCGAAAGGACTTATCGGTAGTGTCTTAATTTGAAATTCTCTGTGCCTCCTCCGTGTTCTCTGTGCCTCGGTGGTGAAGTTTTGCTTAGAGTCTATCCACCACAGAGACACAGAGCACACAGAGGTTTCACAGAGAAAATGAATTTAAGACACTACTGACTTATCTACTTGGAGTCGCCGGACTGGTTCCTGCTTCGGGCGTCTCAGGTTTCTCAAATGGCAGGCTTGTCTCGCTTGACCGTTTCGAACTCAAAGTGAAGTTCCTTGCCCCGGAAAATATTCGACAGGTAGAACTCCCAAAACTTTCGCGTAAATCTAAACGAGGGCCAGCGTTGGTCAAGGTTCGTTAGCCACTCCAAACCGAGCAAGCGCCAGAGATTTGCCAGGCTCACGTACGTTCGCCGCGGTCGAAGTTCGACGTCGGTATAGAAAGGAAACGGTGTCTTGGCTGGCATGAAGCAGGTGAACGAATAGCTATTGAAGTGGTTTCTATGAGTGGGATCGGTTGGCCAGTCTGGATTTGAATAGTGAGGCGTGACGATTTTTATCAAACCCGCCGGCTTAGTAATGCGATGAAGTTCACTCACGAGCGCCACCACGTCGGGCACGTGTTCAATTACATGACGGCAGATGATCTGATCGAAAGTGTCGTCGTCGAAGGGATAAGGAAGTACACCGAGATCGTGAATGACATCAGCGTCGGCTCGCGGATTTGAATCGATGCCGATTGCCCCGGGATATTTGTTCTGCCCGCATCCAACATCCAGAATCTTTTGTTCGCTCGTATTTGCAAATTCTGTCGAGGTTGCTTTTTTTTGATCGGCGGCAGTCATAGCGGCAAGAAGTCAATTGTTTGAGAGAAACTGCGAAAGCGCTTTCAAGTCGAACGCGTAAACCGGTAATCCAAGTTGTTTTCGCAATTCGTCCAGCGTCATTCCGTCGAGCATTATTTCTTCGTCGGACTTGAGGGTGGTTTTTGGCAGGATCACAAAGTCACCAGAGATCTGGTTCCGAGCGCTAACAATATCGCCCCCGGTTAGCAGCCCGGCGACTGAAACATCGCCGCCAAAATATCGGTTCTCGACACCCTGCACCTTGAGTAGGGTTCCAATGCGCAGGTTCAGATCCTCGATCATTGGTTTGAGCACTGGAGCGAAGAGCGTGCCTGTCAAGACGGTGCCTCTTTTCTTTTTTCCTCGCGTTGTTGTTTGTCCTTCAAGGCGTTTTGCGAGGCCCGAAAACTGGTTCTTGAACGAACGCACCATCCCAATTCCGTCTTCAATCTGAGGATAATTTCCGTAATGGGCGCGACCGGGCACTGCTCGTCCGGCTCGCAGATAAATTTCGTCGCCCAAAAAAGCGAAGGTAGTTCCCAGACGTTCGCGCAGTGAGTTTTGAATCGCTTCCACCTCGACAATTACTTTGCGACAAAACTCAGGCGTAACGGCGGTAAGGCGCGCATCTGTGTTGTACCTCGTAAGTCCCAGCGGAACGATAGCGACGCTGGTGATGCGCGGAAATTCCGCCGCCAGATCCGAGATCGTTTTCCTGAGAATATCGCCATCGTTGATCCCGGGACAAAGCACAACCTGAGCGTGGACCTCAATGCCGGCGTCTAACAATCTCTTGAGTTTTTGCGAAATGTCCGCGCGCTTTTTATCGACACCGAGCAGGTAGGCGCGGATGTCGAGATCAGTCGCGTGAACTGAAACGTATTGCGGACTGAGCCGTTGTTCGACAATCCGCTGCATCTCATCTTCACTAAGCGAAGTGAGCGTGGTGTAGTTACCGTAGAGAAATGAGAGCCGCACGTCTTCGTCTTTGATGAAGAGCGACGGCCGGGCGTCCGCGGGGTTGCCGTTACAAAAACAGAAGATGCATTCGTTGGCACATTGGCGCGGGACAATCTGCTCGAAGCTGAGCCCAAAATCTTCACCTTCGCCGCGCTCAATCTGAAGTTCCCAGTCTTCACCGGAGTTTTTGCGGACTTCAAGCACGAGTTCAGTTTCACCCGCCGTTTGGAAACGGAAGTCGAGATAGTCACGCACCGCGCGCCCGTTTACTTTAATAATTCGGTCCCCGGATTCGAGTTCCAACTCAGACCCGAGGCTCTCCGGCGAGACTTCAGCGATTTCCACGCCGCGGCGGCGAATGCTGGTAACGGCCGGAGTTACTGCGAATTCGTACATATAAGAATAATGTCCGACAAAGGCGGGTTTGTCGAGGCGGCTCAGCTTGGCCCGTACGGTTGTTGAAACAGATTAGGGTTCGCTGGAAACAGGCCCAGCTTGATCAAAATCAGCCAATTTTGTTGACAATCGGCGCTCTGTTTGTTAACTATGCAGTGCAGAAAAAATCCATCCAATATTTTTCGGTTTTTCGGCTTTCTCCAACCTGTACTCTGAGTTGAGATCTGATGAATAACAAACTAAAGCCAGCACTTCTCGGCGGTCTTATTGTAGGCATACTATCGGCGATTCCGCTTATCAACTATTGCTGTTGCATATGGACTCTTGGTGGCGGCGTGTTAGCTGCCTTCCTTTACATCAAGAGCTCGCCAACGCCAGTTAAGATGGGTGACGGCGCGATGGTTGGTGGTCTCGCCGGAGTGTTTGGCGGAATCATCTACTTCCTGCTTAGCCTGCCAATCAATATCTTCTTTGGAATGGCTGCAATGGAGGAACAGTTGTACCGCAGCGGCGTTCACCTTCCTTTCTCGGGCATCGTGCTGGTATTACTGGCGAGCTTTGTAGGCGCCATTATCCTGGCAGTGCTTACGGCTCTGGGTGGGATTCTTGGAGTTGCCATCTTTGAGAAACGTAAAGACGGCGCTGCCCCGCCGCCTCCGCAGAATTTTGCTTAAGCGCGGCAGCATCAGGCTGTGAGAGTTCCGTTCGACTGAGCTCAACTAAGCTATACGAATCTAAGCGATCCTAGGAGAACCAATGTCTCAACCGTGGAGTAGTCCGTCCGTCTCAGCGGGGACGTCGAACGTTCAAAACTATATGATTCCCGCGATTCTCTCCACGATATTTTGCTGCGTACCTTTAGGCGTAGTTTCGATCGTCTTCGCGGCCCAGGTAAATAGCAAAGTAGCAAGTGGCGACATAGCCGGCGCGATGGAGTCGTCTAAGAAGGCCAAGATGTTTATGTTTATCGCAATTGGCGGTGGACTGCTGGTCTGGATTTGCTCCATCATCCTATGGGTCTTCGTCATTGCCGTGAACAGTTGAGTTTTGATTGCTAGGCTTTAAGTTTTCATTTAACGCGGCCGAATGGCCGACTTTCGAAATGACTTTCGGAGCATGAAGTAATGAGTAGATACTGCACAAAATGTGGCGCCACAAATGATGATACTGCACAGTTCTGCAGCAGCTGTCAGGCCCCTTTGAGCCCCGTTGCCGGCTATCAACCTATGCAAGCGGTGAATCAGGGTCCGGGCGCGATGACTGATTGGAAGGCCCTGGGGGCCGACAAGAAGATCCTGGCCGGAATCCTGGGAATCGTCGTGGGCGCTTTCGGTGTTCACAAGTTCGTTCTTGGTTATACAACCGAAGGACTCATCATGCTGCTGACGACGGTGATCAGCTGCGGCATTTTGGCTATCGTACCCAGCGTGATCGGCATCGTCGAAGGAATTATCTATCTCACGAAATCTGACGAAGAGTTTGTCACGACTTACCTGCAAAGCAAGAAGGGCTGGTTCTAAAAGAGCGCAGCCCGATTTGCTTCATCTCGTCCTGCTCGCAACGATTGTTCGCCGCCAGATATTCGCGCACTCGTTTGCAGTCTTCTCCCATATTTCATGGCAAACATTCCATGTTAGTCTAGCTGTCTCATGAAGCTCGCCGGGATAGTGAACAAACGTCTGACTGCGCTGCTAATTTGGTTTTCAATAGCGCTGGGGGCGACGTATCTGTTTCTGTTCGAACCAGGCAAAACGGGTTTCTTTCCTTCTTGTCCCTTTCGCATGTTGACCGGATTTACTTGTCCAGGCTGTGGGAGCACGCGCGGCCTTCATCGTTTGCTTCACGGCGATGTGGTTGGGGCTTTTGAGTTCAACCCGTTGATGGTCCTGCTGCTTCCGTTTTTGCTCTACGCACTGGTGCGTTACACGGTGGGGGCTGTGCGCGGTCGACCGCTCGAAAAGCACTACATGAAACCCAGTTACATTTGGATGTTGTTTGCGCTGATCATGTCGTTTTGGATCTTTCGAAATACCCGGTTTAATCCTTTTCCAATTTGAACCAGCAGGCGGCCCCGCCGCCTCAAGACTGCCGGAGACTTATCATGCGTCTACTCTTTGCCCTGCTGCTTACCATCGCAGTTACTCCAGTTTTAGTTGCGCAACAAACTGATTCAGCGCGCAAGCAGTTGGTCACTCCGCCACGCCCGGTTCACACGTTCTCGATTGTGTGCCGCGATCCCGCCACTGGTGAAATTGGAGTTGCCGTTCAATCCCACTGGTTTTCAGTCGGTTCAATAGTGCCGTGGGCCGAGGCGGGAATAGGAGCGGTAGCAACGCAATCATTCGTCGATCCCAGCTACGGCAAACTCGGTCTGGAGCTGATGCGGACCGGCAAGAGCGGGCCTGATGCACTCAGATCATTACTTGCGGGCGACGAGGGCCGCGAGGTGCGGCAAGTGGCGATGATCGATGCGCAGGGACGTGTCGATGCCTGGACCGGCAAAAATGATATCGCCGCAGCCGGCCACATCGTCGGCAAGAACTTTTCCGTACAGGCGAATCTGATGGCCAACGACAAAGTTTGGCCGGCGATGGCCCAGGCTTTTGAAAACACAAAAGGCGATCTTGCGGAGCGAATGCTGGCGGCGCTCGACGCAGCACAAGCTGCTGGCGGCGATATTCGTGGGAGGCAGTCCGCGGCGCTGATCGTAGTTACCGGAAAACCGACTGGACAGGCATGGAAGGATCGACTCTTTGATTTGCGCGTGGATGATAGTCCGCAACCTCTGCAGGAGTTGCGGCGCCTGGTGACATTGCAACGCGCATACAATCACATGAATGCCGGCGACCTTGCGGTTGAGCACAAAGACAACGAGGGCGCGTTGCGAGAGTATGGCGCGGCAGAGAAACTGGTGCCTGATAGCGCCGAGATGATCTATTGGCATGCGGTGGCCCTGGTAAACATGGGGCGCGTAGATGAGTCGCTGCCGCTCTTCCGCAAAGTGTTTGCGATGGACAAGAATTGGGCAACACTGACGCCGCGATTGCCGAAGTCTGGTCTCCTGCCGGACGATCCGACATTGATCCAGAAGATTCTTTCAGTTGCGCCCAAAGACTGAACACAAGAACAATCCACAAATTTCGCAGATTGCACAGATTCGAAGGCGATCCTGCCGCAGTACCACACTACTCTCAACTTCTCCTAATCGGCCAAATCTGCTGATGCCTTCGCGATTTAAGCTCCATCCACGTCCGGCTTAGGCGTGCCTTCTGCTATCCTAAACACCTTCTGCATGCCTGATCCAAATGACAATCTGAAGGAACGAGTGCGCGCGTTTTGGCAGGCCAATCCGTGTGGGGTGAAGTTTGCCGACGCGGCGCCGGGCACGCGTCACTTCTACGAACTTGTTGAAGCCCATCGTTACACCAAGGAGTGGCATATCCCTGCTGCGGCCGACTTCGCCGGCGCGCGCGGCTTGAAGGTGCTGGAAATCGGTTGTGGACTTGGAACAGATGGCGCGCAGTTTGCCGAGGCGGGTGCTGACTACACCGGCGTAGACCTTACTGAGGCTGCGGTCGAGCTGGCGCGTAAGCGTTTTGAATTGTTTGACCTTGCGGGAAAATTTCAAACGGCAGACGCCGAAAATCTCGTGTTCCCGGACAATAGCTTTGATCTTGTTTACTCGCACGGCGTCTTGCACCACACCCCGGAAACCGCAAGGGCGATACAGGAAGTCCATCGCGTGTTGCGTCCGGGCGGTCGGGCCGTAGTCATGCTTTACCATCGCGATTCATATAACTATCGCGTCAACATTTCTTTGCTGCGACGGGCGGGCGCACAACTGTTGCGATCGGAAACTGGAATTAAGTTGGTCAACAAGATCACTGCTGAACCATTGGACTCATTACGGGAGCATGCCCGGCGGCTCAAGACGGAAAAGGATTCGTACCTGAAGCCTGACGAGTTTCTGAGTCAAAACACTGACGGCGCCGGCAATCCGCTCGCTCGAGTCTATTCAAGAAAGGAAGCGCACGAGCTGTTCAAAAAGTTTTCGGAAGTAACTGTGAAGACCTATTTTCTTAACAAGCGCTGGCTGCCGTTAATTGGAAATTTACTGCCGCGCTCGTTGGAATCGCGATTGGCCTCGCGTTGGGGTTGGCACCTTTGGATATATGCCTCTAAATGAATTCGGAGCTTTGTACTTTGAGCTTAGTTCGTTTAGCGTTGCTACGGTGATAAGTTAAGCGGAAAAAAACAAAGTCCAAAGATCAAAGAACAAAATTCAATGCGAAGCATTCTCATAACTGGCGGCGCGGGTTTCATCGGGTCGCACCTGGTAGATCGCTTGCTGTCTGAAGGCGAGGCCCGCGTTTCTGTCGTTGACGACTTCAATGATTTCTACGATCCGGCGATCAAACGTGCGAACGTTAGCCGGCATGAAAACGAATCTAACTATCGCTTGTTCGAAGCAGACATTCGCGATCGCGCGGCACTCGAAACAGTGTTTGCTAGTAACAGCTTCGATTGCATCGTGCATCTTGCGGCCCGCGCCGGCGTGCGGCCATCGCTCGACCTGCCAATGCTTTATGCCGAAACAAACATCAACGGCACGATTAATCTCCTCGAACTGGCGCGCCGGCATGGCGTCAAACAATTTGTTTTTGGTTCGTCTTCATCGGTTTACGGGATCAACGCCAAGGTGCCTTTCAGTGAAGAAGATCCCATTCGCCAACCAATCTCGCCCTACGCAGCGACCAAAGCCGCCGGCGAATTGATTTGCCATACCTATACTCATCTTTATGGCATCCGTTGTATTTGTTTACGTTTCTTCACAGTCTACGGACCGAGTCAGCGTCCCGATCTCGCGATTCACAAATTCGCGCGACTGATTAGCGAGGGCAAGTCGATTCCAGTTTTTGGCGACGGCACAACACGGCGCGACTACACCTACATCGACGACATCATCGCGGGCGTGCGCGCGGCAATCGACTACGCCGAGAGCGACTACGAAGTGATTAACCTTGGCGAGTCGCGAACTGTCGAACTGTGTGAACTGATTTCGTTGATCGAAAAAGAAATCGGGGTAGCTGCAAAGATCGACCGCCAACCGTTGCAACCGGGCGACGTGCCGCAGACGTTTGCGGATATTGCCAAAGCTAGAAGGGTTCTTGGCTATAATCCGCAGACGCAGATTGAGGAGGGTATTCATCGTTTTGCTGAGTGGTTCAATCAGACGTCAAAGCGCGCATAGATCTGTCATTGCAGTATTCCTCCTCCTATTGCTCTGCGGTGTTGCTGCGACTGCAAGCGCCAAAGGCCGGCGAACGCTCTCAGGGATTATTTACTTCACCAACAATACTCCAAAGAACGTCGAGCAGTTTCCCGTCGAGCTCTTCAGCCGCGATCAAAAACACTTCGTTGCAGCGACCACGCCGGATCGCCGGCACAGATTCGCGTTGACAGATCTCAAGCCGGGAAAATACTTGTTGAAGTTCAACTGGCCTAACCATTGTGTGTTGTGGTACAGGGTGAACCTGACGAAACAGTCGCGCAGCGACGTGCGAATTATCATGGATGCAGCTTGCGCCCACGCGGATGGGTCGATTCAGGAATTACCGGAGAATTAAGGGTGTCAGTAAGCGCCAACAATCTCAACGAACCACTGCCGCGTGAGATGCAGCAACATACTTACGCGATCATGCGGCGAGTGGAGGCGACTCATTGGTGGTTCGTTGGACGGCGGCGAATCATCAGAAGTTTCGTGGAACGACTGTTTCCCGATTTGCAGGCAAATGCAAAACAAGCGTGCATTCTCGACGTAGGTTGCGGCACCGGCGCAAACCTTGAGATGTTGTCCGAGTTTGGCGCTGCGGAAGGCGTAGACGTTTCGCCGGAAGCGTTGTCGTTTTGTAGGGAGCGGGGACTCGAGAATGTAAAGCTTGGCGCGGCGGAGGCATTGCCTTACGAAGACAATTCGTTTGATCTCGTAACCGGTCTCGATGTGGTTGAGCACCTCGATGACGATCTTGCCGGATTGAAAGAAATGCGTCGCGTGTTGCGTCGTGACGGGCGCGCGGTGCTATTTGTGCCCGCGTTCATGTTTTTATGGGGTGTTCAGGATGACATCAGCCACCACCGCCGCCGCTACGCGCTCAAGGAGCTAAAGCGGGTTGTAAGAGAAGCGGGATTTGAAGTTGAGCGCGCTACTTATGTGAATATCAGTTTCTTTACACCAATACTTCTCGGTAGACTCTTGATGCGAGCAACAGGCTTGCGACCGGAATCAGAAAACAATATTACGATCGGATTCCTGAATGGTGCGTTGGGAAAACTCTTTGCAGCCGAGCGTGGCCCGTTGCGTTATTTCAATTTTCCCTTCGGAGTTTCAATCATCTGTGTAGCGCGAAGGCTTGAGTAGGACAGGCATTCCTGCCTGTCTGTTCGATAACGCATATGAAAACCTACGACGAAGTAGAAACTTTAATAGGTGCTGAACACGCCGCTAGTCACAATGATAAGCCCGAAGTTTCTGTGTTTCTTCCCGTCTACAATGAAGAACCAAATCTGCGGCCGTTGCACGCGAAGTTAGACGCGGCATTGCGCGTTCTTGGGCGCACCTCAGAGATTATTTATGTGGACGACGGTTCGACCGACGGCAGTTTGCGGGTATTGCGCGAATTGGCTGCGGTCGACAAGCGCGTTCGCGTGGTGGCGTTACGTCGTAACTACGGGCAAACGGCAGCAATGGCTGCGGGCATCGACGCTGCGTCCGGGGAAGTTTTGATTCCGATGGACGCGGACATGCAAAACGATCCGGCAGACATCGCACGCTTACTCGAGAAACTGAATGAAGGATATGACGTGGTTTCCGGCTGGCGGAAGAATCGCCAGGACAAGCTGGTCACACGCAAAATTCCCTCGATGTTGGCCAACCGTCTGATCTCCTGGATTGGCGGCGTGCCGCTGCACGACTACGGGTGTTCATTGAAAGCCTACCGGCGCGAATCGATCGAAGACGTCAAACTCTACGGCGAGATGCATCGCTTTATTCCTATCTACGCATCGTGGGCCGGCGCGCGCGTGGCCGAAATTCCCGTCGAGCATCACGCGCGCACGATGGGTAAATCTAAATACGGATTGTCGCGCACTGTTAAAGTTGTCTTTGATTTGATCACCATCAAGTTTATGGCTTCGTATCAAACCAAGCCGCTTTATCTTTTTGGCTGGGCGGGGTTGCTCACTTTTGGTGTCACGCTGTTGTCAACTCTGTGGGCTTTCTCAATGAAGTTTCTTAACTGGCCGCATCATGCCGATTTTATACAGACGCCGTTGCCGATCATCGCGCTGGTCACATTAGTTTTAGGTGTGCAACTTTTCCTGATGGGCTTGCTCGCCGAGATGATGGTGCGCACGTATCACGAGTCGCAGTCGAAACCGATTTATGCGGTGCGCGAACGCGTTGGGTTTGAAAGTAAGCAGTAAGCAGTAAGCGGTAAGCAGATTGTTTATATGAACATGACCGTCAATGTTAATTCAATCAGACGCACGTTGGTGCGTGCTGCTCACTGCTCACTGCTCACTGCCCACTGAAGTATATGTGTGGTATCACTGGCTGGGCGAATCTGAATGCGCGAGCGACGCCGCCTGATGGCGCGCGTGAACTCCTGCACTCGATGTGTGAGCGCATGGTCCATCGCGGCCCGGATTCCGAGGGGTTGTTAGTTACAAATGGCGTTGCCCTGGGAATGCGCCGGCTTGCGATCATCGATCTCGTAACCGGGGAACAGCCTGTCTACAACGAAGACAAGAGTGTGGCCGTTGTTCTCAACGGTGAAATCTACAACTACCGCGAAATCCGCCAGGACCTCGAAAAGCGCGGACACTCATTCAGTAGCCAGTCCGATACCGAAGTTCTGCCGCATCTCTACGAAGAGTATGCGGACGACATGGTTCAGCACTTGAATGGAATGTTTGCGTTTGCTTTGTGGGATTCAAAGCAACGCCGTTTGTTGTTGGCGCGTGATCGCTTCGGAGAGAAACCGCTTTACTGGGGCGTGTTTGATAACACCTTGTTGTTTGCCTCCGAACCCAAAGTGCTGTTGGCGCATCCCGCCGTGAAGACCTCACTGAATCTCCAGGCGCTCCGCCAGTATCTTTCTTTCGATTACATTCCGGCCCCGCTCAGCATTTATCAGGGCATAAACAAACTACCCGCGGCGCACACCCTGACGCTGGTGGATGGGAAAATAGAAACACGGCCTTACTGGTCGCTCAGTTACGAAACTAAAGAGCCGGCGCCAACCGAGTCTGAAGCCGCCGAACATTTGCGAGCGCTACTGGCCGACTCGGTCCGCATGCGACTCGTTTCAGATGTGCCGTTAGGTGTTTTGTTATCTGGCGGAGTTGACTCTTCGGCCGTCGCCGCGCTGGCTGTTGAGGCTTCATCTGACGCCGTCAAGACGTTTTCGATTTCGTTTGCGGAGTCTTCGTTTGACGAGTCACTTTATGCCAGAGCAGTAGCCAAGTTTCTGGGCACCGATCATCATGAAGAACGTCTGAGCGCAAACCTCGCGGCCAATTTGGTTGGCGAGATTGGATCCTGGATGGATGAACCGTTCAGCGATCCGTCTCTCGTGCCCACTTATTTGTTAGCTCGTTTCACCCGCAAGCATGTCACGGTTGCCCTCGGTGGCGACGGTGGCGACGAATTGTTTGCCGGTTATCCGATGTATCGCGGCCATCGTTGGGCGGAGAACTACCTGCGAGTGCCCGAGGTGGTTCGCAGCGGCATCCTTGAGCCGTTGATTGGGTTGCTTCCGGTCAAGACGAAGAACCTCTCGCTTGACTACAAGGCAAACAGATTTGTCAGTGGCGCGAAATACGATCCCGTTGCGCGACATCACATTTGGTTTGGCTCGTTCAATCCAGTCGAGCAGGAAATGTTACTAACTCCCGAAGTACAGCGAGACACGGACAGCGACATTTATCGCGATGCGCGCCTGATGTTTGCTGAATGTGATTCGACCGATGTGGTCGAACAGATGCAGAGTATTGATACGCGGCTTTATCTGGCGGAAGACATCTTAACCAAAGTTGACCGCGCCAGCATGGCGGTGTCGCTGGAAGTTCGCGCCCCGTTTCTCGATCCGCGAGTGGCGGAGTTTGCGGCGTCCTTGCCGTCAAACTACAAACTAAGAGGGCGCAAGACAAAATACATTTTGAAGCGCGCTATCGAAAGTTCATTGCCCCCATTTGTGACGCGCCGCGGCAAGAAGGGGTTTGGAGTTCCGGTCGCCGAATGGTTGAAAGGGAAACTGCGGCCATTGGCGCGCGATCTTTTGTCACCCGAGCGCGTGCGCCGGGCTGGGGTATTCAACCCGGAATATGTCACTAAGCTTCAGGACGAACACGAGCGCGGCGTGGCAAATCACCGGAAACTGCTCTGGACCTTGCTCATGTTTGAATTGTGGCACGAGAGCTTTATCGAGACACCGAAGCGGATCGAGACGTCGGTGAATCAGTGACCGGTGGCCAGCGGTCAGTGGACAGTTTGGATTGAGGCGGGCACTGCCCGCCATTTCTATGAACGAGCCAAATTTCGAACAGGCATTCAACGAACTCCGCGCCTGGTGCCGCGCGCGAGATTTCGCCGGCTACGATCCGTTCGACGCGTTGAATAGTCGGCTCTTTCAGTCAACACCGTTTGGTCGCTCACCAGCCGCTCGACTAGTCTGGACACAAGCTCTAAAACGTTCACCTTTGAATCTACGCCGCTTCGCACTCGTTCCGCCTCAAAAAAATTCCAAAGGCCTGGCGCTCTTCGCGCTCGCAGCGCTCGCAAACTTTCGCCGAGTAAAAACACGCGACGCAGAAATGGACGCGCGCGCGCTACTCGATGAGTTATGGCGAGCGCGAATTCAGGGTTATCGCGGTTCAGCCTGGGGTTACAACTTTGCCTGGCAGAGTCGGAACTTCTTCGCACCTCAAGGCACTCCAATGATCGTGCCGACAGCCTTTGCGACGCGGGCCTTCATTGAGGCGCATCAGGCATTCGCCGCCGCCGATTACCTGGAGATCGCGCGTAGCAGTTGCGATTTCATTCTTGATGATCTGAAGCGCACATTTGAAACCGAGGAGGAAGTTTGTTTCAGTTATTCGCCACTGGACAACACGCAGATCTTCAACGCGAGTCTGCTCGCGGCTGAAACACTGGCGAGCGTCGGAACCTTGAGCGGAGAACCTGCGTTCTGTGATTTGGCTTTGCGGGCGGCCCGCTACGTTGTTCGCAGGCAAAACGAAGACGGCTCCTGGGGCTACGGAGCCGAGCGTGGCCAGCTGTGGGTCGACAATTTCCACACTGCTTACGTGTTTCTTTCGCTGGCGCGAATAGCAAGGTCTTGCAGCCACACTGATGACGAAATCAAGCAGGCGTTGCAGAGTGGCTACGCGTTCTGGAAGGAGCGCTTCTTTCTTGCGGACGGGTGGCCGAAATACTACCATGACAGTCTTTATCCAGCGGACGCGCACGCGGCAGCTACGGCAGTCATTACTCTGCTGGAGTTGCGTGAAGTGGATAACAGCGCGCCGTTGTTGGCGGAAAAAATTGCTGCCTGGACAATTAGTAACCTGCGCGATGCCCGCGGATTTTTTTACTATCAACGCCGCCGGTTCTATACCGTTCACACGCCATACATGCGTTGGACGCAAAGCTGGATGCTTTACGCGCTAGCTCGTTTGCTGGAAGAGAAGTAGGACAGGCCTTCTTGCCTGTCCATTTTGGCGGAGAAGGGACAGACAAGAATGTCTGTCCCACATGAGATATAAAAATGCCGATTGCTTCTGATGTTTCGTTGGGCAAGGACGTAAAGATTTTCCAGCCGGAGTTGGTGAATCTCTACGGCTGTACGATCGCTCAGGAAACGAAGATCGGAGCGTTTGTCGAAATTCAGAAAAACGCGATCGTTGGTCCGCGTTGTAAGATCTCTTCACACACTTTTATTTGTGAGGGGGTAACGCTTGAAGACGAAGTCTTTGTCGGTCACGGTGTGATGTTTACGAACGATCCGTATCCGCGCGCGGTGAACGATGACGGCACCCTGCAAACGGAAGCAGACTGGACTGTGGTTCGGACGCTGGTAAAGCGGCGGGCATCGATTGGCAGTAACGCGACGATTATGGCCGGCGTCACGATCGGTGAGTCAGCGCTGGTGGGCGCGGGAGCGGTCGTGACGAGCGACGTTGCTGACTATGCGATTGTCGCCGGCGTTCCGGCGCGAGTGATTGGCGACGTAAGAAAGCGAAGAACCTCTTCGAAGGTAGAGACCGGATGATCAAAGTTGGAGTTATTGGTTACGGTTACTGGGGTCCCAACCTGGTGCGCAACTTCATGGAAGCGCCGGGCTCCACAGTGGTTGCCGTTTGCGATCTGCGAACTGAAAGACTAGGAACGCTAGCGGCTCGCTATCCGACGATCAAGATAGTCGGCAATTCCAGCGAACTGTTTGCGGATCCATCGATCGATGCAATCGTGATCGCCACGCCAGTGTCATCACATTTCGAGTTGGGGATGGCGGCGCTCAAAGCTGACAAGCACGTGTTGATCGAGAAGCCGCTTGCCGCAAACTCCGAACAGTCGGTTCAGTTGATTGAAGAAGCCGCGCGCCGCAACCGTGTTTTGATGGTCGATCACACCTTCGTTTACACCAGCGCGGTCAGAAAAATTCGCGAACTAATCACGTCTAACGCCCTCGGCGACATTTATTATTATGATGCGGTTCGCGTAAACCTCGGGCTTTTTCAACACGACGTGAACGTAATTTGGGATCTGGCAATTCACGATCTTTCGATCATGGATTATGTGTTGCCGACCAAAGCTACCGCTGTTTCGGCAACCGGCATCAGCCATATTCCCGGACAACCTGAAAACGTCGCTTACATCACCCTCTTCTTTGCAAATCCGCAGATCGCGCACGTTCACGTCAATTGGCTAACGCCCGTCAAGGTTAGACACACGCTCATCGGCGGCAGCGAGAAGATGATTCTCTATGACGACCTGGAGCCGAGCGAGAAGGTCAAGGTTTATGATAAAGGTGTAACGCTGTCACAAAGTCCGGAAGCAGTTTACGAGATGCTGGTCAGTTATCGTTCCGGCGATATGTGGGCGCCGCGATTGGATGCGACCGAGGCGTTACAAATTGAAGCGCAACACTTCATTGACTGTATTGAAAATAGTAAACAGCCGGAAACGGACGGCCAGGCTGGATTGAGACTCGTGAAGATCGTCGAGGCGGCGGAGAAGTCATTGCTGGCCCGCGGTCAATTGGTCGAGATCGCGTAATTTTGATCAAGTACAAAAGCGGCGACAAGTCGCCGCACTCCAAAATATGATTCCTTTAGTAGATCTTAAAGCGCAGTACCAGAGCATCAAAAGCGAAGTTGATGGCGCTATTGCTGAGGTGCTTGATAGTTGTCAATTCATTTTGGGTCCCAAGGTCGAGGCCTTTGAAACCGAGTTTGCGGCTTACTGCCAATCGCGTTTCGCGTTCGGCGTAAACTCTGGAACCAGTGCGTTGCATTTGGCCCTGCTTGCGGCCGGTATAGGTCCTGGTGACGAAGTTATTACAGTTAGTTACACCTTTGTCGCGACCATCGCCGCAATCCTTTACACCGGAGCGGCGCCGGTCTTCGTCGATATTGATCCGCTTACTTGCAACATCGATCCGGCAAAGATTGAAGCGGCGATCACTCCGAAGACGAAGGTGATCATGCCGGTCCATCTTTACGGCACCTGCGCCGAGATGGATCCGATCCTGGAGATCGCGCGCCGGCACAACCTGCTTGTAATTGAAGATGCAGCGCAGGCGGTCGGCGCCGAATACAACGGACGGCGCGCGGGCAGCATGGGCGACCTGGCGTGTTTTAGTTTTTATCCGGGAAAGAATCTCGGTGCCTACGGCGAGGCCGGTGCGGTCGTCACCAACAACGAGAAATATGTCGAGATCATTAAGGAACTACGCGATCAGGGGCAAAGCGCAAAGTACCTGCACCAGCGGGTGGGCTACAACTTCCGCATGGAAGCTATTCAGGGAGCGATTCTTGGGGTGAAGCTCAAGCATCTCGATGACTGGACTGCTGCGCGACGCCAGCACGCGAAAACATATTCGCAAGCGCTATCAGATTCAGGGCTGCGTCTGCTTCTCGAACCAGCGGCTTGCAAGTCTGTCTATCACATCTTCCCGCTATTCACCGACCAACGGGATGAACTGCGTGATCATCTCCAGGCTAACGGGATTAGCAGTGGCATTCACTACCCCATTCCGGTACACATGCAACGCGGCTTTAACAATCTCGGATTCAGTGAGGGCGACTTGCCGGAAACAGAACAGGTATGTCGCGAGGTGATGTCACTACCGATGTATCCTGAGTTAACGGACGAAACCGTCAAGCAGATCTCGGAATCGGTGCTGCACTTTTGCCGGCGATCACTTGCGGTCCACACCTAATCGGGATTTGTTCAGGCGCCAATCTGTCAATGAGAATCTGGATTGATCTGGCAAACTCTCCGCACGTCCCTTTCTTTCGCTCGCTCACCAATGAATTCCTGCGACGCAATCACGAGGTAGTTGTCTCTGCGCGTGATTTTGCCGAAACAGTCCCGCTTGCCGAAGCCGCAGGATTCACGCCCCAGGTGATTGGCGGACACGGCGGCGGTTCGCTCTCAGGCAAAGCCGGAAACCTGGTGCAGCGCGGAATGGCGCTCGCGCGTTGGGCGCGTGGACATAAATTCGATCTAGCCCTCAGTCACAATTCATATTCCCAGATTTTGGCGGCGCGGGCTTTGTCGTTGCGCACAGTCACGCTGATGGATTATGAACATCAGCCGGCAAATCATCTCGCGTTCCGCATGGCTTCTCGTATCATTGTTCCTCGTGCGTTTCCCGACGCGGCACTGACGCGGTTCGGCGCCGCTCCCGCAAAAGTAAAACGCTACGATGGAATTAAGGAAGACGTTTACCTCGGCGACTTTCAAGCCGACCCGGAATTTCTACAACAACTCAATCAATTGGGGATCACCGCGAGCGACATTCTGGTCACCGTTCGCCCGCCCGCAAGCGAGGCGCTGTATCATCGGTTTGAAAATGAACTATTCGACCAACTACTCGAGCGTCTTGCCGCTACGCCTGCAGTAAAGATTGTGCTGCTGCCGCGCAACGAGTCGCAACGTAAGAACTACGGCGCTCGCGCCGGCGCGAAGTTGATCGTGCCCGCGAGCCCCCTTGACGGAAGCAATCTGATTGCGCAGAGCGATTTGGTAGTCAGCGCCGGCGGAACAATGAATCGAGAAGCAGCAGCTTTAGGCATCCCGGCGGCGTCAATCTATTTAGGCGAGTGGGCTGCGATAGACGAGCAGTTGCTACGGGAAGGACGGTTGCGCCGGATCTCGACGGCGGCGGATGTTAGCCAGCTTGCCTTAGCGAAAAAGGGAACAGCGAAGGCGCGACCCGCAAACTCCCTGACGACTGCGGTGGCCGATCTAATACTCGAGACTTGAACTTTTGCTATGCTAGGGCTGAATTGAGCAGGGTCCGTAGTCCCAGGCAGTCGCGAAGATCGTGAGAGTTGAGCAAATCAAAAATCCGCTAGTTGAAGCAAGTATCGTGCGGGCTCCTTCGCGCGCGCCGCATTGGGTCATACCTTCCATCAAAACCGTATTGTTGGTTACAGACAGCATGATCGCAACGGCGTCGTTTGCCTCCGCCTATTACCTTCGCGAAGGCGGGCCGGTGTTTCAGCAGACTAGTGCCGGCTATGAGTGGAGCGCTAAATTCGCCCCTTATGGCGCGCTAATGCTCTTTGTAATTCTGATTCGCGTTCTTGCTTTACGTTACTACGATCTCTACCGGTTGCGCGGTGAGTTTTCTTTTTTCGATGACGGCATCCGGGTATTTAAGTCGACCGCGATCGGGTCGCTGCTGATTGTGTCAGCCGCATTCTTGTATCGTGGCGGTTTCAACTACCGAGCGTTCTCTTATGCCCGTAGCGTTTTCGTGTTGGATTTTCTGATCGCGCTGGGAAGTCTCTATTCGATAAGGTTGCTGGTACGCAGTGCCCAGACTTTTTTCAGGTTGCGCGGTATCAATCTGATTCCGACACTCGTAGTTGGCAGGGGCCCTGAAGCGGCGTTCTGCATTAAGGAGATGCGCGAACGTCCCTCACTCGGGTATAGGGTGATTGGTGTGGTCGAGAGCGGGGCTCAAGGCATGGAGGAGGCGAGAATCTACGAAGGCGTGCCCGTAGTTAGCAACCTGGAGGGATTGCCCGAGGCCATCCGCGAGTCAGGCGCGAACGAAGTGATCATCGCTGACGATCACGTTAATGCAGACGCGCTCTTCGACGTCATGATGCGTTGCGGTCGACGTCGCGGCATTGAATTCCGCATCGCTCCCAGCCTGTTCAATTGTTTGCCGAGTAAGACTGAAGTCGATCAGATTGGTGCGTTACCAATGATCAGACTCTTTCGCGAGCCACTTTCTGACTTCGCGCGCGGCACCAAGCGTATCTCCGATATCATCATTGCCGCTCTGACACTCGCGTTGCTGTCGCCCTTCTGGCTGCTAATAGCGCTGCTGATCAAGTTTGATTCTAAGGGCCCGGTGTTTTATGTGCAGGAGCGCGTGGGCATGGACGGGCGCATTTTTGTTGTCTACAAATTTCGCACCATGCGCGTGGACGCTGACAGTGAAATCCATCGCGAGTATCAGCGAAAGTTCATTGCGGGTGACGCCGCAGCCAACGTGGGAGATGACCTCGAGCCTGCTTATAAATTACGGGATGATCCGCGGATTACGCGCGTCGGGCGCCTACTGCGTCGATTGAGTCTTGACGAAGTACCGCAGCTGTTCAATGTGCTGCGCAGTGACATGAGTGTTGTTGGTCCACGTCCACCAATCCCTTATGAAGTTGAAGCGTACGAACTTCGTCACCGCAAACGTTTGGATATGAAGCCGGGACTGACTGGGCTCTGGCAGGTTTCCGGACGAAACCGATTGCCGTTTGAGGAGATGGTGAAGTTAGATCTTTTCTACATCGAGAATTGGTCCCTGCTGTTTGATCTGAAAATCATCCTGCGCACGGTGCTGGTGATGTTGCGCGGCGATGGCTATTAGAGTTATGAGAAATGCGAGTTCGGTTTTTTGTTGCGTTGTGATTTTTCTGTCGGCTGGACTGTTGTTAGTTGCTCAGGACTCCAGGACGCCCCGCTTTGAGGATTATCCTATGGCAGTTTGGCGTGGAACGGTGGCGCCGCTTAGCTTGCGTAGCCATCCATTGGCGCGAATGTACAAGACCTCGATGAAACAACAAATGCGAGATGAAGGCGTAAACTTTGCCAGTCACTATGCGCTCGTCGCGATGGGCTGCGGCACGGGCTGTTCGATTACCGGGATAGTGGATGCGAGCAATGGCCGGGCTTACTTCCCAAAAGAGTTTAAAGGTTGGACGGGGATTGTCGGCGACTACGAAATTCCCGAAGGCGAAGATATCAGGACATTTCACTCCAACAGCTGGCTGTTGAAGGCGATTGGGCGGCCAAATATCGGCCGGCCCGGCGAAGGCGCTTTGGCCCGAGCGGGATTTATTATTACGAATGGAAAAACAATCGCCCCAGACAAGTGAAGTTTACGCAAGTAGGTTCCTATCCTAAAGCGGACCCGCCCGGCTCTAATTGTTAAGATAAAAGACGCTCAGATTGGATCAACTAATTAGCGTTGCACATAAACTAAACCAAGTTGAATCAGGAACCTCAGGTTAAGAGTCAGGCTGCGAAGATATTGGATGCCGCGATCCTCGTCTTTCTTTTTGTATTCGCCGCTGCTGCGCCAAACTCGATCGCCGCAACTCAAAGTGCCTGGCTGATTGGCCTGACTCTTTGGTTGGCCCGGCATGCAATTCAACCTCGCCCCACACTCTTTCGCACGCCAGTCGATTACTTTGCACTCGGTTTCTTCATCCTCACCGGCCTTTCGTCATTCCTTTCCTACGAGCCGATGGTGTCGATCGGTAAGCTGCGGGCCGCAAGTCTGTTCACAATTATTTATTTGTTTGTCGAGAACATACCGTCGTTGCGGATCGCCCGTCTGCTTGCGCTCACGCTGATCTCGGCGTGCATGGTTAATGTTGTTTACACCGCTGGGGAGCGCTTGCTCGGACGAGCTGTACAAGTCCATGGCGTTTCAGCAAATGGTCCGCTCTACCAGGCAGGCATTCGCGATGGCGACACTCTCCTGCAAGTCGACGGACAGAAACTCGAAGACCCGCAAGATTTGCTCAACGCTCTCTTGACGTTTAAGGAACCTGGAAGACGTGGCCCAGATTTGGTTGCGGTTCTGACTTATCGGCACGAACTGTTGCCGGTTTTCAAAATCCCGAGAGGCGCTGTCCTACCAGGGAATACTCCTGTCGAACAACTTGGCATTGGAAGCTGGACAAGAGGACGAGATTGGCGCGCGACTGGTTTTTATGGACAGTTTGTGACTTATGCGGAAGCGTTGCAGTTGATCATCGCGCTGGCGTTGGGAATCTTTGTGAGTTTACCAGTAAAGAGGAATTGGACTGGTGCGCTGTTGTTAGTTTGCCTTGCCGGAATGGGTGGCGCATTGCTGTTGACTGTGACTCGCGCATCGTGGCTGGGGTGCTTAGTCTCTACGCTAATCGTTTTGCTCCTTGGTGTTGGTCGGCGCGCATTAATTGTGATTGGCTTCCTGGCGATACCAGTAATACTGGCAGGCCTCTTCGTGCTTCAACAGAAACGCAATGTTGCTTTTATCGATCAAACGGATCAATCAACCACCTGGCGCGAAACTGTCTGGCGAGAGGGGTTCAACTTGCTTGTCAGCAAGCCACGCCATCTGCTCATTGGTGTGGGTATGGACTCGATCAAAGCGCACTGGCGCGCCTGGGGCATGTTTGATAACGGGAAGATTCCCTGGGGTCACATGCACTCGAACTTGTTGCAAATCGCGCTTGAGCGCGGCTTGCCGGCTTTATTTCTTTGGCTGGCATTCCTCTTAACTTACGCGCGAACACTCTGGCGAGCGCTACGGCACGGCTCGAAGCTCGATTGGATTGAACGTGGGATCCTCTTGGGAGCATTGAGCGGACTCGCGGGGTTCTTCACGTCCGGGCTGGTGCATTACAACTGGGGCGACTCCGAAGTAGTAATGATCTTCTACATGGTAATGGGACTGACTCTGGCTATCTATCGACATTCCCACGGCCACGCCGTCTGAACTCATCAAATCGCCGCCTGACACACAATAGGCTTTATGTGGAGAGCAAAAGTGAGTTGGGCTGGCCCCAACTCAACTTGCTAACTAGACGATTGCGTATCCAGAATAAAGAAAGACGTGAGGTCTTGCGTTCACGATAATCCTGTTGTTCGAGTGGCTAAGATTTGGGCTGCGTTTCAGTTCCACTGATCCGTCGGAGGTATGTAACCCCGTAGGATATTTGCTGCGCTAGCGGAAAATCTCAAGCCCGTCATCCTGGTTAATCCCAAGTTATTCAAGACGATCTCCATCGCGCTGAACCTTCCTATAAAGTGGTTGCAAACTTCACTGGCTTCAGCAACCACTTGGCATGTCGCTTGCCAACTATCATCGCGCGAGCGCTTTATTAGCGGTTTTCTCGCCAAACTGAACGATCTTTGAAGAGAAGGGACGCATATTGACTGATATCGCGTCGCGATGACTTACCCGCTTGGAGGCGATTACGTTTAGCCGAGGATCGAACCTATCAAGCTAGTGATAACGTCGCAGGTAAGTCCGGAAATATTACCGGCCAAGCCCGAGATGTTGCCTGCCTTGCCTGAGATGTTCCCAGGAGCGCCGGAAATGTTCCCCGGAGCACCGGAGATGTTGCCGGCGATGCTGCTCGAAGCTCCCGAGATATTACCGGCGAGTGCAGCTGAGGACATTGCCAAGGTTATGACTGATGCGCAAAGGATTGACTGGAAGCGTTTCATTTTATTTCTCCTAGTGTCAGGCGATTAACTTTGTGGTTCGCTATTTGGGGGTTTGCGTCACCTCTGTTGTAGCGACCCCTGTCAACTTGTTCGTTCTTTCCTAAATCAACCTTTGTGCCACAAACGCGTCGCCCTCAATCACGACGCTTAACTCATTTGAACGCAGTAATTTACGGGTTTGACCAGTCAGCTCAAGGCTGATCGGTGCTCGTCAGCCAAAACTGGTTAGCGCGTATACAGCAGGGAAATAAATAACCTTGAAAACGCAAGTAACTCGAATAAGACGCCCGTTTATCACAAACATAGTCTTCTTGTTACCACGGTATGCACGTGTATACTTGGTAACCACTCGTCACGTAGTGGTGAGTTCACTTCGAAACGGACGATAGCGGCGCACCCTCCACCAGCAAGAAACCCAATGCGACTGATACAAGCGAATTCTAGTCAACCTGTCAACCGCGCGCCTTCGACTGAGAGCGAGCTGGTTCTGGAGAGTTGCAGAATTGCGCGCGACAAGTTTGAACTTGGGGATTACGACGCGGGATGCGCGGTTCTTCAACCTTGGTGGGCAATCGGCGAATGGCCAAAACAGGTTGGACTAAGCCAATTGGCGGCGGCTGAACTGCTCCTTACCGCTGGGACGTTAAGTGGTTGGGTAGCCAGTACCCGGCACGTGGATGGTGGGCAAAACTGTGCTGAGCGACTATTGAGCGGAGCGGTCGCGATGTTTGACCACCTCGGCGAAACAGCGCGATCGGGAGAGGGTCGGGCTGAGCTCGGCTACTGTTATTACCGCCAGGGATTGTTCGATCTTGCTCGCAACTCGCTTCGCTCCTCACTTGAGGATCTAACGGACCGAGAAACCGAACTGAAGGGCATTGCCCTCGTTCGGTTGGCAACGCTTGAACGCCATGCGAGCCGGCTTCACGACGCGGTGAAATTGCTCAATGAAGCTGACCGTCTCACAAACTATCTTTCTCCCTGGACGTTGGGCCGATTTCACCTCGAATTCGCAACCACCCTTAAGGACTTGGGCATCGCGGAAAGTCGAAATGAGTATTTCGACCGCGCCTTGGATCACTATAAGAACGCCTTCTTACACTTTGAAGGGATTGGTAATCACCGCTACACGGCTATCGTTGAGAACAATCACGGCTACCTGCTGTCTGCGCTGAGAAGGTTTGACGAAGCCCAACACCATCTCGAGCGGGCCGGGAAGCTATTTCAGGAACTTGGAGATCAGGTCAGACGGGCCCAAGTCGATGAGACCCTCGCCCAGCTGTATCTTGCCTCCGAGCGTTACCCATTGGCCGAAAGTTCGGTGACTCGTGCCGTGGAAACGATGGAAACAACCGGCGAAGAGGCTTTGCTCGCCGAGGCGCTCACCACACATGGCTTGGTTCTCTGCAAGCTCGGGCGGCGCCATGAGGCGAAACCAATTCTTCATCGTGCCCGGCGTGTTGCTGAGCGATGCGGAGACTACGAAAGTGCGGGCCGAGCCTTGCTGATTCTGATCGAGGAGATGTGTGAACACCTTGGTGAAGATGAACGCCAGGAGATCGGGGCGCAAGCCAGCCAACTGCTGGCGAATTCCCAGCATGCTTCTACCTCCGACCGTTTGAGGAATTGTCTGGCGCGAATTGCTGCCGCGCATGCCGAGTATGAAGAACTGCGAGAACGAGCGACCCACGCCGAAAAGATGGCCGCCCTCGGAGAACTCTCCTTTGGCGTCGCTCACAATGTCAACAACACTCTGACCGGAATTCTGGGACGCGCGCAGCTCTTGTTGCGCACGAAAGACGCCGAAAAGATCAGCGCCGGCATCGAGATGATCGTGAAGAGCGCTGAGGATGGTGCTCACATCATCCGGCGCATACAGGATTTCGCTCGCAGACAACCAAGCCGCAAGTTCGAGCCTGTTTCCGTCGCTGGATTGATGAAGGATGTTTGTGAAATGAGTCGGCCGCGTTGGGAGTCACGGGTTGATGGCCCACAGATTCGCTTGGCGTTGGTGGCCGATTGCACTGCCTCGGTATTGGGCGATGCGGTGGAGCTTCGGGAAGTCCTCGTTAACATGATTTATAACGCCATCGATGCAATGCCATCAGGCGGCGAGATTCGCATGAGTTCACAGGAGACCAGCGGACGCGTTGTCCTGACTATCGCCGACAACGGCACGGGAATGACACCAGATGTTAAGTCGCGCTTGTTCGATCCCTTCTTCACAACTAAAGGCAAGGGCGGCACCGGGATGGGAATGGCAGTGAGCTTTGGCATCATCCGCAGACATAACGGTTCGATTGACGTGGAGAGCGAACCAGGCCGCGGCACCATCTTCCGTATTTCGCTTCCGGTTGCCGAAGCCGCCAGACCAGCTACAGGAACGGATTCAGAATCGTCGCAGGGCGCTACTGGCCAGGACAAGTTGAGAGTGTTGGTCGTGGACGATGAAATGGCGGTAAGAGAAGTGCTTCGCGAAGCGCTGGAGGGCGAGGGTTGCGAGGTAATAGTTGCTGAGAGCGGCGAGATGGCATTGAAACTCTATGACGCGAAGGCCGGGAAGATTGATGTTGTCTTCACTGACATCGGCATGCCTGAAATGAGTGGCTGGGAGTTAGCTAGTGAAATTCGCAAGCGGTCAGAGACGATTCCTTTGGCGATCGTGAGCGGCTGGGCCGAGGCAATTAGCTGCGATGCACGGCAGGCAATAAAGGCCGACTGGGTAGTCTCGAAACCCTTTGATATTGGGACGATTGCGGCAATTGCAAACGAAGTAGCAGCCCGAAAGAGCAATCCCACAAATTCAAGATCTGAATTAGTTGGCAAGGATGTCCGCGCACTACTGGGGATCGACTAGGCTTAGGCGCTGGCGCTCAGTTGATAGCGCTCGAGCTTGAGATAGAGGCCGCGCCTGGTGAGTCCGAGTTCTCGGGCAGCGCGAGAAATGTTGCCATTATGCTTGCGTAGAGCATCGGCGATCATACGGCGCTCAACGTCTGCGAGCGCGTCTGCGAGCGTGACATTTTGCAAGGAGCTGGCAGGCATCGAAGCAAGCGTCGATGCTGGTGAGCTTGGCGTTGCTGGTGCGGATGTTCGCTTAAGTTCCGGGGACAGGTTATCGGGCGTTATCACTGTTCCGTCTTCGGCGCGCGCGACCACTCGTTGAATCTCATTGCACAGCTGTCGCACGTTGCCCGGCCAATCGCTCACCATCAACAAGTCAATTGCCGGCGGCGTGATTTGGATGTCCCGGCGACCAAACTTTGCCGAGTAATGATTAATGTAGTAATTGACGATCGTCGGAATCTCTGAGCGCCGCTCGCGCAACGGGGGCACGCGCAAACGGATCACGTTGAGTCGATAGTAAAGATCTTCCCTAAACTTGCCCTGCGCGACCATCTCTTCCAAATCGGTGTTCGTCGCAGCGATGATTCTTACGTCAACCTTCAGCGGACGCTGTTCCCCAAGCGGTTGAATTTCACCCTCCTGTAAGAACCGCAGCAGCTTTGGCTGCAGATCGAGCGGCAGGTCGCCTATTTCGTCGAGAAATAATGTTCCTCCGGCAGCCGTACGTATGACGCCCGCCGAATCTGTCACCGCGCCCGTGAAGGCGCCGCGGCGATATCCGAACAGGTAACCCTCTGAAAGCTCTTTGGGAACCGCAGTGCAATTAAACGGAACGAAAACCTTCGAGCGCCGGCTCGACAGGGCGTGTATTGCGCGCGCCACTAGTTCCTTGCCGGTTCCGGATTCACCAGTGACGAGAACGGTCACGTCCGAAGACCGAATCTTGTGAACTTCTTCGACGAGTTTAGTCATCGCCGGGCTGGAATGAATGAACCCGGGCATCAAGCTGGTGCCGGTGAGCTCGGCCGGTTGTTGAACTCGCGAACCCTTTTGTGAACCTGCCCGCAGCGCACAAACGTCCATGCCAAGTTCAGCCACACGCATTAGCGGCTCCAGTGAAAGTCCGCCGGGAAGTTTCGCGCGGCTCTTGGGAGATATGTAGAGCGTAGCCGGTGGTGCGTGTGATGAACGGAGCTGGACGATTGCCGCATCGTTCTTCTTTGCATATGCCGCCTGTGATTCCTCGTCGGTCAACCCATCCAATTGTTCAGCAATCTGCGCGCTTTCGGCGGGAGTACAACCGTGGGCGATCACAACTCGCCGGCGATTGTGTTCGCCCGGTTCGGTAATGATGACAGACTTCGCATTAGTTTCCTGACGCATGATTGCTGCCAGTTCTCGCAGCAATAGCTCGCGGGAAGTTACTGCCTCGGCAAGGCGCATAGTCAGTAACTGCGGAAGCGCCGACTGCTCTTCGTTTCTTTCGGGCGCAGTGCGATCGAGATTGGCAAGCGTTGCTTCCGCTCGGTTCTGTTCAAGTTTTGCTCCAAGCTCTCGAAAGGCGTTTACGGCTCGTGAAAGATGTTCCATCGCCCGGGTAGGCTGGTTGGAAGCGTAGGCGCGTCCGAGTTCGCTATGAGCGCGGGCGGCGCGATATCGATCGCCGAGCATGTCAAAAATTGAAACGCTGCTGCCGAAGTGTTGGGCCGCTGAAGAAAAGTCAGACTGGACCGCAGCCAGCATGCCCAGCAGTCTGTGCGTCTCGCCGGCAAAACTCAGATCAGTGGTGGAGTCAGTTGTTTCCTCGGTGACTTTGTCCAACTCTGCAGAACATTTTTCAATCTCGCCGTTTTGTAGATTCGCTTCCGCCAGGATCAGGCGCGACTCACAAATAGCCTGGCGATCACCGATCATTAGCGCTACAGCGAGAGCTTCTTCTCCTTTCGCAAGGGCCTTGGAGTGATCCTCCATCGCCAAATAGCAACGGGCTAACGTTCTGAGGGCCTGGCCCGCATACCACTTATTGCCGTCTTCATTGGCAAGACCGACGGCCCGCTCAAGATAATCCTTGGCCTCGTCAAGTTCTCCGCGCAGCATTAGTAATTCGCCGAGCGAATCCAGAATCATCGGTACTTTCTCAGCACGTACGTCTGCTTCTGTGGCCAGGGAAAGGGCCCGCTCCAGAGCTTCCTGAGCGCGTCCCCATTGACCCATCAGAATCAGATTGATCCCGAGATTGTTATAACCGTTTGCTGCGTTGCCCTTATGGTCGGTGCGCTCGTAGTAGGAAATCGCCTTCTCAAGGTAGCGCACTCCTTCTTGAGGGCGTTTCAAGAACCAGCAGGCGCCAGCCATGTTGGCGTAGATTTTTCCTAGCGTGTAGCTGGCAGGGTGATCGCCAATGAGTTTTAGAGCTTGCTGCAGGTTCTCCAGGCTGGCCTCGTAATCGCCCTCCTGAAGGTCAGATAGCGCGATTCCAAAATACGCCTCCGCTAAACCACGCCATTCGCCCGTTTGGCGAAAGTGTTCCAAGGCCCGCTGGTTATAGTCTCGAGCGATCGGGTATTCCGTGATGCTGCGATAGACGCGCGCCAGGGCGGCATAGATCGGACCGTTATCAGCGTCGGTCTCGGAAAACTCCCGCAACGCACCTTTCAAAATTGAGATGGCCTTTGGATGGTCCCCGCCGTAGTTATAAGCGAGACCAATTTGAACCTTTAGCGATTGGATAGCTTGCTGGTCGAGTTTCGTGCGTGATTCAGGCGACTCATACATCGCCACCGCGGCAAGGGAGTCGCGATATTGGCCCTGCATTTCCAGCGCAGTCGAAAGAGCACAACGTGCGAGCGCAAGAATAGAAGGATTGTTTTTGGCTGCCGCGATCAGGAGTGAGATCCGAGACTTGGCCTCAGCGGACAGGCCCTGATCCAGGAGTGAACGAACTTCGTCTAACTCTTCAAGCAGATTTTGATTCGACGGTCGCGAGCGCGAGCTTAATCGCACACGCGCATCCGCGAGATCGACCACACCCTTTCCGCTAGGGAATTCGACCGGCGGTGGATCACCAGCCTTGGAGCCTGAATGCTTAGCCATGTAGTCCTTTAGATACGGTTAATACAGCCCGTTTTTCACTGCACACTCGATTTGTAGCAAGCGGTAGGTTGGGGTGTGTCGGCAACTCCCACGAAGCCGCACAGGTGACGCAATGACGAACGGGGTAGAATTTAACACATGCAAACAGGGTCGTCCACAAGGGTTTCCGCTAGTTTGACTTGGGAAAAACCAGGATCGCGTCACTAACCGCACGCTCGCCAGTTTGATCGGAATGCTTGTTAACAGCCTTGTCGTGGATGACCATTGTCGTCGAACCGCCACCGTCAAGATTCATTGCCTCGACTGTCCCCACCTCCAACAACAGATCAGCCAGCGCTGTTAACGACATTCCGATGCTCTCGCCTGGTGAACGTCCAGCTACGGTGACCCGGGCTTTTGCGGCGAATGATGACTGAGTGATTTTCAAGTGATCCTCCATTGGCACAAGTCCGGGCACTGACACCGCGCCGCTAGAGTGTGACAGTGCCTCAGGAGTTCAACTCTATCAATATATTAGCGACTTTCGGCGGGACGAGCGCTTACCTTGACACTCTTTTAGGCTGGCCGCTATCATCTCCGTTTCCGCCGCTGGCAGGAAACTTCGCCCGAGTGATCTATGTTTGAGTCCTTATCTGACAAGCTAAAACGGACTCTTAAGAATCTGCGCGGCGAGGGCGTGCTGACGAAAGAGCACGTGGATGCAGCATTGCGCGAGATTCGTCTCGCCCTGCTTGAAGCTGACGTCAACTACAAAGTCGCCAAAGACTTTATAGCCTCTGTCAAGGAAAAGGCTGAGGGCCAGGAGGTTTGGCAGGAGCTTAAACCTTCGGAACAGGTCGTAAAGATAGTTTACGACGAACTGGTTGATATGTTGGGGGGCCAATCCTCCCGGTTAGTATTTACCAGACAAATCCCGAACGTCGTCATGATCGTCGGCCTGCAAGGTTCCGGCAAGACGACCTCGACCGGGAAGATCGCGCGCTGGCTCGCGGCCAATCAGGAACGCAAGCCGCTGTTGCTTTCGGTTGACGTTTATCGACCGGCAGCACGCGAGCAGCTCAGAGTTATTGCCAGGGCGATTGGCCAACAGATCTTTGAACAGACCGAAACGAACGATCCGCTGACGCTGGTCCGCGAAGCCGTTAAGCACGCGCAACAAACGGGCTTCGACACGTTGCTGATTGATACTGCTGGTCGTTTGCACATCGACGAAGAGTTGATGGACGAACTCGTCAGGATCAAGAACGAAACGCACCCGGTTGAAATTCTGTTTGTGGCGGATGCCATGACTGGTCAGGACGCGGTTCGTTCGGCAGAAGAGTTTCACCGGCGAGTCGGGATCACCGGCGTGGTGCTGACCAAGATGGACGGTGACGCGCGTGGCGGCGCGGCTCTTTCCATCAAGCAGGTAATAGGTCAGCCGGTAAAGTTCGTAGGCGTCGGCGAGAAATATGATGCGCTCGAACCCTTCTATCCTGATCGGGTAGCCCAACGCATTCTGGGAATGGGCGACGTGTTATCGCTCATTGAAGAGGTGCAGTCGAAAGTTGATCAGTCTGAAGCCGAAGCGCAGTTAAAAAAACTTCAGAAAAACGAGTTCACACTTGATGACTTTCGTTCGCAGCTTCGTCAGGTCAAAAAACTCGGCTCTTTCTCAAAGATAATGAAGCTGCTTCCTGACCAACTTCTCGGCGGCATTGGCATGCCGCAGATGGACGAGGAGCAGTCGAAGCAGATGGAGAAAGAAATGAAGCGCACCGAGTCGATCATCGACTCGATGACGCGCGAGGAGCGGACAGACCACCGGATCCTAAACGCCAACCGGCGACGTCGCATAGCTCGCGGATCGGGAACGCACGTTGCCGAAGTTAACAAGCTCATCAAGCAATACACAGAGATGCGGCAGATGATGCGGCAATTGACTAGTTCAGGAATGTTTGGCGGTAGTGGTCTTAAGGGCAAGATGATGCGGAAAATGGCCGGCATGCCGGATATGGCGGCACTTGCTGGGATCGGGGACGATGGAGATGAGATGCCGTCTTTCCCGTCGTTAGGCGCGGCGCCCGCTGGCTCTTCAAGAAAGAAGCTTAAGAAGAAACGAAAAAAGAAACGTCATTAGGACGATGAAGAGTGATGAGTCAGAACTCAGAACTCAGGACTCAGAACTTTCGCAGGAGGTAAGGATTTGTTAGCAATTAAACTGATGCGCACCGGCGCGAAAAAGAGACCTTCATATCGCATTATCGTGAAGGAGAAACAATCGAAGCGCGATGGCGCCTATCTCGAGAATTTAGGCACCTACAATCCTACACGCGAGCCGGCGGAGATTAAGTTGGATCTCGATCGCGTTCGTTACTGGATGGAAAAGGGCGCGCAGCCAACGGATACGGTGGATCGGCTGATCAAGGCAAGCGGTAAAGCGCAAGCCGCGGCCCAAGTCGCAGCCTAACAGGAGCGGTGCTGTAACTTCATGAGAGAAGCCGTCGAGATGGTCGTTAAGTCATTGGTTGACGATGTTGATGCAGTCGACGTGCGCGAAGTGGAACAGCAAGGCGGAACGCTTATTGAAGTAAGAGTGGCTGCCGGCGACATGGGAAAGTTGATCGGTCGCCAGGGACGTACCATACGCGCCCTGCGCTCGCTGGCTTACGCGGTGAGTTTGAAGCGCAAACACCGTTTCATGCTCGAAATTGTGGAATGAGTTTGCCGGGCGAAGAAAATAATAACGACCTGATCATCGTCGCTCGCGCAGTCAGGACCAGGGGTTTGAAGGGCGAGTTAGTCGCCGAACTTTTGACAGATTTTCCCGAGCGGTTCGATCGGGTTTCGCAATTGACGGGCGTGAACCTCAAAGGGGAGCGTAGGCAATTAGAACTCGAGAACCATTGGTTTCAGAACGATCGAATGGTTCTGAAGTTTGCGGGTTGCGACAGTATTGAATCTGCACAAGCGCTGGTGGGCTATGAGTTCGGTGTTCCGGAAGCAGAACGCATCGAGCTCGCCAAAGATGAATTTTATGATTGGGAGCTCGAGGGTTGTTTAGTTGAAAGCAAGGTCGGTCAGGCAATCGGCCTGGTTCGCGAAGTGCTGAGAACCGGCGGCGTCGAGTTGCTAGTCGTTGAGAATGAGGAACAGCGCGAGACGTTTGTTCCGATGGTCGCGTCGATCGTTATTGAGATTGATATAGCCGGAAAGAGGATCTTAATCGATCCACCGGAAGGCCTGCTGGATTTGTAGTTATCTTTGAAATTTGCACTGTGCTGCGCTGCGACATCATTACGATTTTCCCTGAGTTTTTTCGCGAGGCGTTTGACTACGGGATTATTCGCAGGGCTCGCGCAGCCCGGTTAGTTGAGACCACAGCGCATGACTTGCGTCGCTGGACCAGCGACAAACATCATGTTGTCGACGATCGGCCCTTTGGCGGGGGCGAGGGCATGGTGTTCAAGCCCGAGCCAATATTTGCCGCAGTGCAGGAATTAACCGGTTGCGGCAATCGAGCAGAGTACTCTCCGGAAACTCGAGTAGTGCTCTTGTCGCCGCAGGGTCGGGTGTTCACGCAGGAAGTTGCGCAGGATCTTTCACAAAACGCGTCGCAAATAGTTTTGATTTGCGGACGCTACGAAGGGGTTGACGAACGCGTAGGCGAGGCGCTCGTTACGGACGAGATCTCGATAGGAGATTATGTGTTGTCCGGAGGCGAGCCTGCGGCGATCGTCGTGATCGATTCGGTAGTGCGGTTGTTACCGGGCGCGTTGGGAAATGAAACGTCAGCTGTGAACGAATCATTTTCCGAAGGCAGGTTGGGGCATCCGCAGTACACGCGCCCAACTGAGTTTTCCGGGATGAGCGTTCCGGAAGTCTTATTGACAGGTAATCATGGTGAGATCGCGCGCTGGCGCCGGGAAGCCGCGCTGCGCAAGACCGAGCGAAATCGCCCCGACCTATTGAAGTAATTGCGTTGGAGTTTCAGGTTCTTTTTGGAGTAATGACATGAATAGACTAGATAACATTGAAAACACTCAGCTGCGCCAGGGCATCCCTGATTTCCAGTCAGGCGATACCGTCCGGGTGCATGTTCGCATTAAGGAATCTGAGACGAAGGAACGTTTGCAGGCGTTTGAGGGAGTTGTCATCGCACGTAAGCACGGCGGCGCGAGAGAAACAATCACCGTCCGAAAAACCAGCTTTGGCATTGGCGTTGAGCGAATCTTTCCGCTGCACGCCACGATCGTTGACCACATTGATGTGGTGAAGCGTGGCCGCGTGCGCCGGGCCAAGCTTTATTACCTTCGTGGCTTGCGCGGTAAGGCAGCGCGCATTCGTGAGCGCGACACTCGTGTTCGTGATTCCGGAGCAGCCGCGGCAGCCAAGAAGTAGCTCGTTTCTAGATCCAGGAGCGTAGGCGCTTGCGAATAGCAATTGACGCCCACTCAGTTGGGACTGGACTTGGCGGCAACGAAAGCTACGCAACGAATCTAATTGAAGCGCTCGCTGAGATCGACCAGGAAAATCGTTACACGCTCTACGTAACGAAGCGAGCAGCCGTAGAGCGCTTTAGCGATAGGTGGCCTAATTTTTCGGTCCGGTCCACCTTGCCTCATACGCCGTTCATTCGCATTCCCCTGACTTTAAGCGCGGAGCTAAGACGAAATCCGGTCGACGTCCTGCACGTTCAATTTACCGCCCCACCCTTCTCACCTTGTCCCGTAGTCGTAAGTATTCACGATCTTTCGTTTGAACATCTGCCGCAAACATTCACGTGGCGTAGTCGGAAGCAACTTCGCATTACGGTCCGGCGCTCGGCACGGGAGGCTTCGCAGGTGATCGCGCTTTCGGAATTTGCCCGGAAAGATATTATCGACACCTACCAGGTGAATCCGGAGAGGATAAGTGCGATTCCCTTGGCTGCAGCCGCTCACTTCAGTCCGGTTAAAAATGAGGAAAAACTGCAACGCGTTAGACAAACTTATGGCATAGAGGGCGACTATGTTTTGGCGGTAGGCGCCATCCAACCGCGCAAGAACTTAGGCCGGCTCATAGCCGCTTATGCTCGCTTGCGCAGTGCTAAACCGGAGGTTAAGCTCCCTAAACTTGTGCTCGTAGGCAAATGTGCCTGGCTTTATGACGAGACGCTCCGCGCGATCAAAGAACTGGAACTGAGCGCCTCCGTAATCGTGACAGGCTACGTGCCAGAGAGCGACTTGCCGGCGCTTTATTCGGGGGCTCAATGTTTCGTTTACCCCTCATATTTCGAGGGTTTTGGGCTTCCGCCGTTGGAAGCAATGCAATGCGGGGTACCGGTCATCGTTGGGAATAAGACTAGCCTGCCCGAAGTTGTCGGAAATGCGGGAATGCTTGTCGATCCATTTGATGTGGATGCGTTAGCCGCCGCAATTGAAAAAGTCATTAGTGATTCAGACTTACGGGCAGAGCTTAGCGTCCAAGGCTTGGCCCGCGCGAAACTCTTCAGCTGGAAAGAAACCGCTCGTCAAACTCTGGCCATTTATCGCAAAGCAGCCGGGGTTGATTAGCTGGGCCAATCAGGTAAAATCAGGGCGGTCAATATCTAAACGAATCCGATTTCAGTCCTTATGCGCATCGCCATTCTCGGAACTCGGGGTATTCCAGCCAGCTACGGCGGATTCGAAACCTTCGCCGAACATCTATCTACAAGACTGGTGGCTCGCGGGCACGAGGTTACCGTCTATGGCCGGGCACACTACGTTTCACCGCGGCAGTTGGAGTATCACGGCGTCAAGCTGAAAGTCCTGCCTACCATTCGACACAAATACTTCGACACTGTTGTTCATTGCTTTCTTTCTGCGGTCCACGCTGTTTCTCAGCGTTTTGACGCGGCGTTGATTTGTAATGCAGCTAATGCTCCGTTTGCCCCGATCCTTAGACTTACTGGGACACCGATAGCCCTGAACGTTGACGGGCTCGAACACAAACGTAAGAAGTGGGGTTGGTTGGGACGGAGTTACTATCTTGCAGCAGAGCGTTTGGCGACGATACTTCCAAACGTGATGGTGACGGATGCGCAAGTCATTCAGGACTACTACCTCGCGCGCTATAACGCACCGTCAGAGATGATCACCTATGGCTCGGAAGTCGAACGGCGGCCGGATCGGGCTGCGGTGCGCCGTTGGCGCGCCGAGCCAAATCGCTACGTTTTGTATGTTTCCCGTCTGGAACCGGAAAACAATGCCCACCTGGTCATAGAGGCGTTCAAGAGAGTGCGCACTGCTTATCGGCTGTTGATAGTCGGCGACGCCCCTTACGCTCACGATTACATTACTGACTTGAAGGAGCGGGCCCGCGGAGACAAGCGCATAGTTTTCACGGGATTTGTCTTTGGCCAGGATTACCGGGCCCTGCAGCAAAATGCTTACTGTTACGTCCATGCAACCGAGGTGGGGGGTACGCATCCGGCGCTTTTGGAAGCGATGGGCTACGGTAACTGTGTGTTGACGTTGGCCACTCCGGAAAACATCGAGGCGGTCGGAGAGGCAGGCATACCTTACGAGAACGAGTTTGACCTTGCGGAGAAATTGCAACGAGTGTTGCGAGATGGATCGCTGGTGCAGAGCTACCGTAATCGCGCCCAGGATCGAGTGCAGCGTTACTATGATTGGGATCGAGTTGTCGACCAGTATGAAAGACTTTTTGCAGAGATGAGCGGGAAGCTGGAAGAGATCCGCTCCCCAGTTCCCATCGTTCAGTCGGTAACCGAACGAGAAGAGATTATGGCCCGTAAGTAGTCCCACTCCAGCCTTGTAAAAGAGATGTGCCCCGCCAATCTAATTAAGATTGGCGGGGCAAAACTTTCGGGCGGGTTCGGGTTAATTCAGGGGATTGCAAAGAACTGAGAATCGTGCCATTACGGACCGATCCCGTAAACCAGGGGGTGCGATCTGCGGGTGAGATAAAGCCTCACTGCGGCGAATAAAAATGAAAGCCGCGTCCGGTTCGAAAGCCACCTTATCAAATTCAGTGTGAAATTACACGGATTGCCGGTGACATGTCAAGGACAACTTTCAAACGCCCTGCAATTCATTCATTCAACAGAGGCCGAATCGCTTGGCAAAACTCTTGACTTAGTCACCAGTGCGGGCCTGTGAAAGGCGCAAAGCCTGACGGCGCGTAGCCTCAGAAACGTTGCGATTCTGAGCCAGGTTTTTGAGATCCTTGCTACGAATGCGCGGCAGCGTGGTTAACACCGTGGGCACCGGCGTGCGCGGATTGCGCACCAAATTGTGGATAACTGAATACGAACGAGCCCAGGTGCGATTAAGCGCGATCAGACGCAACACTTCGTCTGCTACCGTCCTCATGGCTGCAATGTTTTCTACCTCCTGATCCGTTACGCGCGGATTGTGAATCACTGCCGTGGCCACCATTCGATTAGAATCGCGGATCAGGATGGTGCGCGCTTCGCGGTCGCCTTTCATGGCCAGCTTCACGCGATCTCTCGCATTCATGAACATGACGCGTCGAATCAGGGTTACGCGCTCGGGTGGAAGCTCACCGACCTCACTTCGTTCTGATTCTACAGCCCGCTTGAAGTTTGCCATCCGTTCTTCTTCTGTCTCTGCTTTCAGTTCTTCACTGCGTTCAGCGGGTAACCAGGAATTGTCCAGTTCATCATCCGAGACTTCGATGTGCTGAGCGATTAACCAGGCGTCTTCAACGCTCAATCCGCCGCTCAGATCCGCACTTTCAAAAAACTCAGCGGCGGCGGTGTTGCCCCGGCTGCGAAGTTCCTGAGCAATCTGTTGCGCTCCGCGTTCCTTCTCAAAAAACTCTTTCCTCGTCTCGCGGGCCCGTCGTTCCGCATCTCCGGATCGATCGGAATTTGCGAGGATCGCATCGATGATTTTCGGGAAGCGAACCAATCGCTGCTGATTCGTGGCGATCAGATCCAACAGCGAACTGTCGGAAGTGGCCGATGCCAAACCGGCGACTGCTTCATCTGAAGTTCGGTTATTCAGGATTACGGCTTCGTGAACTTCGCGATGTTCTGAAGAACAAGTTGCCAGGTAATCAAGTACGGCCGATGAAGTCTCGGCACTCTTGGCGGCTGTCAACAAATCTGCTGCGTCCTGCGACGCCAGGGTTTCCTTAGCGGCTTCGGCAATTTCGCTATCCTCAGCGTCGCGGAGCGCCACCAGTACTTCAAAAAGATCGCTTTGCGGAAGTGGCAGCATTCCGCTCGCGGCCGCGAGTCTGGCCTGATGTGGCGCGGTACCGCCAATGATGGCCAAAACAGCGGGATTTGTTGACGAAGTAGTGGTCATCGGAAACAGCAGGGAGACAGAACTAAACTTCGGTGAGTTTACTCTATCCAGGCAAGCTGCGTACTGACAGTTCCGTAGAGATTGAAGCTGTATTCAATCTGAAGCAGTACTGAGACAGGGTGTCCGTCCTTTGTCGCAGGTTGAAAGGTCCTTTGGTGTGCTGCTGAAATGGCCTTCTCAGTGCGCCTTCGTAAGCCAGGCCAAGATAGTGCAACGTCTTTACGTTGTTCTTATCTTTTTTCAGCGCGTCCTTAAGGATTTTTATCGCTTGTGGGAAGTCGCCTTTTTCGTAGAGTTCAATGCCATTTTGGGCCTGGATGCTTGAAGTTTGTGAGGCGCGGGCGCACGTAGTTCCAGCCGATCCGGTGCACCACAGCAGTGCGATTAGCACTAGTAACTCAAAACGAAACGAAGCGCGACAAGTCATTACTAACTTCTCAGGAGTTCGCTCCATGACACTTCTTGTATTTCTTACCTGAACCACAAGGACAAGGCTCGTTGCGACCTACTTTCGGCTGATCGCGTACCACTGTCTTCACTTTTCCGGCTTCTTCCCCAGCCGCCGCAGCACCCTGATTTGGCCCGGTGAAAGTCATTGGCGTCGGCCGGCGCGGCATACGACGCTGTTGCAACGCCTCAGGTGGTTCTTCCGAAACAACGGTAAGGTTGAACAACGATCGGATCGTGCTCGTGTCGATGCGGTCTAGCATCTCCTGAAACATGTCGAAGCTCTGCTTTTTGTATTCGACCAGCGGATCTTTCTGGCCGTAACCAACCAGGCCGATGCCTTGTTTCAGATGATCGAGCGACAGGAGGTGGTCCTTCCACTGCGCATCGATGATGTTGAGCATGATGATGCGTTCATAGGTGCGCATCGCTTCCGGTCCGATGCGCTTTTCCTTGTCGGCATATTTGACCTTCAGCTTTTCCCATATCTCCTCGACTACCTCAGCCGAAGTGAAGTTCGGAATATCAAGCTGCTCGGTATCTGCGTCGAAATCGTAAATCGTCTTGATTTGGAGCTTGTAGTTTTCAACGTCCCAATCGTCCGGCGCAACGTCAGGATTCAAATATTGCTTGGTCAGGTCTTCCAACAGATCGTAGGCGACCCCACCGCCGGTCCCCTCTTTTTTCGCACGTTCCTCGGGCGGGAGTGGATCGCCCATCAGGTATTCACGCTGATCGGGTTGTTCCATCAACTGACGACGCAAACCATAAATCGTCTCACGCTGCTTGTTCATGACGTCGTCATACTCAAGCAGGTGTTTGCGCGATTCGAAGTTTCTGCCCTCAACCGACTTCTGCGCCGACTCAATGCGTTTGGAGACCATCTTGGATTCGATGGCCACGCCCTTCTCCATCCCCAGGCGTTGCATCAGGGCTTTGACCTTGTCGCCCGCAAAGATGCGCATCAGGTCATCTTCAAGCGACAGGAAAAAGCGAGATGATCCAGGATCGCCCTGACGTCCGGCACGTCCGCGCAACTGATTATCGATGCGGCGGGATTCGTGGCGTTCGGTACCCAGGATATGCAAGCCACCTATTTCCACGACCTCTTTATGCTCGTCTTCTACAATTTGCTTGGCGCGGGCAAAGGCCTCGGCCCACTGCTCCTCGGTTGCTTCGTCAGGATCGATTTCTTCCTTCTTGAGAAACTCCCGGGCCATGAAGTCAGGGTTGCCGCCGAGCAGTATGTCGGTACCGCGACCAGCCATGTTCGTGGCGATCGTGACCGCACCTTTGCGTCCTGCTTGCGCAACGATCTCAGCTTCACGCTCGTGATATTTCGCATTCAAGACGTTGTGGGGAACTGCTTCCCGTTGCAGCCGGCTCGCGATCAATTCCGAATTCTCAACTGAAACAGTACCCACCAGCGCCGGCTGTCCCCGGTCGTAGCAGTCTTTAATCTCCTCGACCACCGCGTCCCACTTCTCAGGCAGCGTGCGGTAGATCACGTCTGAAAAGTCACTACGGACCATCGGCATATGCGTGGGAATAACAATTACGTCGAGCTTGTAAGTCGTTTGAAACTCAGCCGCCTCCGTTTCGGCGGTACCAGTCATGCCCGAAAGCTTTTCGTAAAGACGGAAGTAGTTTTGCAGCGTGATCGTCGCGAGCGTCTGGTTCTCTTTCTCAATCTTCACGCCCTCTTTTGCTTCAACTGCCTGGTGCAACCCATCCGACCAGCGACGGCCCTTCATCAAACGACCGGTGAAGTCGTCGACAATTATCACTTCGCCTTCCTGCACCACATACTGATGATCAAGCCGGTAAAGCGTATGCGCCTTTAGTGCCTGCTCGACGCAGTGAAGTAGTTCCATGTTTGCGGGCTCGTAAAGATTTCCTACGCCCAACAGCTTTTCTGCTTTGTCGACGCCATCTTCCGTCAACACCGCCGTGTGCTGCCTTTCGTCGACAACGTATTCGCCGGTTTTCTTCCCTTCGATCTCTTCGCCCTTTTTCAACTGCGGAATGATCGCGTCAGCCTTGTAATACTTGTCGGTTGCTTCATCCGAGGGTCCGGAAATAATTAACGGCGTGCGTGCTTCGTCGATCAGGATCGAATCCACTTCGTCAACGACCGCGAAATAATGACCACGCTGAACGCAGGTAGCGAGGTCAAACTTCATGTTGTCGCGCAGGTAGTCGAAACCGAATTCGTTGTTGGTGCCGTACGTGATGTCGCCGGCGTAGGCCGTTTGGCGTTCGAAGTCGTCCATGTCGTTTTGGATACAACCGACTTCGAGACCGAGGAAGCGATGTATTTGACCCATCCACTCCGCGTCGCGCGAGGCGAGGTAATCGTTCACGGTAATAACGTGGACGCCACCGCGACCGGTCAACGCATTGAGGTATGACGGCAATGTCGCGACCAGAGTCTTGCCTTCGCCCGTCCGCATCTCAGCGATCCTGCCCTGATGCAAAACAATGCCGCCGATCATCTGGACGTCGAAATGACGCATGCCGGTGGTGCGCACGCTTGCCTCCCGAACGATCGCAAAGGCTTCGGGAAGAATCTCGTCTAGCGCCTCACGTTCGCGATGTTTGATTTCGTCCTTATCGGTGATGCCGGCAACAGCTTGCTGCAGTTGTTCCTTAAACTCCGCAGTGCGCGCTCGCAGTTGTTCGTCTGACAGCTTCTTGATGGTCGGCTCGAGTTCATTGATTTGGTCAACCAGCGGCTGGATCGCTTTGAGGTAACGCTGGTTGCTGCTACCGAATACTTTTGTCAGTAATTGATCGAAACCCATAGTCTTTTCTTATCCGCGGCGAACAAAAAAGGGTCGCCTTTTTATCAGTATTTTAATAGTCGTTGATTTTAGTTGAGCGTGAAGAAGGTATCAAGCGGGCCTTCGTTGATGTTCGATCAGCTTGGCCCGGTTGTTTCTAGCTTGGTTTTTCGGCGAGTTGCTTCTTTATGAGATCAACGACCGCCTGTCGAGGCATAGTAAAGTTGAAAACTATCTTTTTCCCAACCGGCTCGGCGCTGGTGCTTCGCAGCAGTGCTTCTTCATCTTTGCCTGCGCGCGACTGCGCCCCGAGCGCCAGCGCCATTTGGAAACCTTTTGCCAGTATACGCGCGCTCTCTTCAGAAGATGCTTCAGACTCTACCGTCGCCAACACCTCGCTCTCACCCTGCTTGATCGTGAACACTACCTTCGAGCCAGGGTTGTCCTGGTCGAGCGGTTTCAGATAAATGAGGAAGCCACTGTCGTTCAACGCGGCGACCATTCGGCCGAACAAGTCCACCAGGTTGGCATCGCCCGCCTTCTTGGTGAATTTGGCGTTCTTCAGTTTGCCATCCTGATCCAGTTCCGCTTCGATAATGATTTCGAAAGGCTGGTTGAAATCGAGCTTACCTTTTTTCTTGGCATAGATGGCGAAGTCTTTCAGCGCCTGCTTATTGATCTCGCCTTCTTTCGGCAAGGTGAGATTTTCTTTTTCAGCTACCTTCTCGAGTTCAGTTTGCGCTTGATCAGCAGTCATCGCCGGGCTCTGCGTTGGACTCGGACTCGGAATCCCTTTCGCTTGTGCGATTGCCGCCGCGGGCGAAGCGCCAGCGCGAGGAGTCGAAGTTGACGAGGGGCCCGCAGCTACTGGAGACGGCGATGGCGATGGTGATGGGCCAAGTTCTGGTTGAACTGCCGGAGGTTGTACCTGCGCTACGAACGAAGGAACAAACGGCGTCGGTGAAGGCACGACTGCGAGCTGACCTTCGGGGGCGAAGTAGCCTTCCGGGTAATGAAATTTATCGCCAGCCAGTTCTACAAATTGGACGTCATCGCCGATTTGTGTTCTTTCATAGTCTTTGTCGACGAACCTGGTGTCGGCCACCAAGCTGGCAAGATTAAATGCACTTCTGAGACCTGGAACGTAAACCACTGACGCCGCGCAGATCGCGTGCAGAACCAACGAGCCAAGCAACAACTTGGAAATAATCGGCCAGCGGGGCTGTTTGTTGACTTCAAAATTTGCGAAAAGGTCTAACATTCACTAATAAAACGCCCTCTTGAAAGATAATGTTCCCTGCCTTAGACGCGCGCAGCCAGCGGGGCGTTGCGAAAGCTTTTTGACATCCTGCTCTACGTTAGCACTTCGTGGCCAGGGTGCTCAAAGATAGAATGGATTATGCGTCGTTCACGTGACAGAGTTGTTGACAAGAAGCGTCGATCTGGTAACAAAAACCGATCGGGCGGCGCAGCACCGCCTTCGAAATCCTCGCGACACAACTCAATCAACGCGAAAACTAGCGATCACACACGTGCTCAGACGCCCGAAGTAAGAAAGCTCCTGGAAGGAATCGGTACGCCATCGCGCTCGGAGTCTTTCAAACCCGACCCTTTTCAACTGGAAGCGCTCGCTGCCGTCGAATTCGAAGACGTGCTGGTCACAGCGCCGACTGGTAGCGGCAAGACCTGGATTGCGCGGGAAGAAATTCGCCGCTTGCTGGATGCGGGCCGCCGCGCCTGGTACACCACCCCCTTGAAGGCGTTGACGAATTCCAAGTATCAGGAGTTTGCGGAAGAATTTGGTGAGGATCGGGTGGGCATACTAACCGGCGATCGAAAAGACAACACCGACGCGCAACTAATCGTCGGCACCACGGAAATTTATCGCAATCAACTTTTTGATTCACTGCGAGGCGGTAATGACGTCGATGCAGATCTGGTTGTGCTTGACGAAGCTCACTACCTCGGCGACGAAGATCGCGGTCACGTTTGGGAGGAAGCGATCATCCTGACACCGCCGCGCATCCGGCTGCTGCTGCTGTCAGCAACAGTAGGAAACGCCGCTGAGTTTGCGGCGTGGATTGCTGAAGTGCGCGGCGTTCGTTGCGGAGTTGTAACGCGCCCGGGAGCGCGGCCGGTGCCGTTACGAGCGGCGATGTTGCTTCCAGATCAGCGACTGCTGCCTTTAGTTAACGATCAGGGAAGACTAAACCCGGAGATCTCGCGATTGCTCGAAAGTCAAAAGGAAAAAGGCAAAAGGCAAAGGTACTAATGAAAGATATTCGAGAACGGACTTTCGAGTTTTCTTTACGCATCATTCGCCTATGTCAGGGACTCCAGGAACAAGCCGGAGTATCGCGAACCCTCAGCTGGCAGCCGTTACGCTCGGGGACGTCAATTGGCGCAAATGTGGAAGAAGCTCAGGCCGGTCAGAGCAAACTTGATTTCATCAGCAAGAATGCTATTGCACTAAAGGAAGCGCGAGAAACGATCTACTGGCTTCGCTTACTTGCGGCGGCAAAAATAGTTCCAGCGAAGCGCCTGGTGGAACTACAAAACGAGGCTGTTGAACTCTCGAAAATCATCGGCGCGATAATTGTTTCCGCGAAAAAGAGGAAATGACTATCGCTATTTTGCCTTTTTTCTTTTGACCTTTTCCTTTCATGAAACTCCACATGCCAGAGATGCCGCCGGCGATCCTGCTGACAGCCCTCGGCGACTACAACCTTCTTCCGGCCATCGTGTTCATGCCGACGCGCCGGCGTTGCGATCAGGCGGCGTCAGAAACTGCGTTGATGCGTCGTGATGGCAGCGACCAGCGGCGCGACGCGCGGCGCGACTTCATGCGTGTTTGCGTTGAGGAGCATCCGGAAATCCGCGGTCATCGTCATTGGGATACGATCATCCGTGGTGGAGTCGCTTCACATCATGCCGGTCACATACCCGCCTGGAAGATGGTTATTGAAAAGCTGATGAGTGCGGGCTTGCTCGATGCGATCTTTGCAACGGCAACCGTTGCTGCGGGCGTTGATTTTCCCGCTCGCACAGTCGTCCTCACAGTCGCCGACGCGCGCACCGGCAGTGGTTGGCGACAGTTAAGCGCTTCAGAGTTGCAGCAGATGACTGGCCGCGCCGGGCGGCGCGGACGCGACAAGGTTGGTTTTGTCATAGCTGCCCCCGGCCTGCATCAGGATCCACAGAGAATTGCGGAGCTATTGAAGGCCAGTCCCGATCCGCTCGTCAGTCAGTTTCGCGCTACCTATACAACTTTGCTGAATCTGCTCGATGCTTTTGGCAACTTCGCGCAGGTACGCGAGATCGCGGAACGAAGTTTTGCGCATCGCGAAGCTGCTTTGCGGATTGCGCAACTTGAAAAGTCGCAGGCAGCCGCAACGCAGCGGGTCGAGTCGAAATTCAAAGACGTAGGCTGTGACTTACCTGTTGCCACAGCGGTTGGTTTTGAACGACTTGTCAGCGCGCGCGCCCGGCTGCAAGAGTCGCAACCACAGACGCGAGCGGAAGTTTTGCATCGCTGGCTCGATGAGGTAGTCAAACCTGGGCGGGTCGTGGGGATCGGTCGCAGTGGCCGTCGACTCGTTTTGATTACCGAAAAACGCGAAGGCAATGTTCGCGGTGTTCGTGAAGATGGACGCAACGCGACCTTTGCACTCGAACGCATCGGTCGTGTCTACGCGCCCGTATATCGCCAGCGAGACGAATTTATTGATGAAGCATTTGCTGATGTGCGAGAACGTGGCGCTGAGCTTGTGATTCCGGAACCGCGCCTGCGCGATGCGCAGGGCGAGCAGAACGACGCCGTTAGTGTTCTAGACGATCAGATCGAGTCAGTTTTGCCGGCGACGCTTGGGGCTGAAGAGAGGTTGCGGTGCACGCAAGCACTGTGGGCCGTGTTAGTGGATGCCGAAGAGCTCGAGCGCGCCACGCGCCGAATTGCGGCCTTGCGTGAAGAGGTGTGGGAACCGTTTCACCGTCGTGCACGCGTGCTCGCGGCCTTCGGTTATCTCGATTTTGCGGCGGAGAAGATCACGGAGCGCGGTCGCTGGTTAGCTGATCTGCACGTCGACCGTCCCTTGCTAGTCGGTGAAGCGCTTGAGAATGGCCTGTTCAACTCGCTTGAGTTTCATAAACTCGCGGGTGTGGTCGCCGCGCTCACCGCCGATGGAGACCGCGACTACGGCCAGCTTGAACTGGAGGATGGTCTCATCAACGCGCTGGCACAGTTTGAAGATGTTGGGTTCAAGGTATCGTCGGAAGAATGGAAACTCGGAATTGAGCCGGCGCCGGAGTTGAACTTTTCGGCTGCTGCCGCCGCCGTTCGTTGGGCGACTGGAACTGAATGGGTTCGGTTGGTTCGCGAAACCGGAGCTGAAGAGGGCGATCTCTTTCGCATGCTCTCGCGTACTGGCGAGGCGTTGCTGCAAATCGCCGGCTTGCGCAAGACGCACGCTGATGCCGCGCGTACAGCCGCAATTGCAGCAGATGCGATTCTGCGCGAACCGGTGAGATGATTTTGGAGTGCGGCGACTTGTCGCCGCTTTTACGGGTCGCGACTGTCGCGACCATCGAACGCAAGATTCAAGTCAAGACCAAAGCGGCGACAGGTCGCCGCACTCCAAAAAATGCCCATAGCTTCGCTGCAAAGTTCCCCGCTGGCTCCTGATGTGAGTCCGGTCAATATCCACTACCGCGACGAAGGTGACGGCGCCGCGCTTGTCTTGTTGCATGGCGGCTGGGGATGGACTCTCAATCCCTTCAATCGGCAACTCGAAAAGCTGAGCGACGAATTCAGAGTGATCGGTCCCGATCGTTCGGGCTATGGCGGCTCCACTAAGCAGGTTGATGGTTTCGCTGTCGATTTTCATTATCGCGCCGCGACCGAGACGTTGAATCTCCTCGATGCGCTGGGCATTGAACGCGCGTTTTTCTGGGGGCACAGCGATGGCGCAGTCATCGCGGCGATCATCGGCTTCACCGCGCCGGAGCGCGTCCGCGGCCTCATTCTTGAAGCATTTCATTACTACCGAATGAAACCGAGTTCGCGGAATTTTTTCGAAACACTCGCAAGTGCCCCGGAAGCTTTAGGTGCGGAACTGTGTGCGAAGTTTGCACTCGAATTCGGCGTCGATCATTGGCGTCGACTTATCACTAGCCACGCGAAGACATGGAGGGAAATAGCGCTCACGAATTCCGGACCCACTGACGATCTTTATGGCGGCAGGCTCCACGAAGTCACCGCACCGACACTGCTTATTCACGGTCGGTTTGACCCGCGCACCGAGCCTGGTGAGCTGGATGCGGTCACAGTAGAATTGCCGCACGCCGAGTTGCAAATGCTCGAGGCTGGCGGTCACGGCCCACACAATGAACCTGCCTCGGCAGATGAGGCGACGCGACTCGCCAGGGAATTTCTAAGAAGGCATTCCTAAATCTCTTTGCAACCTTTGTGTCATCTGTGTCTCTGTGGTGGATTGACACCGAGACCTAAGTCACCGGTCCATTTCTGAATCTAATACTGAAAAGGTTATGTTATTGGTGGAGGATCGAACCTGAATGGCGTTGATTACAGCTAACGAATTGAAACGAAAACTCCTGATCACTGTTGATGGTCAGCCATACGTGGTGCTTGAAGTCTTCTTTGCTTCGCCGACCGCGCGCGGCGCGGCGACCATGGTGCGTACGCGTCTGCGCCAACTCTTAACGGGCGCAGTAATGGAAAAGAGTTTTCGTTCGAGCGAGAAATTTGCGGAGCCGGACATTGAACTTTCGCCGGCGTCATTCCTCTACAGCGACTCGCAGGGATTCCATTTCATGGACGAGAAAAGTTACGAGCAGTTCACTTTTGATGAAGCGGCAATCGATGCCGATCGCGGCTATCTCAAGGAAGGCGTGTCGCTACAAGTTTTGAAATACAACGGTGCGCCGGTGTCGTTGCAGTTGCCGCAGTATGTCGAACTCGCAGTTACTTCAACTGAACTCGGACTGCGGGGCGACACTGCGGCTGGCGGCGCTACCAAAGTAGCAACCTTGGAAACAGGGCTGTCAGTGCGGGTGCCACTCTTTATCAAAGAGGGCGAGCTGGTCCGTGTTAACACACAGACCGGCGAGGTCGCGGGCCGTGCTTAGTGGAACTCATGATTACTTGATTAGATAAATAAATCGGCGGGCACATGAAAATAATGGGCCAATGCCCGTGCCTGTGTCTTGCTAATCCCGCGCTTGCCATTAAGGACCTCTGAAGCGACGCCTTTCGAGCCGAACACTTCCCACAAGTGAGTTTGCTTTACCCCCCGTGCCTCCATCAGGTGCTGTAAGACTTCGAGCGGCGCTGCTTCCTTGGGATGATAGTATTGGCGTTCAAAATCTTCGATTAACCTCGCAACCAGTTTGAGAAGCCTCTCCTCTTCAGGCGACAGGCTTTCCTTGTCCATTAGCTTTTCAACCACTGACAACATCCGCTCGTTTTCCTCTACTGACTCAATAACCATGGGCATAGTTTGAGATAACAGTCTCTTGTAACGACCGGGATCAATCTTACGAACCACTTTGCTCATTCTTTCCATTTGCCTAAGTCGTACTCCTCGTGCGTCATTACCCTAACAACAAAGAGAGTTTGACTGCCATATTTTATTCGGGTGATTAACCTGTATTTATTGCCTTTAATATTGAAAACAGTGTATCGGCCTACCAGGTCCGCTGATGGATAAACCTGCTTCAACTCGACAAGGTTTTGCCAATTAGCTTTTTTCGCGGTGGTAAACCATGCTCTTAAAGGAATCTCTGCGTCCCGGTGGATTAAAGAGAATTCTCGAATTCTCTTGTAACTGATTACGTGCATTTTTGACGTAACCTCCTCCTCTATCTAAATCAGGAGTGTTAAAGCTCATTTTGGGACTCCTTTTTGCCGTGATGTGTTCAGGACCCATGCCTGGTCAACCGCTTTCGTCTGGACCGTAATCATAGCCATTGGCTTTAATACGTCAGTGTGGAGGTTCGCATATCGAGAACCTGCTGTCAAGGTTAGCGATTTATTCATCCGATGCGTTCCGGAAACCGAGCGCGCTCCTTCAACCTGAACGATCCTCTGTACTCCGTCGCAACAAAACTTTGCCCCGTTTGCGTACGTCACATCGACCCGTGACGTCATCAAAACGTAGCAACTAACACAATAAAATGATCGTCTTAACTACGGTCGCGAATTTCAAGTACTGCAGTTCTTTGAGAGTCGGTTGGCCATGCGCAGCGATAAAAGCCAGGGATAAACATGCGGACAACATCCCCCGCAATTCCCGGGTTGTAAGTATTAAGTTTGGTGGTCCCTGGACCATCGCTCACATGGAGAAGTTGAACAATGATTACCCTGTTTCCCCGGAGTGTGCCCCGCGTCAGATTAACCAATCGACGTAGACGTCATTATTTCGGACATTACTATTTGCGTCCCGCGAAGTTCGCACCATTCGCCATCGTCGCTCTGTTCGTCGCCTTCAACTTCACCGGACTCCATTCTGCAATGGCGCCGGTTGTCAGCGCCGCCTCAGTTGAAACTATTCCCGCAGACATGCCTTCATCCGGCGACTGTGATCTCGATTGGATCATCTTTCGCGCCGGCGAGAAGGCCGCTGTCGATCCGCGTTTCATTCACGCTGTTATCCAACAGGAATCGCAATACAACGTGAAAGCAGTTTCACCGGTTGGCGCGCAAGGTCTGATGCAGATGATGCCGGCGACCGCCGAACGTTTTGGTCTGAAGGATCCATTTGATCCAGCTGCCAACGTTGAAGCGGGAACGAAATATCTCAAGTGGTTGTTAGACAGGTTTGATGGCGACGTTTCGCTCGCGCTTGCGGGTTATAACGCCGGTGAAGGTTCGGTTGATAAGTACCAGGGCGTGCCGCCTTACAGCGAGACTCAAAACTACGTCAAGAAGATCGTTTCGAATTATGGGAAGACCTATCATCCTGTGCTCACCCCCGACGACGCCAAACTAGCATTTCACCTCGCGAATGAAATCCCCGCGGGCAGCGGTCTCTAAGATTTGCCGGGAGAACATCCGGAACGACCATGGGATTTTCCAGATATCATTTCAAATCTCTCATTTGTCTATTGGAAGAGCGTGGGCAAGCCCGCCTTCCCGACCCTGAGCTGTCCCCCACTAACTGCTTTAACCATGGTTGAATGCGGCTCAAGCTGACGAACACAACACGGTTACATAATCTCGATGTCGAGAAGGGGGCTTGCCCCCGCTCTGGCCCGTCTGCGAATCCTTTACTCACCGACGCTCCACTCGTAACATAGCGTCCACACGCCAGTTGCTTTTAAAACCAAATTCGTTTGGAGTGGAATATGAATTCAGGCCGTCGTATTTCTCTGCGAAGTTTGTCTGCTTTCCTGATTGTAGCTGCCACGCTTCTAATACTTCCGCTGACTGTTCGATTGGCCTCGGCGCAAAAGAAAACTACTCCGGACAAGCCGGCGAGCGCGCATGCCAAAGTAGAAGCGCCGGGTGAACCTGCAACTCCTGCGCAGGACAACGACTACTCGAAAAAAATCAGAGAGTACACGACGGAGAAATTCTTCCTGACGGAGTTAGTGGATCATCTGCCAATGTCTGACACGGTGCCCTCGCCAGACAAGGTGCTCGGCTACGTTGTTGGCACGCCGAACAAGCTCACCTATTCGAAAGATCTTTATCGCTACTATCGCGAACTGGCTCGAACCAGCAAACGCGTGCGGATGTTTACGGCGCCGGAAAAATCCGAACAAGGCAAGGAACAAGTTCTCGTCGCCGTTGGCGACGAAGCGTTACTGGCCAAGCTTGATCGCTACAAAGACATCACTGCCAAGCTGGCGGACCCGCGAAAGATTTCAGAGACAGAAGCGCACAGTTTGATTGGTGAAGGGAAAGTATTCTATTGGGCTTCCGGGTCAATTCATTCGCCGGAGACGGGCTCGCCGGAGATGCTGATGGAGCTGGCCTACCGGCTGGCCATTGAAGAGAGTCCTTTCATTCAAGCCATCCGGAAAAACGTAATCGTCCTGATCACGCCGGTATTGGAAGTTGACGGTCGCGATCAAATGGTCGACCTCTACAACTATCGCAAGGCAAACCCGGGCAAAAACTTTCCGAGTCTGGTTTTCTGGGGAAAGTATGTCGCGCACGACAACAACCGCGACGGCTTGGGAATGGCGCTGGCTTTAACGCGCAACTAGATGAAAACTTTCCTTGAATATCATCCGGCAATACTGCACGACCTGCATGAGTCGGTCCCGTTTCTTTACACCTCAACCGGCACCGGGCCATACAACGCCTGGCTGGATCCAATTACGATCGACGAGTGGCAACTGCTCGCCTATCACGAGATTGAAGAGCTGACGAAGCGCGGCGTGCCCGGCGTTTGGACGCATGGTTTTTACGATGGCTGGGCGCCGAACTACATGTTCTACGTCGCGAATGGTCACAATGCCATCGGCCGTTTCTACGAGACTTTTGGCAACGGCGGCGCCGACACGCTCGATCGCACTGTGCGCGCGGAGTCTGGGCGCGATTGGTTCCGGCCAAACCCGCCGATGGCCCGAGTGAAGTGGTCGCTGCGCAATAACGTCAACTTGCAGCAGTCAGCGATCCTGCTTGCGATGAATTTCGTCGCGAACAATAAGGATCGGTTCCTGCAAAATTTCTACATCAAGAGCAAGCGATCGATCGCCAAAGCTACTAACGAAGGACCGGCGGCCTACGTTATTCCTGCGAACCAGTCGCGGCCGGTTGAAGTTGCGGACACAGTCAATTTGCTCCGCTTGATGGGAGTTGAAGTCAGTCAGGCAGAAAAAGAGATTGCTGTTAAGGATCAGAAGTTTGCCGCAGGCTCTTATGTAGTGCGGATGGATCAACCTTATTCGCGCATGGCAGACATGCTGCTCGATACGCAGTATTACAACGTTAACGATCCGCGGCCTTATGACGACACCGGCTGGACGCTCGGGCCGCTGCGCAACATCAAGACTGTTCGCTTAACCGATCCCGGCATCCTGCAACAACCGATGACGGTGTTAGCAGCAGACGCGCGCGTCCGTGGGAATATCAACGGTTCGGGCGCTGCGGGTTATGTCATAAATCACAATACGGACAACACGCTGGCTACGCTTCGTTACCGGCTTAAAGACGTGAAGATGAGCGCTGCGGAGACGTCGTTCAAGATTGGCGATAAGCAGTTCAACGCCGGCTCGTTTGTGATCAAGTCTGAAGGCAATCCGGCTGACCTGCGACAACAGCTGGCCGCGGCTGTCGGCGATCTGGGGTTAACTGCGCTGGCACTTGATAAGTTGCCCGAAGTAAAGATGCATAGCCTCGGCGTTCCACGGGTCGCAATCCTCCACTCCTGGACGAATACACAAAACGATGGCTGGTATCGTATCGAGTTTGATCGATTTCAGATTCCCTACACCTACATTTCCGATCAGGTGGTTAGAAATACTCCGAACCTGCGCGATAAGTTTGACGTGATCATCTTTCCGCCGCTCGGTGGAACAGCACAAGCGATCGTCAACGGCATTCCCATGCGCGGCGATCCGATTCCCTGGAAGCAGTCAGAAGTAACCCCGAACATGGGACTCTCGCCGGATCAGTCCAACGACATACGCGGCGGCATGGGACTGCCGGGCGTGATGAACCTGCAAAAGTTTGTTCAGGACGGCGGGCTCTTTATGGTTGTAGCCAACACTGCCAGGTTGCCGATCGATTTCGGCATGACGACTGGTGTTGCGATTCAGGAGCCTCGCCAGTTGCAAGCCCGCGGATCTATCTACAACGCTAAGTTCAGCGACCGAAACAGCCCAATCGCTTATGGCTATGACGAGACGTTGCCGATCTACTTCAATCAGGCGCCGTTGTTCCAGGTTGCGGCGCCAACGTTTGGTGGTGGCGGTGACGCCGCTACCGGAGGCAGACCATCAGGTCGCGGCTCGCTGACGGATCCGGATATCGTGCAGGGGATGCCGCAGCCTTCACCGGCGCCTCCGCCCGCAAAACCCGGCGAAGAACAATTAACCGAAGAACAGCGATTACAGCTCGGCGCCTTCTATGTGCCGCCGGCCGAAAGACCGCGTGTCGTTTTGCGATTTGCTTCTGACGAAAAGAGCCTGCTTGTGAGCGGTATGCTTACCGGCGGGTCAGAGCTGGCAAACGCACCGGCGGTGATCGATGTGCCGGTTGGGCGAGGTCACGTGGTGATGTTTGCGAACAATCCGATGTGGCGACATCAAACGCAGGGGAGCTTCTTCCTGTTGTTCAATGCGGTCTTGAATTTCGACTCGCTTAACACTGAACGGGCCACACAACCAGCGAAACCGTAAAGCAGGCGCGGCAATCTTCAAGTGATTTGCTGGGGACCGCGGGACGCCCGCGGTCCCAGCATTTCACTGGCTTTTCCCTCATTTGATCTCATCCAGTCTGGTCTTCGCTTCCACGATGTGCGCCTTCAGTCGATCTAAGTCATCAAGTGATAGCGGGGCAGTAACCCGATCGCAGATGCCGGCTGTCACGGAGGCTGCAACCCCGCTCCGGCTTTGGCGGAAGACAATCAACTCAAGATCACCCAGGGTCCGATAGCGAGCTTCGAAGCTGGCAAGCTTGGTAACTGATTCGTTGACTCGCCCGATGGAAGTCATCGCCTCGAGCAACTTCGGAATCTCCTCGTAATCAATAAACGCTCTGTTTTCATGAGGGTTCTCACCCGCTTCCTTTAGCGCGATTACCAGGCCAATGGCGCGGGTAGCAGAAGCAGTGTCCTTCAATTCCACCGCATCAATACGCACCTCGACATCGCGCGCCGTGAAAGTGGCTATTTGACTGAAGCCTTTGATGAGCACGCGCTCATACTGCCATTCAATCGCCTCGAGTTTTGTTCGCGGTTCTACCGGTTCACAGGCGAGGGGGCGGCGAAACTGAGGGCCGGGTCGCTGCGCGAAAGCCGAGCTGCACAAGAACACTAGTAGAACAAAAATGATGGCGCGATGAAGAAACATGATCCACTCCTTTGACCACTTGATGTCTGTTTTGAATATTACAATCGGTTGCATAGTCTTCCTAGCCTCTGGTTTGGCAACTCGGATAGAAGGCGCGCGCTGATCGTTCCTTTTGGAGTGCGGTGACCTGTCACCGCTTTTATCCGCGCAGCTTGATGCCGCGTTTCACCCAACAACTCAATTCAAACCGGCTGCGACAGGTCGCAACCCATAAAGCGCTGACAAGTCAGCGCGCTCCAAAGTCTTTCACGCTTCGATGGAACAACAGATTCATTTTTGTACAACTGACGACGCTGTTCGCATCGTCTCATGGCCGATCGGCGCGCATTCAAACAAGAGAGGTAATTCAACCAGTTGCCGCAATCACGCAGCTAAGCGACGGATTGGATGGAACGGGCCGGGCCGTGCGGTCGTATTTGAGTAGTGTTAAGATACGGGCAGCCGAAGAAATTCACCGCGGTCACAGGCATTTGGAGGAATTAATCATGCAGGAAACAGGGGAATATGAATCGCAGTCAGATCGTGGAAACAACGTCGTTAACGAGCTTTGCGATGCGTTTCGCTATATTGGCGATGTTTCGTACGCCATTCTACCGAAGGATTTGGCCCACAATGTTGGCGACCTGAAAAAGTCGTTCCTGACTACGATTCGCTCTTTAATCGATAGAGACATCGAGTGGGTTGACGCCCGGGTCGCCGGCGGCGACAGGGTCCGCGAAGAGTGGCAGCAAAAATGTAATCGAGAGAAAGCGGAAGGCGCGCCGGAGCCAATTAGCTGATTTGCAACGCAAGCTGTTAGCTTGCGTGGTTGGTAAACGCAATCTAACAGCTTGCGGCACATAAACACATGGAAGTTTTATTAGCTGAAGAATTCGGATTCTGTTTTGGTGTCGAACGTGCCGTCGAAATGGTTGAGGACGCGCTCGAAGAAGGCGTTCGTCCGATTCGTTCACTGGGGCCGTTGATTCACAACGCTCAGGAGATGGAGCGCCTGGGTGAACTCGGCGTGTCAACGATTGACGAGCCGGGCCAGGCAGATGCCGACACCATTGCGGTAATTCGCGCCCACGGCGTTACGCCTCAGGTGCAACGCGATCTGGAAGGACGCGCTGCAAAAGTCATCGACGCTACCTGCCCCTTCGTTACCAGAGTCCAACACCTGGCGGAACGCGCGGCAATTGAAGGGCGCGATGTTGTTGTTGCCGGTAATCCAGACCACCCGGAAATGATCGGCGTGGTCGGTTATGCGCCTGACAATACTTACGTCGTACGCGACGCGGGCGAAGTTGCTGCGCTCCCGCAATTGCGATCCCCGCTCGTTGTTTCCCAAACCACAATCAAGCTAAAAACTTTTCTCGAGGTGGCGGAAGCAGTTCGTGCGAAGGCTGATACGGAACCTCAGGTAGTCAACACGATTTGTTCGGCCACGCGCGATAGGCAAGACGCGGCGCGCGGGCTGGCAGGACAGGTTGACGTTTTTTACGTGATTGGCGGGCGCCATTCCTCAAACAGCGTCAAGCTGCTGGCGGTTTGTCAGGAACAGTGTGCGAAGAGTTATTTGATTGAAACGCCGGCAGAGATCAATCCAGCCGACGTCAGCAATGCGAAGCGCGTAGGCGTGACTGCCGGAGCCTCAACTCCAAATTGGTTGATCGATCAGGTCGTTCAGCGCTTACATCAGATTGGATCGCAAGCAGCCGCTTAAGATTTTCTTGTCTAACCTCAACCTGAAGACAGATTTTCCTGGAAAATCTATCTTTGGGATTTTAGATCGGGGTATAGGCTAGAAGTCATCACTCGACGCATCCACCTGCGCTAGTGCATTCACAATCTGTCTTGCTTCTTCTGAACCATAGTCCACTGCCTGGCGGCGTAGGGCATCGCGAGCGATCTCCGCATCCACCGGATCCCCGAGCAATGTAATCAACACGGACGTGGGAAACTGCGTAAGGGTTTCGTTGGCCAAGGCCCTGACCACCACATCCTGCGAACGCGCCAACTCGCAAATCTCGCTGGGTGCATAACCCGTCAAGGTATCCGCAAGTGTGTCGATTCGCGCGTAATCGCGCTGGTTATCAGCCCGGCGGACGAGCTGAGCGAAGACTTCAGCTGATCTAGTCTTTTCCTGCAAGACTGCGGCGCAGGCATCTGCCATGTGACGCAGCTGACTTTCTTTTTCTGCTTCCAGCGACGACTTAGTCTCCTGAGCCCGTTCGTCGAGCGCGGTCAGTAGCCGGCTCAATTCATTGTCGGCGCGCGCATCATAAGGAGCGTTGGCGCTGGTGTTGCGGACTGCCGGAGTGGCGCCGCTGGATTTTTGCAGCGCGCGTTCGACCAGACCACGAGTGGCTGGTCGCAGTTCCGACCAAACACTGGCTAGCCGCCCACCAAAATCTTCCATCGTTAATGACAAGTCCTCAAAATCTCCTCGAAGCAGCCCGTCGGGGCGAAAACTAAAAACGGCGTACTATAAGCGATGCTGGCAAGAAAAAACAGTAGACAAAAAGCAAAGTGGGCAGTGGGCGGTGTGCGGTGGGCAGTGAAGAACGCAACGCGTCCTGAACACACCGAACTGCCAACTGCTCACTGCCCACCACTCGCAGAGTTATGGTCTTTGATTTCAGCGATTGTGGGAAACGGTATTTTGACTATTTCACCGTTTGCGCATTCCATCTTTACGCTGGGGGTGGTGAGCGCTTGAGTAGTTTTCATGCTCCGCACGACGCCACGGACGCGCTGGCCATCCATCGTCACGATCTCAACATTATCCTTCCCGTAAAGCGGCTGCAGGGCAGCAAGTGCCTTGGTAACTTCCACGGTATACCTCCAGAGTTCATAGCCGAGGTGGTCAATGAACCCAACTAGACTTGAAAAGATATTGCACCCAACAAGGACGGATGTCGAACGCCGGATGCATGCGTAAGCCTTAGAACTGCCTGAACTGTCCCGAGGATAGCACGCGCTATGCCAGCGCCATCCTCGAGACTACTTGCATGCGGGTGCCGTCCTGACTGGCGCTTTTGCCATTCATGCAACTGTAACGCTCCGTTTGGCGTATAGAAATCTGCTATTCTTTCGCAGTTAGTGCCCGATGTATTATCGATCGGTTAACCTTTAGATATGTCGATGAATCCCGAAATGGATCCCAGCGTTTCGACTTGTGGCAACTGTCGCTCGCCAATGCCTGCAGGATTGCGCTTTTGTCGCAACTGCGGTTTTCGACTGGGTGAAGGCTCAGCCGAATATACCGAGACAGTTCGTTTTCAGAACGCACCTCCAGGAACCTTACCTGGTAACAATGCACCAAACTCCGGTCCCTATCGCTATACGGGCGGGCCGATGGTTGGGGCGCGAGGTGGAGCTATTGGAAAACGCAAGCGCCGCATGAGTGGCACGACCTGGATGTTTATCGGCTTGCTTATCTTCTTCATAGCAGCGGGAGGATTGACCGCAATTGTGAAGCAGGTTCGCCCTCGCATCGCCGGCGGTCGTCCTACGGTTCCTAGTTTTGTGGCCTCGAAGTCGTATGTGGGGGTTGACGATTTTGAAACCGCCGATGGCGACGCAGGCGTTACCTTTGCGAATGTAGAGCCGGCGGATGGACCAGCAGACAAAGCCGGGCTGGTCGGCGGAGATATCGTCACCACTGTTGATGGTCAGGCTATTCATTCGGACGACGAAATAACCGATGTCATGGAACGCACTCCGATAGGAAAGACCATTGACGTCGTTTATATCCGTGATGGTGTAACCCGGACGACTAAACTTACGACGATTTCAAAAGCCGAGTTAGATCAGCTTAATGAAATTTACGAACAGCGCCCGGAAGGGAAGGGTCTGTTTGGTTTTTCAACCGGCGATACCGAGCTGGTGCCAATTCCGAACACAAAGATGTTTGGAGTCAAACTCAGCGAGGTTACTCCAAATCGACCTGCCGACATGGCCGGAATCAAAGACGGCGATATCGTGCTTGAATTCGGCGGCGTTCCTATCCGCACGCGCTCTGAATTTTTTTCTCGCGTCAAAAGAGCCAAACCGTACGAAACTGTGGACGTGAGAGTCCTGCGCGACGGCGCTGAGCTGAAGATTCCGGTGAAGATGGGCAAGGACGACTAAGGATTTAGACTGGCTCCTGCTCATCGGTTCTCGCTGGATTCTCTATTTGTTCACGTACTCTCGGAGCCGCGCTTCCATCTCGAGTCGCATCTCTTCCCGTTCTTCTTCTGTTTCATCTACTTCAAAAGTCTCAAACAGCGCGAAAGGATTCTCTGCCACTAGTCTCAATTCCCAGGCTTCGCGTTGCTCATGCGACGGGCGCGAAAACCATAACCCCTCAACATCGGCCTCTTCGACGCGCACAGCGGCTGAAAAAATCCCGTTGACACCCGGTTCAACTTTGAGCGCCGCGTTTGTCTCGGGACGCAAAAGGGCGCGCCGCAGCTCCCAACCATGCTTTTCGTAAGTGCCGACAATTTCCTTGATGAGCTCGCGATAATCCATGAGTTTCGTTTAGTTTGAATGTGTGCGAGTTTTATCCTGCCGTCGCGACAGTATATCGCGGCCCGCTGCTCGCGCAGCCGAAGTTAGTCTCCTACCGCGAAAACAATTGCAATTTCTAAAACTGCTCCTGCTCCAGCTCCTGCATCATTACCCAGTCGGAAGTAGTGTCTTAAATTGAAATTCTCTGTGAAACCTCTGTGTGCTCTGTGTCTCTGTGGTGGATGGACTCTAAGCAAAACTTCACCACCGAGGCACAGAGAACACGGAGGAGGCACAGAGAATTTCAAATTAAGACACTACCCAGTCGGAGCCTTTGTTGACCGTAACGAGCGTGCCCTACTATGATCCATGAGCTACCCCGTTGTTAACTGCAGTATTGGAAGATGGTGGTGAATGCTTGGATAGAAGTGCGCGCGGCGGAACGCTTTTGCCGGCTTTCATAGTGGCCTTCCTGCTCTTGAGTTCCCCGGCGCAATTAAACGGCAAACAGTATTCAAGTACACTTACGGGACACGGAACACAGTTCGGCAAAATGAACAAATTTACTGAAGTTGACAACGGCGACTCGCCAGTTTCGTTTTATGAGGTCCTGCAAAAGGCGCTCAAGAAACGGAAGACCAGTATCGAAAGGATTTGTCCTTCGGCTGACCCAGTGTCGAAACGCGTACTTGAAGACTATGGCGCGATTTTTGTCGCCAACAAAGTAGTACCGCCACCCGTTTGCGTTTTTACCAGCGACGAGGAAGTGACGCAGTTTCAGGAGCGCGCGGGGTACACAGCAGAGATGTTTGGCTTCGACGAAGTCGAACTCCAGCCAGAGGCAATGAAGCAATTGCTGAAGGCCCGTGACGAAGCGCAAGAAGAAAACCTCGACATCACACCGCGCGATGGCGCCGAAGCCGCCCGCCGTAGTTTTGAAGACAGCCTGCACTTATGGCACACGCGCTTCCAGCCGGCGCTTGATTATTGGCTGGCGCAAGGTCGATTGACAGCCGAACAGGTAGAGCGTCTTAAGGCGTTGCCGTTGCGCACCCAGATTGCGGAAGTGCTCGAGCTGGAAAAGAGCGGCATCTATTTCAGTAAAGACCTTTCCAAGTCGATCCTCTATTCCATCGCCGCGCCAGGCACTTCGCAACACATCGCCATGTTGGCGTTTGATGTAAACGAATTTGACAATCCGCGCGTGCGCGAAATTCTGGCGAAGCACGGCTGGTTTCAAACTGTGTTGAGTGATTTACCTCACTTCACCTTTCTTGGTCTAAAAGAGAAAGACTTGCCCAAACATGGATTGCGGCAAGTTGAGGTTGACGGTCAAATGTTCTGGATTCCCAACATTGTTTCCAATCCCAGTGTCTCCGGGTAGTCACGGTAAAGATGAAGCGAGCCAAATTCGACGATACCGCGCGTGAAGCCCTCACTGAATGCGTAAAGAAAATTGAACTCACGACTGATGCGGAATTAGTTCTGGTGGTGCGCGCGCGTTCCGGTTCCTACCGCCAGGCTGATTACTTGTTTGGCTTGCTGCTCGCCTTTGCCGGCCTTCTCTTTCTACTTTTTTCTCCCTTCGATTTTCATCAATACTGGGTGGCCAGCGACGTCGCGCTACTCTTTGCCGCTGGCGCCTTTATTGCCTCGCGCAGCAATTCGCTGCGCCGCTTGCTGACCAGCGAGAAGTTTCGCAACACCGCAACGCGCACCGGCGCCGCGGCAATGTTTTATGAAGCTGGTATCGCCAACACTAACGCCGAGATGGGCATACTTATCTATTTATCGATCCTGGAGCGGCAACTCGAGTTGATTGCCGATCGCGGCATTCTGAAAGGCGTCAACGCGCTTGAATGGAATCGATTAATGTCTGAGCTGCGCGAAGCGGGACACAAAGCTGACGCGCAAACTCTGCAGGCTGGGTTGGAAAATCTGGGCGAGTTGCTCTCAAGACATCTGCCGGCCACCGGTGAAAATCCGAATGAACTACCCGACGCGCCTCGGTTCGAATTGAAATGAAGCCAAAGCGTTTGCTAACACTCCTGTCCGAAAGCGCGTTGAGGCTCCTGACCTCGAGCCTCCGAGGAATTGGATGGCTGCCGCTGTTGTTGGCGTCTGTCGCAATTCTACTGGCGCTGCCTCTTGCAGTGCTCGCTCGGGTGGGTGGTGGCGGATCTTATAGTGGTGGTGGCGGCAGCAGCGGTGGGGGCGGCGGCGGTGCGATCATAGGAATATTCAGGATGCTCATCTGGCTCACAGTTGAGTATCCGGCAGTTGGCGTGCCTGTAGACATCGTCGTAGTCGGCTTTGTAATTTATCGTCTTGGCTGGGGCGGCAAGAAGGCCTCAGAAACTTTTTCATCGGCGAGATTAGACACATCGACCGGGTCGGTATCGTCTCCCCTGGGACTTGATCTCGGCGCCAACCCCACAAGTCTGAATCGCGAGTTTGCCCAACTCCGGAAGTTTGATCCTAACTTCTCTGAAATAGTCTTCACAGATTTCTGCTACGCGCTCTACGGCAAGGCGCACGACGCTCGCGGTCACGGCGCCGGTACGCTGGATCAGTTTTCACCTTACCTCAGTGAGGCGGCCCGCAAGTCACTGCTTCAGCGCAATCCCAAGGGCTTGAAAGAAGTGAAGGGGATTATCGTTGGCGCGATGACGGTTGCAAATTTGAATGGACTGGAAACACCAACCGTCAACATCGTGTTGTTGTTTGAGACTAACTACACAGAGGTGGTGAGCCCGAACGGCGGCGCACCCGCCGAGATGAGTTATTACGTTCGTGAACGCTGGCACCTTGAGCGCAAGCGCGATGTCTTGTCTCCACCTCCCGCACTCGCGACCGCGCTCCACTGTCCGAAGTGTGGGGCGCCATTGCAAAAAGATACGGTCGGTGCGTGTTCCTTCTGCGGCACGAAGATCGAAGGCGGCGAGTTTCAGTGGTATGTGCGAGACATCGCTTTGCTGAGCACTGAGGCGAAAGGACCATTGCTTACTTCCAATGTGCCGGAAGTTGGGACTGACTTTCCGAGTGTTGTCCAGCCCGGCTTTCACGAGATTCGGATCGAGTTTGAGCAGAACAATCCCACTTTCTCCTGGGGCGAGTTCCAGGCGCGCGCGCGTCTAATTTTTGATGAGTTGCAGGCCGCCTGGTCAACGCTCAATTGGGAACGCGCGCGGCCTCATGAAACTGACAACCTGTTCCAGATGCATCAGTATTGGATCGACGCTTACAAACGTCAGCATCTGCGCAACGCGCTCGATCAGGCGCAAATCACGGCGTTGCAACCGGTGAAAATCAAAGAGGACAAATTCTACGTCGCCATTACACTCCGAATCGGAGCGCAGGGCTACGATTACACCGTTGACGAGCAAGGCAGGATTGTCAGCGGTTCCAAAACGAAACTTAGATCCTGGAGCGAGTATTGGACGTTTATTCGTAGCCGGAACGCCAAACCAGGGCCGGCGAAGGCAGATTTGAATTGTCCTAATTGTGGCGCGCCGTTGCGCGTAAACAATGCCGGCGTTTGTGAATTTTGCGGTGGGAAGATAACCTCAGGAGAGTTTGATTGGGTGTTGTCGCGGATTGAACAGGATGAGTCCTACCTGGGTTAAATAGGAAGGAAGCTGACATCCAATTAGCGCCGGTTTTCATCGAATCGACTCGACAATATGAGCATTAATCTTCCGAAATTACGTAGGCAAACCGACAAAATGGAGTTTTCAGTGAAACGTAGTTTAATTCTGGTCTTATTAGTTTGGTCTTTGCTTCTGAATCCGGCAGTTACGCCGAGTCAGAAGCGAACGACAGCGCCAGCGCGCCAGACGTCAGCACAGCGGCCAGCCGCAACGGCGACAGCTCCGGCACAATCAGTTCCGCTTGCTGAGACCGTTCCCTTCGTCAACAAAGCCTTAGGCAACGGGCTGGAAATCGTCGTGCTCGAAGATCATTCGGTGCCGCTGGTGACAGTGGAGTTGGCAGTGCGCAACGGTTCTTTCACAGAGCCGCCCGAGCTCAACGGATTGTCACATCTTTATGAGCACATGTTTTTCAAACCGAATCGCGCCTGGGCAAACGATGAAGACTATCTGAAGACCATCGATCAGCTTGGGATTATTTACAACGGCCAGACGCAGGAAGAGATCGTCAACTATTACTTCACCACCACCACTCCCAATTTTCCTGTAGCCATGCGTTTCATGCGCGACGCGGTCCGTTATCCGTTATTCGATGAAGGCCAGTTTGCGCAGGAGCGCGAGGTTGTCATTGGTGAACTCGATCGACACGAATCAAACCCGTTTGGTTTTCTGAGTTCAGAGATGAACAACCGTTTGTTTTATAAGTACCCAAGCCGCAAAGACCCGGGCGGCAACAGAGAAACGGTTTCCACTGCGACCACCGAAAAAATGCGATTGATTCAGGGTCGCTATTACGTCCCCAATAACTCAGCCATCGTACTCACCGGCGACGTTAGCGCCCCGGCCGCCTATGCGATTGTTGAAGAGCTTTTCGGTGACTGGCCGCGACGCCCAGTAGATCCTTTCAAAGAGTTTCCGCTCGTGGAGCATCCGCCGTTGCCTAAGAGCGAAGGCGTGATCATCAAGCAGCCGGTGCAGAATGTGATCATTGAGCTTGGTTGGCAAGGTCCATCTATAGGCAAGGACGACGCGGCAACCTACGCTGCCGACGTTTTTTCCTTCATCTTGCGTCAGCCCAATTCGCGCTTCCAGCGAGCGCTGGCGGACACGGGACTGGTAACCGGCGTGAACCTGGGTTACTACACCCAGCGTAACGTTGGCCCGATCAATCTCGTTGCGCAAACAACGCCGGACAAAGCAAAGGCAGCCACGCGCGCGATTTACAATGAGATCGCGCATTTCAATGATCCCGGCTACTTTACTGATGAACAGCTGGAAAGCGCCAAGGCGCTGCTTGAGGCTGACGATCTTTATTCGCGCGAAAAACTCGACGACTACGCTCACGTGATTAGTTTCTGGTGGGCTTCCACCGGGCTTGATTATTATCGCGGTTATCTCGGACGACTGCGCGCAACTTCGCGAGCCGACATTAGTCGCTATCTAACCGGCTATGTCCTTGGCAAACCGCACGTGGGACTGGCGCTCATGAGCGAAGAGTCTCAAAAAATCTCGGATCTTACCGTGGACGATCTAATTGGTAATTGAAAACAGAATGGAAACACCACAGGCATTATTAAGCAATCCTCTTATCGGGCGCGTCATTCGCCGGATAGCCAACCGAGGATCGAGACAACTGGCCGGGGCAATCGCACTCGCCCTCCTGTTCGCGGCGGGCTCTGCTTCGCAACTGGCGGCGCAGTCTACCCATACGCCTCAGGCTTCCGCTGGAGCGACTACGCGGGCGTTAACACCTGCTGCCGTCGCCGACACGGCTAAGCTGGTCACCGAATTTGAAGTCAACGGTCTCAAGGTTCTGGTTAAGCGTCGTGAGGGTAGTCAGACTGCGGTGCTTGGGCTTTTTGTGCGTGGCGGCGCCAGCAACGTCAACGAAAAAAATGCCGGCGTTGAAGCGCTGATGCTCAATCTCGCATCGGAGGCTACGGTCAATTACCCGCGCGAGCGAATGCGCAGCGAATCTTCCCGCATGGGCACTCAAATCAGTTACGGCATTAACTACGACTATTCGGTGCTGACAATGGGAACCACGCGGCGTAATTTCGATCGCTCGTGGCAAATGTTTACTGACGTGGCTCTCCATCCCAGCTTCTTGCAGGAAGACTTTGACCGTATCAAGAACCAGATGGTCGTGGCGCGCAGCGATGATCAGGACACTCCTGATTCCTACCTGGCGCAACTCCAGTCGCGTTCAATTTATGCCGGACACCCTTACCTGAATGATCCCTCAGGCACGGCGGAATCTCTCAAGGGTTTAACGCTCGACGACGTAAAGCGTTACTACGCACAAGTGATGCAAACTTCGCGGCTGTTGCTGGTGGTGGTTGGCGATGTCGATCCGCAGCAGATTAAGATGCGCGTTGCCGCCTCGCTGGGAAAACTTCCGCGCGGCAACTATCAGACACCGGCACTGCCCGCGCTTAGTTTCGCCAATTCAACTGTCGATATCACCTCGCGCGATTTGCCTACCAACTACGTCATGGGAACGTTCGTGGCTCCTTCAATGACGATGCCGGATATCTATGCGATGCGGGTGGCCTCGTCAGTTCTGCAAACTCGCGTTTTTACGGAAGTGCGCGTACGCCGCAATCTTTCGTACGCTCCGGACGCATTCTTAAACAGCCAACGGGCGAACGTGGGCGGTATTTACGTGACTGCGGTCGATGCAAACCAGGCAGTACGCGTGATGCTCGAAGAAATCGAGCGACTCCAGCAGGAACCACTAACCGCGGATGACATTAAGAGTTCAATTCAACAGTTTCTCACCAGATACTACATCGGCCAGCAAACCAATGCCGCCCAGGCTGGGGAACTGGCGCAGTATGAATTAATCGGTGGCGGCTGGCGGAATTCGGCAGACTTTATCGATCACCTGCGCGTGGTCACTCCCGCCGATGTGCAACGGGTGTCGCAGAAGTACATGCACAACATTCGTTTCGTGGTACTGGGAAATCCGAAGAGCATCGACTCGCGAATCTTCACAGGCCAAGCGGCGGGGCAGTAAGCGGTAAGCAGAAGAGAGAAACGGTCAACGGAAAGGGCGCTGCGGAGTTTCATTCGTAGCGCCCTCTTTCCTATCTTCTGCTCGCTGCTTACTGCTTACTAGTTTCTACCGTTCGAGTCGCGTTTCACTCAACAGCTTCTCGTATAGCTTCGCATCGAGCTGGTGCAATGTCTTCGCTTCGGCTGACGCCAGTCTTTCGTTTCCAGTCTCAAAATAAGCAACTGCAAGATTGTAATGGGCCTCGGCGTCGTCAGGCCGCAAACTCGCAGCGCGGCTATAGGAAGCGATGGCTTCGTTCATTCTCCCGGCGTAGTAATAGGCGTCCCCGAGTTTGTTGTGGATCTCTTCTGAGTTGGGCCTCAGTTCGAGTGCGTGTTGGTAGGCGCGAATCGCTTCCACACTTTTTCCCTGCTTAACTTTGCAGTAACCAACCTGCACCCACGCATCTGCGCGGCGCGGATTTCGGTTGGCTGCCGTTTCAAAAAAGCCGATAGCATTGTCATAGTTTCCCAGCCACAGCGAATCCAAACCGATGCGATAGGACGACTCTGCCACGTCGCTGGGCCTTTCTCGCGCCGGCAAGCTAGCCAACGTGCGCAACTGGCCGGGCTGCATTTGCCCGACGCGCGCCGCACCAATCGCCAGGTTGATGTTTTGTCCATTCGTTACCTTAACCGTTACGACACCGACTACTTCGCCCTTCATATTAAAAACCGGACTGCCACTGTTGCCGTGGGAAATAGGCGCGGTGATCTGAACGATCTTGCCGACATTGGGAACTTCGCGCACGGCCGAAACGATGCCGCTCGTCACCGAACCTTCAAGCTTTAGTGGATTGCCGATGACGACGATCTGTTCGCCTTCGTCGGGGAGCACCTGAGCCAACTCGCTCGAGCGTGAGCGGCCGGAAGAATCGCCCGGCATCTCAACCTTTAGCAGTGCAAGATCGCCTTCTTCGTCTACGGCAAGCAGACCCGCGACGGGATACACTTTGCCTTTTCCATCGAGCGTCTTGATTTCGCAACGGGTGGCGCCACGAATGACATGCAGGTTTGTTACGACCTGCCCCGCTCGCAGAAAGAACCCGCTGCCGGTCATCAGGGCTTCGCCTTGGGCGTCGTAAGTAGCAATCGCAACCACTGAGGGCTTAACGCGCCTGACGAGCTCGGGCAGAGTTTCTTGAGCGAAAACCGGTTTGGAGACGAGGATGGCTACGGCTAGGAGCAGCAACTGGGGGAAGATGCGTTTGTACATATTAAGTTGTAACGGCTAACTAACAGGTTAATGTAAACCGAAGCGGGGAGCTCCGTACGTACTTCGTTCTGGGGTTGTAATTATTGTGAGCCGAACGTCGGGGGGTCGACCTGGTAGGAACTGGTGAACCCAGCGCCTTCGGCATATTAACCCAGGAACAGCCGCGAGGGATAGCGAAATCGTCGTTGAGGACTGGTCTAACTTCAGTTCTTCTCTGTGCCACCTCGAGTCCTCTGTGCTCCGTGGTGGAAAATCTAGCGAAACACTCACCATCGAGACACTGAGAACACGGAGGTCGCATAGAGGATTTCAAATCAGGTCATTAGCCTGGCCTCAACAAAAAGGGCCGCCTACCCTGGCGACCCTTTTCCACGCAGCGTACTTAAAGCCGAGCTACGGGACAATTTGGATTACTCCCAGTCGTGGTCCGGCGGGAACAACGATGGTATCCAGCGCTCCAAAGTTTTCCATGGTGACTAATAGCCCGAAGTCTTCCAGGCTTGTATTGGCTTTGATTTCGGCCTCGTTACGGCCCTTGAAGTTGGCGATCTGTCCCAGTTTGAAAAACTGATTGTCAGGAGAAACTGCCCAGAGAATATACGACTGTCCCGTGGGGGCCTCTTTCAGATCGTGGAACTTCATCGTCACTTCAGTTTCCTTACCATTCTTGTGCGGCTCAATGAAAACATTCGCGCGCGCACCGGTCATGGCGCCGGTAAAGTTCACCTTGATTTTTGTGTCGTCGCCTTTCTTGTAAGCCGGAACGTTCAGCATCGGCACAGCGGCAATGCTTGCGAGTGTAGTTCCCGGCGTCGTCGTCGCGCCCACTGTCTCACCCGTTGGCGACATCGTGTGTGGAATCACAGCGAAACCTTGCGGAACCGCGCTGCGGAAAAAGATTTTCGTGTTTGGCTCATAAGTAGCCAGACTCTCGTCCGGACTCGCGATTAGCATGAATCTACTGAGTGGCGTAGTGCCGCTGAATTTTCCAGTTCCATTCGCCAGCACCACCGGACCGAGCGATGACACCGCCCCCGTGTCGTCCACGGCGTAGAGATTGATTCCGCTTACATCAGCCGGCACGTCGGTAAGATTCAAAACGACCCTGGTGCCGTTGTCATCGCGAAGGATCGTGGCGACGCCTTTTGAATTTGTCAGGGCTACGGGATCCAGGGTGAGCTGTACTTCCTTGCCCACTGGATATTCGATGATGGTGTAAGTCCCGTCGGGATTTTGAATGGTCTTTGTTACTTTCGTCGGAGTTTGCGTGACTACTGTCGTTGGAGTTTGTGTGACTACTGTTGGAGTCTCTGTGACTGGCGTTTGCGCGCCTGCGACCACAGCTGATGAAAGAACCAGCAGCGCCAGCGCCAGAATTACCATAACTTTCCTCATGAGTTTGCTTTGCTCCTTCCGTTTTCTTGATTGCCAATCGTTTGTGTCGGGGAAGTTACAAAGGGGACATGTACAAGCTTGTTCAGTGAGGTCATCCGCAAGGAGCATGCCTGTGCCGGTAGTAGGGCAACCGCTGTAATTGTTGGGATGAAACCTGGATATTCGCGGGTTCGGTCTGGATTCTCTTACGAAAGATACAGCGGCGCGACATACAACCGTACACTGGTGTATGTCTCTTTTTCGGAGTTGGTTATGGTTTAATAACTATGAAGCTCCGCGATGGCTTTCGCTACGTCTGCCACCTGCGGCAGGATGATGTCTTCAAGTTGTGGAGCGTACGCAACGAAGGTATCTATACTGGCAACGCGTCGCACCGGTGCATCGAGGTATTCGAACAGCTCATCGGCGATGCGGGCTGCAATCTCGCCGCCGTAACCGAACGACAAAGAATCTTCGTGGGCCACGATTACTTTACCGGTCTTGTTTACAGTCTCCGCGATCGCATTCCAGTCGTAGGGCTGCAAACTACGCAGGTCGATCAATTCCACGCTGATGCCCTGCTGCTCGGCCTGTTTGGCGGCGACTAACGAGCGTTGCACCAAGGCGCCGTAAGTGATTATCGAAAGATCGCTTCCTTCGCGCACCGTCTTTGCCTTGCCGAAAGGAATCATGAAGTCGTCAGGCGGGTACTGCGACTTGTTGTAAGCTTGGCGATAGAGATGCTTGTGTTCCAGAAACAGCACTGGATCGTCGCAGCGAATCGCAGTGCGCAACAAGCCGTTGGCGTCGAGCGCGGTTGCTGGATAGATAACTCGCAAACCGGGAATCTGCGTGAAGGTGGAAACGCCAGACTGCGAGTGATAAACCGCGCCGCCCTTCAGGTAACCCCCAACCGGGACCCGCAGCACAACCGGCGCTTTCCAATCGCCACCCGAACGCCAGCGCATCACGGCCAGCTCATTGCGAATCTGGTGCATCGCCGGCCAGATGTAATCGAAGAACTGAATTTCGACCACCGGCTTAAGCCCGCGAGTGGCCATACCGATCGCGCGACCGACAATGTTGGCTTCGGCCAGCGGAGAATTAAAGACACGCGCGCTGCCAAACTTCCGTTGCAGGTTCGCAGTGACTTTGAAAACGCCGCCCTTGCCCTTCACTTTTTCCAGCGATTCTTCGCGTGAACAATCAGCCACGTCTTCACCAAACACGACGATGCGCGCGTCGCGGGCCATTTCGGTATGCAGGCAGCGATTAATCAAATCAACCATCGTTCCGGCGTTGCCGGACAGTTCCGCGCCCGCTTCAGTGTCAAACTCTTTCGCTCGGGGATCGACATCGGGAGAGTAGACATGAAGGTACACGGTTTCGGTGCCCGGTTGCGGGCTGGCGAGTGCCTGGTCGGCAGCTTCATTCACCAGCGCATCAACCTCGTCCTTGATCTTTTGCAGTCCATCCTGATCAATCACCTTTTCATCGATCAAGACTGCGCCAAAACGCTTCACGGGATCGCGCTCCGCTTCTGGTGTCCGCTCTTCATCGGGACGGTAACTCTTTTCGTCGTCTGAAAACGAATGCGAGTAAGGACGAATGACCTTCGCGTGAACAAATGAGGGCCCCTTGCCTTCGCGGCTGTATTGGACCGCGCGCTTCATCACCGCCAGCGATTCGAGCGCGTTAGTGCCGTCGCAGCGTTGCATGAACAGATTGGGAAAACCCCTGATAAGCCGCGAAACGTCGCCGCCAGCGGTTTGCACTTCAACCGGAACGCTGATCGCGTAACCATTGTCTTCGAGTAAAAACACCACCGGCAGCTTCAAATTGCAGGCAGTGTTAAGCGCCTCCCAAAATTCACCTTCGCTTGAGGTGCCGTCGCCCAGCGAAACGTAAACCACCTCGTCCTTGCGAAAGTTTGAGGCCCGCTTTCGTAGCTCTTTGATCAACTTGAAGCGATAGCCCGCTTCCGCGCAACCGACTGCTTGCAGGAGTTGCGTGCCGGTTGGCGACGACTGGGAAACGATATTCAGTTTCTTATGGCCCCAATGCGAGGGCATCTGGCGGCCGTGCGAGTTTGGATCGGCAGCTGCGCCAACGGCCGAAAGCAATTGTTCGAGCGGAGTCATGCCCAGCTGCAGGCAAAGCGCGCGGTCGCGGTAGTAGGGATAAAACCAATCGTAGCCGGGCCGCAGGACCATGCCGGCGGCGACCAGCACCGCTTCGTGTCCCGCACCGCTGATCTGAAAGAAAATCTTGTTCTGGTTCTTGAGTTGAATCTCTTTGTCGTCGAGCCGGCGCGAGAGATACATGGTGCGATACATCCGGAGCATCTCTTCCGGAGAAAGGCGTGGCAGCTCGCGCGGTTCGCGGGCGCGATCCTTGTCTCGATGTCGGTGGCGTTGCCGGCGACGTGTTTGACCGGCAGGCCTGGGCGACGCGGGAGATTCAGGCGCGCGGAATGGCTGCGGGGCCGGTTGAGCTTTTGCCTGCGGCGAAACCTCGAGTCTTGT
>DASYLB010000021.1:0-94723 GCA_036009765.1 Pyrinomonadaceae bacterium | reverse complement strand
TGAGCCGAGCCTTTCGCCCCATTGCTGCGATACTCGCCATCTTGCTTCTGTCCGGTGTGCCCACACATGCGGCACCCGTGGCCATTAGCGAGGTGATACAAGTACTTGGCAGCTACCAAAACCCTCCCGAGCTTCGGCTCCGCAGTGTTTCTCAAACCGCGAACTCCTCGGTTAACGAAGCCGAGGGACCTTCGCCCGTAGCTTCAGCTGCTCAACAGTCAGCTGCTGGAGAGGCTGTCGAGATTCCTGACACTTCTACCGGGGACGTCATCGTCAGCGACTCTGCTGACACACTGCTCGCCGGAGTTGCGGTGAGCGCCGACCCCCAGGCGGGTGTTGATGTCGTCGACCAGGGAGATGTCGAAGGAACCATTTGCGACTGCGGCGAGATAACTGTGCCGGGTGGTGGCTTTCCCAAGTGGCCCCTACTGTTCTTAGCCGCAATCCCATTCTTCTTTATACATGGTTGCAACGATTGCCAAACACCCACTCCGCCGACAACGCCAACCCCTCCCGGAACGCCAGAGATTCCCGAGCCGGCATCGCTGCTTTTGTTTGGTTCAGGCCTGGCCGCGTTCGGAGCTGGATTGCGTAGACGTTACGCCAAGGGCAAACTGCAAGCTCAGGTGCAGACCACGGAGGAGGGCTAATCACAATGTCGAGAGCAACATTTATCAAGCCGAGAACCTACGGAAAGCTAGCCCTCGCAGCATTGCTCGCGCTTACGTTCTGCATGGCGAATCCCGCCTCGACGGCGTATGCCAAAAAGCGGAAGCTGGCGAAGTATGGTTCGATAAAGATTCTAAGCACGCCGGGCGGACTCGCAATCGAAATTGATGGTAAGTCGGAAGGCCAAACCACCACCGACTATCGTTCATTCGATCGGGACCCGGGCCTGCATACAGTAGTTATCACTTTACCGAGCGGTGAGAGATGGACTCGTGAAATTGACTTGCAAGCAGGACGCATCAAGTGCGTGGCTATCAACTTCCGCTCATCACCACCAGTCGCCAAATCTCCTTGTCCTTATCCAGTCAGTCTTTCAGTTGACGCTGAGGTAAGTGAAGGAGAGGTAATAACTTTCAGCACTGACACGGCATACAGTGGCAGCGCCCTGCTCAACTACACCTGGACCCTGAGTCCCAGCACTGCAAAGATTCAGACCAGTGTGGGCAACAGGATCACGGTTGACTCAACTAGTCTTGGCGGCCAGCGCGTAACTGCGTCGGTAGTGGTTGACGATGGCTCAGGCGAGGCTGCCTGCCGTCAAACCGCGCAAGCTACAACCTACGTTAAGCCGCATGAGGATATCGTACATCCTTCGCGACAGTTCGATGTTTGCTGCAGCTGCTCGCGCGACGATATGAAAGCGCGCATGGACAATCTTGGGGTTGAGCTGCAAAACGATCCGACGGCTACAACCTACGTCATCGCGTACGCAGGACGAGCGAGCCGCGTAGGACAGGCAGACTTGCTGGGCGACTTTGCACTGACATACCTGACCAAGGATCGGGGAATCGACCGCTCTCGTATCACCATAGTGAACGGCGGGTTCCGCGAGGAAGACTGTCTTGAACTTTTCATAGTTCCGAGCGGCGCTACACCTCCGGTCGCTACGCCTACGGTTCAAGCAGGCGATGTCAGGCCGGCTACCACCTACCCCAGACGCCGCGGCCGCCGGTAATTCCGACACGCAGCGCGCCGATGCGAAATCGAGCGCAAACCTAACCAAAGGGAGACAGGAGTAAAATCCTGTCTCTTTTTGTTTTTTGGGGTCCGTTTTGAGTAAATCGTGAATAGTAAATCGTAAATAGTCGGACGGCAGCTTGGGGACTCGCGGCTTTGCACCGGGCGATCTTTCCACCTGGGCGATCGTCCGGCTTTTTACTATTTACGATTCACGATTTACTATTCACTGCTTATGACAGCTCCTAACATCGACACAATTGTTTCCCTTGCCAAGCGGCGCGGGTTTGTTTATCCCTCCTCGGAAATCTATGGTGGCCTCGGCAGTGCCTGGGACTACGGCCCGCTCGGCGTCGAGCTCTGCAACAACGTCAAACAGGCCTGGTGGCGCTGGATGGTGTATGAGCGTGACGACATTGAAGGACTCGACTCCTCGATTATCCTGAATCGTAGCGTGTGGAAATATAGCGGCCATGAAGATACTTTTAGCGATCCGCTCGTCGACTGTCGCGATTGCAACAGTCGTTTTCGGGCGGACAAACTAGATCCGGAATATGGAATTCAGCAAGAGATGGATGGTGGGACTGCTACCCTTACATTCGTTAAGTTCCATGGCGACGCGATCAAGTGCCCAAACTGTGGAAAGTCTAACTGGGCTGGACCGCGTCCCTTCAATTTGATGTTCCGCACCCACGTCGGCGCTGCGTCCGAAGCTGACGAAGCTTCCCTTGTTTACCTGCGGCCCGAAACAGCGCAGGGCATCTTCATTAACTTCGCTAACGTGCTGACCACCAGCCGGCGGAAGCTTCCTTTTGGCGTGGCGCAGATTGGCAAGTCGTTTCGCAACGAAGTAACTCCCGGCAATTTCATCTTCCGCACGCGCGAGTTTGAGCAGATGGAGATGGAATACTTCGTGAAGCCCGGCGAAGACGAGGGTGTCCATCAGGAGTGGATTGATGCGTGCTATCGCTGGTTCACAGATCTCGGAATCTCGGCGGACAACCTACGTCTCTATGAGCAACCAAAAGAGGAACTGGCACACTACGCCAAGCGAACGGTCGACATCCAGTATCGTTTCTTTCCGGAGCGTGACGAGCAAGAGCGGCAATGGGACGAGTTAATGGGGATAGCTAATCGCACCGATTTCGATTTGCGCACGCATTCGAAGAAACCCGAAAACGCAGAAGGGAAACGGCTCAATCCGGATTCCACTGAGGATCTATCTTATTTCGATGAGGCAAACAAGGAGCGTTTTTATCCATATGTGATCGAGCCGGCAGCCGGGGTTAATCGCACAGTGCTCTCGGTTTTGATGGAGGCCTATTCGGAAAAGACGAATGACAAAGGCGAAGTCCGAGTGATATTAAAACTTCGCCCGTCGCTCGCGCCCATCAAAGCTGCGATTCTTCCGCTTGCCAAGAACAAGCCGGAGATTGTGGGAATGGCCCGAGCGATCAAACGTTCGTTACAGCCTTCGCTGCGCGCGGTCTATGACGATACGGGTGGTATCGGTAAGTTGTATGCCCGACAGGATGAGATCGGAACACCGCTTTGCGTTACCGTCGACCACCAATCGCTGGAAGACGAAGCAGTGACAGTGCGCGATCGTGATACGTGGGAACAGGAGCGCGTGAAGGTAGCGGATCTGCAGGAGCATCTGCTGAGACGATTGCAGGAATAGTTTCGAGTTCCAAGTTCGGTTTTCGAAACTTGAACCTCTGAACAGTTTGAATCATGCCGATAGTCAAGAAGCGAAATCTACAAACCGAGACGCGCCTGCTGCTTGAATCGAGCGAGCCAGTTGAGTTGCCGCCAGCTGAAATAGCCGACCGCGATGTGCTGGTGCAGTTTGATCAGTTTAAGCCTTTCGTGGGTGAGCTGCTGGAGGAATTACGCGATGGCGCCATCGCTGAACCCGTGCCTGTCATGATGGATGGCTCGACCTTCGCTATTCACGGCGATACGCGCACTTTCTGGGTCAAACTTTGGCACGCCGCCGGCAGCGACATGACAAAGATCGACCGCGCGCAAATTATCAGCTGCCTGCCCTCGACGCGCGGCGTGCAAGTACTCGTCGAATCCCCGGAAGAATAAGTTCTCAGTGCTGAGTTCTGAGTCCTGAGTCCAAAGTTAATTCTGATGTTGACTTTGGACTTTGGACGTTGGACATTGGACTTTCATGTCACCAATCCCTGAAAAAGTTTTAAGTTTAGCAGAGGCGGTTCGCGCCGAAGGCGGTCGCGCGTTGCTGGTTGGCGGCTGTGTTCGTGATCTGCTCATGGATCGGGAACCGAAGGATTGGGACGTCGAAGTCTACGCCCTTGAGCCTGGCAAACTGCGGGCGTTGCTGGATCGCTTCGGATCGGTAAACGTCGTCGGCGAGGCATTCACGGTCTATAAGTTGGGAACGGATCTCGACGTCTCGTTACCGCGGCGCGAACGCAAGTCGGGTCGCGGCCATCGCGCTTTTGTTATTGCAGGCGATCCCTCAATGCCAATCGAAGCTGCGGCACGCCGTCGTGACTTCACCGTCAACGCGATCATGCAAGATCCGTTAACCGGCGAAGTTGTCGATCCTTTTCAGGGCCGGCAAGATATTAAGAACAAGATATTGCGGGCAGTATCAGTTGACACATTTCCTGAAGACAGCTTGCGAGTTTTGCGGGCAGCCCAATTTGCCGCGCGCTTTGAGTTTGAAATTGAGGCCGAGACGATTGCCCTCTGTCGTGCTATCGACTTGTCTGATCTGCCGGCGGAACGTGTCTGGGCAGAAATTGAAAAGCTGCTGTTGCGCGCGCGCCGGCCTTCCATCGGTTTGCAGTGGCTGCGTGACCTGCGCGCCATCGAGCAACTTTTTCCTGAGATTAACGCATTAATCGATGTGCCGCAGGATCAAGAGTGGCACCCCGAAGGCGATGTTTTTATTCACACTCGGCTGGTCGCTGACCGTGCTCGAGAGTTGATCGACGACTTGGCTTATGCGAAGCAAGTGACCGTAATGCTCGCCGCAATCGCGCACGACTTTGGTAAGCCGGCCACTACTGAGTTTATTGAGGGACGTTTGCGCTCGCGTGGTCATGAGGATGCGGGCGTGGCGCCAACCGCGACCTTTCTGGATCGACTTAGGATTCACACGCTTGATGGCTACGACGTGCGCGCGCAAGTGATCGCGTTGGTGCGAGATCATCTCAAGCCGGGGGAGTTTTACAAAAAGCGAGCAGAAGTTGGCGATGGCGCCTTTCGACGTCTGGCTCGGAAGTGTGAACTCGATTTGTTGTATCGCGTGGCGAAGGCCGACTCGCTGGGTAGGAACACGGACGATCTTCCGCGCGACAAGTGGTTCACGGCAGACGCGCAGGATTGGTTTATTCAGAGGGCGAGGGAACTGCAAGTTGAAAAACTCCCGCCCGCGCCGATCTTATTAGGACGCCATTTGCTTGAAATGGGATTGGAACCAGGGCAACGAGTTGGCGAGATCGCAAAGGCGATCTATGAAATGCAGCTTGATGGAAGAGTGCGAACGCTTGAAGAGGCGAAGGAAGCGGCGCTGCAATTCCTAACGTTAAAATGAAATTCGCGGCAGAGCCGCGATGAGAAGGTAGCCAGACGTGGAACGTCTGGTAACGGAAATCGACAATAATGTTTGCGCGTTGGAGACGCGCAAAGCTCTGGGCGCGGCTCCACCGCGCGAATTGGAAATCACGCGTGTCCAGAGGTTGCACCTCTGGCTACCTTCGTCGCGCATCTCCGATGCGCCCGGATCGGTGATGCAAGTGCTACGGCGGCAGCAATGCCTTTCCCGCTAGAGTTAGGCCTCGGGCTGCTGTTGCGACACGCAGTGAATAGTTCCCATGCCCCAAACTAAAGGTTCGCAGTTGATTCGGACAACGCGCCGCGAGGGAAACAGACCTTCGAGGGTTTCAACTGCGCGCGAGTCATTTGCATGGCCGAAGACCGGAGCGAGCACCACCTCGTTGGCGATGTAGAAGTTTGCATAAGACGCAGGCAGGCGATCCAGGTTGCGCTTGTCAGTGCTGGCGCCGCCGACAACTCCGGGCATCGGTAAAGTAACTATTTCAAAAGGGCGGCCCTGCACGTCAGTCATCGTTTGCAGCCGCCGCAGATTATCTTGCAGCAGTTCGTAGTTAGCATCTTCCGGGTCATCCTCTGTCGCGCAAACGATCACACTGGCTGCGACAAACCGTGCGATGTCGTCAATGTGCCCATCTGTATCGTCACCGACAATGCCCTCAGCGAGCCACAAGACCTTTTCGACGCCGAGATGACTTTTTAAATATTGCTCGATCTCTTCTTTACTTAGCTGCGGATTGCGATTCGGGTTCAACAAGCATTGCTCGGTGGTCAGCACGCACCCAGCGCCGTTAACTTCGATAGAACCACCTTCCATCACAACACCGGGTTCGAATCGGGGCACATTCAAAAAGCTCTCGAGGCGCGCCGGTATGGAGTCATCTTTCTTTAACTCTTCATACTTGTTGCCCCAGGCGTTGAATATCCAATCGTTGTAGGCGAGTTGCTGTCCGGCGGACTGAGGATTATCGGACAAAAGAAAATTCGGTCCGTAGTCGCGAATCCATGAGTCAACGGTTGGAATGCGGTGGCAGTGAATATTCTCTGCGCCGGGAAAAACGCAACGCGCACGCACCGCTGCCTCAGTCTCCGCATCGTCGACCAGAAGGTTCACAACTTCATGCGGCGCGAGGGCTGCCATCATCTGCAGGTAAATCTCTTCAACCTGCGGCACGCGATCGGGCCAGGTTTCCGGATCTTTTGGCCACGTCAGCCACGTCGCACGATGACGTTGCCATTCGGCCGGCATGCGATAACCAAGTTCGGAGGGAGTCGGCATGAATAAATTAGTTTCGAGGTTGGAGCTACTTCCCGTTAGGATTCGAGAAATCGCGATGATAGCGGCGCGTAGAAATCGATGCGACGATCACGCAGGAACGGCCAGTTTTGGCGCGTCTCCTCGATCTTGCCGAGATCGCACTCGACCACCAGCACTTCTTCTTTATCGGATGAAGCTTTCGCGATGATGCGTCCAAACGGATCTGCGACGAATGACTGGCCCCAGAAGTTAAGCTTGCCTTCGCGGCCCACGCGGTTTACCACCACCACATAAACACCATTGGCGATGGCGTGCGCGCGCTGAATTGTTTCCCAGGCAGAGTGCTGCGCCTGATTCATCTCTTCGTTCTCGTTCGGCAGCCAGCCGATCGCGGTCGGATAAAGGATGAACTCCGCGCCGCTCAAGGCGGTTAGGCGCGCCGCTTCGGGAAACCACTGGTCCCAACAAACCAGCGCGCCGACCTTGCCGTATCTTGTGTCGTGACTTTTGAAACCAAGATCGCCCGGCGTGAAATAAAATTTTTCGTAGTAGAGCGGATCGTCGGGGATGTGCATCTTGCGATACTTGCCTGCGATCTTTCCATTCGTGTCGATCACAACGGCGGTGTTGTGATAAACACCGGCAGCGCGCTTCTCAAAGAGCGATGCGAGAATGACCACTTTGTTCTGCCGTGCAACCTTGCCTAACGCATCCGTTGTCGGCCCGGGAATCGCCTCCGCGAGTTTGAAGAGCTCGATGTCTTCAGTTTGACAAAAGTACTGCGAACGAAAAAGTTCCTGAAGGCAAATGATCTGGGCCCCTTGCTTTGCTGCTTCGCCAATTCGCGCGATCGCTTTCTTTAGGTTGACCGCCGGTTTCGGATCACAGCTCATCTGCACCAGTCCAACCTTGACGATATTTGACTTCGACGTTTTTGCCATAGGCGAAAGTATAGCTTCAAGACTCAAACGTCCAAAATCCATAAAAACAGAGGTCAGAGAGCGGAGTTCAGAGGTCAGAGGTCAGAGTTATCATAAGCTGACTTCTGTTATCTGACCTCTGGCCTTTGACCTTTGACTTTTCACTTCTGACCCTCTGTTCTTTTGGAGTTTGGACATTGGACTTTCGACTAGTTAAGATGTCCGTTCATTTTCACCCCAATTTTCCAAAGAGAGACCACAATGATTGAAATCGAGTTGACTGAAGATCACAAAGCGCTGATTCAGACAGTGCGCGAGTTTGCACAGAAAGAGGTTGCGCCGTATATCAAAGAATGGGATGAAAAACAGGAGGCCCACCCTGAGATCCTTAAGAAAATGGGTGAGTTGAACTTGTTGGGCGTCTGCATTCCGGAAGAATACGGCGGCGCCGGCTTCGATTACATTTCACTCGGTTTGGTTTGCGAGGAACTCGAGGCTGTCGACACTTTCCTACGCGTAGTGATGTCAGTTCACACCGGCTTGAACTCGCTGACGCTGTTAACTTGGGGAAGTGAGGAACAAAAACAAAAGTATCTCGTGCCGCAGGCCAAGGGCGAAAAACTGGCGACGTATGGTTTGACCGAACCAGGAGCCGGATCAGATGTCGTCGGTTCTCGTTCCACTGCACGCCGCGAAGGCGATGAGTATGTGCTCAACGGCGAGAAGATGTGGATTAGTCTTGCAGACCTCGCCGACAATTTTCTGTTCTTCTGCTGGACCGATGAAGAGAAGCGCCGCAACCGCGATCACTCGGGTATGTCGTGCTTCATAGTTGAGCGAAGCATGAAAGGTTTCACCTCGGGATCGATTCACGGAAAGTTGGGAATCCGGGCCGGCAATACTGGATATTTTTCGTTGCAGGACGTGCGCGTGCCGGCAGCGAATCGCGTTGGTGAAGAGGGCGAAGGATTTAAGATCGCGATGTTTGCGCTTGAGCAGGGTCGCTACACAGTTGCCGCTGGAGCCACGGGCGTAATCCGCGCTTCGCGCGATGCTTCAGTTGCTTACGCGCTGGAGCGTGAGACATTCGGCACCAAGATCGCTAACCACCAGTTAGTCAAACAAAAGATTGCTGAGATGGAAGCCGACTATCAAATGTCGCATCTACTCTGCCTGCGCGCCGGTTACCTGAAGAACACCGGACAGTTAAATGGACGTGCGACTAGCTTGGCGAAGTGGCAGGCGACGACGCGAAGTGAAAAAGCCGCGTCAATGGCGATCGAAGTACACGGTGCGAATGGTTATTCGAACGACTACCCGGTCGAACGCTACTTACGAAACTGCAAAGCCGCGATCATTTACGAAGGAACGCGCGACATCCACACGTTGATGCAGGCAGATTGGGCGCTCGGTTTGAAGAAAGAAAAGGCAGCGCGCAAGAGCCTGCCACCGTGGAAACACGCGTAGGACAGACATTCCTGTCTGTCCACGGTTATTCAAAACAACTTTCGCAGTTTAATTCAAACAATAAGAGGACAGGCAGGAATGCCTGTCCTACTTTCGTGCCTCAAAGATACGATTGAACGGCGTCTCCGTGGCGCGACGAAATTCTTTGAAGCCTCCTGCCAGCACCACTTCACGAATTGCTGACTCGGGCGCGACTGCACCGAGCGCCGGTCCACCCAGCGCGAGCGAGTTTGAAGTGCAACAAAGCGTCGACGCACCGGAGAAGACGCGGCCGATGATGTTGAAGTTTTCCTCAACTGTGTTACCGGCCATCGGTTCCACAATCAAGGCGCTGCCATCCGGCGCTAAAACTTCAGCAGCGCGTTTACAGGCGCCTAACGGATCGCCCATATCATGCAGACAATCAAAAAACGCGACCATGTCGAATTGTTCATCGGGAATGTCGTTGGCGCTGGTGGCGGCAAACGTCACGCGATCGGAAACGCCGGCGTCCTTTGCTCGTTCGGTCGCTGTCTCGATCGATTTCGCGTGATTATCGAAACCCCAGAAGCGCGAGTTGGGATACGCCTGGGCCATGATGATCGTCGACGAACCGTGGCCGCAACCAATATCAGCGACCTTGCCTCCTGCTTTCAGTTTCTCTTCGACCCCTGTCAGTGATGGTATCCACGAGTTCACCAGGTAGGCGGCGTAACCGGGACGGAAAAAACGTTCCACGCCCACAAACAAGTCGGGATCGTGATCTCCCCAAAGAATTCCGCCACCATTACGAAAGTGATCTTCGATGCGGCCGACAGCATGAGTCATAGCCTTGATAACGTGGAATCCGCCGCCGACGAAAAAGGGACTACTTTCGTCGGTCATAGCTACTGCCTGCTCAGGCGAAAGGCTAAAGCGTTGAGTCGCAGCGTCGTACTGGACGTAACCGCTCGCGGCCTGATTAATCAGCCATTCACGTATATAACGCTCATTCGTTGATGTCTTTTGGGCGAGCTCCGCGGGGCTGATTGGGCCGGCATCAGCCATCGCTTTGAAAAGGCCGAGCTTCTGACCCACGTAAACCAGTGACGAGCCAAGCGCGGCGCCGAAATCGCCAACCACTTTGCCCAAAAACTCATGCATCTTGTCTTCGTTGATTGGTGCGGGTTGCGTAACAGCAGACATAATTGCCTCCTCTAATAGTTAGAGACTGGGGTTGATGGGGGAATATTTTGGACGTTCTACGCCAAGGCTGGATAGGAAGTCAACTCCCTGGAATGGCGGTACTGATGAAGCTTAGAGTTCAAACTTTAGTTTGTGCCTTCAATTGGCAACGAGATCCGCCGCCAAACGGCTGAACGCATAACTGCTTGCCAAACTCCATCAGTACCGAGTGGGCATCAAAGAGCGCTCACCAAAACTACATCCCACGCCCAACGACCGAGTTGTGCGCCTTGCGAGTCCCGGACTTTGGCACGATAGCGAAACTCGTTCCCATTTTGGTCAACCCTGCGCGATATCTTGTAGTCCAGGTCCAAAGACTTGAGGCCCAGGTCGGGCAGGTAGTGTAGCTCGGCTGGTTCTGATATTCCGTTGTGGTTTGTATCTTGCCACAAGCGCAGCGACGAAAAGACAGCGTCCCTTTCATTTATCCTCCCATCGCCATTGCCACCTTTTTCAGGCTTATCAAACTCAGCCAGAGCGAGAAAACCATTCTTATCGATGCCGGCTGGCGGTTCCGGCTGCGACGTGTAGTTACCAAATAGTTCCGTGCCGTCGTCTACCAAACCATTGCCATTGCGATCCAGGGCCAGCCAGGCATCGTCTGAGCCGGCGCTCGTCCAGCTTAATGGTTCTGCTGTTCCATCGCTATCAAGATCGAAGGCCACGCCGGCGGCATTATTGGTTAAATTGAAGCCATTGCCTGAGACGTCCACCACAATCGGAGTTGGGGTGTGACAACAACAACAGCGGGATTTTGCTGAGTAACCGTTGGGACAAGTTCCATTTTGGTTTTTGGGAATACAACCATCCGAGCAAGTAACTCCGTAGCAGATATTCGGTGTGGGCGCCGGAGCAGGAGTGGGCGTCGCGCTCGGACTTGGGCTCGGTACCGGGGGCGGATAGGAGGTGTTCAGGGTGTTGTTGTCACATGTCGGTACTGTCGTTGGCAGATTGTTGCCGCTGTCATTAGAGTCACACATGCCGTTCATTACGGTTGCGCCATCGGTTTGAGCATATACACCGTTTGGCGTGGGTGCTTCATTGAGACCCATGGTGTGGCCAATTTCATGTTGAGCGACTTTCACAAACACGTCATTAAAGCCCTACCCGCTGGATCAAACCAAAGACCACCCGCCGAAGTTGTTCGTTGTAAATCAAAAGTTATTGTCGCAGAAAGAATCTCCCTAGTTTGTAAATTTACGGTGGTAGAGGTAAACGCTGGACTGCTGGGCAGGCTACCATTTTGAAAAGTTAATGTCCTTGCGCCTGGTGGCGGAGGCGCGGAGCTAAATTGAACTCTGGAATTGTTGCTGCTGTTGGCTGCATTCCAGTTGTCAATCGCAGTTTGAATCTGTTGCCTTTGAATAGGGTCGGTTATGTTCCCAAAATTGAAGTAAACGGTTGCTTCGGAAGGCCATTGATCAGGCTGAAAGTTGATTGTTGTGCATTGACTGAGAGCGATCGGGACGCTGCTCCAGGCAATAACCACGGCTATCGCAACCAGTGAGTAAGTGGTGAGAAAATGACTAGAGAATTTAGTCATTTACTGGCCTCCTTTCACAAGGCAATCACCGCCGGTAACCGCGCGCACCTTATCTATAAAATTCGAGGCTTTTTCATTGGTCAATGCCGAGGGTGTTGCCTCTTCGGTTTGAACTTTTACTTCGTTATCACTTAGCTCATAGGTGCTCGCGCCATTTAGAGAAGCATAAGCGCGAGTTGAAGGAATAAACTTGAGGAAAAGCAAGTAACGGTGGCCTACAAGTAACGGCTGGAATGAAGCGTCCACTGCCTCGATGAGGCGACCGTTGAGGAGAACCCGCCCCCCGGGTTGGGTAAGAGTAAGGTTTATACCAGGCATTAAGTGGGAGAAGACGTTGTCCTTTAGGACCTCTTCAATGCTCAGCTCGTAATCGGTAAAGACAAATTCCCCGTCGTCGGTAAGTTGAGAAGATTTCTCCGCCAGTCCTCCAATAACTACCGCGTCGGCTTTGCAAGCTAACCCTTTCAAGAATTCAGGTAAGGTCGGAGAAATTCCAGATTCACCGACCGGAAGGGGCGTATTTCTCTTAACTTTAATCCCTCCGGGATTCTCCTCAGAAAGATCTTTTAGTTTCCGCCCCGCGCCGAACCCCTTATAGAGTTTGCTGTGTTCCCGCTGCTTGTCGGACATCCTCCCCTCTTGTATTGGAGTCGCGTCGTCTCGTTTGCCAACCGAAGAAGTACCTTGGTATTGGCGACTGATCCCATTGACTAGTGTCAGCGAAAGTATGGCGACTACCAACAAAATGAAAACGCCGGTGGGTCTTTTGTGAGTTCGCATTGCAGATGTCTCCCAATTAAAATACTAATGTTTATGTTCGTTCACTCTATGACGCGCGGAAGTGACCGCGTAGTGGTAGGCTGTCGAGTTCGAGCGTTCCGGTCGGGGTTGACGAGGTCACTAGCTTGTCAATAGTGAGCAGTCGGTATCTTAGTGCTGAGTTGTAAGTGCGTCAATAATGCCGCACTGCTTCAACTGTGAATGCTCGGCGCTTCACTGGTCCTCAGGCTTATCCTCTTTCTCGAGGATTGTGCGCGAAAATTCGGATATGGCACTTTGTACCTCACTCAGAAACTGAGCGTCGTCTGTTTCTTGATAAGCATCACCAGTCCACTGGCTACCTCCGCCGCCGGGTGCGTTTCTGCCGGCGACGGGCGCCGAGTAGTCCTGCTAATTCGAGGGGCGTCGTTACCGGGTGGTTACTCCCGCTACAAATAACTATCCCGCTCTGTTAGTATGAAGCCGCACTTCTTCAACCGGGGACGCTCCAGCACTTGACGCTGTTCCGAGACAAACTTCCGAATTCAGGAGACCTTAGCAAGATGGGCCACGAGTTAAAGACAGAGCGCGAGCTGTCTCTGGATTTCTTGCGCGTATGCGAAGCGGCGGCGATTGCCGCGGCACGCACCATGGGCCAGGGCGACCGCAAGTATTCCGATCACGTTGCCGTCGAGGCGATGCGCGAAGTAATGGATTCGGTGCCGATGCGCGGCCGGATTGTGATCGGTGAAGGCGAGCGCGACGAAGCGCCAATGCTTTACATCGGTGAGGAAGTGGGCGGCGGTTACGGCGTTGGTGAGGACCTGGCGGAGTCATGTCCGGAAGTCGATATCGCCGTCGATCCGCTTGAGGGAACAAATCTTTGCGCCGTGGGCGCCAACAACGCGATTGCAGTCTTGGCAGCTGCTGAACGCGGCGGCCTGCTCAACGCCCCGGATCTCTACATGGACAAGATTGTAGTTGGCCCGTCTTCACGTGGAGTTGTGGATCTGGACGCGCCCGTTAAGGACAACCTCAAAAACATCGCGCGTAGATTGGGCCGCGATGTGGAAGATCTAACGGTCATTGTTCTCGATCGCACGCGCCACCAGAAATTGATCAATGATGTGCGCGCGGCCGGTGCGCGGATTCGCTTGATTGGTGACGGCGATCTTTCCGCGGGCATTTCGGCCGCCGTAGCGGGCACCAACATTCACGCCCTGGTTGGTATTGGCGGTGCGCCCGAGGGAGTTATCACTGCGGCTGCGATGAAGTGTCTGAATGGTGAGATTCAGGCGAGACTGGTTTTCGATCCCGACAAGTTGGGAGTCGACAAAGACAAAGTGCCACCCAAGGAACAGGTCCTGGAGCGTTTGCAGTCGATGGGAATAACGGACCCGAACAAAATCTATGATACCAACGACCTGGCCCCCGGCCGCAAAATTATTTTTGCCGCCACCGGAGTCACTGACGGCGCCTTGCTAAAAGGTGTTAGATTTTTTGGCGCCGGCAAACGAACCCACTCCGTCGTTATGACTACCGAGTCGCGACATATTCGGTTTGTTGATACGTTACATATTGAAGGCGGGCCAGACACCGTAATCAGGTTCTAGGCGGGAGTTGGGACTAAGGGTCTTTGGTCTTAGGACTTTGGTCTTTGTAGGTGGCTGCAAGATAAGCTCCAACCGTCAGTGAGGCCTGCTTACGAAACGAACCAAAGACCAAAAGCCTAAGTCCAAAGACCAAAGACGAATCATACGATGTACCGCTCGCCTGAAAATTACATTGAGCAGACCGTCACTAATCGTCGTCCGCTGTTAATGTGGCTCATTGCGACGGCCGGTTGTGTTGGGATAATGTCGCTCATCGTTGGCGCCCCGCTCGGGATGAACGGCGGGCACCCGTTTTTCGGCCTCACGATTTACAAAGCCTTCAGTTATGTTTGCCATCAAATTCCGGAGCGTTCATTTTTCATCGTCGGGCACCAATTCGCAGTTTGCGCGCGATGTACGGGGATCTATGCCGGCTTCACTGTAGCAACCCTTTTGTATCCGCTCGTTCGCTCACTAAAAAAGACTGACGCCCCGCCCCGCAAATGGCTTTTCCTGGGAGCAGCGCCGCTCGCTATCGATTTCACGGTTGGGTATCTGGGAATCTGGGAGAACACCCACTCTTCGCGCTTTGCCACCGGTGCTCTGCTCGGCGCGGTCGCGGTTTTCTATATTATGCCTGGCCTAATGGATCTTAGCCTGCGTGAATGGGGAACAAGGAAGGAACCATCTTTGGTTGCCTCGTCAGGCAAGGCTGCACATCTGCCCGTGCTTTCGAGCAGCAGTGCAACAGCGCCTAGCGACTACAGCGCTCCCGCTCGGCGCATCTGATTTACTGTGCCGGCGAACCGGGACCCGGGGCGTCAGCAATTCCACCCAACCGGGGTACCGGTTACTTTCGAAAACGAGCCTCTCCTTGGAGTGCGGCGACCTGTCGCCGCTTTTGCCTGCGGCGGCCTGACGCCGCGTGGCCGGAGTAAATCAGTATTGAAAAGGGCGCTCGTTCATCGCCGACCAAAGCGGCGACAGGTCGCCGCACTCCAAGGAGAGGCCCGTTCAGACTAAACCAATCCCAACTCCGACCGTTTCGTATTAACGCCTGCTTCAGGTTAAAATCCCTGCCGCGCGCCGTTCGGGCCTTCCCGCACGGCGCTTTGAGTTGAACAGCGACCTTGTTCCTGCAATCTGCAACAGTTTTAAGCAATCAGAAGTCTCGCCATGTTTTTTCAGGATATACACCCACCCTTTGGTCCGACGCCGAATGAACTCTTCGCGCGTTATTTTCAGGACATTACCAACAAGACCTGGGGCAACATCAGTCCGCTCTATCAACTCGACGCTTTCGACTACACGATTCTGATCCTGTATTTCACGATCCTGGCTGTCCTGGCAGTCTATGGCGGTTATCGGATCAAACAGGTGATCGACTTCTGGCGCTATCGCAAATTTACGCCAAAGCCCAAAGGCTCGTTCAGTGAAGCAGAGTTACCCGTCATTACGGTGCAACTGCCGCTCTTTAACGAGATGTATGTTGTCGAACGACTGGTGAAGGCGATTGCGGAGTTTGACTACCCGCGCGATCGTTTGCAGATTCAGGTGCTCGACGATTCAACTGACGAAACTGTGAAGCTCGCGGGCGCCACCGTCGAAAAATACCGGCAGCTGGGTTTTGATATTGAATACGTACACCGAGCTGATCGGACCGGGTTTAAGGCCGGAGCACTAGAGAACGGGATGAAGACCGCGAAGGGCGAGCTGCTCGCCATCTTCGACGCAGACTTTGTTCCCAAGCCTGATTGTTTGCGCAAGCTGGTGGATTACTTTACCGACCCGATGGTTGGCTGCGCGCAGATGCGCTGGTCGCACATCAATGGTGATTACAATCTGCTGACGCGTCTCCAAACCATCATGCTCGACGGTCACTTTGTCGTCGAACAAACCACGCGCAATCGCACTGGTGGATTTTTCAACTTCAACGGCACGGCCGGCATCTGGCGACGCAAAGCAATTGCGATGAGCGGTGGCTGGCAACACGACACGCTTACCGAAGATACAGATCTGAGTTTTCGCGCGCAGTTGATGGGTTGGAAATTTGTTTACCTGCTTGACGAGGAAGCGCCCGCCGAGATTCCCGTGGAGATTAACGCCTTCAAAGCGCAGCAACGACGCTGGGCAAAAGGCGTAATGCAGGTTGGCCTCAAACTTTATCCACGGATTTGGCGCGCCCGGTTGCCATTGCGCGTACGCCTGGAAATGTTTTTCCGCTTAACCGGAAACATTAGCTACCCCTTGATGATTGTCGCGAGTTTTCTTCAGTTTCCGCTGCTGCTTGTGCGTTACAACCAGCCGTTTTATCACCTGATGATTGTCGATCTGCCGCTGCTTTTCTTTTCGTCAGTTTCGGTATTTCTATTTTACGGCACGGCTGTTTGGTACCTCGACGAGAAACGTACACCGCGACTGCTGCACTTGCCGCTGGTGATGGCGCTCGGCATCGGCCTGGCTTTTTCCAACGCGCGCGCGGTACTCGAAGCATTGTTTCGAATTAAGAGCGACTTTGTACGCACTCCCAAATACCAGGTGGAGAAGAATCAGGATGAAACCTGGAAGCGCAAGAAGTACAAACGCAAGCGCGGACTACTGCCGCTGCTCGAACTAAGTTTCTCGATCTACTTTCTGCTGGCAATCCTTTATGCGATAAATCTACGGATGTGGGGCACGGTACCTTTCCTACTGCTATTTTTCTTCGGCTTCGGCTACATGGGCGTAATGAGTTTCGTGCAATCGCTTAGTGGCGGCCGGCTGGCTTCGCTCTGGCGGCCAGTCACAAAACCTTCCGTCGTTAAGTAGGACAGACATTCCTGCCTGTCCGGATACTCGTTCGTCATCAAGGACCGACAAGAATGTCTGTCCTACAGATTTATCAGCAACTTGGCATCCGGCGCTGCCGCGCTCGGTTCTGTAATCAACTAGCTTACTCGAAACTGATCCACTACTTTCGCTTGACATCGTTTCGTGGCCTTCCTATAGTTTCATCGGTTAACTAATGAACAACGCTTGGTATTACTGCTGCTGTCATTGCACCTGTTGCGTCTGGTGTCCAGAACGCGATCGGAAGGCTTTGGCGGCGTGAAGAGCAGATAGTTACTAACCAAGCGCAGCAAAAAGTTTTCAAAAGCCGGTCGCGAAATCTGCAAAGGATTCGCGACCGGTTTTCTATTTGGTTCAACTCTTTGGAGTGCGGCGACCTGTCGCCGCTTTTGCGCTAGCGACCATGTTTGATCGGCTTAAGTAACACAGCGCGGCTGGGCGCTGAAGCAGACCAAAGCGGCGACAGGTCGCCGCACTCCAAAGAGTGGCACTCCAAACAGTCGTCGGATTAGTAAGGCAGAACAAGCTATGACAATCGCATTGCTAAAAGAACTGGTTCGACCGGCCACCGGAGCGTCGATCGAATCAAACATTGGCAAGACTCCCTTGATTCGCCTGCGAAACGTCGCGCGCGGTTTGCCTGCCGGCGTCCAGGTCTTTGCGAAAGCCGAACACTTGAATCCAGGCGGTTCAGTCAAAGATCGCGCGGCCCTCGCAATGATTGTTGCCGGCGAGCGAAGCGGGCAATTGCAACGCGGCATGACTATCCTTGATGCGACCAGCGGAAATACGGGCATCGCCTACGGAATGATCGGGGCGGTGCGCGGGTATCCAGTCACCATCTGTCTACCAAAGAACGCGAGCGCACAGCGGAAGAAAATCCTGCGGAGTTTCGGAGTGGAACTGATTGAAACCGACCCGTTACAAGCGACTGATGGCGCGCAGTTGATCGCGCGGGAGTTAGCCGCGTGCGAGCCCGATAAATATTTTTATCCGGATCAATACAACAATCCGGCAAATTGGCAGGCACACTACGAAAGCACCGCGCTGGAGATTTGGAAGCAAACGGAAGGACGCGTCACACATTTTCTCACCGGCTTGGGGACCTCGGGCACGTTTGTCGGTACCAGTCGCAGATTGAAGGAACTAAACGGGCGCATCCGCACAATCTCCATGCAGCCGGATTCACCTTTCCATGGACTTGAAGGGCTCAAGCACATGGCTACGGCGCTGGTGCCGGGCATTTATGATCCGACTTTGGCGGACGAAAGCGTGGAGGTGACAACCGAAGCTGGGATGGAAATGGCTGGGCGACTGGCGCGGGAAGAAGGTTTGCTGATTGGCACCAGTTCCGGCGCGAATGTGTTTGCCGCTTTGCGCCTTGCTCAATCGTTGCCGGGGGACTCAGTGGTCGTGACGATTCTTTGCGATGGCGGGGAAAGGTACCTGGAATGATCCAGCTCACAACCGAACAAGTAAACGAAATCGCGGCGCACGGCGAGCGTGACTATCCACACGAGTGTTGCGGCTTGTTGCTCGGCTCTTTTTCATTTGGCGGTATCAAAACGATCGCTCGGATCTATCCAATCTCGAATGCTCGCGAAGAGCAGGCCAAGCGCAATCGCTTTTTAATCACGCCGCAAGAGCTTATGAAAGGCGAACAATATGCAGTGCAGAATGGAATGGATGTAATCGGTTTTTATCATTCACATCCGGATCATCCGGCAGTGCCGTCTGGCTACGATCTTGAACACGCCTGGCCGGTGTATTCATACATCGTGGTTGCGGTCGGCGAAGGCAAAGCCGGGGATCTTCGCTCGTGGGAGATGGAGCCAGACCGTTCGAAGTTTACCGAGGAAGAAATTTGTTGTAACGCAAACTGTTAGTTTGCGGTTCAGTAGGAACGTCTCAAAGCATCGCAAACTGGCAGTTTGCATTACCGAGTGAAAGGAAGTTCAGTCAATGTCAGTGACCATCAATATCCCAACCGCGCTACGGCAGTTTACCGGCGGCAATGCTCGGGTTGAGCTCGAAGCGGCGACCACCGGAGAGGCATTGGAGCGTTTGACTTCGCTGCATGGCGAGCTGCGCCGCCATCTTTATGACGACAAGAATGCGCTGCGAAGCTTTGTGAATGTCTACGTCAACGACGAAGACATTCGTCATCAAGCGGGACTAGCAACGCCGTTGCAGGAGAGCGATACGGTGATGATTGTACCGTCGATTGCCGGCGGGGTGACGAGCGAAGCGGACGTAGAGACCGCACTGCCGTCGCTATCAAATGAGGAAATCAGTCGTTACAGTCGTCATCTGATCATGCCCGAAGTCGGCATGCACGGTCAGCGTAAACTGAAAGCCGCGAGCGTTCTTATGATCGGCACCGGTGGTTTGGGTGCGCCCGTGGGAATGTATCTAGCGGCAGCCGGAGTGGGACGCATCGGCATCGTTGATTTCGACGTCGTAGAAGTTTCGAACCTGCAGCGCCAGATTATTCATGGCACCGCTGATCTTGGCCGTCCGAAAATCGAGTCGGCCCGCGACCGCCTGCGCGACATTAACCCGCACATCGAAATCGAAACCCACGACACTCGCCTGACCAGCCAAAACGCGTTAGCGCTTTTTGCCAACTACGACATCGTCGTGGACGGGACGGACAACTTTCCCACCCGTTACCTTGTCAACGATGCGTGCGTGCTCACCGGCAAACCGAATGTCTATGGTTCGATCTTTCGCTTTGAAGGCCAGGCCAGCGTGTTCTGGGCCAAAGAAGGCGCGTGTTATCGCTGTTTGTATTCGGAGCCACCGCCGCCTGGGCTGGTGCCAAACTGCGCCGAGGGAGGCGTGCTGGGAGTTTTACCCGGCATTGTAGGTGCGATTCAGGCGACGGAAACAATCAAGCTCATTCTCGGCGCCGAAGATACGTTGGTGAATCGTCTGCTGTTGTTCGATGCCTGGCAAATGAAGTTTCGTGAATTCAAGTTACGCAAAGATCCAAATTGTCCGATCTGCGGCGAGAATGCGACGATCAAAGAGTTGATCGACTACGAAGAATTTTGCGGTCTGCGCGCGCAACCAACAGAGCAGCCAGCGTCGCTCGAGGAAATTACCGCCACCGAACTTCGCGAGCGACTCAACCGCGGTCAGGATTTCCAGATCATCGATGTGCGTGAGCCGTTCGAATATGAGATTGCGCGCATCGGAGGGACGAAACTGATTCCGCTCGGCGAGGTTGTGGCCCGCATGAATGAAATCGATCCCGCGCGCGAAACAGTTATGCACTGCAAAGCTGGCGTGCGTAGCGCGAAAGCGATAGCAGCTTTAAAGCAGGCGGGATTTGCGGGACGACTCATCAACCTCAAAGGCGGAATCACGGCCTGGTCGGATGAGGTTGATCCAAGCGTGGCGAAGTATTAGTCAACGCGATAAGACGACGTGGAGCGTCTCGATCAAAGGGGACTAGACTACGTGGAAGGTCTCGCAGGTCGGGAAGGGGGCTTGCCCCCGCTCTTATCCTCGATACTTCCAAATATTGTGATCGAGTTTAGGATCCGGCGCTACCGCGCTCGGTTCTGTAAATCCCACCATTTCCATCAGACTTGCGTGACAGGGCTTTCCGCGTGACGCTTCGGTCCCCGCTGCTGTACGATTCCCGCCCAGTGCAATAAGCTCGGTTTTCACGTCCAACAGTACCCAGCAGAAAAAAGTTGGAACTATTCTTTCCGCTCGCGCCCACTAGTAGTCGGAGTGAGAAATTAATTCAACAATCTTTGAAAAGTGGCTGCTCCTCCAAACGACGAAGAACTACTGCGATTGATGCTGGGCGGCGACGCCGGAGCATTCGAAGCGCTCTATGACCGACGACAGGGCGGGATTTATCGCTATGCCCTGCGAATGACGGGCTCGCAATCGTTTGCCGAAGATGTAACTCAGGAAGTTTTTCTGTCGTTGATCCGAGACCGCTCCGACTATCAGCCGTCACGAGGCAGCGTCAAATCCTATCTTTACGGAATGGCGCGATACCGTTTGCTGAAGCGATTACAACGCGAGCGCAGCTTCGTTTCCCTCGACACGAGCGATGACGGCGAGGGAGCAACCGGCGATGATCTAAGGAGTGAGTACGATCCCTTCCACGAACTTGCGCAGGAGGAGGTCGTCCGGCTGGTTAGACAAGCGGTGTTGTCGTTACCCGAGTATTTTCGCGAAGTGATAGTTCTTTGTTATCTCCAGGAAATGAGCTACGCCGACGCGGCTGAGATCATTAGCTGCCCGATTGGCACGGTGCGATCGCGTTTGGCGCGAGGCCGTGAGTTGCTAGTGGGGAAACTGCGAATACTGCAAACGGCCGGAGTGGTGGAGACACGTATCAAGATCGAATCCGCAATATGAACTGCGAAGACTTCAACAACATCATCAACGAGCTTGCTGACTACAAGCCGCTGGCAGTGTCGACTCGGGATGCGAGCGTCTCCCACGTCGCTCTTTGCGCTGACTGCGCAGCAAAGTTGGCTAACGCGCGAGCGATTAGTGCGACCTTGTTGCTTGCAGCCGGCGCCGAGAGCGAAGCAGCCCCGGCACGAATCAAAGCAGATCTGTTAACTGCGTTTGCGTCTCAGCAACAACCATTATCGGTAACAGATCATGTTGTTCCTTTCCCATCGCGACGGAAGCTAGGGTGGTGGGCCGCGGCAGCGGTTGCAGCGGCGGCAGTGGTGGTATTCGCCCTAATGCCGCCGATCTGGAAGGGCGCTCCGTCGCCAGTACCGGAATCGCAGATTGCTCAAAAGGCGCCGTCGCCCGCAACTCCAATAGTAACTCCTACGCCAACCGCAGCGGTCGCGCCAAGTATCGGTCAGCCTGCACCGAAACCTGTTAAGGCCGCGGGGAAACGGCCAGTTTTGCGACAAAGAAGTCCTCGCGTTATTAGCGAAGCTGCGAATGAAACTGTCGCTCGAAACACCGCCAATGAATTCGTGCCCTTAACCTATCTGGCAACCGCGACCGCAATCGATACCGGAACGATCGTGCGGGTCCAATTGTCGAGGTCAGCACTCGTTCGACTCGGACTCCCGATCAATATCGAGAGCTCAAGCGAGACAGTAAAAGCAGAAGTTGTCATGGGAGACGATGGCGTCGCGCGCGCAATTCGCCTGGTCCAATAGCGTCAGACGGTCGGTGGAGTGCGGTAGCAAGCGAAGCGCAACACCGTTTTGGGCTTGCTCGCGCACTCGAAAGAAATAAGCGCATTCATACATTAGGAGACATCATGAAATTGGCACGCGCAATATTATTGGTTTCATTTAGTCTGGCACTTTTCACGAGTGGATTGGCTCAGCGTCCCGGTGGTGGACCTCCAGGCCAGCCCGGTGGTCCTGGTGGCCCAGGCGGTCCAGGTCGACCCGGCGGACCCGGCGGCCCGGAGGGTCGACCTCCGGGGCCACCGCGTGAAGGTGTTGACCATCCGCCCGGTAGACGTCCGCCGCTTGGGCCGCGTGCCGACTTTCTCTCGTCGGAAATGCGCTTTGGCGATCGGACCGTCAAAGGCAAACCATACTCAGCGCAGTTTTCCACCGAGAACGTCCAGGTTCTTGGCGATGGCACTCGTATCACGCGCAAGTCTGAAGGTGTCGTCTATCGCAACGGCGAGGGAAGAACGCGTCGCGAACAGACGCTTGGCGCCCTGGGGCCGATTCCGATTGAAGGCGAGCCGAAGCAACTGATTTTTATCAATGATCCGGTTGGCGGTGCGCATTACGTTCTCGATGTTCAGAACCAAACAGCGCGCAAGCTGCCGTTTCGCGATGCGCCGGCAACTGCGAACGGTTTGCCTCCGGAGTTTGAAGACTCGCCGGAACCCGTAAACTTTGCAGCACTCGGAAAGCGCATGATCGAAGGCGTCGAAGCCGAGGGAACTCGTTCGACGATTACCATTCCGGTCGGCCGGATCGGCAATGATCGTCCACTCGAAGTTGTTTCTGAACGTTGGTACTCTGCAGAGTTGCAATTAGTTATCCTGAGCAAACATTCCGATCCGTTTTCCGGAGAGAATGTTTATCGTCTAATCAACATTGACCGCAAAGAACCTCCACTAAAACTCTTCGAAGTACCTGCGGAGTACAAGATTACCGAAGAGCGTCCGCCAGACCGGCCACCCAGGCAATAACGCCAACTTTATCGACTAAGCACGCGGTTTTTCCCCTGAGCCGTCGCTCGTCGTGTGTTTCGCTAACGATTCGTGCGCGCTAGTTTGACGCCTTTGATGCTAAGGAGCAGGTGCTCATGCGACCACTTAAACTTTCAGTCCTTTGCTTGTTCTGTTTGGCAGTATCGCTGCCGATTTGCCAGAAGTTTTTCCCAGGCTTTCTGGTCCATGCCCAGACAGTTGTATCTATTTCGGCCCCAACAAATCTCATAGCCTCGGATAACACCTACTCCACCAAAGTTGGCCTGACCTGGGATGCGGCTCGTGGCGCCAACCTTTTATCGCATCTTCCGCAACACGACAAACGATTCCACGACCGCTGTGGTGTTGGGTACAACCGTCGAAGGTTCGTTCTTTGATCCTACCGCAGTGGTTGGACAGACTTATTTCTTTTGGGTCCGTGGAGAGAATGGAACTGTCGTCAGCGGTCTCAGCCAACCAGAACAAGGAACTCGCGCCAATGGTCTGACAAACTTTGGTCCGGTGCCACCGTTGAATCCACCACCGGTTCCGCCGGGAAATCCGGTGACGGCCGCCAAAACATTTCTCGGCAAGACGCTTTTTTGGGATGAACAACTGTCTTCGACGCGGACGGTCGCCTGCGGCTCCTGCCACTTTGCAACCAGCGGGGGTTCCGATTCGCGTTCCAGTAACGCTACGCGTTCGCGCAACCCCGGCGCTGACGGGTTGTTTAATACCGCTGACGACGTCTTCGCCTCACCCGGAGTGCCAAGCAACAATTTCGATGGTACCTACAACTGGTCGACAACATACGGATTTGCGGAACAGGTAACCGGGCGGAAGTCGCGCTCCTACATTGATGCGGGTTATGCAAACCTGCTCTTTTGGGACGGGCGCGCGACCGGCACCTTTACGGATCCGCTCAGCGGTAACGTTGTGCTGCCAAACGGCGCAGCGCTTGAAAGTCAGGTGCTCGGTCCGCCCGTGAGCGCCACCGAAATGGCACATGCCGTTCGCGATTGGAACGACGTGGCCAGCCGCGTTGCGACGTCGAAACCGCTCGCCCTTTCGCCATCAGTTCCCGCGGGACTGAAAACATGGATTGGCGGTCGTAGTTATCCGGATCTTTTTCTTGAAGTCTTCGGCACGACTGAGGTGACGCCGGCGCGGATCGCGATGGCAATCGCTACCTTCGAGCGCACGGTCTATTCTGATCGAACACCGTTTGATGCCGCTGTTTCTCAGATCACACCACTGACGCAGGCGGAAACGCGCGGCCAGGGTGTCTTTAACGCGTCGCGCTGTAATGTTTGTCACGCCGGAAGTCTGTTTAGCGACAATGCATTTCACAACATCGGCCTGCGTCCGCAAGCGGAAGACACCGGGCGCGGCGGCATCACCGGCAACCCTAATCAGATTGGCGAATTTCGTACGCCGAGTTTGCGCAACGTCGAGCTGCGCGGTCCGTATTTTCATAACGGCTCTAAAGCGACGCTTACAGATGTGGTGGAGTTTTACAATCGCGGCGGCGACTTCGATGCGCCAAACATCAATCATAATCTGATTCGACCGTTGAATCTTTCAGCGCAACAGAAGGCGGATCTAATCGCATTTCTTAGCCGGCCTCTGACCGATCCGCGCGTGGCCGCAGCCACTGCGCCTTTTGATCGGCCAACGCTTTATTCAGAATCTAACCGGGTGCCGCAAATTGTTAGCCCCGGCACAGCCGGATCCGGTGGTCTCGTTCCTCAGGTGACATCGTTGGAACCGCCGTTGCTCGGTAATCCGAGTTTCACGGTTGGAGTTTCGCAGGCACTTGGCCAGGCCCAGGCTGTGCTCGTCATTGACACAAATGATCCGGGTGCTGGGCCGGGCATTCCCGCGTCGGGATCATTCGCTCGCAGAGTTGTGACGCTGTCAGGTTCTGGAGCAGGGCAGGGGTTTGGTTCAGTCAGCCTGCAAATACCGGCCAGTTCCACAGTACTTGGCGCGAGTTTCTTCGGGCGGTGGTACGTGCCGGATGCAAATGCACCTGGCGGTGTGGCCGCCACGCCCGCGTTCAAGTTTACGATCTTTGGCGAGGCGCCAACGGTTGCGCCAAACGCGATCGAGAATACCGACTTCTTCGTTTCGCAGCATTATCGCGACTTCCTTTCGCGTGAACCCGATGCCGAGGGCCTCAACTTTTGGTCGAACGAAATTAACTCTTGCGGCCTGGACCAGGCCTGTTTGGATTACAAGCGCCAGCTTGTTTCCGCGGCTTACTTCCTCTCGATTGAATTTCAGGAGACCGGCTTCTACGCGATTCGAATTCAGCGCTCCGCCTTTGGTAAGAAGTCTCGCGAAGGTTCACGCGTGACGTTTGGTCAGTTTGTGCCGGACGCGGCTTTTGTCGGAGCCGGCGTTGTTGTTGGGCAAACTGGTTACCAGCAACTACTCGATCAGAACAAACAGAACTACGCCACGCAGATCGTTTCCAGCGCAGAATTTGCAACGCGATTTCCCGCGTCGCAATCGGCGACTCAGTTTGTGAATGCTCTGTACGCTTCAGCAGGAGTCACGCCGACGCAGGCGGAGCTTGACGCGGCAGTTATTGCTTTTGGCGCCGGCGGCTCGTCGGGTCGCGCCGCAGCGTTGCGGAAAGTTGCCGAGTCAAATTCCCTTGGGCAGGCAGAACTCAATCCTGCGTTTGTGTTGATGGAATACTTTGGTTATCTGAGACGTGACCCCGACGCTGCCGGCTACAACTTCTGGCTGGCGAAGCTTGAGCAGTTTGGAGGGAATTACGTGCAGGCGGAAATGGTCAAGTCGTTCATAGTTTCGGGCGAATACCGCAGCCGGTTTGGACTGCCATAACCTCGGCCTTTGTGCTAATGCAATACTTCGGCTACTTGCGCCGGAATCCCAACGATCCGCAGGACAGTGATTACTTACCACTTCTGGTTGGGTAAATTGAATCAGTTCAACGGCAATTTTGTGAACGCCGAGATGGTCAAAGCGTTCATCGCCTCAGGCGAATACCGCCAGCGCTTCGGGCTAAGGAAATCAGCAGTTCCGTCAACGAAGTCGTCAGGTTATACTCGCCGGGCACTCGCTGAATTACCTGGCGCCGCGACCCCTTCTCCCAACCGTTCCCAAACGGTAAGCCATGATTGGTTGGTCCGCAGCTGCCTACAGTAGTCCGGAAAGACTTTACTTACAAAGGAATAGGACTAATGTTTTACCGTCCCACCTCGCACCTCCCAACACTCATAGTGTCGCTAACACTGTCTCTTCTTGGCGTCGTCGCCGCTTTTAGCGCCAGACCATCGGCAGCAAAACCGGGGATGTCTGGTTCCTCGACTGCCGCCGTTCAGCAGCCCGATACCGTCCCGCCAAACTCCGTGCGCCGGCTTTCGCTCCCCGCAAATGATCTCATTGTTGACTCAAACACCCAGACAATTTATGCCAGTGTTCCGGGTACTGCGGGAGCAATTGGAAACAGCCTGACGCGCATCGATCCGGTGGCCGGCACTATCGGCGCCTCTGTCTTTATCGGCAGCGATCCGCGCAAGCTCGCAATTTCCGACAATAAGCAGTTCATCTATGCAGGACTGGATGGCGAGGGCGCGGTGCGTCGCTTCGACATCGCATCGCAGACCGCACAACTGCGTTTCTCGCTCGGTAATTCGGGTGACAACGGACCTATGCTGGTCGAAGACATCGAAGTGTTGCCGGGAGCGCCACAGTCGGTGGCCATCTCGCGCAGGTTTCCGCGCCTGAGCCCTGCCCATGCTGGAGTAGTGATCTACGACAACGAGGTGCCCCGTCCGACGACAACGAACGTCCACGTGGGAATGAGTCAGTTTATCGAATTCTCCAGTACCGCTTCGACGATCTACGGGTTTCAATAGTGAAGACACCGGTCTCCAAACGTATCGCCTCTCGGTGACTGCGTCAGGAGTTTCGATAGCCAATCAAATACTTGTGTCGTTTCAGGAGTTTGGCAACATTGAATTTGAGGGAGGGCGTCTCTATCACACCGCGGGGAAGGTTGCCGATCCTGAAGCCGGTACGATTGTTGGCGCCTACGCCGGCATGAATTTCCTTCCCTTTAACAATGCGCCGTCCGTTGTCGTCGATTCGGCGAACAACCGGGTTTACTTTCTGGCCGGTGGCGCGGCTGATCCAGGTTCCCCGGGGCAGGCAAGAATCTATGCCTTCGATAAGACGACATTCGCGCTCGTAGCTTCCTTTACAGTTTCAGGAACGGTTGGCCACGTCGGTAGCCTGGTGCAATGGAACGCTACCGGTTTAGCTTTTCGCGACGACAATGCTGTCTACTTGATTCCAACACCGGTCCCAGGTCCCCCACCATCGACACCGACGCCGACACCAGTTCCGACTCCCACCGCGACACCTCTGCCTGGCGAGTTCCGCCAAATCGCACTGGCGACCAAAGATCTGGTTGTCGAACCTAATACACAAAACATTTATGCCAGTGTCCCCAGCAGTGCCGGCGCGCTCGGCAATCGCCTCGCATTGATAGACCCAGTGTCGGGAACGATCGCGTCTTCGGTTGCCGTCGGCAGTGAGCCAAACAGGCTTGCTGTTTCTGAGAATGGTCAGTACATCTACGTCGGTCTGGATGGCGACAATGCGGTCCGTCGCTTTGACGTTGCAACGCAGACTGCCGGTCCGCAGTTTTCGACCGTCACTGCTCCGCGAGATATTTCAGCAATGCCGGGAACTCCGAATTCAATCGCCGTCGTGCGTCGTTCACCCCTCGATGAAGTTCTGATTTACGACAACGGCGTGCCGCGAACGATTACCAAGCGTTTCGATGTTACGAGCATCGCCTTCTCGAATTCGCCCGAGGTGCTTTACGGCGCCCAGACCGAAAGCACCGGCTATGACTTCAGCAAGATGACAGTGGCATCGTGTGGCGTGGGGTTAGCAAAGGGAACGAAAGGAATGTTTCCGAGCGAAGACATCAAATACGACAACGGTCGAGTGTATTCGACGAGGGGTTTTGCCATTGATCCGGAAATACCCAGCCTGGTCGGAACGTTCTTTGTCTCGAATCTTGGCTTTCCTCTGGTTGAGCCAGACTCGAAGGCGAATCGAATCTATTCGCTGAGCAGCACCGGTTCGTCCGCCACGCTAAATGTCTTTGACATGCAGACCTTCGTGTTGCTTGGAAGCTTGAGTCTTCCGGGTGTCACCGGTGTTCCCAACAGCCTGGTGCGCTGGGGCGCTAACGGTCTTGCGTTCAATACGCCGACACAAGTCCTCCTGCTGCAAAACGCGCTTATCGCCGGTCCCTCGCCGAATTACACGCCGGCGCCGCCGCCGTTGCCAGCAACTTTCACCGTGACCGGCAACGTCATGTCCTTTGCGACCCTGGAACCGACTAGCGGTGTCACCATTACTTTCAGCGGCTCCCAATCGGGCACAACCCAAACAGACGCCCAGGGAAATTTTTCCATTAGCAATGTGCCCCTTTGCGGAAACCTTACCGTGACTGCGACAAGGACCAATTGGATTTTCACACCGGCGAGCATCGTGATAACCGACCCGTCAACGCAACGCGCCAACTTCTCGTCGTTTCATCGCATCATCGGCTTTGTACAGAGCAACGTAACGGTAAGCGAAGGAACAACCAAAGTGTTTCTCGCGCTGGCGCGTTCGGCGGGACTGCCACCAGTATCTACCGATATTCCTTACTCCACGAGTAGCGGCACAGCGTCTGATCGTTCAGATTTTACACCCGTCTTCGGTACCTTTCATTTCGACAGCGATACCAGTCAGGCGCCGATTGAAGTACTGATTACCAACGACGTTTTCGTGGAAGGCTCTGAGACTTTCACTGCCACGGTCGAACCGATTCCCGGATTCGATCTTGTTAACCCGACCGTGACGGTCACGATCGTAGACAACGATACAATGCCTCCAGTCGCCAGTCCGCTTCAGAACGCTCAGTTCTTCGTTCGCCGCCACTATCATGATTTTCTGAACCGCGATCCGGACACAGCGGGTCTTAATTTCTGGACCGCGCAGATCACGGCCTGTAATGCCGAACCCGATCCGCAGAAGAAAGCCGACTGCTTCGAAGAACGACACGTCAACGTGTCTGCGGCGTTTTTCTTTTCGATTGAGTTTCAAGCCACAGGTTATCTTGTCCAACGACTGTATGCCTTATCATTTCCTGACACCGTCAGCAGGCCGCGCGGGCTGCCTCGATTCAGCGAGTTTTTGCGAGACACTCAGCAGATTGGACGCGGAGTGATCGTGGGCCAGGGTAACTGGCAGGAAATACTCGAGCAAAACACGCAGGCGTTCGTGCGCAGCTGGGTAGACCTCGCTGAGTTTCGCGCACAGAATCCTGAGAGCCTTACCGCGGACCAGTATGTGGACACCCTGTTTGCACGCGGCGGAGTTGTTCCCTCGGCGATGGAGCGGGCCGCGGCCATCGCTGCGTACGGGAGCGGCGGATCCGAAGGTCGCGCGCTAGCGTTGCGCAGTATCGCGCAGAGTCGTTCGATCTATAACCGGCAATACAATCCGGCCTTGGTGCTAATGCAGTATTTCGGTTATCTCAGGCGTAACCCGAGCGATCCCCCGGAGCCGACGCTCGACTTTGCTGGCTACGACTTCTGGTTGAACAAGCTTAATGAGTTTAGCTTGCCGGGCGAGGACGTTAGTAACGAAGCGGTGGCCCTCGAACGGGTCAGGCGCGCGCAAATGGTCAAATCGTTTCTCGTTTCAGGTGAGTACATGAGCCGCGTCGGCCCGGATAACTTCAACATCAGACAGTGAGAGGCTGAGACCCACAGTTCAACTGTGATGACATTCGACAGGATTGCCGCGTCCTTCGCCCTCCATGCAGCAAGCCACGACAGCGAAGCTTGAAAAATGCCTAGTGGTTAAGCTGGCACAGGCACCCAAACGAAAACAGGCAGCCCAGTGGCGGCTGCCCGTAAACCATCTGATCTTGTTTGGCTGGGAGGCAGGGATTCGAACCCCGATAGGCGGATTCAGAGTCCTTTCAGCTCCCATTCTTTCAGTTCTTCTCAGTGCCGTTCGGTTGCTGACAGTCCCAGAAAACAAGGCTTGATATTTTATGTTGTTCGACCCCGAGAGTCTTGGTAGTGGTGAGTTCGGCTGAGTTGGCACACTATAGGCACACAAGCGCGGGCAGCCAGGGGAGGGGTACTTTGAGGATCAGCCGGGTGCCGGGCCAAGCCTAAAAGACCAGCACTTCATAGCGGCTAAAGGTGAACATTGATTAGGCTCGCGCTCTGTTGCCACAAGTATTGAAGTCCTGGGAAACGGTAGTATGATCGATTATGCCGATGGTGTTTGGGCTTGCAGTCTCTACCAAGCACTTCGGCAGAAGGTTCAAAAGAGATTGGAAGGCCGGACACGTCGGCATTTCTCTTTGGAACTTGCTCACTAAAGCGATGACGCCATGTGAGCCGTGCTTGGGTAAGACCATGCCTTAGCTACAGTAGGCACTTGAAACATAAAATTAGCCGTCGTTGTTCGCTCAGGGGCGCAACCATCAAGTTACTGTAGTCCGGTTCCGACAGACAGCACGTTAATCCACCCGCTGCCGAAAGGCAGTAAACACTGTTGGAGGACGGCGCTCAACCGCTCATCTGAGAAGTTGACTTTACCAAGGGTAAGGTTAACTCTGCCCAACTCTCCGAGATATGTTAGCGATGGTAGCGAATAGCGTGGCATCGCAGGTGAATGCTTGAGTGTCTTTTCCAAAGAGAAAAACACGAAAGCAAGCAGCTCTGGAGTTAATCAAGCAGTAACAGCATTGAAACAACCTGGCCTGATTCATTCTTCGATCCGTTGCACTCCAGCGATGGGCGCAGGAATTACCAAGCATGTTTGGACGCTGAAGGATTTACTGTTGAACGCAACAGGTGTATAAGCCCATCACCGATGGAAGATCATTTCAAAAAGAGAGTCATAGCAATCGCGTTGCTCCTCATGGCCATAGGAGCTGCTTCAATGGCGTACTATTTTGTAGTGGCCTTACCGAGGCATAACGCGGCTCGATTAAAGTTTGAGCAAGATAAATACGCGGAGCAGAAACAAGAGCAAGAGCGCCGCGATAACGAGGGACAACTAGAAAAGGCTAGACAGCAGGGCAAGGTAGAAGCCAAGCAAGTAATATTGGAGGTCTGTCTGAATTCAGCGGACGAAGAAAGCGAACGATACGTCCTGCTAAACGGTGGCGCGAAAACGGCAAGAGGGACTATTGAGGCTTCCAGATCCGTTTGGGATGACGCCGAAAAGCAAAAGAAGGCTCAGAAGGATGAGTGCTACCGCGAATACAACCGATAGAACTAGCAACACAATTTTAGGACACTACTCAGATTCCAGTTTCGTTGACATCGCAAGATGAGCCAGCCCAAATGAATAAAGCAGACCATGACTCTAGTTTTTCATTCCTACGGTATGTCGGAACTCTTTCGTCTGGAGCTATAGCCCTTCAAATCGGTTTCCTTGAACGAGTGTTTCCCCACCCAAAGTGGAAGGCGTTGGTTGCTATTTCGATTATCCTATTTACAGCGGCCATCATCGGCGCAGTGGTTAGTCAGTGGGCATTATTGGGTATGGTGAACGTCGCGCCTACCGAGAGTCGGAGAACCTGGGGCGGGTGCTTTATGGTTGTCATGTGGGCCAGCTTCGTTTTGGGCTTGACCTTGGCAGTAGTCTTTTCACTTATTAACCTCTTCACGCTTTGACCGCTTGAAGCCGCTCCAAAATGTGGTATTGGAAACCCGATCCTGCTGTAGCAAAATGGTTAGCTCGATACCTCGTTTTTGTCGGCCTACTTTTTGTCGCAATATTTATCCGCGAAGTTATCAAGCATCCTAATCGCCTCGGATCATACCTTCGCGCTGGTATCATTCCTTGTGCCGCAGTTGTCGCTATAGTCTTGTTGGCTGTCTTGCTCAGCCACTTAACGCGACGATAGCACTCATTTGAAGGTAGGCATCATGGATTCAACCGACGCAGCAAATACGGACGGCCCAATCTATGAAATAGACTGCACCAATTGTGGCGCGCCGAATCCAATAAACTTTGATGCCCCGAATGTCGAAACGAACGAAGCTCGGAATGACGTGTTTTATCTGACCTGCAAATGGGGAAAGTGCAATTACAGAGGCGAGTATTTATTCAGCGACATGAAACGCATAATCTAACGCCACAACTGTTGCCCTGTTACCGATTCCGGTTTGGTCGATAGAAGAAGCCGGCGGCAAATAGACTGCCTCCGCTTTCTCGCACTGGCCGCCTCATGTTGTCAACCGGAAACAGTTCCGAAAAGTGTGAGATAGATAAGCGACAGGCAGAGTACAAAAAGAAGAAGGCGGCAAAGAGACGAAAGGCCGCGTGAAGTAAATGTCCAAAATCTACCTTGTCAATGTCGGAGCGAATCTCAAAGACAAGGCAAAGGCGCGCAGTCCACTTTTTGCTAATGGGGACTTTGTGTTTGTGCCTTTTCCGTATGCTGGCGCGCACACACGACCATATCCAGCAAAGTGCGAGCCTTTCATTCGCACAACTTTAGAGACACACGATGATCCTGACTGGCCGAACCTGACGTATGGGGACGATTGCGCCAATCCGCGAGCCACGGCTCTCAAACAAGTTGTTAAGGGAGATATTCTATTGTTCTGGGCAAGACTCTGGGCGAACGCGGGAAACCAATGGCGACACTTCACCGGGCAGTCAGGCTGGTACATGATCGGGGCCTTACACGTCAGCCAGATTTTGGGTGGCGGCGAGCATCCGCCCAACACGCGGGCAGCGAGGAACATACATTTCAAGGATGGGCCGCTTCCTCCAACACACCGCGTATTTATTGGCTCTCGTCACGTTTCGGGCTTGTTCCCGAAGGCGGTAGATTTGCAAATCGACCAGCCGCCAAATGGTCTTGCATACCAGACGATAGCTACCGCAGGGGGCTCGCCTCTTCCGAGTACCAATCTGTTTAAGGTTTTTGGTTCTCTGCGTTCGTGCCGTTGCATCTGGGATTTGTCTGTTCCGTCAGAACTCCAACAAGCTACGATTGTTAGAAATGAAGTTCAGAGACAGACCGGCTATAGTCTGTTTTAGACACTTCTACGTCCCCGGCTAGTCAAGTATGTTATTGCACTAATTAGACGGTATTCGCCACTGGCGAAAACTGGCGGACATCCTCACAAAACGCTCAACAAAATCAATCGGTAGTGGCGAACGATTGGCGGAAAGTGGCGAACAGCATACTTGCGCTAATGGGAGTTACTGGCGACGAGTCGAGAAAACAAACGCATTTCTGCAAGTAATCCTTAACCTCACGCCATTCGATAGGATCTTACTGTCGCTTCGCCACCAAAAAAACCCAGAAAGATTATTTCATCAAAATTGCTTGCTATGTCGGATAGTCTACAGACAGCAAAAAAGAAATTCGCTAAGCTCCTCTCAGCCGAATTAAGCCCGGCATGCGAACGACGCGTGTGACCTGCTGTAGCCTCTGAATTCGCCCCATTAGCACCGTCATCTAAACAATCGATCCAACGCGATCTTTGTGCAAAAAAGGTCAGAAGTCTGTCCACCGAAACTGAGGATAATATGAACTTGCTTACTGCTACCGAAGTAGCCCACATCTTGCACGTGTCTAAAGCTCGCGTGTACGAACTAGCGCGCCGACGAATGTTGCCGGCGCTGACCCTGGGCGACCGCCAGATTCGTTTTGAAGAGGACGCGCTTCGGGAGTGGATCGTCGCTGGCGGTTCCGCTTCGCAGGTGACGCAGATTGTTGGAAGTGATCGCCATGACCATTGATAAGTTGTTGTCGCAGTAGCAGAGGCGATTCAGCGTAACAGTTCTATTGCGTGTATATGATGTTCGGATTACCGAAACGTGAAAAAGGAAACGGAGCAACAAAGCGATGGCCGGACAAATAATCAAACGAGGCGACAAGACATGGCTCCTACGCATTTTCATGGGCCGCGATGGTTCGGGTAAACGTCGATACAAGAATAAGACGCTTCGCGGCAACAAGAAGGACGCGGAGGCATTTCTAAGAAAGACGCAGACCCAGATTAGTTGCGGCACGTTTGTCGAGCCTTCACTTTTGACCATCGATGAATACCTGGATAAGTGGCTGGAGGCGGCAGCACGTCCTCGCTTGAGTGAGCGGACATTCGCAGACTACTCGGAAGTCTTGACGCGCTACGTTCGGCCGAAGTTAGGCAGTATCACGCTATCGCAACTGCAACCGCTTGAGATTCAAGGGCTGTACTCGGAAATGCAAGGACGAGAGCTTTCTGCGCGGACTGTGCGAGGAGCGCACGTTGTACTTTCAAGCGCGCTAAAGCAAGCCGTCCAGTGGCGGATGCTCTTTGTGAATCCGGCGCAGTGCGTAGAACTGCCCAAGCGTACACGGCGAGAAATGAAGGCTCTTTCACCAGTCGAGGCAATCGCTTTCTTAGCTGCCGCCAAGCATGATCCACACGGGTTGGTCTTTGCCGTTGGTTTGGTAACCGGCATGCGGCCCGAGGAATATTTAGCCCTGCAATGGAAGGACGTTGACTTGAAGCGTGGAACCGCAACAGTTCAGCGAACACTTTGCTGGCGACGGCAAAAGGGTGGCGGCTGGTATTTCGGCGAGCCTAAGACTTCGCAAAGCAGACGCACGGTGCCATTGCCCTCGACGATTGCGAGAAAGTTAGGGCGTCATAAGGTGGGACAGGCTAAGATCCGGCTGAAAAAGGGCGCAAAGTATCAGTCTCTTGATCTTGTTTTCGCTACCGGGACGGGTGGGCCATTGCACTCTGAGAATTTGGCAACGCGAAACTTTCGGGTCATACGAAATCGCGCAAAGCTACCAGCATCGATCACTCCTTACTCTCTCAGGCATACATGCGCAACGTTGCTATTGCTGGCCGGTGAGAATCCGAAGGTTGTCAGCGAGAGACTTGGACACAGTTCGGTTGTAATGACGCTCGACACCTACTCCCACGTCCTTCCCTGCATGCAGCAAGCAGCGACTGAGAAGCTGGAAAGGATGCTCTTTGGTTAGGTTGGCACACTATAGGCACACAAAACAGAAACGGGCAGCAAGCTGGCTGCCCGTAAACCATCTGATCTTGTTTGGCTGGGAGGCAGGGATTCGAACCCCGATAGGCGGATTCAGAGTCCGCAGTCCTACCGTTAGACGACCTCCCAGCAGGAGGAATTTCAATGTAAGTGTTTGGGCTTTTCTTTGTCAACCGGCTCAAAACGGTGAATGGTGAATAGTGAATCGTAAATCGTAAATAGTGAACTGCCTACGCAACCAGCGTCTTCCCCCTGCCAGAAAACAGGCAGCCCGTTTACGTAGACCACTACTATTCACGATTTACGATTCACTAATTCCTATTTACTATTCACTATTCTCAAGGCACAATACTCCCGCCTCTCGCGCCACGCCATTCGGCCAACCGCTCCCACACTTTGAAAAACGATTTAGAAAACTGGGAGTAACTATGACTGAACCCGACGAACACTCTTTGGCCAGCAATTCAGAAGCAGCTAATACCACGGAAGAAGATGCTGCAAAGGGAAACGATGGAGCGCAAAAGCTTCGCGCGCTGGCTGCGGAATACGAAGCCAAAATGGATGAGGTCGCCGATCTCATCACGCGAGTACGTCACGAGATCAATAATCCGTTGACTGGAGTGTTGGGCCAGGCGCAACTGCTGCTACGGGAAGAATTGTCTGAACGAGCTAAGAAGCGCGCCGAAACGATTGAGGCGCTCGCGATTCGCATACGCGATATCGTGGCGCAGTTGCGGCAGGTACAGAAAACTTCAAAGGGCTGATCAACTTCGCGTTAACGAGCTACAACTGCGGCGCCAGTCTTGACCGTCGTGTCTCTGCCGACCAAACGAAAAACCGTCTGCCTCACGGCTTCCAGCCATAATTTGATCCGCTGATCGTTGAGCACATCCAGGCTTCGTTGGTTCGTAACGCGTCGCTTTGGAATCGATGCGTCCGAGCGGAAAAACGTGTCAATGGATCTCGCGTTGCCCTCCGATACTTGTTCCCGTCAGTGTTACTGTGTAACGGACGGGATTGTGCCGCTGGACAGATGACGGAGCGCCGAAATGCTCGGTAGAAAGACGTAAAGTCCGCCCTTCGTGAGGATCAACTGAGGCAACCCTGGCAGCGTTTCATAATCGGCAGGGTGCGCCGGATCTCCCACACAATATGAGAACTCGGTTAGGCTTGACGGCAAGGGCAGTTCACTCGGCGGCGGTCCGAAGAGTGGATCGTATCCGCTGCTGTTCGGGCTGTTATCGCCGGTGCTGAAGTGGCCATTGGTGACCCAGGTATTCATGAGAAACTCAAACTGATTGCTCAAGTCCGCTCCAATGAAAAGTCCGACCAGACCGCGATCTTGTTGGGCGCTCTTCGGGTCCTTCGGATTGTACGGCGGTCCGTACGGTCTCGCCCGGCGCAGCACTCGGTGCGCGCTTGCCATGTCGGCATTTCCGATTACGCTTTCATCATCCCGTGGATTGGCTCTTCGGACGTGAGCGCCATACGGGCAGGCCTGGCCGATATCGGGATTTCCCAGAGGCGCGGGCTTAGGCTCTTGATGCTGAGCAGGCGAGACGTAGTCAAAATTATTCAGATGGTATTGGTTCAGCAGGGATTGGCCCAGCAGATGCTTGTTCTCTGGTTTGTTGGGCGACACTTCGATCGGCGTCCCATCACGCCAGCGGCCAGCCATCTTCGAGGCGATGAGTTCGGCTTGTTTAGGGCCCTTCTGATTGATGAAGTCCTCAAACCGCTTCACATCCTGCGCCAGCAAACGGAAGGCAGCGAAGGATCCATTCTTGAGAAAAGGATGCGCGGTGTAATTGGGTGGTGGCGGAAGCTTAGGATTTGGTTGGATCGGCTTGGTCTCCTCGATCATGAAGTGCCAGCTGGCAACCTTTGGCCTGTCATCCAGTTCCGGATCCGCCTCGGAAAACCCCTCAATACGTGGCTGCGAGATTCCATCTCGATACCCGAAGTGAATTTTCTGGCCGGCGGGATCCAGCGGATCCGAATCCTGCTGAAACGCGAGAATGGCGGAATTAGATCCGATCATTTTCATCAACTTGCCTGACCATTTATCGCGCTCTTTCGCGCTGGGAGCGTAAAGGCTGAACAAAAGATCTAGGTCAGTCTTCGTCGGGTCCTGGTTCTTCAAAATCCAGCCTGCGGACTTCCACCAAAGCGCCGGTGCACTCGGGCCGGTGTCACCCACTCTTAACGCCGTGTTAGGGTCGGCGGCGCCCACATCGAAGCGATTCATCAACTGGTAGCTCTTGTTGTAAACAGTTTCGTAGTTTGTCGGCCTTATATCGGCGGGAGACGACAACAATTTCTTCAAGCCCGTGTTTGTCACTCCGAGGTTCAGCCGGTAAGGCGGCTTTGTGGTTTGTTTCGAGAACCATCTGGTGGCCGCCGAAATCGTGAGCGCAGAACCTGCCGTTCCGGGGACCAGTTTCCCGCACAGATCTCTGACCACCTGGATGTTCGCGTCGGGAATTGTGAAGATCAGAAAGCGAATATAGTTGTAGCCCCGGTAGCCATTTACCAGCAGACCCTGAATGTCATCGTAGTCTGCTTGCGCAGCTGTGGCCTGATCAGATTTTGGTGCGGAGGTTTTCTTTTTCATAAGAGTCCTTTCAGAAATAATGCTGAACTGATAAACGGCAGGCGAACTAATGGTTTACCGCAGAGACCGAAACATTCATAAGGGCTGACGCGGTTTGGGCGGTGGCACAGAAGGCGCGAAAGCGATCTTTGCTTGCGGCAGCGGCCACAATTGATTCGCGTCCGGATATCCGCCTGACGTCTTAAGAATTTTCGTATCCGTAAGACCAGGAAAGATCGCGGTTATCGGAGCCGTGGGATCGGCATGGTTATACCGCATCAGAAGTTGTACCAGGGCGTCCGGATTCGCATAAGTTCCGTTGTTGGCCAGAATATTTACTGCGCTCGTAGGATCATCGTCACTAACGAAATCGGTCTCATCAAGATTTAACAGTACGAGATCGAGTAAAGCTGAGAAGGCCTGAGAATTGGTGAAAGCTCCGATGTAGGGCCCGAAATCGGCGTCGTAAATGGCCATCACTACCAGCAGGTTTCGTTTGCCTTTGCTACTTGGTGGCGGTACCTGAAATATGGGAAAAGGTGGCGGCAGCGACGGCGCAGGAAACCAGGGGTTGACGCCTGGCGCCCATTGGGCGAAGGACATAGTAAAGTGCACTCCCGTGGCTGGGCGGGAATCGAATGCCGTAGGGGCGCCATCAAGTTGTTTTCCGGCTAGCATGGAGCCCAAGGCTGAAACTAAATCTACCGTGGGCTTAGGTAAGCTCGGCGTTTCCTTAAGTGGTAGGCAGAGGAACAACAGATGCTGCTGCTCAGGGGTTGTAAGATACGTAATTGGTGCCGTAGACATATTGTCTCCTTAGTTGATTCTGTTTATTGAATCGGGAAGGATCGGTCCCGCAGCTTTATGTGCTGACTGTCCGCAAAGTTAGTTCATGACCATTTTGGGGTGGCGGTAGATATAATTTCTGAATGTCGCCCCAAATCCGAAATATAGTTCGGATTTGAGATCACGCGAGGAAACGATTCATGAGACTTAGAACTCGATCCGCTCTTATTCATAGCCGCGAATGCTTGGAATCTAAAGGCACAAGCTGCGCTGCAACAAATATTGCTGTTATCGCGGCGCACTCTATCACGCTGATCCTGCTTGAGGCAATCATTATTAGAGAGCATCGGTCGTAGAGCTTCGATGGGGTCTAAACGCAGAACACAACTGTTCTAAATAGAAGCGAGCGGCCGGAAACCGCTCGCTTTTTTCTTCAGATGGCTCCCCAAGTAGGACCCGAACAATCTTACACCCGTTGACATTGTCGGCGAGGCGGCCTCGGCCCGATAAGCACATTTCCGAAATGACCGTGTCGATGAAGGCACCTCAGAACACCAAAGCCAAACGCAAAAATGCGCGGCATTGACGCCGCGCATTCTCGCCTTATGCTGGACTCGAACCTAATGCTTCTTCTCGTCGTCTTCCATTTTCTTCTTTAAATACTTGGCGAGTTTCTCCGCGGAAGATCGAAGTCCGCGATTAGCTGACGATCTGTCTGATGAATCGGCATAGGCTACTACACCGGTTCTCAGATTGGTCACAGTCATGGAGGCAGATGTCGACTTCCTAAAGTCGGCGAGTATTATTTTCTTTGCCCAGCCAGCACCCTTCTGATCCGCAGTGCCTTCGATAATAAAGTCAGCTTGGGATGCGTCGGCGACGATAAGCAGAGGCACATCCTTTTTCCGGAGCGCAGCAGCTAAGTAGCTCTCAAAGCCCTGGGCTTGAGGCTTATTTTGATCCTCAGAAACAATCGGAGCGATATAGATCTTTGAGTTCCTAGGTATTAGGCGCGCTTTGAATGGATCGGCAGGTGCGCTTTCAGGATAGGTTCGGGCGACCTTCTCGGTAGGTTGCGTTGTGGGGGTGGCAGTTTGTGCTCGTGTCGCAACTGCGGCAAAGAGTGAAACAGACAGGACGAGCATCGCCATAAAAGTAATTGGAATAATTCTTGAGGCATGGCTTTGGCAGATCTGCGGCGGATGTAACATTCTTTCTCTCCTTGGGTTTGAATGAGTGGGTCAGAGAACCTGGGCTGGAGGCTTCTCTGGTTCAGACGTACGAACTCGACACGCGCTAAGGGAGAGGGTGCCTAACGAACGACTGGTGACTTAAGGCTACGAGACTCCGACAGACTCTTCTTCGTGTTCCTGAACCAGGTAGGGAGAGACAACGACGGGCTTCTCATCCTGATCTTCTGCGAGGACGGCCTGGATGATCGGTAAGCTCAGTCTATGTTTCTTGGAAATGCCTGGGACTTCGTGACCGGCTGCATAAACAGCGTGGCGGCCATGTTCTTCATACCATTCGCCGAGGTTTGCAGTCTTGTGCATGTTCTCGATGATCTGTCGCCAGCCCACGCCGGTGTTATACGCACAGAAGGAAATCTCGCCTTCCTGGGTGCCGTAGGGAATCACGCACATTTCGGTGCGGCGGAAGTCGTAGTTGAAGAGGTCCTGAAACCACATGCCTTCCACGCAGAGCACTCGCCATTTGTCGTTGCTGTCACGGTCCGTGCCAGCGGAGGTCATGCGATCGTTACGGTCGGAACTCGAGTTGGTCGACGAGGGTTTGAAGAGATTCAAAATCTGCGAAATTGGAAAGTCTTCCGGCGCGCGTTCAGCGTTGAAGTTTCGCAGGATCGCCATGCCGAGCTGAGCGTATGAAAGCTTCCTGCCGCGCGCGGTGTCGGTAATCGTGGCGACATCCTTCATGAACTGTTCGTAATTGAAAAACTCGAACAGCGAAGTGAACTCACCGGTATTTCTGTTAACTACCATGAGCGTGAAGATGCCGCAATTTGGATGGCAATTGCACGACGACCAACCCCAGGGTGCATCCGCGCCTTGCAGCATGTCCATTACGCTGGTGAAGGCTGAATAGGAAGACAGCGGATACCAGTCGCGCAGTGGTTGTAGCTGGCCGCGCAACTGATCCTTGAGATCGTGAGTCATGCCGGAGAGCGTGTAACGCTGCTGGATGCGCAGCTCATCCGAAATGTCTTCGTCACGGCCGGTGAACGAAACTGGCTGGAAGGCAATCGTTTGTACTTTGTCGATATTCTTCGCCGCAAAGTCGACAATCGCGCCAATTCCGTCGTTGTTGATGGTGTTGACGATCGTCGTAACCAGCGTGACTTTGATCCCCACGCTCGCCAGGTTTTCAATCGCCTGCTGCTTTACGTCAAACAGATTGCCGACGCCGCGATGCTGGTTCTTTTCTTCGCTAACGCCGTCGAACTGTAGATACACGCCATGCTGACCAGCGGCCTTCGCTGCTTTGCAAAACTCAATGTCTTCGGCGAAGCGGATGCCATTTGTAGCAGCAAGAATTCTATAGAAGCCAACCTTCTTCGCGTAGGCGACGGCTTCGAGATAGTAAGGCGACAGCGTAGGCTCGCCACCGGAGAAGAGAATGATTACCTGGCGCTTTGGCTTAAACGACACGGCGCGATCGAGGATCGCTTTAGTGTCTTCAAACGTTGGCTCGTGAACATAACCAACCTGGTTTGCATCCATGAAGCAGGGATTGCACATCATGTTGCAGCGGTTGGTGAGGTCAACTGTCAGCACCGCGCCGCGACCGAATTTAATGTTTGACGTTCCGTGATGGTGGACGTGCGAATCCTCGGCAGCCTTAAAGTCACGACCAAAGAATAGCGATTCGATGCGCTCGAGAAACGCGGGGTCAGTTGCCATCACGTCAACAAACTCGCCGTGCTTCGGGCAAGTCTTGCGCATCACGACCTGGCCATTCTCTTCGACAATCTGGGCCTTGATTTCGCCCGGATGTTCATTCATCAATGATTCGAGAGTGGTCTCACCGCTGATCACAGCATTACGAACTTCTTTGACACAACGCGGACAAAGGCTGTCAGTTTCGCGCGGGAATCCGAGCGGTGGCGCACTGCGTTCGTAGGATTTCAGCAACTTGCCTGGCGCCCACTTGGGACTGATTGCTTCGCCCTCGGGCAGGATGGTATTGACTGACTGGAAAGCCTTCCAGGCAACATCCGAAATATTGGAAAGAAACTTCGAGCCCTTTACGCCGGTGAGCTTACCCTTGTCTGATTCGCCTCTACGGAATTGATCGCTAAACAATGAAACCTTCTCCTCGCGAACGTTTGGCTTTCCAAACGCAGCCAAATCGTCAATAAAAACAGGATATTTCTAAAATAACCACCGGCTTTAAGACATGACAATACCGGCAGCTTCCGACCGCGTCATGATAGTTGGTCTGCTGGGGCATGGCAAGGCAAAAAGGCCTGCTGGGAAGGCTCAAGGACGGCCCACCTGGTCCGATCTAAGTTGACTTGAGTCCGTTTGAAATCAGGTAGTTAGACCTGGGAAGAGTCAGAAGCTCCCGAGTCGTGATGAAAAAGTGTAATATCGGACGCCGCTTTCCTATCAAAGAGAAACGGGGATACATCTCTCAAGCAATCCCATGTCTGAATCCAAATTATTGACGGTTGCTGAGCTCGCCACGCAGGTAAATGGCCGGCTAATCGGCGACGGCAGCATACACATCGGGGGCGTGGCCGACGTCGGCTCGGCGGGCTCTGGCGAGATTGCGTACATAGAAGACGAGAAGTTTTTCGAAGCAGGGAAGTTCAGTCAGGCATCTTGCCTGGTTGCTCCGCCCGAGTTTGTCGAATCTCTTGGGGACTTGGCGATCAATCATGAGTTTGGACCGGCACTGATTGAAGTGGCGAAGCCCAAACTTGCTTTCGTCATGATTTCCGAATTGCTTCATCCAACAAAACGTCGCGAGCCTTTTATTCATCCATCGGCGGCAATCGCGGAGAGCGCGGACATCGACCTGACGGTTTTCATCGGACCGCATGTTTCGATTGGCGAAGAAACACGCATTGGCGCGGGTACGCGCATTGAGGCTGGAGCGATGATTGGTGATCAAGTGCGCATCGGCCTCGATTGTGTTCTGCATCCTGGTGTCACACTTTATGACAATGTGACGATTGGCGATCGCGCGGTTTTGCATGCGGGAGTAGTGATCGGCGCCGACGGTTTTGGTTACGTTCGAGATGACATGGGCTATCACAAGTTTCCCCAACGCGGGACGGTCGTCATCGAAGACGATGTCGAACTAGGCGCGCATACTTGCGTCGATCGCGCCGCGCTTGGACAAACACGAATTGGACGTGGAACCAAGCTCGACAATCTGGTGCACGTCGGCCATAACTGCGACATCGGCGAGCGGGTGGTCATTGCGGCGCAGACTGGCATAAGCGGCAGCGTGACGATTGAAGACGACGTAGTGATTGGCGGACAGGTCGGCTTTGGCGATCACATACGCGTGATGAGCGGCGCGGTGATTGGCTCTAAAGCCGGAGTGCTTCCCGGAAAAATTGTCCGGCCCGGCGTTTGGTGGGGCGTTCCTATTCAGCCGCTTGAAGATTACAAGAAACTCAATGCCCATCTCGCTCGCGTCCCACAAATGCGCGAGGAGATTAAGGAACTAAAAAGGCAGTTAGACGAACTGAAGAAGAGCCAAAGCAAGTAAGAGCTCTGCAACATGACCGGCACTCCCACTTCGGCAGCACACCGGATTTCACCAAGCTCGCCGACAGTCTCTGAAATGTGTTCAAGGACGGTGGCCCTTTCTTCCCCACTTGGACCATCTTACTGGCCCAATCGGTCCATAAGTATTCAAATCGCTGTCCCAATAGCGCTGGATCGCAACCTGCACATCCACTAACAGGCTAACATCGTCAGGTTCAATTACAACTTTCTTTTGAAAGACCATTTCCTTAACAAAGGACAATCCCGATGTTAGACCGACACAAAACAGACATACAGTGCGCTCTCGACGATCTCTTTCACAACAAACTAATTCCATTCAGGCTGGTGGCTCGAAAGATCACCGAAGAGTATCTCGGCGAGATTACTATTCGTTTTCACGACAGCCGATTGCATTCAGTGATTGTCGGAGTTTCCAAAGGCGATTCGTTTGCGCCTAAAGTGCGGGCGGCAGTCTTAAAACGTCTCGGCGGAAAACGCGAGTCCTCGCCTAACGCTAATGTCAGGAACTGAAGGTAGGACCATCTCGAGCATTCTCTCCTGGCTGAGGACCGCTAGCTGGCAGCTGGTCCTTTTTGCAGTGCCTGAAGAATGTGCTCTGCAGCGCGTTGCGATGCGCCGCCCTCGCCAAGTTGATTAGCGACCTCCTGCAAGCGCTCGCGCACAACAGCATTTCGTTTTTCATCGAGTAGTAGAAGCAGTTCGGCTGCGAGCCTCTCACCGTTTAGATCGTCCTGCATTAGCTCAGCCGCCACGCGTTCACCGGCCACCAGATTAACGAGTCCGAAGTGGTCGACTGATATCAAACGCCCCAGCGTGTTCCAGTTAATCCACGACTCTTTGTAAACAACGACCATTGGCGTTCCCAACAATGCGGCTTCGAGCGTCGCAGTGCCACTTGCTATTGCCGCTGCATCGGAAGCGGCGAGCGCTTCTCGCGACTGGCCAGATACGATGTGTACACATGACGGCAAAGGCTCTGGTGTCGCTCGCTGGGCGCGAATGACATTCCTGATCTCGTCCGAGCTACGACCGGGCGCCACTACGACGATGAATTGAACCTCAGGACGCTGAACGGAAATCAGCGCGGCCGCCTCGAGCATCGGTGGCAGAATCCGTTCCAACTCCTTGCGACGGCTCCCTGGTAACAGGGAAATGATCGGGGCCTCCGGATCGAGTGACATTTGCCGGCAAAATTCGGCGCGACTCGAGAGCGCATGAACTTCCCCTGCGAGCGGGTGGCCGACAAACTCAACTTGATCGATGCCACGCTCGGCGTACCATTCTTGTTCAAATGGCAGAATTGATATGAGCAGGTCTACATCGCGTTCGATGTTGCGCGCGCGGTAGGAGCGCCAGGCCCAGAGTTGCGGACTGATGTAGTAGATCACTTTCAGCCCCTCACGATGCAGTGCTCGAGCTAGTTTCAAATTGAAATCGGGCCAGTCAACCAGGATTACGGCGGCGGGTTTTTTCTCAATCGCCGCTTGTTTGAGAAGTTTGTAGGCTTTCCAAAACTTCGGTAGAGCGCGACCAATTTCTATCAAACCCAAAATGGCCAGGTCATCGGAACGAACGACTGACTCGACGCCGGCAGCGCGCATCAAGGGACCGGTGGCGCCAAAAAATTCCAGCTGCGCTTCTGAGTGACTGCGCAGGGCATTGACGAGCGCCGCTGCATGGGCGTCGCCTGAAGCTTCACCGGCAACGATCATCAATCGGAGGGGTTGCGACACGCGAGGCATGATAGCAGGATAAAACCGGACAAGTGATTGGCTGGGACCGCGGGCGTCCCGCCCGCAACGCGCCATAGGCGCGCAGTTCTGGTTTGAATTTCCTTGATCAACTTCGCGCTTCGCGCTCATTGCGGGGGACGCCCGCGGTCGCAGCCAATCACTTGTTCAGTTAAGCGGAGGTTTGCTCAGTTTTACCTAACTCCTGCTTTTTCGTGGTAGCATCCTCTCGCTCTACAAAAAAATGGCGCGCGCTTTTTCCCCGAGTGTTGAGTGCTCGCCCTCTACGTTCCCGGAGGTCTTCACTTTCTTTGCGCGTCGCTTTCCGCTCAAGGAGTTTGTCCACGCTCGTGCGTGTTGCGATCTTCGTCGCAATCGTAAGCGTTGCTTTAGTGTGCGTGGTCGCGCAACAGACCAACCCGGTCGATCGGAAGGTAACCAACCCAATGACCGACACGCCAAACGTCAATCCACTAACACAAGACCAGCAAGTCAAAGTCAAAAAATCACCCAGGGAGCAGGGCACGGGTGAAGCTACTGACGTGCTGAAAGTTGATGCGGGAACGCAGACTGTGTCTGGGCCAAAAGAAGCGCGGGTGTTTGTCTACGAAGGAAACGTGGATGCGCGTATTGGCACCTACCGCTTACAAGCCGACAAGGTCACTGTTTACGAAGCGACCAACAAAGTACTCGCCGAAGGAAATGTGGTTTTCGATCAGGGCGACCAGCAACGCATCACCGGTTCAAGTGCGGAATGGAACTATCGAACGAAGACTGGATACTTCGTTAACTCAACCGGCTTCACCAATCAAACCCAGGACGGCACGCGAATGTATTTCACTGCCGACCGCGTGGACAAGATCAGCCTGGATACAATTATCGCAACCAACGTGCAAGTCACTGCTTGCGATGAAGACGTTCCCAAGTGGAGCTTCCACGCCAAACGCATCAAGATCAAAACGGGCGATCGCGTACGTCTCTATTCTCCAAACCTGCGTATTAAGCGCGTGCCGATTTTTTATATGCCCTACGCTTCGGTTTCGATCAAGGATCGCGATCGCGCCTCCGGCTTTCTAACTCCCACCTTCGGCGGTTCGGGCAAAAAGGGATTTCGACTCTCCAACGCCTACTACCAAACGCTGGGACGCTCGGCCGACGTAACAGTACGCAACGATATCTATTCCGCCCGCGGAATTGGTTATGGAGCCGACTTGCGCACGCGCGCCAACTCGCGTTCTTACTTTAACGTCGGCTTTTATACCGTTAAAGATCGAGTGCTCGGGCATAAGGCCGACGCAAATCATCCCGATCAAGGCGGTTCGAGTTTTTACGTTGAAGGCGTACATTATTTTCCCAATGGCTTCATCGCGGCAGCAGACGTTAACGTGACTTCCAACCTCGCCTATCGCCAGGTGTTTTCAGACAGCATCCAACAAGCGATTTCACCTGAAGAGCGTTCTCAGGTTTTCGTTAACAAAGACCTTAACGAATACAGTTTCAACTTCCTGGCGCGTTCGCAGGTTACATCGTTGCCGAATTCGACTGCGAACACGCAGATTCGGATTCGTAATCTGCCCAGCTTTGAGATCGAGAAACGCGCCAGTCTCCTCGATTTCATGAAGAAGCTGCCGATCTATTATTCCTTTGAAGCTTCTGCCGAAGGCGTGAGCCGCAAAGAAACTGTAAGCGATCTCCTCGCTTTCCGGCGCGACGTCGGCGGCGACCCGATAGTCTCGCCCTCGATCGTGCAACGGCTGGACTACCATCCGAAGCTCCAGCTGCCACTCTATTTCAATGGCATGTCGCTGACCGCGACGGCGGGTGGCCGAATAACTTTCTATTCGAACTCAATCGATCCGGTGAATCGTCAGGTGCTGAGTCAAAACCTGACGCGAGGCTATGGCGAGCTTGAATTTGACTTCCGTCCGCCAGTCCTCTTCAAAGATTTCCATCGTCGCAACGGTAGTTTCTTTTTCCGCCATTTGATTGAACCTTACATTACTTACCGGCGCATTTTCGGAGTGAATAACTTTGATCGGATTATTCGGTTCGATTATGTGGACGCAATTGCGGACACGAATGAAATCGAGTTTGGCGTTACCAACCGTTTCTTCACGCAACGCTCAACGGAAAATGTCAGCAAGGCAGCGGCAAAAGCGACGCGGACGGGAAAGAGAATTCCCACTTCAACGCAACCGTACGAAGCGTTGACGATTACTGTCAGGGGAAAATACTTCTTTGACACTACGTTTGGCGGCGCTTTAGTACCGGGGCGCAGAAATCAGTTTTATCCTATCAACACGCTGTCTGGTTTCAGCTACGGTGGCGTCCCGCGACGCTTTTCGCCGCTGAACGTCGAAGCCCGCTATCGTCCGCGGGAAGATCTGTCGGTCGACATGCGCACCGATCTTGATACGCACGGCGGCGGCCTGCGCGCTTTTTCCGCGACCTTCGGAATCAACAAACCGCTGGTTCAGGCGTTCCAAACTTTTTACTACACGCGAGCAGTGGAGTTGGTTCCCAGTCTCGCCCAGTTTGCAGACGCTCGCGGCAAGGAACCGGGAACCTTGCGCGGTTCACAGTGGAGTCCTTCGATTTTTTTGGGCGACCGCGAACGCGGAATATTCGGCGGCGCGTCTTTCTTTTTCGATTACCAGACTCGTCCGGGCAAGGGCAACAGCTCGCTGATCAGTTCAACGATTACCGCCGGCTACAGTTGGGACTGTTGCGCGCTGACCGCGCAATACAACACCTACAACGTTGGCGTGCGCCAGGAAAAAGGCGTGCTGTTTAGCTTTCGCCTGAACGGCATCGGCACCTTCGGAACTGAACAGATCGGCCAACGCTTCCGTTAAGTTTCCGCAATGCTAAGGCGGGGGCAAGCCCACCTTCCCGACCCTGAGACTCCCAACTTCCTCGATTGCTTCGCATTTGAAAGCCGTTCAAGCTGAAATCATAATCTCAACACCAATCAGCTCGGGGTGAGGAAGGTGGGCTCGTCCCCGCTCTTCTTGTCTTTTTGTGCAAAACCCGAGGCACGGGGTTCAGGGTGTTCAGTTTCAACTGACGGCTGTAAACTGAAACAAAACTGGTATATATTTAGCGCGGCGCCAAAATCATTTATCGCGATTGTTCGCAAGGTCGCTTCTGGAAGTCATGCCTGAGAATTTGCTCCCCGGATTCTGACTCAGACAAACATCCGACTTAATTACGTTTCATAGTTTTAGGAGATTCCGTCCTTATGCAGGGTTCACTCTTGAGCTTGAAGTCGAGGAGCACCCGTTTCGCTCTGTTGTTTTCAATTCTGCTGGCGCTGGCACTGTTTGTGGTTGCAGCGCTGCCGCCCACCTCGAGCGCTATCCAGGACAACGCTTCCAACAACAAGAAGCAGTCGCGCCCGGAGTTTGTGCCGGGCGAGGCGTTGGTTCGTTATCGCAGCGAGCGATTGGCCAGCCAGCGAACTTTCGAGCAACTGATCAGCAAAGACGGTCGCCAGCTTTCTATTCAAATCGAAAGATTTGACGGCTCGAACATCGTTCCCGGTTTACGCATTGCCCGAGTTGACGCTACCGACACCATGGCCGCGATCGAAGCTTTGAAGGCGCAACCCGACGTGCTCTACGCTGAGCCGAATTACATTCTGCATTTGGACGCCAATCCAAACGATCCGCGCTTCACTAGCAATGAGCTCTACGGTCTGCTGAAAATCGGCGCGCCCACCGCGTGGGACACAATCAAAGGAAGCACGGATACGGTTCAACCCGGTTTCGGCACGCCCCGGGTTGTGGTCGGCGTGATTGATGAAGGCATCGACATCGCGCATCAGGATCTTGCGGCGAACATCTGGACGAATCCCGGCGAGGGCGCGGTTGCCGACGGCGTCGATAACGACGGCAATGGTTTCATTGACGACCTTCATGGCTACGACTTTGCGCTAAACAGCGGCACCATCACGCCGCAGAACCACGGCACACACGTCGCCGGCACCATCGGAGCGGTGGGAAATAACGCGCTTGGCGTGGTAGGAGTCAACTGGAGTGTGGGCTTGATGTCGCTCAAGTTCATCGATGGATTTCAGGCTGACACTGTAGATGCGATACGCGCCTGCAACTACGCGAAGATGATGCGAGATCTGTGGGTTAGCAGCGGCGGGACACAGGGAGCAAACCTGAGAGTACTCAACAACAGTTACGGCGACGATCAGTTTACGCAGTCGTTCCTTGACACCATCAATGCTTTGAACTCTTCAGGAATACTTTTCGTCGCTTCTGCCGGGAATCTTGGCGGTTTTAGCGTCCAGCCGGACAACGACTTGATACAGCACTACCCATCGGGTTACGCAGCGCCAAATGTTATTGGCGTCTCTTCCACGGGACAGACTGACAATCTCGCAAGCGATTCTCACTACGGCGCGGCGAGCGTGCACCTGGGGGCGCCCGGCATCGGAATTCTCAGCACCATCCCAAGTAATGGCTATGGGTTTATGAGCGGCACCTCGATGGCGACGCCGCACGTCGCCGGAGCAGCGGCTTTGCTGCTGGCGAGAAATCCAAATCTAACGATTCAGCAGCTCAAAGGGCTTTTGATATACAACGGAGATCCGGTGGCGTCTCTGAGCGGGAAGACGTTGACTGGTCGACGGCTCAACGTTGCCAACAGCGTTGCTGCGATCAATGAGAATGATGTAACCGCGCCGGGCGCCGTTGCCAATCTTCATGTGAACACGCAGACCGGGCGTTCATTCAACCTTGGCTGGACCGCATCGGGTGATGACGGGGCAACCGGCACAGCCTCGCTCTACGCGGTTAGTTTCACCGATGCGACCAGTGGTGCGGTGATCTTTTTGAAGAACGTTATTCCTGTCGCTTCGGGCGTTGTTCAGGCGCTTGACGTGAAGCTCCCCTACCGGCACCCGGTTGGAACAATCACTCTTCGCGAGTTTGATAACACCGGAAACGAAGGTGTACCGGCGACGCTTGCTGTTTCAGTTCCCTTAACCCTGGGCGATCCCTACCTACCCTCCAAAGGGAACACCGTCAGTTTGTCTTCAGGTGGAACTGGTCTTGGCACCAACTGCGACGACTGTTTCAAGACCCAGCCCTTGCCGTTTACGTTCCCTTTCTTTGGTGAGAACTTTAATTCGGTTCAGGTCAGTTCCAACGGCGCCATGTATTTTTCGACTCCGCCGGCGACCGATTCCACCAGCTCGCTGCTCGCGCTATCGCAATCAAAAATGGTCGCAGGACTCTGGGACGATTTGCGTACCGATCGCCCCGGGAAAGACATCTTCTTTATTAATCCGGATGCGAGTCGCGTCATCTTTCGTTGGCAGACGGTGACTTTTGGTAATGGAACCGCAGCCACCGAACTGCCGGTGGATTTTGAGATTGAACTGCGCAGTAACGGCACTATTTTGACGCGCTACGGCAGCGCCAACCAAAGCCCCGACGCCGATATTCTTTCTCGCGTGGTAGGCATTTCTGGTGGCGAGCTCGACACTTATTTCATCCCCTCATACACAGCTCAGGGCACCGTATTAGATTTGACCAACGCGCAGGAGGTTACCTTCCTGCCGCGCAGCCTCACGCACACGCTCACGGTATCGTCGATTAATCCAACCACTGGCGTGAGCATCACGGTGACTCCGCTCGATGAAGCCGATCTCGGGAATGGCACGACGCAGTTCACCCGCGGCTATCTGCCAACCTCGGTGGTAAACCTCTCTGCGCCTGCCTTTTCCGGCACCAACAGGTTCCAGAAGTGGCAGCGCGACGGCGTTGACTGGTCTGTGACTCCAGCTACGACTGTGACAATGGACGGCCCGCACACGATGACGGCGGTCTACATCGTTGGGTACGCACTGACAGTGGCTTCGTCCAACCCCAACTCCGGTGTGAGTATCACCGTGAGTCCGAACGACAACAACGGTCAGGGCAACGGCACGACGCAGTTCATGCGTGTTTACGACGCTGCAACGAGCGTGAACCTGACGGCGCCTGCTACAGCCGGAGGGGGCCTCTTCCAGAAGTGGCAACGCGACGGTGTTGATTTTGCTGCGACACTCGCTACCAGCGTCACCATCGACAACAACCACACGATGACAGCGGTCTACGTCCCGCCGCGAACGCTCACGGTTGCGTCAGTTTTTCCGACCAGCGGTGTGAACATCACAGTCACGCCGAACGACAGTGCTGGTTTAGGCAATGGCACAACGCAGTTCACTCGAAGCTATGGCGACAATACAGTTGTTAGTTTGACTGCCCCTGCCAGCGTTAGTGGCAACCCGTTCAAGCTGTGGCAACGAGACGGCGTTGATTGGGCCGCCACCCAGGCTACCACCGTCACCATGGATGCTAACCACACCATGACGGCGATTTACAACAACTTCGTTCAGTTTTCACTGCCGCAATACAGCTCCGTGGAGGCGGAAACGCCCGTCTGTTCCAATCCGGCTTGCGGTGCGTCGGTGATAGTGACGGTTACGCGCGGTGGTTCCAGCGCAACTCCAGCTTCAGTGGATTACACAACCATTGATGACATTGCCACGCAGAAGGGCGATTACATCATCAGTGCGGGTAGGCTTAACTTCGCGGTCGGTGAAACTAGCAAGACGTTCACTGTCTTTATCGTTGACGATGTTTATCAGGAGGGGACTGAGACCTTCAAGGTAACGCTGAGCAATCCCGTCGGCACCGATCTTGGTCCCAGAGCTACAGCTGATGTCTCCATCTTCGACAACGATCTAACACCAGGAACTACGAACCCGCTCGACAATGCCGACGCCCGCTTTTATGTGCGCGAGCATTACGTCGACTTCCTAAACCGCGAGCCCGATGCCGGCGGTCTGGCCTTCTGGACTGATCAAATTACTTCCTGCGGGACGGACAACGCGTGCAAGGAACTAAGAAGGATCAATGTATCCGCTGCGTTTTTCCTCTCGATAGAGTTCCAGGAGACCGGGTATTTGGTTGAACGGCTTTACCGAGCGTCATATGGCGAGGCGACCGGCACTTCGACATTTGGCGGAACGCATCAACTCTCCGTGCCGGTGGTTCGTTTCACCGAATTTATGGCCGACTCCCAGGAGATCAGCCGGGGCGTTGTGATCGGACAACCGGGCGCGGCGCAGTTACTGGAAAGCAACAAGCAGGCGTTCATAGCCTCGTTTGTGCAGCGTTCCCGGTTTACTACAGCATTCCCACTCGCGATGACACCGGCGGCTTTCGTGGACGCCCTGAACGCTAACGCCGGCAATCCTCTGTCAGCGGCAGAACGTAATCAATTGGTTGCCGATTTGACTGGAGGCCAGAAGACGCGCGCGGAAGTCTTAAGAGCGGTCGCGGAAGATTCAGACTTAAATAACGCGGAGAAGAACAAAGCATTCGTGCTGATGCAGTATTTTGGTTACCTGCGACGCGACCCGAACGTGGGCACTGGACCAAACCCGGATACTGACTACACGGGTTACGACTTCTGGTTGAGCAAGCTCTTGCAGTTCAACGGTAATTTCGTGAACGCGGAGATGGTCAAGGCATTTATCGTTTCTGGTGAATATCGGAACAGATTTGGGCCGTGAGAAAGTGAGAAAGTGAAGACTGAAGAGTGAAGGAAAAGAGGGTAACGTCAAGGTTCGGCTTACTTCCTCCTCTGCCTTTTCTTGCTTTTCACTGTTCACCTTTCACTCTTCACCCTTCATTCCCCCACAGATTAGTACTTATTCTCGCTTCGTGATATTTTGGGGCCTCACCCCTTCCATTTTTTGGTCTCCTCATCACCTCCGGAAAGGCTTGCTCCAGTGATTAACCTTTTTCCTAACACAACAAACATTTTTCGCTATCTGACGGCGCTGTTGTTCGTTTGCGCAGGGATCTGCTCAGTCGGTGTGATTGCGGTGGCCCAAAAAGTTCCCGCAATCGTGAGCGTGACGCCGAAGATCGTGTTTGGCAGCGTACGCAACAACGGCAATCATGACATCTTTACGATGGAGTTCGATGGCAGCAATCAGACCAGGCTGACAACCAGCGGAGCTTATGACGATCAACCGAAGTGGTCGCCAGATAGCAGCAAGATCGTCTTCATGAGCGGTCGCGACGGCAACTTCGAGATCTACACGATGAACGCCGATGGCAGCAGCCAAACCAGAATCACCACCAATCCTGCCGCCGATGGATTTCCCGCCTGGTCGCCGAATGGGGCAAAGATAGCCTTCGTTCGCGGCAATCTGAACGACCCCAGCACATTTGAAATTTATGTGATGGACGCGAACGGCAGCAATGAAGTTCGGCTCACCACAGATTCGGTGATCGACGGCGTGCCTTCATGGTCGCCTGACGGCAGCAAGATTGTGTTCATGAGCGGCGGCAGCAGTGTGTTTGATCCCAATGCCTTTGAGATTTACGCGATCAACGCAGATGGTAGTAACCGGACTCGTCTCACGAATAACTCGATTGCAGACGGGCAACCATCGTATTCACCTGACGGCACCAGGATTTTGTTCGCCAGCGGCAACGCATTGACTCCGGGCGGCATTGAAATTTATGTCATGAATGCCGATGGCAGCAATCGCATACAACTTACGAACAACACCGTGACGGACGGGTTCCCGGCCTGGTCTTTTGACGGTGTGAACATCGTATTCGCTTCGGGCAGTGTCAATGACGAGAACACGGTCGAACTTTTCGTAATGAACGCGAATGGCAGTAACCCAGCAAAGATCACCTCGAATTCAAACCTCGATTGGTTTCCTGATTGGCAGCGAATCCCGACGCCGCCCTCGCAGATACAGTTCAGCGCCACGACTTACACTATCGGCGAAGTCGCTCCCAGCGCCACCATCACAGTCACGCGTACCGGCAATGCGACCGGCATTGCGTCGGTTAATTACGCAACGAGCGACGCGGCCGGAGCGACTGATTGCAATACGATGGGTAGCCTTGCTTCTTCTCGTTGCGACTACGAAACGAAGCATGGCACTTTGGACTTTGCACCCAACGAATTATCGAAGACTATCTCGGTTTTCCTAATTGACGATTCTTATACCGAAAATACCGAGGCTTTCAACATTAGTCTTAGCAACGTTGTGGGCAGCGGGGCCGTACTCGGAACACCGGCGTCTGCCACCGTCAACATCACGGACGACGATTTCTCGCCTCATGCGAATCCAATCATTCTTACAAATTTCTTCGTGCGCCTTCATTACCTCGACTTCCTCAACCGCGAGCCCGACACGGACGGGTTCAACTTTTGGACCGGTCAGATCAATTCGTGTGGCAGCGACAACCAATGTATCGAGATCAAGCGCATCAACGTGTCTGCGGCGTTCTTCCTGTCGATCGAATTCCAGGAGACTGGTTATTTCGTGTACCGCTTGTACAAGGCTGGTCACGGCGCCATCGGGGCCCCGGTACCGGTAAGATACGAGGAATTTATTTCAGACACCCAGCAGATCGGGCAGGGAGTGATAATCGGGCAGCCCGGCGCAGAGCAAAGGCTGGAGATCAACAAGCAAGCTTTTACGCTTGATTTCGTTTCGCGCTCGCGTTTCTTGCAGGATCATCCAGTGACGGATACGCCTGCCGCTTTTGTTGATGAGCTCTACTTGAATGCCGGTGTCACGCCTTCCGCAGCGGAGCGCACGGCTGCGATCAATGAGTTTGGCGGGGCGCCGAATACAGTTGAAACGGTCGCGCGCGTCCGTGCGCTTCGTCGCGTCGCTGATAACGCCACCCTGAAACAACAGGAGTTCAACAAAGCATTTGTCCTGATGCAATACTTTGGTTATCTGAGACGAAACCCATTTGACCCACCGGAAGCGACGCTCGATTATCAGGGTTTCAACTTCTGGCTGACCAAGCTGAACCAGTTTAACGGCAACTTCGTGAACGCCGAGATGGTGAAGGCGTTCATCATATCAGGTGAGTACCGGCACAGATTTGGGCCGTGAACGGTGAGCAGTGAGCAGTGAGCGGTGAGCAGTGATTTCGGCGCAATCGGGCAGCTGCATAAACCCGACCATCTCTAGCTTCGCTGCGGATTTGCGGCATAATTACCTAGTTCGGCGGTTTCCTCATATGCTAGACAAACTTCGCACTATAGGATGGGATATTCAACTTGGACTCCTCGCAATATCAGCCGTGCTTCTCGGCATTCCTGTGGCCCGCGCCGAGATCAATCACGTGGTTGCTCTGCCGGAATTAGTGTACGTCATGGTTGCGATCGCCGGCGTTGCCTTGGCGGGGATCGCGTTGGTTGGATTAATCGCCCTGCTCATCGATGTGGCGCTCTGGCGTCGTCGAATATGGTGCGAATGTCGACCAGTGTCCAGACGAAACATTCACGAGGTGTTCAAATTAATGCGTGACTTCTTCGGGGATGAAACACCCAGCGTCACTCGAATGCTTCAATGGCAGCGCCAAAACAAAACGGTCCTTACCGCAGTCTATATTCAAGAGCTCAGAGCCGGACGAAGACGTTCAACGCTAGCGGGAGTATATAAAATAGTTCCCTTGACAGCTTCAGCGGTGGAGGCGCTAGAGTCGGAACGCAAAACGGGCGCGACTATTCAAATTCACGATATCGCGGCTGAAAATGAAGAGCCCGCGGGCTTGTACATCGGCGATGTTTTGGCCGTCACGGCTAAAGCCAAAGCTGAGGTTGTTAGACAACTCAAGCAAAACGTGAAAAGGCAACTTCGACCCGGGATATCTGTTTATACGCGCCCATTAACCTCCCATGGAACTCGCTTGGTGCGAAAATACAAATTCGAACCAATCATGAATGGTATTGCACCTGGCTCCACCGGCAGGATTCATATCTTGCCTGACGATCGCGCGCGGCCTTTTTTACAGTAGGACGTCTAACAAAGCCCTGCAGCTGACGGCGCGATAGCGTGCTTCTTTAGTAGTCTTGTTATGCAAAAACAAAAAGGCTGGATCCGGTAAATCGAATCCAGCCTTTGTTGTCGAACAGACATCTTGTCTGTCCAGATCTCAAAAGTCGACAGGCAGGAATGCCTATCGCACGAGTTAGAAGCGGTTCAGATATTCGCCCGATACGATGAACGATCTGACCATCTGTGCGGCGTGGAAGTCACCGCCGTGCTGGTTCAGTTTCTGCAACCAGAAGTCGTAACCGGTATAGTCTGTGTCCTGGCCCGAGTTCGGATCGCGTCGCAAGTAGCCGAGGTATTGCATCAACACAAACGCCTTATTCTTTTCGGTATTGTTCAAGTCCGAATCTTCCGCAATTTGCCTTACCGCTTGCGCTCTGGTTAAGGTTCCACCAGTCAGTTGACTCACCATGTTATTGCGCTGAGTCGAGTCCAGGGCGTTGCCTGAGTTTGCATTCAGGGTGTCGACAAATTGTGCGGCGGTCATGGTGCCAGGGTAGGCTGTTGTGAACCGTGCGCGTCCGACAAAATCAGTTGCGAAAGCGACCTTGTTGGCTTCGAGTAACTGCTGCGCGCCTGGCTGTCCAATGACGACTCCATTGGAAATCTGTAGCGAGTCAGGCAAAAATTCACTACGCCGCACAATGGGCACTGAAAGTTGATGTGCGCCGCCAAATGTAGAAGTGCCGCTGGAGTCGCCGTAAGCTACTTTGTACATGCGCTCGACGAGATAGCCTGTCTCCTGGAATTCAATGGAAAGGAAGAAGGCACCCGAGGTATTGTCACGTTGGCCGGCGATGCAGACAGCGTTGCCGTTGCACGAAGCAATCTGATTGACCCAGAAATCGAAACCACTCTGATCCGGGAACCGGCTCAGGAAGTCGGTGTACTGTTGGCTGACGAAGAAGTCCGAGTCGTTAATGGTAATTGGAGTGTTCGTGCCAGGTCGCAGACGCAGCGGCTTCACTTTAATGTCGCCGTAGTAAAGCTCAGATGGGAGATTGGGAATCTCCGTCCTGATGTGCAATGTCGGCGCTTGTCCCCAGACTGTCAAGGCAGCGAAGGCGGTGATTAGTAAAGCTAAGACAAATTTCATCTGGTTGCTCCTGATAACATACGTCTTGAGGGAAATGGCCTCGAAATGAGGGGCTCGTCTAAATCCAAGTGCTTAGACGCACCGACAAGGGACAAAGTTTAACTCTTGGCGCTTGGCGGCGTCAATCAAGACCTTAAATTTCGTCTATATAAATATTGCTGAATCGGTAGTTCCCGGCGGCTGAGAGGCTGAAAGCTGTGCCGGGGTTGCTCGAAAAGGCAAACTAGACATCGGAATGTACATAGGAATTGATGGTCTGCCGCTGACTGCGGCCAAAACTGGCGTAGGACACTACACCTTTGAGTTGGCTCTTGCTTTGGCGAACTTGGCGTCGTCTAGTCAAATTGAGATTGTTTATCCCTCTACCTATCCAGTTATTGCGCCCGATGAACAGAAAACAACGTCGCTGCCGCCAAATTTGACGCTCAAACGCGTCGCGGTCGGGACACTGGGAAAGCACTGGTGGTCGATCGGGCTGCCTCGTTACATCAGTAGTTCAGGGCTGGATCTTTTTCACGGCACAAACTACGACATTCCTTTGCGGCGACGATGTGCAACCGTCCTGACTATTCACGATCTGTCCCAACTGCTTCACCCACAAACTCACGAGAAGCGAAGTGTAAGACGCGCGCGACGTCGGCTGCCCTTGATGGCGCGCTCCGCCGACTCAATCATTACGCCGACTGAGAGTGTTCGGCATGAAGTGTGTGAACATCTCAAGGTCAATCCGGAAAAAGTTTTTGCCGTTCCGGAAGCGGCACGCGCCTGTTTTCGTCCTATGCCATTTGCAGCGACCAAAGAGGTGCGCCAGCGTCTGGGCGTCAGCGAGGATTTTCTGCTCGCTGTGGGAACACTTGAGCCGCGCAAAAATCTGGCGGTGCTAGTGAGTGCTTTTGCTGAGGTGGCGGGCGCTCAACCGGGGCGCAACACCCAACTCGTTATCGCCGGCGGGCGCGGTTGGTTGAGCGGTCCGCTGTTCGCGGCGATAGAGCGCTCGCCGGTAAGGGATCGCATTCTGCTCACCGATTACCTGCACGATGAGGACCTTCAGGCTCTTTACGCATCCTGCCGTGTGTTCATCTACCCTTCGTTGTATGAAGGCTTTGGCTTGCCGCCGCTCGAAGCAATGGCGTGCGGCGCGCCGGTGATTGTTAGTCGGATTTCGGCTTTAGCGGAAACGACAGGTGATGCCGCCCGGTTTTTTGATCCGCAGAGCAGCGGCAGCCTCACGGAGAGCCTTCTAGAATTAATGGTCGATGACAATGCAGAAAATCGGAGCAGGCTTTCAACTTTAGGTGAGCGTCGCTCCGCGGAATTTTCCTGGGACCGAACCGCTCGGGAGACCATGCAAGTTTACATCGAGGCTGTCAGAAGATTCGGCAAGGGTTCAATGTGAATCTGTTGAAAACTGGCTCAACTACATTCAGCAGACTTTCGTCCGCGCGATTGGGGGTGTTGCTGTTTCTGCTGCTATGGTTCGCTTATGGCGCGGCGATTAATTCCAGCAACCTACTGGACTTTGACCTGCAACAAGTTGGCGTGGAGGCCATGGTGGAGCGCCACCACTTCTACCTTGAGCACGAGATACCACACCACCGTCAAAGCAAAGGCGATGTCTTCACGTACGAAGGTCACAACTATGCGGCAAAACAGCCCGGGCAATTCATGGTGGGCGCCCTGGTGTATTTTCTATTGCACATGCTCGGGCTAAGTTATGTAAACAACTATCTGCTGACTTCCGCTCTGGTCACGTTCTTCACCACCTCATTTGTGCTTGCTGCCTCCGGCGTCGCTTTCCTGGGCATTGCACGCGAGCTGACCGCAGACGGACACGGTATCTTGCACTCCAGGCGCCCACTCCTGTGGCCGCTGGCTGCCACGCTGAGTTACGCGTTCGCAACTACCGCTTTCTCATACTCCGGCATCGCGCACCACGATGTACTCGCCAGCGGCTACCTGGTTATTGCGTTCTATCTACTCCTGCAACTCTCCCGGCAAAGCACATCGAAGCGGCTCGCCTATATCAAAGCGGGCGGCGCTGGTTTGCTGCTGGGGTTGACCATAACAACATCGATGTTGCCATTCTTTATGGTAGTTCTTTGCACTGTCTACTTTCTTTATCTGCGCCGTTGGCAACTTCTGCCGGTATTCCTGGCGGGACTCTTTGCGGGGGTGCTGCCACTCTTTGTTTATGACGCAGTCAGCTTCGGCAATCCATTGCTGTTGCCCAATGTCGCAGGCTCAAGCATGTTCCCCGACACCTTTTTTCACTTCGACGCTAGAAACTTTGGTGACAAGCTGGCCTTCTATGCGAGCTCAGTGGTTGCTTATCTCCCGGTCTTCGCCGTGGGACTGCTTGGCTTGTCATACTATCCGCGTCAAGTAAGGCGCAGTCCGGAGTTTTTGACGCTCCTTGCTTTGATAGTTGCTTTGGCGGTGTTTGTCTTGAACATCAAATCGGACGGTGATTGTCAGTTTGGCCCGCGTTACCTGCTTCCGGCCATGCCATTCGCATGTCTGGGTATTGCTGGGTTTGCTTATCTCTCCTCTGCTTCAGAACGCCGGCTCGCCGGTCTGGCCGTCATATTGGCAGGCGCTTTTTCTTTCGTCGTCAATCTCGTGGGAGCTCTGGGTGGCGCAATGGGTTGTCCCCATGGACAAAATGCTTTTTGGAACAACCTCGCATTGATTCGACAGGCTGGAGGGCGATCCTATCCGCTGGCACTATGGCTGCTCTTGCCTTTGCTGGCCTGCACCGCACTCTTTTTGAAAGACGTCGCCGCGTGGCGAAAAGCAAAAAGTTCTCCTGCGTAAGCGTCCAGGAAAAACTGAGCCTGCTTCGTCTCACTCTTTAATGCGATAGAGATAGATTGAGCCGCCAAAGGTTGCTTCTGGTGTCAGCGTGCGATATTTCGCGAGGTAGTTGACGCGTTGCTCGTTGGTTATGATTTTTCCTGCCGGCATGGCGATGGGCGCACCGTTAAGGAAGCTGGCGCCGATAGCAACATACCGCGTCTCAGGCGTCTTGTCTGGCGGCAGCGCAAGCAAATCCTCATAACCCACATCGTAACGCCCCAGCGTGCTCCAGCCGCCGGAGAGTGCTGCGCTCACCTTCGTCTCGCCCCGCGCCTTGAGATAAGCGGCCAACGCGCCTACGTCATCGCCCCACTCCACATTAGAATCAGAAAGGTAGTACCAATGCGGGTGGCCTGACGCGAGTTGATTCATGTAAGGAGTGTAGTCGGGAAAGGTGCGCGCTGCTTCGGAAGCCATCCAGCCGATGAGAACAATCAATACAACTATCCCAAGCTTCCCGCGCGCAGTGATCAAGTGGCTGAGCAGCGCACCGCCCGCAATAAACAGGAAGGGATAGATCGGCAGCAAATGCCGAATGCCGATATTGATGTGGCTCGTCAGCGAGATCGCCAGGTAGACGCCCACCGGGGCGACGAGCCATAGGAAACGCTGGTCGCGTTTCGCCGCGAACCTCCACACGGCCCATCCGAACGCTGCGATTGCAAGCAACAAGAAGGGAAGCGTCGTTTTGAGCGCGAAGGCTACGGGGAAGTAGTACCACCAGCCAAGATCGTTGTATTGCCCCAACAACGACGCGGAGTGGCCGAAATGGTTGTGTAACTCGATGTTGTAAACCCCGAAGAGATAGTAAGTTGGAACAATGTTTGAGACGACGCGAACAAGTGTCGTCACAAAACCCAGGAGCGCCGGTGACATCATCTCGACCCAACGCACATCAGACGCTGCCAACGGAGGATGTTGAAAGTAGTAGGCGGCATTGACCAGGAAAAGGACCACGATGGTTATTACGCCGCCGTGCACAAGAATCTGTGAACGCTGTTGGCGGTCTCTTCGATTAATGAACAAGCGGACAAGCAAATAGACTCCGAGCACCGGCACGATCACCAGCATGGAAAACTTGGTCAGTAGCGCCACAGCGCAGGCGAGTCCAAGAAGGAAAGCTCTTCTTAAACCGGGTTCTTTCGAATATTCGTACAGCGCAAAGAAAAACAGCAAATAGACGAATGCTGCAGGGACATCGGTGTGGACTATGCGGCCATGCGCAAGCACTGTCGGCTCTAATACATAAAGCGCGACGGCAATAACAGCCGCGGTGGCACCAAACAGCTTTCGCGCGAAGATAAATATCAGCATGCCGAGCGCGAGCGTGATTGGAATCATCATCATGCGTGGCCAGAAAGTAACTGTTTGAAAGCGCGCCTGGTTGGCGTGCCAGAAACGTTCATGGAAACCCCAGGTGCGTTCCATGAAGCTCTCGCTCTCGGTTTTTGGCGCCGGCGGTTCGTCCGGTTGCACGATGAGCAGGGGCAGGGCGGCCCACATCTTAACGAGCGGCGGATGTTCGTTGTTGAGTTGGAAGTCTCCGGCGACTAGATGGTAGTATCCGGCCGGAATATGAACTATTTCATCGTTAGTGATGCTCTTGCGCGAGATTGCCGCAAAGAGGTTGACCGCCATCAAAAGTAATAACGCTGCGCACGCCGCCTCGGCTTTGCGCGCAACCACCAGGCGCCTGACACTGGCAAGCGCAGCAGCAATAGCGCCGGCTACGGATGCGTCGATCACGACCGGCACTTCCCGTTTCTTCAATGCGTCTTCCATCTAAGCTTCAATCTAAATTAACGCCGAGTTGTGTGACGGCGATAGTTGTCTCGTTGTTGCCGCTCATTTATTTTTTCCCGGCGACGCGCGGCAATCTCATTATCGCTCCAGACGATGGCGTCATTTTTAACATACCCATGCGGGTAGTTGTTGCCAACCTGATCCATTCCGGTTATGTGCCGCTTTGGAATCCCTACATGTTTGGCGGCATGCCGCTGTTTGGCGCAGCCCAGGCCGGTGTGCTGTTTCCGCTGAATTGGTTTTACCTCATCTTCAGCTCACCTGTCGCTACGAACTTGATGATGCTCTCGACTTATATGCTGGCCGCGCTAGGCGCGTACCTCTTTGCGCGAAGAAGTGGAGCCAGCATTGCCGGGGCGGCTGTGACGAGTATCGTCTGGCAGTGGAGCGCCTTCATGGTGGCGAAAGTAGGACAGACAAATGTGGTCCAGACTGCCGCATTGCTGCCGTGGGTGCTGTGGGCGATAGACCGTTACGGTATGACCGGCAAGCGAAGTTACGGCGTCGCGCTTGCATTGCTTGTCGCGTTCCAAATCTTCGCCGGACATCAACAAACATTCGCGTATTCGTTTTTGCTGGCGGTCGCTTATGCCATCGTAATGGCGCGAGCTTCGGCTGGACGGGATCGTCGTGCGTACCTTCAGACTTTGATCCTGTTAACTACCGGAGTAATTGCAGCGGCGGTGCAAATCCTGCCGACTGTTGAACTGCTGCGCTCCAGTTTGCGCGCGACTGCGTCGTACGATTTCTTCAGCTCCTTCTCAATGCCGCGACGTTTTGTGCTGACTTTCTTTGCACCTTTCATCATGGGTGGCGGCGATGGACAATTGTTTCGCGCGCCTTACATTGGCCCTGCCTTCGCCGGTGAGTACATCGCTTACGTCGGCTCAGTGACGATCATGCTGGCGCTGGCGGCGTTGCTGCTCAAGCCCGACGTACGCACAAAATTCTGGGTGTTCGTTGGCGGAGTTTGCCTGGCACTCGCAGTTGGGCGTTTCCTGCCGTTGAACGTCTACAAGCTTGTTTACTACGTTCCGCTGCTCAATCTCTTCCGGGTTCCCGCTCGACACTTGATGGAAGTGGAGTTTGTACTAGCGGTGCTTGCAGGCCGAGGTTTGACGGCGATCACCGCGGTAACGTCGCGGGCGAAAGTCAGGTTCGTTGTCTTCGCTTCGGCCGGATTAGTTGTTGTCGCAACCTGTCTGACGGTTAGTTGGTTACGACCGGCTAATTTTCAACTGGGAAGACTTGGCCCAGTATCGATCCTCCGTGCTCCCGAACTTTTTATTCCGATCCTGATCGCCACACTAAGCGCCGTCGCTCTCTGGTTCTTTGTGCGCAACTACGAGCGCAAATCTTGTCGCAGCACGGCGGTTTTGTTTGCAGTTCTCGTTTTGGATCTGTTCCTTTGGGGCCAGGCGAGTGGCTGGCGTCTTTCACCGACGCGTGCGCATCCGCTCTGGAGCGAACCGGAGTCTGTCCGGATACTACGGAATTTGGCTCGAGAGCAGGGAAACACTCCGAATCGGATTCTCACTGAAGTGCAGCCATTCTTTGCGAATAACGGCCGTGACGAAGCGGAGAAATACAAGCTCGGCGAATTCATGCTGTCGCTTCAGCCTGACACTTACGTGATGTATGGAATTGAAAACGCCGCCGGCTACGATGGCTTTGGCCTGTCGCGCTACAGCAAGCTTGCGGACGATATGAAACTTTGGGGCGAACTCACCGATCCAAATCGCAGCGTGCGCGGTCCGGGACGAGAGTTTGACATACTGAACGTTCGCTACCTTTTGAAGCAAAGTCCGCACGGCGCACTCCGTCGCGAAGCGGCAAGTCACACACCTTTAGCCGCAGGACCAGCAACAAACACTGCACCGGCGATGATTGATCTCGGCGGCGTTTCTTTTGGTAAAGATGAACTAGGGGCGCCGTCGCTACTCAATCGTGAACGTTTGGTTTTTGCGATACCGCCGACAGAGGCGAACAGCATCGCGCTGGTAACCAGTCTTGCCTGGGCGGCGGACGTGAAAGACGGCGAGGTTGTAGGTTTTGTGCGTTTGCGAACCGGGCAGGGCAAAGCGTTGGAATTTGAAATCCGTGCCGGTGAACACACCTCGGAATGGTCCCACGATCGTCCGGATCTCAAATCTACAATTCGTCACCGGCGCGCGCCGGTGGCTACGAGCTCTGCCGTTGTCGCTGCGCCCTCGAGTTATGAGAGTCACACCTACCTGGCTAAGTTTAAGTTTCCGGAAACGGTCCAGATCGTAGGCGGAGAAATCGAAGTGGCTGGGCTCAAGGACGCGCCGAAACTGATGCTTGATGTGAAGCGGGTGTCGCTACTTAAAGATGCGACAGCCGAATCACTGCGCGGTGATTGGGTTGAAAAACTTCCAGCGCGCGACGGCCAGGACCAGGCTGATTTAACGTCGATAGGCGTTGGGCGTTGGCAGTTGGCTGCGGAAACTGAGTACTTGCAGATCTTCGAGAACACGCGTTCATTACCGCGGGCCTGGCTTGCTATCGAGGAATTCAAAACGACAGAGCAAGGCGAACTAGAAGTTATTCGTACCGGCAAACTTCCCGGCGGGAAAACATGGGACCCGCTGCAAACCGTGCTTGTCGAGGCGGATACGTTGAGCGTCTACGGCGCGAGCATGACACGAGGTAGCGCGGAGACAACGCTGCATGAGCCAAATCGAGTGGACGTCAACACAAAATCCATCTCGCCGGCAATCCTTGTATTGAGCGAGAACCACTATCCGGGTTGGCGAGCGTTTGTCGATGGGAAGCAGGTTGATGTTATTCGCGTGAATTACAATCTGCGCGGCGTTGTGGTGCCTGCAGGAAATCATTTGGTTGAGTTTGTGTACAGACCAAAGTCGGTACTGATCGGCTTGGCGGTTTCATTGTTAACGCTTGCGTTGCTCTTGCTATGGTGGTCCCGCGCCGCTGATAAAACGCTCAAGCGATTTGCTGGGACCGCGGGCGTCCCGCCCGCAAACGAGCGCGCTAGCGCGAGTAGATCTTGAAAACGAATCACTGATGTGTTGGATCGTTTGCGGGCGGGACGCCCGCGGTCACAGTGAAGAGCTTGACCTTGCATAAATCATGAGTGAGACACCCAAAGGGTTTGCGCTCGAGCCTCCGCGTTATGTCGACCGGCTCGAAGACTGCTTTTTTTATCACGCGATGGAGCTACCCGGCTTCGGCCTGGTGCCCGCACACTGGGATTTGCGTGGCCGGTTTGATGATTACGTTGGCGGCGTGGATGTAACGGGTAAGTCGGTGTTGGACGTTGGCGCCGCCACCGGCTTTTTGAGTTTCGAAGCGGAGAAACGTGGCGCATCGCGCGTGTTGTCCTTTGATATGGGTGACGCGAGACAGCAGACATTTCTCCCGTTCAAAGACAAACTTTACTATAGCGATCCCGAACGTTGGGCCGAGCAATATGGCGCGGAAGTCGAGCAATGGAAAAACGCCTACTGGCTTTGTCACCGGTTGCTCAATTCAAAAGCCGAGGTTTACTACGGCAATATCTACGATCTTCCCGCGGGCCTCGGCGACTTTGATATCGCTATTGTCGGTTCGGTGTTGGAGCACTTGAGTGACCAGATATCAGCCCTGGCCTCAATCGCGCGGCGGACAAAAGAAACGATCGTCGTCGTCTCGCCCTTGCTGCAAACTGATGAGCGAATTGCCCGCTTTGAATCTCTGGCCAGTAATCCCGATGCGGACTTTACCTGGTGGACGTATTCGCTGGGCGTCTACCGCGAGGTATTTGCGATGCTCGGATTCAGCATCGCGAGGGTGAGTCACGCGAAGTATCGCTACATGTACGGCGATAGATTTGAAGAGCGGTCGACCATTGTGGCGGTGCGAGACTGACGCCTTGGGCAAAGAGCGGGGGCAAGCCCGCCTTCCTGACCACGAGCTTATTCACCTGAGTGCTTGAAACTGAATGAGAGGCTTTCAAACTTGATTTGCCGAACAAGAGAGAAGTCTCATGGTCGGGAAGGTGGGCTTGCCCCCGCTCTTCACTATAACTTTTTAATTACTTCGAAGGTGAAGCTGAGTGGTTGCGAGCCTCTCGCTTCAAACCAGCAGACATGCTGATCCACCAAATCGATCTTGACGGTGTAAGTGCCCGCGCCTGAAGGAATGAGACAGGGGACATCGAGAGCGAGTGACTGGCCGGGCGCTACTGCTCGCGGCAGCATCGGGTTGCCGTGAACCTCGCTGACGATTTCGCCAGCTTCGTTAGTTACCCTGACACCGGGCATCACCACTCCAGCGCGTAACGTTTGCCCATTGAGCCAGAGAGTGTCGCCGATATTCTTGATAGAGATCTTTAGACTAAGCTTCGTCCCCGTTTCGATACGTTCTGGTGGCGAATCAATGAGACTGAACTCCGCCCGCAAAACACCAGGGTTTCGGCTGTCGGCGACGCCTGATGCCGGAGTGCCCTCAGCGACTTTGATGCAGGTCAAATAATGATAATCGGTGGCGAGCGAGCGCAGCGGCAAACGGTTGTCTTCCAACATCTCGCGCTCAAAAAGCCCGTTGACGCTGACGTAGTCTGCCGCCACAGCCAGCCCCTGCTCGTCCAGTAACGTGCGCAGGTAGTCGCCGCTGAAAGGCGACTCGAGCGTCCCATACTGACGCATTACTTCCTGCAGCTCCTCTTCAGTTGCGGAACCCGCAGCCGGCTTGTGACCTTCAAGAATGAAAAGCAAACCACCCAGATCCAACATCGCTGAGAGATGACGAAAAACTTTTCGTTCGTCTTCGAAATGATGGAGCGAGTCGTAACAAACAACTGCGTCAAACTTTTCGGTCAACGGAGCGGTCTCGATGTCCTGGATCAGAAAACGGCAGCGCAGCCGGGTCTCATGATCTACGTCGTAAGGAATCCGCTCAAGTCGCTCGCGAGCCATTGCTATTAGTTCGTCGCTGATATCAATTCCGGTAACGTCATAGCCGAGACGCGCGAAGTATTCGCTGAGCCAGCCGGACCCGCAGCCAACGTCTAGAATTCTGGAGCCGGCCGGCAACGCCAGTGCCTTCGCCATGTTTGCAAAGTCGGTGAAGTGGCGATGCGTTTCCGCATCCATACCGTCGCCAAGATGCTTGTCGGGTCTATTGGCAAGGTTGTAAAACGGTTTCGTGCGCAGGTAATGACTGCGCTCCGCATCGAGCATCTGCGGATATTCGAGGGCCGCCCGCTTGTAGTCAATGCCCTCGATTTTTGGCAGTCTGCCCGGTGAGTTGCCTGGCGAGTCCACACTGATGCCGACTCCGTTGCCTGATCTCGTGCCCGAGGTTGGGATGAATGAGTTCTCTTTCCGAGTTGAGCCGAAACCACGAGTCGCGGACGAGACGCCCGCGGTCCCAGCATTCACTTGAGTGGGAATGAGCGCGGCGACGTCTTCGGCCACGCGAGTGAGAAACGACTCGTCAGCAGCCACGCGCACTCCCAATGAGCAGATTTCGTTGGCGACGCTACCGAGAAACTGTTTGCGTGGGCGAACTGCGATCACCTGCCGAATAAGCTCAAGATAATTTGCGGCGCCGCTTTCGAGTGTGTGGTGCTTGGCAATGTAGCGTCGCGCATTCTCGCCCAGCTGCCGGCGTAGAGCAGCGTCTTCTATCAGCCGGCGCAAGTAGGCCTCGAGCAAAGCGTCGGCATTATGATCCTGATCTATTTTGACTACTGCGTCGTTAGGTAGTTCGGAAAAGGCGCCCACGTTATAAACGATTGCGGGAACGCCGGCGGCCATGATGCGACAGAGACTGGCCGACGTTTCGCCGACCGTGCGTTCGCGCAAGTTTAGCGCGATGTCAGTAGCGGCAATTCGACTTTCAAATTCACGCAGCGGCAGGTGCCCGGTGATTGTAACGTGAGAGTCCATGTCGTACTGGCGCACCAGAGCGCGGACATCAAAAAACGAATTCGTTTCGCCCACCAAAGTGTAATGAAAACTGTGATCGGCTTTTAGGTTGGCGAGCGCGCGCAAGGCTTTCTCGATTCCTTTGCCCGGTGTGATCAATCCGAAGTTGGCAAGCTGTATGGGGCTCCGGCCGGTACCGTTTGCATTACTTACGGTGTGACCAACTGCGGGCGCCTGGATGGGCATGTTGATACGCGAGCTGGGAACGGATGGCGCCAAAGCTGAAAAACGCGCGCGGGCCCATTCGGAGTGGACGATAATGGCTTCCGCACCGCGGGCGATCCGACAGTTCAGCGGGAACTCAAGAGGCAAAGCCACTTGCGGCGGTATGCTACCTCGTTCAAACGCTTCGGCGGCCTCGCGCGTGACGCGCATGCCGTGACAGGCCAGGATCTCTTCAAGATAAACCTCAACCCGCCCGTGTGCCTGGGCCAGACCGAGAAAAAAATCCTGTAAAGCGAAGTCGTGGAAGACAACGATGCCGGGATGTTCTCGCGCTACTTCGAGCATGGCAGCGTGATAACGATGATCGTTTCCCATGTGATAGACGATCGCGTCGTAGTTGCGGAGCGTTTGCAGGACCGAAGGGTTGTGGCGGTAATCGCAACAAGCGAACCGGGCGCGTAGATCCGGATTGGCCGGCACAAAGCCGTCGACGAACAGCGTGATTTCAGCGCCTGCCGCGAGGTAGGGAAGTAGTTCTTCGCTGTAATCTGAGATCCCGGAAGGCTGCGGATTCAGCGGACTGAAATAAGCGAGATGCATAAGCAGTAGGCAGTAGTCAGGAGCCAGTAGTCAGAAGTTGCGCCTTGTTTTCCTGCCGGCTACTGTTTACTCACGATAATGCCAGCGTAAAGTGCGCCGCAAACAAAGCGCTCATCAGAGCGAATAGGACCAAAAAGACTGCGCGAATCAGCTGGTCAAATTTTGCGCGGCGACCCAACAACGCTAACGCCATGTAAACAGGAAAGACAACCATCGCGTAACGCGCCTGCGATTGTAGCAGCGCCGATGAAAGCGCTACCAGTACCGCCAAAAGCGTATAAGTTGCGAGCGCGAATTGTCGTCGCTTTAGCAACGCTACGCCGCATGCGAGCGCGATTGTCACCGCCAAAAAATTCAGCAGTCGGAAGTCCCAGTGCGCCGCGATTTCAGCTGGGTGACTCAGGTAGTCCAGGAGCGGCGAGAAAAAGAATCCGGCTTTGCGACCCCATGCAGCCATCGCGCCTTTAAACGCCAAAGCGTTGCCGGTTATGGCGTGCAGATAAATCATGAACGAGACGAGTCCCGCTGGAACCAAAAGCAGCGCCAGGCCATCTTTTCGCAAAGCGCGAATAGGAATGAGTGGCCGGTACATTTCCCAATAGAGCACTGCCAACGCCGGCAGCAACAACACGCCAGTGGTGCGAGTAGCCGAAGCGAGCGCGCCACATAACCCCGCCAACCACCAGCGTTCACTCTTTGCAAAATAAAAACTTGCAACCGTTAACATGAGAAAGAGCGACTCCGGCAGCGGCACGGAAAAAAAGTAACTGACAGGAAAAACGGCGAGATAAAACAGGCAACGATCGGCATCATCAACGTTCAAGTTGAATAATAGCGTTAGGCGATGCAGCAGAAAAAGCGCCAGCAGGAAGCAGAGATGCGAGAGCAGCATTCCCGTTATGACAAATTCGCCGGTCACGTAAGAGGCCAGGCGTAATAACAGCGGGAACAGCGGAAAGAAAGCCCAGTTGCGCGGCACGTCAGCGTTGAAAGGCATGTGATCGTAACCATGCTCGGCGATGCCGAGGTACCAGTTCACATCCGCCGTCAAAACTTCCTGACGCACTACGCGCGCAATTGGGGCCTTCTCGAGCGAGATGTAAGCGTCGAAGTGGCCGGGGAATTGATCAGGCGCAGTTTTCAGTAAACCGACCGCCACGAAGATGACGAGGACGATGCCGCGCGATAAGGTGAACGCGAAGAGCGAAGCGCGCACGCTGCGGTCTGCCGCCACGCGGCGAAGGATTTCTGAAGCGCGAAGACCTTTCATTAGGAGACGGACTATATAACACTGATCCACGAACTAACACGAATGAACACGAAAGCTACATCAGTTGGACTGATTTTCGCGGCAGAGCCGCGATGAGAAGGCAGCCAGACGTGAAGCGTCGGGCAACAGAAATCGGTGGTGATTTTTGCGCGTTGAAACGCCAAAGATTCTGGGCGCGGCTCCACCGCGCGAATTTGGAATCGCGCGTGATCCATAGGTTGCACCTCTGGCCACCTTCGTCGCGCATCTCCGATGCGCCCGAACGGCTGAATTCGTAGATCGTCTCTGCGCTCCTCGTTGTGATAAAGTCGCCGCCGTTCCGGGAGTTGCTCGCTGAAGGTGCTGTGAAAGATGCTGATTTCCGTAGTTGTCCCCTGCTACAACGAAGAACAGGTAATCGTCGAGACCAACCGCCAACTCGTCGCCACGCTGGCAGCGCTTGATGGTTTCGACTTCGAGATCGTCTACGTTGACGACGGCAGCAGTGACGCGACAGTTGATCTGCTGCGCGCGATTCAGGACACGGACGCGCATGCCCGGGTGGTCCGTCTATCGCGAAACTTTGGTCATCAGCTTGCCGTCAGTGCTGGACTGGAACACGCGTCGGGAGACGGGATTGTCATCATCGATGCTGACCTGCAGGATCCGCCCGAGGTGATTCCGGAGATGATCGCCCGCTGGCGCGATGGTTACGACGTGGTCTATGGAATGCGCACGGACCGCGCCGGCGAGACCGCCTTCAAACTGTGGACGGCGAAACTTTTCTATCGCTTTATCAACCGGCTCTCGAAGGTCCAACTCCCGCTCGACGTTGGCGACTTTCGTTTGCTGGATCGGCGCGTAGTTGACGTACTGCTGTCGATGCCGGAGCGCGATCGCTTTCTGCGCGGCATGGTGAGTTGGATTGGTTTCCGGCAGGTGGCGGTGATGTACGCCCGGGCGGAACGGCACGCGGGGAAGAGCAAGTATCCACTATTCAAGATGCTGCAGTTTGCCGCGGACGGTGTTCTATCTTTTTCACTGACGCCGCTGCGGTTGGCGCTGTGGGTGGGATTTCTTTCAATTGGACTGGCGTTCGCGGGAATTCTCTATGCGCTGATCATTCGTCTCTATACGAACGACTGGGTACGCGGCTGGACCTCGATCTTCACCGCAGTGTTGTTCATCGGTGGGGCGCAGTTAGTCACGCTCGGAATTATCGGGGAGTACATCGGACGCATCTACGCTGAAGTTAAACGCCGGCCGCTTTACGTGGTTGATGAAAGGCTTGGCTTCGGTAAGCATACCGGACGACCGGTTGATTTGAGACCGGAAGGAGAGGCGGCTAATGCTAACTCGCTTGAGAGGTAGCCGTTTCCTCCGGGAAGTTTTCGTCTTCCTTACCTTCTGCCTGTTCACGGCAACGCTGACCTGGCCTTATGTAACGCGCTTGCGCGACGCAGTGGTCGATCCGGGTGATCCTTATTTTGTCACCTGGGTCCTTTGGTGGGATTACCACCAAACGTTCTCCGATCCGCTAAATCTCTTTAACGCAAACCTGTTCTACCCGTTGCGCTACACGCTCGCCTTCAGCGAACACTGCTACGGAATCGCGCTGCTTTTCTTTCCGCTCTTTGCGCTGGGCGCACGCCCGCTAACGGTGCACGCAATAGCAATGTTTTTCGGCTTCGTCACCTGCGGTTACGGCGCGTTTCGTTTGGCGCGCACGCTGACCGCATCAAACGGCGCGGCGTGGGTTGCGGGAATCATTTTTGCGTTTGTGCCGTTTCGCTTCGGGCTGATGTCGCAACTTCCCTATCTCTGGTCGTGTTGGATCCCACTTCTCTTCGAAGCGTTGGTGTTGTTCTCGCGTGAACGCAGCAAGCGGCGCGCGCTCTGGTTGGGCGTTGCCTTCTTCATGTCAGGTATCACAACGATCTCTTGGTTCAATCTCTCGCTCGTTCCTTTTGTAGTTTCAGCGGCAATCCTCTTGACGCGACATGACACGTGGCGCGACCGCGATTTTTGGCGGCGCGGCGTCATTGCACTTGGCGCGGCCTCGCTGGCGCTGGTTCCATTCATGTTGCCTTACTTCATCGCCGCCAGACTCTACAATTTCCAACGCAGCATCGACGAAGTGAAATCATGGTCGGCCTGGCCCAGCCACTGGCTGGCAGCGGATGGGCGGAACAAGTTGTGGCATGGAATGGGCGACAACTTCACGGACGGCAGGATTCGACTATTTCCAGGGTTGCTCGCGATCTTGCTGTCGCTGGCCGCGTTGCTGCTTAGGCCGACTGAGTCTCAAATTCCCGATCCGAGAACGGCGGAGAGTACAAACCAGCCAAACAAAACGCGAACCAGCTGGGTGAAACGACTTGACGTCATCGCTGTCTGCGCACTGGCTCTGTCGATTCCGGCGATTGGTTATGACCGCACCAGCGCGCTACATGGCATTTACAAATACTTCACATCTGAAGTTCCGCTCGCGCTGCTCTCGGTGGCCGTTATCACCCGAATGTGTCTCGAGTATCCCGCGTTTCTGCGACGCGGCGAGAACACAAACTTCATCCAGACCCTGCGCTCCGGGCAGCGGAGCGACGCGTTCTGGCTCGGCCTCGCGTGGACTATCATCGGCTTCTGCTACTCACTCGGTTGGAACTTTTTTTTCTATCGGATTCTTTACGACGTGATTCCGCTTTTTAGGAGCATGCGCGTGGTCGTGCGTGGTTCCATGTTCGCATATCTTGGTATCGCAATTCTGGCGGGACTTGGCGCGAAAAGGCTCGCGGAAATCCTCGTGCAGAAACGACCGCGCCTGCGTGAAGGTGTGGTCTTTGCGATTATTGCCGGGATGCTCTTGTTGGAACTCAACGCCGCGCCTTTAGGGTTTATGCGTGGCGACGTCTTTCCGGATGGTGTAACCGAGCGACTGAAAGCGACACCGATGCACGGCGGCGTGGTAGTGCTGCCGGCAAATGAACATGTTAATCATCGCCATGTGTTGCGTTCGGCTGACCACATGCAGCCACTCATTGTCGGCATTTCCGGTTTCGGCTCGCCATACGAAAGCCAGATCGAAGCGGCAACCGCCGCTGGTCCGATCCCGGCTGCGTTCATGAATTTCCTCGAGGACGTGCCGGCTTCCTACTTGGTCGTCGAAAACAATCTGATTGAGCCGCAGCGCCGCGTCGACTATGAAACCTTTGTCGTCAGCGGCGTGCTGGCTGGAAGGTTACGCTTCATAAACCGCTTCGACGGACGTGACGATCTGTACGCGGTCGTGAAGAACGAGCCACAGGCTAAAGGCGAAGCACAGCTGCCTTTCGCGCTCGACACCAGGGAATGGGATGATCTAATCAAGGAAGATTCCGTTAATATACTTGGCCAATATCGCGTCGCAGGTCAGGCGCTGTTTCGCTTCTATCTGGCGTCGTTTGGTCAAATGCCGCGCTACGCTGAGTTTGTGAGTGATGCGCAAACGATCGGACGTGGTGTGACTGTCAGCTCTTTCGATGGTGAAGCGAAACTTGAAAGCAACCTGCACGCGTTTGCTGACAAGTGGGTTGAGCGGAAAAAGTTTGCGACGCGATACGAGCAGTTAACTGACGAACGCTATGTCGATGAGTTGACTGCAAACGCCGGAATTGCACTTGAACCCGGCGAGCGGAGCAGCCTTATCGACAAGTTGACTAACAAAACAATGACGCGCGCCGCCGCATTGCTGGCGCTGGTCCAGAATCAGAAGTTTATTGAAAAGGAACAGAATCGTTCACTGGTATTGCTTCACTACTTTGGCTATCTACATCGCAATCCGGATGATCTGCCGGACCAGGACTTAGCCGGATTCAACTTCTGGCTCAAAGAGCTTGAAGTCTCGGGCGACCCGGGCAGATTAGCGCGAGGCTTTATGGCTTCCGGAGAGAATAAAACGAAGCAAAAGTAAACGAGAGCTATTGAACGATAGACTGCCTTGAGAATTTTGATCAGCGATGAATGCATACGACCGGAACATTGAAACCATAGAAGAGCAGTATGCGCCCTGTCTCTCGGTGGTGGTCCCTGTTTACAACGAAGTCGCGACGCTCGCCGAGGTCGTGCAGAAGTTGCTGCGGGTTCCCTGTCTGCTGGAAATCATTATCGTAGACGACTGCTCAACCGACGGCACCGAACAACACGCCAGGCAGCTTGCAGAGACAAACTCGCAGGTCCGCGTTGTTCATCACCAGCGCAACGCCGGCAAGACGGCGGCGCTGCGAACAGGTTTCGCGCTCACGACTGGTGAAATTGTGATCGTGCAGGATGCTGATCTCGAATACGATCCCGCAGAGATATTTGGAGTTATCCAGCCAATATTGCAGGGTCATGCTGACGTTGTCTTCGGCTCCCGATTTCTGGTTCGTAGAGCCGCTCGAGTGCTCTATTTTTATCACTACCTGGCGAACAAATTTCTGACCTATCTTTCCAATGCTCTCACCAACCTAAACATGACCGACGTGGAAACAGGCTACAAAGCGTTCCGCGGTGAGATCATTCGCAACCTGGTTATTGTCTCTAGCGGCTTCGGTTTTGAAGTGGAAGTGGTAGCTAAGATCGCGAAACTGGGAATAGCGATTTACGAAGTTCCCATCAGCTATTACGGCCGTACGTACGACGAAGGCAAGAAAATTCTTTTCAGTGACGGCCTGGTTGCTTTGTGGTTCGTGATCCGCTTCAACCTTTTTTGCAGCCTGCGATCTTCGTTTCGACAAATCCCGGAGCTTGGCTACAAATCCAATCGCCTGCCGATTAAGCCTGCAGAGACAACCGCTGAAATGGAGCGCCAGTAATGATCCGGCAAGCTACACCCGCGGGCGTATCAGCTCCCGACGAAGCGGGTCGTGCAGAATTCGCTTACCCCGGGGCGGAGTTGGAAGCGATGGAGTTTGCTGACAACTATCACCGCTGGATATTCGACATTTTCAAACCGTTTCTGGGCCAGCATCTGGTAGAAGTGGGCGCGGGACTTGGCTCTTTCTCGCAGTTGATTTTAGCGCATCACAATTGCCAAACGCTGTCGCTGGTTGAACCGTCAAACGAAATGTATGAAGAGCTAGCGGTGAATGCAAAGCAATGGAGTACCAATACTCAGGTCATTACGTATCACGGAACCTTTCCCGAAGCCGCGCCGCTGATCCAAGCTGGAGTGGCCGACTCAATCATCTACATAAACGTCCTCGAACACATCGCCGCAGACGAAGAGGAACTTGAGAAAATCCACAGCACACTTTGTAACGGCGGCCGGGCATTCTTGTTTGTCCCCGCGTTGTCGTGGCTTTACGGCGTTTTCGACGAACGGGTAGGACATGTACGGCGCTATCGCAAGCAGGAGTTGGAAGAAAAACTGGCGCGCGCCGGGTTCCGGACGGTTACGTCGACTTATTTTGATCTGCCCGGCATCGTTCCCTGGTGGCTGAAATATTGCTTGCTGAGATCGGCCTCGATGGATCCGGGCGCCGTCAAACTCTACGATCGCTTCATCGTTCCCGCAGCCCGACGCATCGAGTCAATCATCCCTCCGCCGCTAGGCAAGAACCTCATCATAGTCGCAGAGAAGCGCTGACCTCATCACAGACGCTTCGAACTTTCACTTCTGTTTGTACACTTGAAACTGACCATGCTGAATAATAATTTCGCACTCTTTGCAGGGTAGCTCGTGGCCGATCACGACGGCGCCTGGCGGAGGCGACTCACCGGGCGGCACCCGATAGAAATTATTCAGGCTGGCGCCCCAGGTCGTTGCATACCAGTAAGCGTAAACATAAGCCGCCGGAGTTTTCTCGAATAGGTAGATAGGGCGCTCCGGTCGGGCCAGAGCTTTAGCGAGCAGCTCCGGGTAGTAACTATCAAAAGCATCCTCGCGCGGCGGCGCTTTGTGGAAGCGCCAATGGAAGAGCGCGCCCTGTAAAAGCATTAGCAGAACCAGTGTTGTTAAGGTCGCGCCGCAAACTCTGGGCCAGCGACAGTTTTCATCCAGCAGGAATAGAATCGCAGGAATGGTCAAAACAAGTAGAAAGCAGGGCAGCGCGATGAGTCGCAGCGTGTGGAAGTAATCCAGAGTTAATGCCGCGGGGATCGGCGAGACCAGCAAACCATAAATTATGAAACGCCACCAGGCGTCGCTGCGGTAGCGCAACAGCACGAGGATCAATCCCAGACCGGCCAGCGCGACCACACCGGCGAGCAGGCTGCCCATTCCCGGCAAGTGATGCCGCGGCTCCGGATCTCCATAGAGCAGCCAACGGCGTGGGCTGAAGTTGGCGGCGTAGTTTTTCCCCAAACCAATTGCGATCTGGCGGTGCGTGTCGCCGGGCTTGATGAAGGTTACATGTTTGAACCGTTCGCTGAGGACGCCCGGGTGGCGCAAGGTGAAGACGGCAAGCGGCAGTAAAGTGACACCGAAAATCAGCCAGGTGAGAACAACCTGTCGCCAGCGTTGTCGGGTAAAAAAGAATGCCAGCCCCAACGCGAAGAGTGGCGCCAGTACACGTCCGACCGAGTAGGTGTAAACCATCAAGCCGAGCAAGATGCCGAGACCGGCTGCGATGAAGGCGGACCAGCGCGGACGCTTGGCCGCGCGCTGCAGCACCAGCAGAAACAGTGCGATGTTGAGCGGCAGGAATGCGACTTCAAACACCAGGCGGCTAATCTCAAAGATCCACGGCGTAAGCGCAGCGGCGAGAAACACGATCAAACCCACTATGCGCCGGCCAGCCAGCTGTGCCGCGAGTATGCCGAACAGCAACGCGGTTGCGAAACCCATGACCGCGCTCAACATTCGAGCCACGAGAGCGCTCGGTCCTGTAAACCAGAAGACGGCGGAGAGTATGTAAATGTAAACGGGGCTTTTGTATTCCCCAAAAGCGCGGAAGTAGAGAGGGAACGACTGGCCGTACTCGTCTCTGCCGGATTGCGCTACGTTGTGTGCGTTATAGGCGATGGAGGCTTCATCAACGAAGAAGCCGACGGGATTTCTGGGAACGTCGTAGAAGTAGCTGAAGATGACCAGCAGACTGACAGCTAGCAGGAGCAATTCTATGCGACTAAGCTGGGGCCGTTTCACTGGTGGCGTAGCTTAACAGAAAGGCAGAAGCGGGAGGAGGGAAGGGGCAGGAGCAGCACGCTATCAACCCGCGCCGTTGACTAAACTTTCGACGACGTGTTGCCAGGAGAGGTCCATGCTCGTCAGTTTTTCCTTACCGCGGTTCCCCATTGCACTGGCCCACTGTCGATTCGCATAAAGCGAATCCAACGCCGCCGCAATTACCCGCGGCTCCGGTTCAACGATCAAGCCCTCGCTTTCGTGATCGATAAATTCCGTCGCGCCCCCGCCGTCGGCTGCAACGACGACTGGTTTCGCTGAAAGCATTCCTTCCAGAGTCACGTAGCCGTAGTCCTCATCAAACGGCAAATAACAAACTCCAAGCGCGTTTGCGTAAAGTTCGACAATTTCTGACTCCGGCACGAAACCGCGCAAGCAAACGCGATCGCCGACACCGAATTGCTTGACCAGCGATTCATAACGCTTGGGATCGCCGGAACCGCCGGCAAGAACGATCTTCACCGGAGTCTGCAAAAACTGCGCGGCTTCGATGAGGAGTTCCTGACGCTTCTGAGGCTCGAGCCGGCTTGGGTAAAAGATGTAGTCGCCTTGCTCTCCAGCGCGCAAACTCTGGGCGCGCGGCGGTGGATGATAAAGCGGCTGACTTTCAATTCCGTTGTAACGACGAAGGCGATCGGCAACCGTTTTCGAGTTAGCAAAAACTTTCTTTGCCTGAGGGATGAGACGATTATCTGCCTGACGGATCCACTCGCGCACCTGGGCGCCATCCGGGTAGGTCGACAGGTCATCGAAAGGCGTGTCCCAAAGGTTATAGGCCGAGCGGTGCTGGTGCATGATCCAAAGCACCTTGCGATCGTGCGCCACCAGGTAGGCGGGAAACTTCATCCCGATCACAAGATCAACGGGCTTCCCGTTTGCCTCGCTTAGATCGAGCAGGCGCCAGGCCAGCGCGCTGCGCATAATTTCACCGGGTGGATACCATTTGAACGGCAGCGCAACCACCTCGGCGTTGTAGCCCGCCTGAATCAAAGCGAGCCGCAGTCCGTCGACGTGTGACTCCGCGCCGCCGGTTGTGAATGGGACCTGGGTGGTGCAGATGAGAATGTTCATTGAGACAGTGAACAGTGAAAGGTGAAAAGTGAAGAGTTAGACAGTCCTACCTTTCACCTTTCACTCTTTATTCTTGACCGTTAAATTGCAGACCGCGATCGACAGTTCGCGGTCGTCGCGTATTTCGTCAGTTGGGCGCGGTTGCCAGGTTCGGTTGGCTCTAATCTCCAACTCAAACTCACCGCCGACCTCAGAAACGCCGGACGACGGAACCGCGATACGCAACTCAAGCCATCCATAACGACAGAGAGAGAAAGCACAAAGTTGGGCGCCGTTGAGTTGTAGCTCAAGTCCGAGCGGACGCGCGCCGAGATCCGGAATATGCGTCGTAAGGTCAAGTCGTATTTCAGTAAGGGCGCGAGCGCGAAAGTTTACGCGACCGCGTGCGCCCATCCAACGCGCAATCGGAGGCAGCATGTTTGGTTCAAACCAACCGTCGTCAAACTTTGCTGCGGCGCTTCTGTCCAGGCTGACAGCAACTTCGCCAGCCTGCTCGAGTGATGAAAAAAGCGCGCGGCGATCTCGATGTTCGTTGTAGAAGGGCCCGAGCGGCGCATCGGAAGCTTTAACGAAGACATACAAGCCACTCTTCGGCAGGTGGATATTGAGGTCAGAAACTTTGCCAAACACGTAGCCCATCGCCAAATCGAAGGCGCGTCGCTCCTTATGCGAAAGGCCGCGGAGGTAGTCGAGAAAGTCGTCCTCAACTCCGAGTCCATACTTGTCAGCCTGCTTCAGAAACTCTTCGCTGCTGAGGCAGAGCGCGTAGCGCGGCTCCCAGGCGACGTGTGAGAAGAATTTTTCAAACCGGCTTGCGTGTTCCTGTTCTTCCTCGAGCCCAACATGGCCGTCAATCTCGATGAAGCGGCGTAATTCCTCGGCGTTCATCTCGTCGTAAGTTTTGCGCGCGGAGTTGTCTGTACTTTCAATGCCGTGCAACGTGACGCCCCCGGGGCGCAACACGCGCTTCATTTCGCCGAGGACGGCATCTTTTTCTTGCGACTCGATATGGCCCAGCACATCCAGACTGACAACGTAGTCGAAGCTGCCGTCGGCAAATGGCAGTTGCGAAAGCTCGGCGCGGAAAGTTTCGTCGTAGCCGTTGTGACGCGCGGCCAAAGCGCATTCATCGGATAGATCGACGCCCGTCAGCCTGATGTCCTTACGCTTTAACAACGCCAGCATGCCGGCCCCACAGCCCAGCTCGAGCACTTCCGACCCAGCGCGCACGTTGTCGTAAACCCACATCGTGCGCGCAAAGCGAATATCAAACCGATCGAGCGCCTTGAAGTAACGGTTGTCGAGCACCTCATCGGAAACGAACTTGGTGCGATAAAACTCGGCAACGTCGGTTATGCCTGTGCGTTGGTATAGGTTCTCTTTAGGCATAAAAAGTAATGAGTAATGAGTGACGCTCAAGAAGTTCAGAGTACAAGCCTTAGCTTGCCGTTCAGCCGAAGATAGCAACCTGAAGGTTGAACTCGGAACTTCTTGAGCGTCTCTGAGCCTCGATCATATTACTTCGTTCCATTTTCCAACTCCGCAATTCGACTTTGCAGCTCTTCGAGTAGAGTTTCAGTTTTCCGGCGGGCACGATCCTCAAGCACGGCCGCTTCGCTCGTTTCAAGCGCGAGTTGCTTAAAGCAGACGCGTTGTTCATCCCGCAGGTGTTCGTCGCGTTCGCGTAGTTCGTTAACAAGTCCCGCAATGCGGTTCCTGATCACGCTGCGATCCGCGTCAACCTCGGTCCGTTGAGCGTCCAGCTCGGCCCGAATTTCTGCCAGAATTTCTTTTAGCTCGGCGATCTGGTTTTGTTCGAGATTGGCAATTCGCTTGCGCAGTGCATGCAATTCATGCTGATGCGCTGAGAGGATGGGGAGCAGGTTGCGCAACGTATGATGGACCGCAGCGTTGAAGTTCACCTGTTCCCACGCAAACCAGCGCGTCGAGCGTTTTAGTTGCCGCTTTAACCAAAGTTCCAGCCGCGCAGATAGGCCACTGCGATTGCTAACCAGCGGCGGCAGGCGATCCCAGGCGCGGGCAGTTGTCGTCAGATAAGAGTTAAGGAGCGCTAAATTCTCGACGAACATATTTTCATCAGGCGCAACTTGTTGCAGTGCTCCGTTGTCGCCATTCGCCGAGGGCGGTGGAGTGACGTTTCGGGGCGCGCGTTGTTGGGCAACCACGCGTTCCCGTATTTCGCGCAAAATACTTTCAACTTCAGTTTCAGCCATAACTCACGCCCTCACCGTCTGGACCGGCTGCGACTCGCTCGCCCGTTGCGGAGTTTCGTTGCTCACGCTGCGATGGCGCACAGTCGCGCGCGCGTTCAGGTTAGCGATTCCCTCGGTCAAGGTCATGCTCGTTACTCTCAGGAAGAGCGCCGCATCAAGCCAATCGTAGGCCTGGCCTTCACGGCTGTGCACGGCCAGCGTAATCGTATATTGATCGACGCCAAGCCAGCAGTCGAAGGCAAAACCGACGTCGATGATTTCGCCGGCCCGCACTCTGCCAAACTCTATCTGTTGTTCCTTCGTGTTTGTGCCGTAAGCGTGGATGCCGTGGGAGTTGTTGATCAGAAAACCAAGCACTGGACCGTCTATGTCCGCTTTGAAACGGACGAGCAGGCGTAGTGTCAGCGGCTCGCCGGTGCCTGCGATTTCTACCCGCGCCAGATTTTCATCAGTAAGTTCGGCCCCGACAATCTCCGCGGCGCCGTCGCCGTGGCGGTATGCGTAACTGAGCGGCGCCAGTGTTTCATCGGGCTTGGAATTCTCCGGCGAAGCTAGTGCACCTGATTCAGCCTCATATGCCTGTTCACGCTCCATGATGATCTTTTGATAGAGGCTCAGCACGTCAGCGGGCTTGCCGTCGGCAATTACACCTCCGGCCCGCAACATAATTGCTCGCGAGCACAGCGCGCGCACGGCGCCGGCATCATGAGAAACAAAGAGCACGGTGGCGCCTCGCTCATGAAGTTCATTGATGCGCCGCAGACAACGATGCTGGAAAACTGCGTCGCCAACTGCCAGTGCCTCATCAATGATCAGAATGTCTGGTTGAACGCTCGCCGCAATCGCAAAAGCGAGGCGAACATACATACCACTGGAATATGTCTTGACGGGCTGGTAAAGGAAGGGACCGATTTCCGCGAAGCGCTCGATTGCCGGAAAGACCGCATCGGTCTCACGCCTGGTTAGTCCCAACAAACCGGCATTCATGTAAACATTTTCAACGCCGGTGAACTCCGGATCGAAGCCGGCGCCAAGTTCCAGCAAAGCGGCGATACGCCCGTCGTGCCAGACGTCGCCGTGCGTCGGCGCCAGCGTCCCGGAAATGATTTGCAGCAGGGTCGACTTACCACAGCCATTTGGCCCGACGATGCCCACCGTTGTTCCGGCCTCGATTTCGAAGTCGACATCGCGCAGCGCCCAGAATTCTTTGTGGCGGCGGAGCAGTCCGCGCGAGAGCGATTCTTTCAGGCGATCGCCGGGGCGTTCGTAGATTCGGTACTGCTTAGAAACTTTCTCAACGCGCAGAGCCACGGTCATGCGCTGAATGTAGCATAAGGCAGTAGGCGGTAGGCAGTGAGCGGTGGGCAGTGACCAGAAGGTGGCAGGCAGAAGGCAAAAAGCAAAAGGCAGCACGCAGCAAGTGATTTCGCCTTGCCTGCCTACTGCCCACTGCCCAATGCCTACTGGCCCTAACTCACGGGCCGAAGCGTTGCCGGTATTCGCTCGACTGGAGAAATGCCTTCACCATTTCGGCATTTACGAAGTTGCCGTTAAAGGCGTTCAGTTTGTTGAGCCAGAAGTTGAAGCCCGAGGTGTCTGGATCGCGTCGCAGGTAACCAAAGTATTCCATGGTCACGAAGCCGGCGTTGAACTCCCGAGTCTGCAGTTCGTCTGCCTCGGCAATTTTGCGCAGCACGGTTGCTCGCGTTTCGGTTGCCGCGTTGAGACCGGCCACGAGTGAATCGCGGAAGGCTGACGCCGCTGGGAAGTTTCCGCGAATTTCACCACCGCCAAACTGGCGCGTGTGGAAGTTGATGTAGGCGTGTCCTTCTCGCAGATTGGTCAACTGCGCGGCGAGTGTAGTGGCGTTGCCTTCAGGCGCATCCCACTTGCCGCTGAAGGTGCCGCCGACACCTGCATTCGGGAAGAAGACCTGGTCGTTTGGATTGTTATCGTTGAAAGGCGCGCCGAAGAATCCCCAGACAACCGGTCCGTTGACTCCGGGAGCCACCGATGCACCGGCGTGAATGTGCGCGGCAGTCAAGTTGTCGTTTGTATCGGCTGTCTGCGCAGTGGTCACGTCGATGTTATTAATGGTAGCGGTAAACGTCATCGCGGTCTGCGCACTATTCAGTTGGAAACGCGCAGTGCCGGAAGATGCCGGTCGAGCTGCACCTCCCGTAGTAGTTGGGACCGTTGGCGGAACTTCCTGCCCATTGGTCAGGTTAACGCTAAACACTCTTACTTCGCTTGGCGTCAGATTCGCGGAAGCGAGCAGGGCGTCGACATATTGGTCGTTTGTTAGCGTTGCTGGATATTTCACCGCAAAATCCGGTTTGTTGATGAAGTTGCTGAAGTAGGCCGCCTTGTTGGCTTCGAGCACCGCATCCGCGCCCGTTTGTCCGAAGACGAAGTCTTTCCCGAGCGCTTGCGCCTCAGCTTGGAAATCACCATAGAGAATTGGCGCCGACGAGCCGGAGGCACTTGCGCCAAAAGCTGCGCGATGCGTCAGGTAGGCCAGGTAGCCGGTTTTCTGAAATTCGATCGACAGGAAAAACGCGGCACTAACGTTGACCCGTTTCATCGAAATGCAATTCGTGTCTCCGCCACACGAAGTAATCTCGTTGGTCCAAAAAGCGAGACCAGCGGCGTCCGGTTCACGGTTAAGAAAATCGAGATAATGCTGACGAACGAAGAAGGATGTGTCGTCAATCGGATTGGTTGTTGGGGCGACGACGTCGTTGTCCGTGATTTTGAGTTCCGCATCATTGGGGCTGCCTAGTCCTACGCCCGAGCCGCTCGGGTTAGATAGCGCCAGGTCGATAGTTTCATCGCCTTCGACGAAGTTGTCGTCGAGGAGAAGGATACGGACCGTCTTACTTGTTTCACCCGGTTGGAAGGTGAGCTTGGTGAGCGCTATTTCATAGTCAGACTTTTGACTAGCGTGGCCAGGTTCCGACTCGTCGAAGGTATTGAAGTTGACTGTCGCCGAGCCCGACGCATCGCCCGCGCGCGTCACGGTGACGTCAATGTGGCCACTGCCTTCACCAATCACGAATTCGTCGGTGGCGAATTGAATGAGCGAAGTGGCCGAAGAGGTGGTTGGGTTCAATGCGCCAAACAGTCCATGCTCTTCTTCTGAGGGACCAGCACTGAAGTAAACCGTATTGACATTGCCGCCGGCGCCGCCGTTACCGACTTGCAGGGCCCACAACTCATCGATCTCGATGCCATCGCCCGCTTCGTTTTGGAGTGTACCCAAAAAAGCGCCAGTGGTTGGATTAAAAGCGTGGATGCTGGGATTCCCTTCGCCGAAGTTGCCGATAAGGAGAGAGCCGCCAAAGATACCAAAAGTGGCGGGCGCGAGAACACATCCCCAGGGAGAATTGAGTGCGCCGTTGTTGATTCCAAAGGTGAGATCGCGAACGCCGTTGAGATTAAATCTACGTACAAATCCGTTGCCAACCCCTTCCTCATCCAGGCCAGTCATGGGATCCACCTTGGCATACATGATATAGAGCGAACTGCCGATGGCCTGGATATTGAACGGGTGATAAGTATTACCCATCGTGGTTGGGATGGTCGGATCAATAAACGGGAAACTGGCTGCAGGTTGCAGGGCGAAGGATGCGTCATAGACATCAATCGTGCCATTGGCGAAGTCGGCAGCGTAGAGATGGTTTGTGCCATTGTTAGCGATCGCCAGCCCCGTGTAGACGTGGCCGGGATGACTCGCGGCGATTACGCCCGTAGTCGAACCGGCTGCGGGAGCATTAGGATCCCAGCCGACGATGTTTCCGGTAATTGATGCGAAGAGGAAGTTCGCGCCACAGGGCGCTGAGGCACATGCACCCGGCAGAACAAAATCAGTTGCGGTTGGACTCGCGACCGTTCCCGTTGGCAGGCCGCCGGGAATTGTGATCGTTTGCGGGCTGGCATTTAGAACGACCGGGCTGGCGGCTGGCTGGTCGCCGCGAATGAGTTGGGTTGTACTCGTACCATTGTTTGAGATCCAAAATGGACTGGATGCGGTTGCGCTGATGCCCCACGGATTAACCAGGAGCGGATCCAGAAGCGGCGCCAGGCCGGGTATGTCCGAGACGAAATTTGTTTGACGATAGGCGGAACCCGGCGGGATCACAACGATGTCCGGCGAGCTTGGCTGCTGCACTTGTGGACTGCTCGGCATTCCCTCGGCATGCGTCAGCCTTGCGGTTGAGGAGACAATGGGAAGCATTAATACGTAAAGGCAAATACTCAACGCAACGCTAATTATTTTCCTGGTCTGGTGCTTTTCGGACGATGGGCTTGGCATGTCGGACACTCCTATTGATTTCTTCAGTGACGATATCCTCTGTGGGGCCGTTGTTGACTTTACGCTACGGGTTAACGTGATTGCAGACTTACTCACACTCTTTGCTCAGGTTGGTCTGCGGCTTCGCTCGTAGATCAGTACCCTACAATGACTGGGGTGGCTTGGCGCAAAATTTGGGGGAACGGTGGAACTCTAAGCTGACTAACAAAGACTGTCAAGAATTTTTGCTACGCGGCGGCCTGTGGCCCACGCTCCCAGACTGCAAATGGAAAAGGGCGCGCGATCGCTCCCTTTCCGGATTGCCAGTTCGCTTTGGCGATTGGACTTGTCTAGATGCCGAAGCGTTGGCGATATTCCCCCGAGTTCATAAAGGCCTTGACCATCTCGGCGTTAACGAAGTTGCCGTTGAATTCCCTCAGCTTCTTGAGCCAGAAGTTGAAGCCCGACACGTCCGCATCACGCCGCAGGTAGCCGGCATATTCCATGAACACGAAAGCGCTATTGAATTCGCGGTCCTTCAAAAACGCGTACTCAGCCACCTTGCGCAGCACCGTGGCGCGAGTCTCTGGACCATCATCGAGGCCTGCCACAAGCAAGTTGCGAAAGGCGTCCATCTCCGGAAAGTTGCCCCGAATTTCACCGCCGCCGAATTGCGTGGTGTGGAAATTAATATACGCATGACCTCCCTTGAGGTTCGCCAGTTGGGCCGCGAACGTGGTTCCGTTGCCCTCGGGCGGATCCCACTTGCCGCTGATTGTCCCGCCGACGCCTGAAGGTGTATTCACGACATCATTTGGGTTGTTATCGTTTTGCGGCGCGCCAAAGAAGCCCCAGACGACTGGCCCATTGGTGGTGGGCGTGACAGAGGGACTCGCATGTATGTGAGCAGCGGTCAGGTCGTCGTTGGTGTCCACGGTTTGCGAGCCCGTGAAATCGATGTTGTTGATTGTGGCTGTAAAGGTCATCTGTGTCTGAGCAGTGTTCATGTTGAAGGTCGCCGTTCCGAAAGATGCAGGGCGGCGCGCGCCCCCGGTTGTCGTTGGGAAGGTGGAGGGATTCTCCTGCGAGTTCGTAAGGTTTACGATGAAGTTGGTGGGCGACAACCCCGCACTCGCCAGGAGGTTATCAACATACTGTGCATTGGTCAGAGTGTTTGGGTATTTAGTTATGAACGCTGGCCGCGTGATGAAGTCGTTGAAGAATGCCAGCGTGTTTGCTTCCAGTTGCGCATCAGCCCCTGGAGCTCCGACGATGTAATCCTTCTGTAACGCCTGGGTGTCGCGCTCAAAAGTGCCATAAAAAACAGGTACCGCTGCCGCAAGTGTCGGTGGCAGGTTACCGAACGCGGCCCGCTGCGTCAGATAAGCCTCCAGACCGGTCTTCTGAAATTCGATAGACAGGAAAAAAGCAGCGCTTACGTTAATGCGTCTGATTTCTCGGCAAGCGGTATCCGCACCGCACGACTCGATCTGGTTAACCCAGAAAGCCAACCCCGACGCGTCCGGTTCGCGGTTAAGGAAATCGAGATAATGTTGACGAACGAAGGCGGTTGAGTCGTCAATCGGATTCGTTGTCGGCGCCATTGAATCGTTGTCGATAATTCTGAGTTCAGCAGTGTTGGGACTTCCCAGCCCAACGCCCGCTCCGGTTGGATTCGAGAGGGCGAGGTTGACTGTCTCATCGCCCTCCACGAAGAGATCGTTGACGATCAAGATACGGACGGTCTTGGCAGTCTCGCCGGGGGCAAAACTAACCTTGCCGAGCGCTATTTGGTAGTCGGACTTCTGCGAAGCATGGCCGGCCTCCGACTCGTCGAAGGTGTTGAAGTTGACAGTTGCTGGGGCGGAAGCATCACCCGCGCGTGTGATCGAAATATCAATGTGGCCCGTGCCTTCGCCGATTGCGAAATCGTCAGTGGCAAACTGAATTAGCGACGTAGCCGTGGCTGTCGTGGGTTTCAAGGAACCGAACAGCCCGTGCTCTTCTTCGGCGGTGCCGGCAGTGAAGTAGAGCGTGCCGGGATCGCCGCCGTTTACTCCGTTGCCGAATTGAAGGCCCCAAAGCTCATCGATCACGATGCCGTCGCCATTTTCATTTTGAATTGTGCCGAGGAAAGCGCCTGTCGCCGGGTTGAAGGCGTGAAGGCTGGGATTGCCTTCGCCGAAGTTACCGATTAGCAGCGCGCTGTTAAAGATGCCGAAGGTTGAAGGAGCGATCGCAATACCCCAGGGCGAATTTAGCGGTCCGTTATTGATTCCGAATGTCAGGTCGCGGACGCCGTCAGTATTGAAGCGGCGGACGAACCCGTTGCCGACACCTGCCTCGTCTTTTCCGTCAGTACCGACCTTGGCATACATCACGTAAAGCGAGCCGCCGATGTTCTGGATGTTGAAGGGATGGTAAGTGTTCCCGGCTGTGGTGGGAATGGTGGGATCTACGAAGCCGCCCGTAGTAGTAGTCAGCGCGTAGGCGCCGTCGTAGACGTCAATGTTTCCATTCGCGAAGTCGGCGGCGTAGAGGCGGTTGCCGCCCGAGTTGCTGCCATTGGCAAGGCCAGTATAAACACGACTGCTGTGGCTGGCAGCGATCACGCCGGTGGTTGCATCTGGACCGGCGCTCGGGTTCCAACCTACGATGTTGCCGGTGATCGTCGCCCAAATGAACGCTGCTGGACACGACGCGACCAAACACGGAGTCACGGCGAAGTCGGTCGTCGAGTTGCCAACCACTCCAGTCGGTAGTCCTCCGGGCACTGTAACTATAGACAAGCCGGGGTTCTTTACCAGTGGGCTTCCAGCGACGTCACCGCGGTAAAGGCTTGAACTGCTGGTGCCGTTGTTAGACAGCCAGAACGGGCTCGTCCCTCTGAAAGCGATACCCCACGGGTTTATCAGAGTCGGCTCCTGGATGAAAGCTAGTCCCGGTATGTCAGAAACAAAGTTGGTTTGCCGATACGCCGATCCCCCTGGGATGGGAGGAACGTTGGGCGCCAGTGGTTGTTGACCTTGCGGTGTTCGAGTTGCAGGCTTAGCAACGGCGCGACTCAACCGCGGTGCAGATGAGACGACCGGAAGCATCAGGACGTAAAAGCAAACGCTCAGAGCAACGCTTATGAGTTTTGTGACCCTGGGATTGTGTGCGTATAGGCGAAACATGTTCTTCTCCTCGTCGATGGTGCGGCATGGTGCGTAGTCAATCATTTCTCTTTGAAAACGCACTCGAAAAGGGGTAAAGCACAAACCGCTCATGAGCAGGTTGACTCACGAGACTTCGCTATCGATCCACGTATTCCGGCACTACTCCACATCAGTCGGATAGACGCGGTCACATTTGGCTAGTTTGTTTCAAGCAAGGGCGGGGGAATGGCGGAACTCTAAGCCTGAGCTTGAAGGGCTGTCAAGGAAATTTGTTTGAGTTCGAAGCAACGATGAACAGCAAGAGCAGCATCGGTTAACCGTCAATTCTTGTTAAGCTTATGCCAACTTGCGGTTGTTCGGATCTCTGCGTAAAATGTCGGTTCTTTTAACGCTCGGTGACGTCGCGCATCGTTTTCACCAGCGCATTGCTGCTGCTCGCTCCCCGAGGGCATCTAATCTGCACTTATCTGCGTCTTTGTTTCGGAGGATTTTTGTGAAGGTTGCTTTTCGTTCCCAGTGCGCTATTGCCGCACTTATGTTGGTCGTTGGTGCATTCTCATTTGCACAGGCGCAGACCACCAGCCCCACGCCCGATCCATTTGCGGTTCAAATAACGTCAAGCCCACAGCTCTTCTATTCTTTTGCTGGAGACACCTCTGGAAATGGCCGTTTCGTGGTCTTCGAGTCAAATGGCAATCTGGATACGCAGAATCCGCGGAACGCCGACGGCAACCGGGAAATCTTCATAATTGACTATGCCCAACGGCGCATCTTTCAACTAACCAACACCAAGAACGTTCAAAAGCCACCAGCAAGTCCGACGCCGACTCCGACGCCGACTCCAACACCAAGTCCGACGCCGACCCCGAGTCCTACGCCGATACCGTTTCCAACGCCGCTTCCCGTGCCGGTGCCTCCTGATTTGAGTTTGGTTAAAGTTGAGATTAGCAACAACCACCCAATGATCAGTTTTGAGCCGGCGTTGGTAGCAGGAAGACGGGTTTACACCATTGTCTTCAGTTCAAACGCTCCCGATCCGACTAATTTTGACGGCACCGATAGCCCGGCGCTGCTCGCCGATGGCAACCAGGATATCTGGATCTACCAACTACCTGAGATCGATGACAATCTGGATCTGACAAGTGGCGACGAGATACCATTTTCCGCGGCTGTCGATCTTAGCCTGGGAACTTTCAGGCAAGTTACAAATACAACGCCCAGCACTCCTTTGCGTCCGGGGATATTTCTTCCCGACGTTGTCGATGACAATCGTGAAGCCACCATCAGCGACGACGGAAACACCATCGCATTCATTTCAAATCGCGACCTGGTGCCGGCGGTTGGTAATGCAGATGCAAACGCGGAGCTGTTCCTTTGTCGCACCACCAATGGATTCGTTGCCGGTTCGAACACGTTCACTCAGGGTACAAACACTCAGGATCTTTTTATTAACCCCAGGACTTTCCAACGAAAACAGCAAAACCCTTCGCTCTCCGGCAACGGTAGCGTCGTTGCGTTTTTGTCTACTGCCGATCTGGCCGGAAATAACAACGACGAAAACGGCCACGGTAACGACGAGATTTACGTCGCTGATTTTAGCGGCACAGCGGTAAGCAACTATCGGCAGCTGACAAAAACCAAAGAAGTAAGCGGTGTAGCCAATGCGACCATAAATTTACTGAGTCCGGGCCGGAGGTTGAGTCGCGACGGCGCCTATGTCGCCTACGAGTCGCGCGCCAACGATCCCACAGCAAACAACACGACAAACGCCGCCTTCCTGGCAGTATTCGTTTCCAAAGTTTCGGATGGCAGCTTCAAGATGGTCACTAAGCGTGCACCTGAAGGATGCGCCACGTGCTTCGGCGACGTGGTCCATTTTCCGACCTTCACGGACTACGATGGTTCGCTGGCGCCGCACGCGCTGGTCTTCGCGTCAGTTTTCAACTACAAAGCGGACGGTACTCTCCTTGCCGATGACGACGTTAGTGGGTTGAACCCGGCGCCAATAGGCTTTCGCGCCAACCAGATTTTCGTTACCCAAATTCCAGTAACTGACAGCAACACGCTTGCGCGACTCACGGAGAACCCAATCGTTGGTGGTGTGCCCGGTATCCGCCCGTTGACGAGTAACACCTTGAGGCGAATGGCGTTTAGTCTGGCTGGAGTGGAGCTGGGCGGCGGCAACCCGGATGGCTCGAGCGAGATATTCCTATTGCTGACTCCGCCGGGCCCAACTGACGCACCGGAGGTCTTGTCGTTCTTTACTGGCGCCAGCAACATGGGACCGTTTTCCAGCGCGAATCTAGGCGCCAGTCCGACTCCTACTCCGACTCCAAGTCCGAGCCCCGGAGATCCTTTGGGACTCTCACCCGGCGAACTAAGTACTGTTAGATCTACCGTGGGACTAGCTAACTCCGACAAGATCGGTATTGGGGGCCCCGAGACTACCCGCAGCCCCGTCCTGCCGGTAGAATTAAACGGCGTATCAGTTTCGATCGGAGGAGAAGCTGCAGGTCTTTACTTCGTCGGTGATTCGCCGTCCGAGGGCATTAGTTTCGTAGTGCCGATCGGTTCGGCGCCAGGTGTTAGGACGGTCGTCATTAACAACCAGGGCACTACTGTTTACCGTGGCTTCCTGAACATTGTCGCGTCGCAGCCTGACCTGCATACCACCACCGACGGTGCAGGCGGGGAAGTAGAAGCTTGTAATGTATCGAATCCACTGGCGATCCTGTGCACCGGACCCTTTAAGGTCACAAGTCCCTTCGATCTTTCAGGAACACTGGCACCGACCAGACTGGAGCTTTACGCCACCGGTGTGAGGTTTGCCCTCCCCGCGGAAACGAAGGTCTCGTTCATCAATGGGACAACGACGATCGATGTTACGCCGGATCTGGTGCGACCGAATACGAACATGCTTGGCCTCGATGTGATTACGGTCACTTTGCCGGCGACGCTCGCGGGAATGGCGCCGATTGACTACAAGGTTGTAGTGACTGTGACTAAGGGAACGGTGGTGACGACCAGTCGACCAGTCGCAACTGCACCGCAGATTACAATCATTCCCTAACGCTGAGGCGATCAAGCAAAACAGTAAGACCCCCGTGCGATAGCGTGCGGGGGTTGTTTTTTGTCCCCAGATCTAGTCGGAAGTGATACTATTTGGCCCAGCAGCTCGTCCTGCCGTTCGCGTTTTCGAAAGAAGCGCGCCGGCGTTTCCCAAGGTTTTCAATTCTGCGCTCACAACATGCGACGTCCGAATCCGATTCTGGCATTGGTGGCACTACTGGCGTTTGTTTCGTCGAGTCAGCCGTCGTCGTTTGATCTACCTGCGGCGGCGCAAGACCGTCAAATCAAATGGCCAACCCGAAGCATTCAGATTGCGCTTTCGACTTCGCTCTCGGCGCCATCACCCGCCATCAAGCCGGATAGCGATGTGCTGGGGGCCGTGCGTCGCGCGCTCGCCAGTTGGTCTCGAGTCGCCAACATTAAGTTTGTTGAGACCGCTTCAAAAAACCAATCGGTTAGTCCCACGAGCGGCGGCGATGGTGTAAGTCTGATCACTATTGCCGGAACAGGGGAGAACGTAGCGCTCTTCGCGGAAGGAAATACAACCGCGCGAACTCGTGTCTTTTACGATCTCGACACTGGAGAGATAAGCGAAGCAGATATTGTTATCAATCCTTATCCCTATTCAGACGCCGGGGCGGCGCTTCAGTTCTCAACCGACGGTTCGCCGGGTACATATGACCTTGAGTCAACTCTCGCGCATGAGATAGGACATCTGTTGGGACTGAGTCACTCCCACGTAATTGGCGCGACGATGCAAGCAACGCAAGCGCTCAATGGCACCTACGGACTCGCGGCGATTACTGAGCGCACTCTGAGCGACGCCGACGAGGCGGCCGCTCGCAGCCTGTATGGGCCAGGCGGAAAAATCGGCTCCAGCGGCTCGATAGAAGGCAGGATTCTGAACAGCATCGACGGCAGTCTTTTGCCTGCAAATGCAGCACACGTCTGGATTGAAGATCTCGATAGCGGCAAAGTTATCGCGAGTGCGCTCACATCTGCGAACGGCAAGTTTAACTTTGATAGCGTTCCCGCCGGCAACTACCGGGCGATGGTTGAGTATGTCGAGGTTTCCGGAAAACGGGCAGATGCTCTTACGGCGGCCGGCGATCGCCAGTCAGCCGGCCGAGCGCGAGCTTTTCGCAGCGTGGAAATTCGCAGCAGTTTGCGCGTGGTTGCGGACAAGGCTACACCTTTGACCTACGTTCTCGTGCCTCCGCAAAACTCAGCGCCGACATTGATGCCACGTTTCATCGGACTTAACAGCGAGCTCTCCAGCGTGCCGGTACCAGTCGCGGCCGGCGGAAAGATTACGGTCTACGTTAGCGGTGAAGGTGTCGATCAGATCCCGGGCAATGGCTTGGTATTCAGTTCACCGTTTATGAGTATTGATCCTGCCAGTTTGACGCTCGAACAATTTCACAAAGCCACGCCGGTTATCAGTTTTTCGGTAGCCATCGCCGCGAATGCGCCGCCCGGAGACTACACTCTCAAACTCCAGTCAAACTCCGGCGAGATTGCTTATCTGGTTGGCGGCGTTACCATCGAACCTGATAAATAGTCCGCCTGCCTTTGCTTACCTCCTCGCTTGTAAGCTGTTGTTATCTGCCCTACATTAAACCCCGCTTGACAGTGGATCTTGCTTGATCGCAGCTGGTGCAGGCCCGTCAGCTTTGCAGCTGAATATCATGAAACACAAGTTACTCGAGTACCTCAGATGCCCAGCCTGCGCGGGAGCAATACTGCTCGCGTCGGTCGCGCGTTCCGAAGACGCCGAGATCATGGATGGCGAACTCGTTTGTGACTCATGCGCTCGTAGATTTTCAATTACTCGAGGTGTCCCACGATTTGCGATGCCGGAAAAGGTTGAGGCTGACAAAGCGGCGACCGCTGAAAATTTTGGCTGGCAGTGGCAACACTTCGTTCAGAGCGATGAACTTTACGCGGATCAGTTTTTGGGCTGGATTGCACCCGTTACTCCGAAGTTTTTTCAGGGCAAGCTAGTTTTGGAAGGCGGCTGCGGAAAAGGACGTCATACTCAACTGGCCGCTGGCTGGGGCGCGCGCGAAGTGATAGGCGTGGACCTGAGCGACGCAGTAGAAACTGCTTTTGCGGCGACGCGCCGTCTCGAGAATGCGCACATTGTTCAGGCTGACATCTATCATTTGCCGTTAGCCCGGACGTTTGACTATGCCTTCTCAATTGGCGTCTTGCATCACCTGCCGGATCCACGGGCCGGCTTCCGTTCGCTGGCTTCGAAAGTGAAAGCTGGGGGCAACATTTCTGCGTGGGTTTACGGCGCCGAGAATAATGAATGGATTACTCGCTTTGTCGATCCCTTGCGGGAAAAATTCAGTTCGCAAATTGATCGACGAACGCTGCTACAGCTTTCCAAAGCTCCCACGGCGCTGGTCTACCTGGCGACAAAGCTCGTTTACGGTCCGCTCAATCGTTCTGCCGGCGGGGCACAACTGGCTCGACATCTTTTTTACAACGACTATCTGAGTGCGATTTCACATTTTGGCTGGCGGGAACAACACACGATTGTGTTTGATCACCTGGTGGCGCCAACTTCCCATTACATACGGCGAGAAGATTTTGAGGCGTGGTGGCGCGACGTCAAGGCCAGCGATCTGACGATCGGGTGGCATAACAAGAATAGTTGGCGCGGGTTTGGAAAAATCTAAACGCTTGGTCTTAGGTCTTAGGGGCTTTGGTTTTTGGTCTTAGGTCTTTGAACTTTGAGCTTTGTACTTTTGAACTTTGTACCTGGTGCTTGGAGCTTTGCGATGTGAACCAAGTTCGAAGCTCAAACATACAAAGAACCAAGTTCAAAGAACCAAGTTCAAAGTACAAAGTTCAAAGACCAAAGACCAAAGACTGAACTGCACTGGTTGACTGAGACAGAAAGTTAAGTCTACTACTCTAACGGAGCAGGAGGGCTTAAGATGGCTGTCAAACGCAGAGCATTCAGCCGTGATTTCAAGTTACAAGTGGTGCGCGAAGTGGCAGCTGGCAAGAGCCAGGCCCAGATCGCGCGCGAACACCGAATCAGTCAAACCCTGATTTCGCGTTGGTGTCGACATCATCGGCGTTACAAAGATCGAGCTTTTGCCGGCCAAGGGCACGCCTACACTGACGATGCCCGGGTCGCGGCCCTCGAGCGCATGGTTGGAAAACTGACAATGGAGAACGACCTTTTAAAAAAAGTCTTGCAGAAGCTCGAGGAAGAAACATAGTCAAACAACGGGATTGGAATCGTTTGATGACTCCTTTAATCACCCAGGTTAGTAGCGAGGCAGACACCGGCGCACGAGCCATTAAAGAGCTCAGTGCGGCGGTGTCTGTCTCGCGGTCGAGCTATTACCGACACCGTCAGCAAAAGACGAAAGCGGGCGCGCTGCCCGCGGCGGAACGGCGCCGGCGCCAGACCATTCAAGCGATTGCTTTGGAAATGCCCAACTATGGTCATCGTTCTATGACGGCCGAATTGCAGCGCCGCAAATTGCGCACTGGCCGCGACCGCGTCTTGCGTTATATGCGCGAAGCCGATCTGCTTTGTCGTCGTCGCCGCGCCTTTGTAGCTACTACCGACTCTAAACATGACTTGAAAGTGTTCCCCAATCTGACGCGTGACCTTAAAGTCACCGCCATTGATCAACTCTGGGTCGCTGATATTACTTACATTCAACTGCCCCGCGGCTTTGCCTACCTGGCCGTCCTGCTGGATGCTTTCAGCCGCCGCGTGATCGGCTGGTCCCTGGACAGTCACATGATGACTGAACTGCCGCTCAACGCCCTCAAGATGGCCCTCAGTAAGCGACCCGCCAAACCCGGTCTGATCCATCATTCGGATCGCGGCAAGCAATACGCTGCTGCTGCCTACGTTGCTTTACTTGTCAACCATCAGATCCGCGGCAGCATGAGTCGTACTGGTAACCCTTACGACAACGCCCAGGCGGAACGTTTCATGCGCACTATCAAATACGACGAAGTTTACTTATCTGATTATCAAACCCTGACTGAGGCACGCGCCTCAATCAGACACTTCATCGAGGAAGTGTACAATCGCAAGCGACTGCACTCGGCTCTTGGTTACCTACCACCCGTCGAGTTTGAGCAGTCCTTGCCTCAACCAAAACTTGCTTAACTATCTGTCTCATTTCGGCAGTGCACTACAG
>DASYLB010000020.1:0-112498 GCA_036009765.1 Pyrinomonadaceae bacterium | reverse complement strand
CGATTCATTTGGGAACAGCAGCGGCAGTTCGCTTACGCGTTACACCTACACCGGCCGCGAATTTGAGGAATACTCCGGCCTCTACTACTACCGCGCCCGCTGGTACGACCCGCAGGTCGGAAGATTCACCAGCGAAGATCCTATTGAATTTGAGGGTGGTATTAATTGGTTCACCTACGTCGAGAACAATCCAGTGAACAATGATGACGCTGCGGGACTAATGGGAAGAGGCGGACGCGGGAAAGGTCATAATCCCTCTCTCAGAAGGGACCCATGGGACTGGCTTAAGCGCTTTGTAGGAAGACGTAGAAGATTTGACGGGGAGAAGGGCCATGCAGAAGAATTGTGGGTGCGATGTCGCGAGTTAGAGAAATGGATGGAGGGTCGTACTCAGTCAGACCTCTCAGAAGAGAGGCTCCTCAGACATCTAATGGATCAGTATGATTGGTGTAGGAAGAGATTCCCAACATCATGTAAGAATACAGCCCTTAATCCTCCCGAAAGATCCTCGGAGCCATCGCCCGCAGCAAATCAAAATAGAACCTGGGAAGGTGGCGACTTCGATGCTGTACCGCGTTGGGATGACGGTACGCCGCTTGACCCACAGAAATATCCTGAGATCTATCGGGAGCACGAGGCGAGGCGGGCCGCCAGATATTGGGGAACTCCAGTTTTCCCGATCAATCCCGGTATGCCGTTTCCAGGAAGAGTTTCAGCTCCCGTTCGTGTGCCTTTGCGGCCCGTTTTTGTAGAATAAGCGCGGAGTTTCTAGCTTGCGATCATGTCAATCGATGAGGCAATCCATATGTCAAGAGTAGAAGAATTGTTCGATCAAGCTTACAAGCTCAGCATCCTGGAAGAGAAACATCGTGAAGCGATTGACTTGTGTCGCCGGGCGCTTGAAATCGAGCCTGACAATTACCGTGTGCTCGTCTTCTTGGGAATGCTTTTAGGTGATCATGGCAACGACGGCGAGAGCGAGATTACCGAGGCTCGGAACTGCTTCATTACTGCAATCCAGAAAGCGAAGTCCGCTTCGTATTTTTGCACGACGTGGCCAGAAGAGGCCGCGATCCATCATCTCGGAGTCTGGGAATGGTCACAAGAGCATCATCTCAACGCTGCGATGTTTTTTCTAATTGATGCATTTCTGTGCAATAACAAAGAATCAAGTCGGATGCTCGCACAACTTCTGGCTGAAAACGATCTACCTGTTGCGCGAGATATTCAATTCATCCTGACAAGAATCATGTCTGAAAACCGGCTGGTAGCAAAAAGTTAAAGCGTTCGCGACAGCTGGGCGATCTGAACCGCTTGACAAACTTCGGCAAACTGACGGTACTAACGGAAATCTTTACTTCACCACCGATCATCTCGGCAGCACCACTGTGTTAACCGATGACAACGGTCAGGTCCTCGAAGGTATCACTTACGATTCGTTTGGGATCACTGTTTGTCACCTTGCTGCCAGGTCAACCGTGAGACCTATGCTCGCCCATCTATTACCAGAGAGGATCGTTATGCTCGTAGTCGCTCTAATAGTTTTTTTGCTCTTCCCCGGTGCGCTGCTGGGGAGCGTTGGCCCATATGGTGACGGTCTTGGCGAACAGTTCGGCCACGTCTCATTCACCAACTCCGGCGCACCCGCAGCCCAAGCTGACTTTCTCCAGGCGATGGCGCTGCTTCACGACTTCGAATATGCCGCGGCCGCCGCCGCTTTCCGGCGCGCGCAAGCCGCCGACCCCGGCTTCGCGATGGCCTACTGGGGCGAGGCAATGACCTTCAATCATCCGCTCTGGGCGCAACAGGATCTCAAAGCCGCACGCGCCGCGCTCGAGAAGTTGGCGCCGAATGCAGCGGCGCGTCGCGCCAAGGCAAAGAGTGATCGCGAAAAGGCTTACCTCGATGCCGTCGAAATTCTTTACGGCGACGGCAGCAAAGTGGATCGTGACTTTCGTTATGCAGACGCGATGGCGAAAGTTTACCAAAACTATCCGGACGATATCGACGCTGCCGCATTCTATGGTCTCTCGATCCTTGGCACTGCCCACGCAGGACGCGACATCGCAACTTACATGCGCGCGGCGCGTGTGCTGGAAGAAGCCTGGACGGACCATCGCGAGCACCCCGGTCTTGTCCACTACCTAATTCACAGCTACGACGATCCAACGCACGCACCACTCGGTTTGCGCGCCGCCCGAATCTACTCGCGGATCGCTCCTGACGCCGGCCACGCCCAACACATGTGCTCGCACATCTTTCTGGCGCTGGGTATGTGGCAGGAAACGGTTCAATCAAACCTTGCCGCGATCGCCGCGGCAGATCGGATGCGCAAAGCGCAAAGCCGCAATCCAGTACGCTGCGGCCACTACCCATCCTGGCTTAACTACGCATACCTGCAACTGGGAAAGGTGAACGACGCGCGGATGGGACTGGATTCTTGCCGCGATACGCTCGATTCAGAGGCTGCGGTCGATCACCCCGGGATGTCGATGGATCCCGACAATGGCCTGATCGGCTCCTTCGCAAACATGCGCTTGCGCTACTTGCTCGATACTGAAGACTGGAGAGGTGAGATCGCCGATTGGCCTCTGCCTAAGAACGCGGGTCTCGGCGCGCGGCACGACTTTGCCTTCGCACAAGCGTTGATCACCATTGAGCGAGGTACGGCAGACGAATCACGTCAGGCCCTGCGGGCTTATGAAGCCATTGGTCGAGAAGTAGTCGACAAGGAAACAAAAAGCCTGGATCCTGACCCGAGTTACCGTATTCGGCCCGGCATCTTGCTGCTCCAGGGCAAGGCCTTGCTCGCCCGACGCGAAGGAGATTTCGCGAGCGCTGAGAAGTTGCTACGGGAGGCCGCCGGTATGGAGGAAACACTTCCGATCGACTTCGGCCCGCCAACGATTGAAAAACCAACTCATGAGATGTTGGGTGAATTCCTGCTTTGGCGCGGTCGAAAAGACGAAGCGCGCGATGAATTCAAGAAGGCCCTCGCCCGCACACCCGGTCGCCGCATGTCTGAACAGGGCCTGGCCGCTTGCTCGAAGGGCAGTGTCCCAAAGTCTGTTTCTCCGTGAAACCTCTGATGCCAAACGAAGTATGAAGCCATCCGTTTATCGTTCGCTGTGGCTGTTAAGTTTTGCTGCTTTACTCGCCGGCTCGATGGCGCTGCCGCAGGCGCAAGCGCAGCAAGCAAGGAAGGCCCGCGCACGTGCAGGGACAGATGACCGCGCCGGAGTGCTAAAGAATCTTTTCGACACCCACCAATGGTTCAAACTTCGCGAAGCACTGCAGACAACAACTGGCTCGGCCTTTTACCGGGGCGCCCTTGCTTCTGCCTTCAATGACACCAACGGTGCAGCGAGGAATCTAACGTCAGTAATTCGGTCAGCGCCACAGTCTGAACAAGCGTTTGACGCTCGCCTGATGCTGATCAATTCGTACATGCGTGCTGGACGTTATAGCCAGGCGTTGATGGAAGCCGATAAAGCACTGGTTGTGAAACCAGACGATGCTGGCTTGAAGAACGCGCGCGGGCTGTTTCACACGCTTAGCCAATATCCACAGCAGGAGGTTGCGCGACACCGACCGTCGACGATCCACTACAGCATGAAGGGCGGAAATCTCTTTATCCCGGTCGCAATCGACGGAAATTCCGCTGACTATCTGGTAGATACCGGTGCCAACTTCTCTCTCATAAGCGAAGCCGAAGCAAAACGCCTAAAGCTGGCGATCCATGGGAGCGGAGGATATGAAATGGGTGATTCTTCGGGCGGTAATGTTGGATTTCGCATCGCCGTTGCCGATCTGCTTACTGTTGGCGATGTCCAGCTGAAACATGTGGCATTCTTCGTAGTTGCAGATGATCAGCAGCCGTTCGTGGATTTGCCTCCCGGCCAGCGCGGAGTGATCGGCTTACCTGTGCTCATGGCCTTACGGACCTTGCGTTGGAAGCAGGATGGTAGCTTCGAAGTCGGTTTCGCTTCGAAGGCGCGCGCCGGCCTGAAATCCAACCTCTGCTTTGACGGGCTTCAGCCAATGACTCGCGGCGAATTCCAGCAAAAACAGATCAACATATTCGTCGACACCGGCGCGACTCGTACACGGGCGCTGCCGCTCTTCGCTCACGAGTTCGCCAGCTTCGTCGGCGAGGGTGGCAAGAAGGATTCGGATCGAATGACAGGAGTCGGCGGTAGTGTCGAAATTGACGCTCTCACGCTCTCTGAACTGAGACTTCGCATTGGCGGCCTTGACACGCTGTTACGCGATGGCCCTGTGCTTTTAAAGGAACCAACTGCCGACAGCCGCTGGTGGCACGTGTGGCTCGGCATGGATCTACTTAACCAGGCGCAGATGGTGACCCTCGACTTCGACTCAATGACCCTCGCGCTCAACTAATCACAGAATAAACATTCGACAACTTGATCAGAGTTTCCCGAAGCCTATTGAGCGCTTTTCTGTGTTGCCTCAATCTTATCTCGCATGTGCTTCACGTAGGCGTGAGCTTTATTCTTGGTGTCGATCTTCTTGAAGTCCTCAACGATTCTGGCCTGCGCGGTTTCATCCTCGCCGTTCAGTTGACTACATTCCAACTCCGTCTTTAGCAGAATGTGAAGGAAGCCAATAACGTTTCCGGAGATTGGTAATGGTTCATCCGGGATCGTTCTCACGTCTCCCAATACCCGGTCAGCTAACGTCTCGACCGTGTCCACCACTTCGTCCAACAAATGATCCAACGCCGCAATGCCCGCGGTTAATTCCTTCTCGATAACTCCACGATGTGGCAGGGCCGGCGCTGGCGATGCAAGCGTGCTTGGACAGTCGTCGCGGGGCGTGGAACTCATGAGCAAGGATCGCAGGTCGTTGGCATTTGCGTCGCGTTGGGTGAGCGGATTAAGACCGTGAAGCCGCTCGAGAGTTGCGGCGATAGAGGTATGGTCGTAAACCGTGTGATCTACTGTGCCTTGCGGAATAAAAGGCGAAACAATGACCGCGGGCACACGCACGCCGTATTGACAAAAATCAAAACCGCTCGCGTTCCTCGTCTTTTGTCCTTCGGGAATTCCATCACCCGGCGGAACGGCAGATCCGGGTTTCACCGAATCATAAAAGCCGCCGTGTTCATCATAAACAATCACCAGCAGGCTGCTGTTCCAGATCGGTGAATTCCGAATCGCTTCATAGACTGCCTTGATTAGACCTTCACCGCCGGATGGATCGTCTTCAGGATGTTGCGAGGAGCCGCCTTTGTAGGTTGGGCCTGAGTACGGAGGTTGCTTCGCAAAGAAGCTCTTCCCGAAGTTTGGCTCAATGAAGGTGTAAGCGTAGTTGTATGCTGGATTGCCCTCAGCCGTTTTCGCCTGCACATCTGAAGCGAAGCGATCCATCGAGTGCACATCCAGCTGGCTCACACCTCTGAGCGACGCGACCTGAGAAATCCAGCCACCGTATTCCGGGCCCGAAGGATCGTCGCTGTAACGATTGTGATTGTCGTTGTACAGCCGCCATTGGTGACCCGCACATTGCAACGCAGCAAAGATAGAGCCGTTGTTGTAACGAAATCCCCGCACTGTTTCCCAGCTAACCTCATCCATTAAATGCGGGCTGTCAGTCCAACCAGCTGATGAAGCGCCGTGAACAAAAAAGCGATTGGGCCAGGTTGGTCCGGGCAACGATGAAAACCAGTTATCGCAAATCGCGAACTCGCGCGCGAGTTGATAGATTACTGGTAGTCGTTTCTGAGTATCGAAGCAAGCCATGATGTCGCAGATGTGATCCGGCTGCGGCGTTCCGGTATTTTCCGACAGCGACGTAGCATAGCTGCTCGCAAATCCTGAGTTGTTAACTTGTGGATAAGCACCGCCCTGGTAGCATTTAGCTTCTTCGACACCACAGAGTTGTTGCAGTACATCTTTGAACTCATGGCCGGGATCAGTCGTCATGAACCATGGCGCGCCGGCGTGCACACAGTAATTCTTCCCGGCATAGAGATTACAGTTCTCGCAAGTAGCGACTGTGATTCCCTGGATGCCAGACATCGCGAACACATTGTCGAAAGAATGGTTCTCCAGCATCACCACGAAAACGTTCTTGATCTTTGGATCAGGGCTGCTAGCGCTCATCTGTGCCTCCATCAGGCGAAGAAGTCTTGGCGGAAAACTCGAGGATGTCTCGAAGCGCCGCGGTTCGGAACGGTGTCATCAACGCCGACGAATCGATGGACCGTTACTCTAGCCGCTCGACGTAGACCTTGCAAGACAACCACACTGTCGACGAACTTGAACTCGGCGATTGCAGCACCTGACGTCCTCCGCAAGCGATCTGTCATTTCCAAAGATCAAATTTGATTTGAGGGAGGAGTGTGGCAAGCTTGATGGCTGGCGAGGATCAGAGTAGTCATTTTTGTGCCGTAGGTAGCATTCTCGCGGAAGCCGATCGTGGAACGCCATCGAATCGAGGAATCAACGATGCCGGAAGCGGATGATCTCTTTTCCCAGGCTTATAAACTTCATGTAGTTGAAGAGAAACATCGAGAGGCAATCGACTTATGTCGAAAAGCGCTAGAGATCGAACCGGACAATTACCGAGTGCTTGTCTTCCTGGGAATGCTTTTAGGAGATCATGGGAGTGAAAGCGAAATTGCAGAGGCCCGTAGTTGCTTCATTATTGCCATTGGGAGGGCGAAGTCCGCATCGGATTTTTGCACGACCTGGCCGGAAGAAGCAGCGATACATCACCTTGGAATTTGGGAGTGGTCCCAAGGTCACTCTTCCAACGCGGCTGTGTTTTTGTTGATCGATGCGTTCCTCTGCAAGAATGACCAGTCAATTCGCAGCCTGAGACAACTTCTGGAGGAAGTCGACCTACCGATAGCGCGCGACATCGAATTGATCTTCACGAGAATGATGACCGAATACCAGATTGTACCCAGGTAAGGCTGATTCGGAATCTAGCTTGCCCGATTCATTGCCGGCGGCAATTGGCGTTGAGGCGCGCCCCTTCCTCGACGGTCAGCTCCGGAGAGACCACATCTCCGGTCACATTTGCAGTTCGACCAAGCACTAACTCTTTACTGGCGCGAATGTCTCCTTGAACCGTTCCATTGATCCGGGCGACCGCAACCTCAATGACGGCGTGGGTAAGTTCCGCGCCATCGCTTACGATGAGTGTGCCATCTGAAGAACTAACGCTTCCTGAGAAGTGTCCGTCAATGCGCAACATTGATTTGAACCGTACTTCACCCGTAAATTTCGTGACATCGCCGATAAAACCCAACCAATTATCTTTGGGAACATTGAGCCGCCGGTTTGGTTCTTCACGTCTCGCAACTGCGGAAGCACTCATTGCACGCCCTCTTTCTATTGTCCTGGATCGATTAGTCGTTTTCGAGTGACGCTTGGATTGGTGCCACGCCACGTCTGCCGCTGCATATCGAAGAAAGGAGAGTTCCTTTGGTTTAAGACTATAGCACTGCGACGCGATTTAGATGTTACGATTGGATTGCCATTCTGAGACACAGCAAGGTCGCGCACGGATTTATTCTTGCTTACGTGAGGACTAACCGCATGAAACTCAGCCGCATCAGCTTCCTGTTCGTTCTGCTACTCGCCGGCGTCTCGATCTGCGCTCAACAAGCTACCCCGCTACCAACCGGGCCCATGAAATTTGGCGCGTTTGTAGTGCGGTTTGATCCAGGCGGCACTTTTACGCTTCAAGGACAAGGCTGGCCGGCACTTAACGGCAACTGGAAAACCAACGGCGCCGTGGTGGAGTTAACGATGTCTGGCGGGCCGGGAGGTTGCGATGGCCCGGGGCGTTACGAGTTCAACGTCAACGGCATGCGTGTCAACTTTAAATTGGCTTCGGACGATTGCGAAGTACGCCGGATGATCGTCGACGGTAGCGCCTGGGTGCCCGCCGAAGAACCGAAAGCCATTGCAGCGCGGCAGATCACGATAACGCCTGGCGCGCGCTTATCGCCTGCATCGCAAAAGAACAACAACAACGGAAGTTGGCCGTCGTTTCGCGGGCCGGCGGCTTCGGGAGTTGCTGAGAAACAAAACCTGCCCGACCGCTGGGACGTTAAGGCCCGCGAAAACATTCTCTGGCAAACTCCAATTCCCGGCCTCGCTCATTCGAGCCCGGTTGTTTGGGGCAATCAAGTCTTCGTTACCAGCGCCGTTAGCAGTGATCCGAAAGCAACGTTTCGGCCCGGCCTTTATGGTGATGGCGACGCCTCAAAAGATCGCTCGCTTCATCGTTGGGTGCTTTATGCAATCGACAAACGCACGGGAAAAATCACCTGGGAACGCGTGGCCCATCAAGGCGAGCCGATCGAAAAGCGGCACATCAAATCAACCTATGCGAATTCAACGCCGGCAACGGACGGCCGCATCGTTGTCGCCTGGTTCGGTTCGGAGGGAGTCTACGCCTACGACGTGAAGGGACGATTTCTTTGGAAAGTTGATCTGGGCCGGCTGGATCTTGGCGCTTACGATATTCCAACCTATGAATGGGGGCCCGCGAGTTCTCCCATCATCTGGAACAATTTGATCATTCTGCAATGCGACACGCAAGCCGATTCATTCCTGCTCGCCCTGGATGCAGCTACGGGCAAGACAGTTTGGAAAACTGATCGCGATGAAATCCCTTCCTGGGGCACTCCCACGATCGCGACCACAGCAAACGGACCGGTATTGCTGACGAATGCGTCAAACTTCATACGCGGTTACGATCCGCGCACCGGAAAAGAATTGTGGCGACTCGGTGGCAGTTCGAAGATCACTGCGCCAACGCCAATCTTCGGCGAAGACTTGTTTGTGGTCGTCAGCGGCCGTGGACCGGAACGTCCAATCTTTGTCGTGCGGCCAAACGCTCGCGGCGATGTCACTTTGCCGGACGGTAAAACTTCCAGTGACGCAATAGCCTGGAGTCGGACCGGTCGTGGTTCCTATATGCCGACGCCGCTTATTTACAACGGCATTCTTTACGTGCTCGCAAACAACGGAACGCTCGACGCCTACAACCTGAAGTCCGGTACCGAACTCTACCGGCAGCGGCTTCCGACTATTGGCAGCGGCTACAGCGCGTCGCCGATCGCGGCGGACGGCAAAATTTATCTTGCGAACGAAGACGGCGAGATTCTCGTGGTTGCAGCCGGCGAAAAGTTTAGTCACCTCGCAACAAATTCGATGGGCGAATTGTTAATGGCGACGCCGGCTTTATCCGAGGGCGTGATGTATGTGCGCTCATCAGCAAGTCTGTTCGCCGTAGGACGAAAGCGTTAATGTAATAATTTGAAATACTCTGTGCCTCAGAGAGAATCTTTAGAACTCTATTGAGAACCGCATGAACAAACTAATCACGGCGCTCTTCGTTATCCTGTTCGCATTGCCGCTCGCGGCGCAGCAGGAAGTTCCGCCAATCAGAAATTTTCTTCGCGTGAACGACCAATTCTGCACCGGCGGTCAACCGAGGCTCGAACACTTGCAGCAGTTGAAGGACCAGGGTGTAAAGGCAATCATCAACCTGCGACCGCCTGGCGAGCATCGCGCCGCTGAAGAAGAGGCCAAGGCAAAAGAGTTGGGCTTGCGCTATTTCAACATTCCCGTCGTTTTCAGTGAACCCAAAGACGAGCAAGCGACGGAATTCCTGAAGATCACGGACGATCCTGCAAATCGTCCCGCGTTTATTCACTGTGCTTCAGCTATCCGCGTCGGCGCGTTTTGGATGATTCGCCGCGTGCTGCGCGACAACTGGAGCCTGGAAAAAGCAGAAGCGGAAGCCAAAAAGGTTGGCTTGACTGAAAACCCTCATCTGAATGAGTTTGCTCGCAACTACATCGAACGACATCGCAAGCAAACATCGAGGTCCAACTAAAGCAGCGATCCAATACGTCATCATATGCCGACCCTTGACGATCTTTTAGCGAACAACCGCGCCTGGGCTGCGAAGATCACGGCGCACGATCCGGAATTTTTTGAAACCCTGTCAAAACTACAAGCGCCGCAACACCTATGGATAGGTTGTTCCGACAGTCGCGTGCCGGCTAACCAAATCATTGGCGTCTCACCAGGCGAGTTGTTCGTGCACCGCAATGTAGCGAATGTCGTTGTGCACACCGATCTGAATTGCCTGTCAGTCATGCAGTACGCGGTAGATGTACTTGAAGTGAAGCATTTGATCGTGTGCGGACATTATGGTTGCGGCGGTGTGCAGGCTGCCCTCGACAACTTGCGATTGGGATTGATCGACAACTGGCTACGACACGTTCAGGATGTGCGACAGAAACATCAAACGCTGCTGGCCGGCTTTGATGCGACGGAGCGTGCAAACAAACTTTGCGAATTGAACGTAATCGAGCAAGTCGTCAACGTTTGCCAGACGACGATCGTGCAGAGCGTCTGGGGACGGGACCAGGAGTTGACAGTTCATGGCTGGATTTACGGATTGAGGGACGGGCTGATTCGTGATTTGAATGTTTCCACCAGCAGGCAAGATGAGCTGGCGTCGAGTTATGACAAAGCAATTGCCGCCTGCGCGCGACCTTAGCCACTGAACAAACGGCTAACATGCAATAAGCTGGTTCTGTTGAATTCAACGGTATAGAATGCTAAATATGAACGTAGTTGAGATAAACGATCCACCTGCATTTTCGCCAGGGTTTTGGCGCTCTGGGAGTGTCGAATCAGCTTGGGTGGGTGCGGCTACGTCGCACACTCAAATAAACGCCGACCAATTATCGCATCTCCTATCTCCGGGCCCAGAGTTCACGCTCTCGATAGAACTGCCGGCCTTTGGAACGAAGCTGACCGGTGAGATCGTCGACCTTCAATCTACCAACGAGTACACGGAACTAACATTTAAGTCCGTCGTCGATGTGGGAGTATCGGCACTGCTAGTAATACGTAGCGAGGCATCAGCAGGAGCTGACGATGATCTGCAAATCAAAGAGGCATCTCTCAGTTTTCAGGTGTCGGAGCACCGTGCTAGACCTCTCTTCATTACCGATACTCTATATTCAATGCTCGGGCTGGGCGGAATGGTTAAGGTTTTGATCCCAAGCGTCAACATTGACTTAACGTTGCGCTTCAACGTCCGGCTGGCAGATCTCAGTGAGTTGCTGCAGAGGCGCAAAATGTATTTCGGGCTGATGGTGATTGAGAAAGCAACCGGAAAGGCGTTTCAAGTTCCCGAATACATTTCGGGCGAGGATATGAGTGCTATCTTTTTTGCTGGCCGCGCCATCTTGGACCGACAGTTCATATGGCGAGTGAATGAGATAATTCAACCGACACCTGCGAACGACGAGACCTTCAACTGGTTTCAGAACTTAGAGACCGTCACGCCGGAGACTCAAGCGTTCAAATTGATGTTTGGTCCTATTCCCAAGTTGAGCGTGATTCTTGGGGAGGAAATTTCACTAGGCACTCAGACAGTATTCCTTGAGGACGCCTTTATCGAAGATCATGAGAGTGTAGGATCCTCGCTTGCCTTAAAAGACGGCCGGATCGTTACCATAAGAATTAGGCCGCTTAGTCGTGTGGGCCGTTACGTTCTTACGAATCCGCCAACCCTACCGAGTAATTCGTGGGATCGAAGCGTTCGCCAGTTCATCGAATTGGATGGACATCTATCGCAAGCTCTTATGACTAGATATCTAACTTTGATGTCTCTGGTTGTTCCGGAACTTCCTCCCGAGCAAATGTATGCACTCATCAATCCCGAAACTATCGCCCTACTCGCGGAACAAGCCCATGACCGGCGTACCCCTGTTGACGAATACCTCAGTAGCCTACTAACCGAAAACCAGAACCTGCCTTTCCCAGTTCAAGCAAGCGAAGAACAATTCGACGCAGACATGGCAGACTTCGCCGAAGGGACGGACAACCTTCAACCGTACACTGGTTTCTATTCACGGTCCGATATATATTTTGATCATGACTGATGGCTTACTTAGTCGACACTAATATTTTCATTCGCCTAGCCAGTCGCAATGATCTTCTCCGGCCACTAGCTCTCGATGCACTACGAAAACTACGCTCACGCAACGAAGTCCTTTGTTACACGCCGCAGATAATTAGCGAATTCTGGAACGTCTGCACTCGTCCGGCCGCTGCTCGTGGTGGATTAGACCTTTCAGCAGAACAAACTGAACGCAAGGTACGCTTGATTGAGCGGCATTTTGTGTTGCTGCCCGATAGTCTAGCAACATTTCAAGAATGGCGACGACTGGTTGTTGCGCATTCATTGCTTGGAATAACGGTTCATGACGCGAAGGTGGTTGCCTCAATGAATATTCATGGCGTAACGAATTTGTTGACTCTAAATGATAGAGATTTCAAACGGTACACGATTATCAATCCGGTAAATCCATCCACGCTTTAGTACCAATAGGCAGTTGATCCAACCCGACACTATTCAACTAACAATTGCAACGCTAAAAGTGAGGCCGGCTTGAAACCGAAAACGAAGCTGTCGCCGTCAATGAGTTTGACTCAGTTTGACAATGGTTATTGGTATGCAACTGAGATCAAGGAATTCGCTAAGAGCATTGGGATCAGCGCGGCCAACAAACTTCGCAAAGATGAACTTGAACTGGCCATCAAACACTTTCTAAAGACCCGCAAACTCCAGGACCCCACCAAAAGAAAACTCTCGCACTCAGGCCGCAAAGACGTAGAACGCGGATTGCGCCTCGATCTTCCGATCGTCGTTTACACCAACGACAAAACCACGAAGGATTTTCTCGAAAGTGAATCTCAGAAAATCGCGCCCGGCGTGAAACGAAAGTCCGGCGCGCGCTACCGCCTCAATCGTTGGCGCGAAGAACAAATCGTAAAGGGTGTCAAGCTAACTTACGGCGCTCTCGTCAAAGAGTATGTTCGACTCAATCAGACTGAGGCGCCGTTTGCTCATGTACCCACCGGCAGATACATCAACTTCGTAGCCGATTACCTGGCAGCGGAGAAAAATGTAACGCGCGCAGACGCGATCAGGGCCTGGAAGAAACTGAAGACGCTGGACATCCCGAAAGATTATCGTTCCTGGCTCAAACACCGATCGGCTAAATAGCGAAGCCTCCGCTTGGAGATGCTCGACTTTTAAGGCAAGCCGCTTAGCGGTAGGAACTGATCGACTGAGTGCCTTTACGGCTGGGGTGCACCCAACGAGTGGAGCCGTCGGAAAACTTTACGATCTGCGTTCCGTCTGCGGCGCGATAAAACTTGGGCGACAGACTCGATACGCGCGTGAAGCTGGGCCGCATCAGATTCAAAGGCGCAACGCTGGAAGAATTGTAGTTGCGTATTCGCGATTCAGGCGATGGCGTCGGCCCATTGTCGCGCAGCTCGGGTTTGGGCAAGCGTATGCTGGGAGCGCCAACGCGCTGCAGCGTATTACGCGGTGTTGCTTTGCGCGTTTCCAATCCACGGCCGGCGACATTTGCAGATTTCACTTCGGCGATCGATCTCTTCTCAGTTTGGGAGTTCGCAACCGGCGAAACTTGAGCAGAGCGTTCCTTTTCGGTGGAACTTGCCGGCTTGGCGCTTACGACTCCTGAGTTCTCCGCGGACCGTGCTCGTTCAGTTTTGCGCGCGCGCAATGCATCAGCTGTTTCGGTTGCGGAGGTCGCCGTGGTCACCGCATCAGCCGATGGAATCCATCGTTGCGACGCAAACATAAGTCCGGCGACTAGCGCGACCAGCGAAGCCAACACCACTGTCGCACCGGCCGGGCCAAAGCGTCTCGCCGATCCTACCAGGGCTATGTTCACCTCGCGTTGCTGAGCGATATCCATATTGGGGATGTCGCTGATGTGTATCGTCTCGCCGGCCAAGGTGGCTTTCCGTGGGGCCTTGGGCCCTGCTTTCCGTTCCTCAACTCTGCTGCGGCCCATTCGACGTAGCGCTTCGCGAAACTCGTTTGCGCTGGCGTAACGCTCTTCTGGTTTTTGCGCCATCGCCTTGTTGAGGATCGCCGCGATCTGTGGGCCAACCGCCGCATGAATCTGATTTGCTGACTTCAAAGGGTCTGGTCCGCCGTTAACCACCGCTGCGGCCCGCACCATCGCGTCGGGGGGCTTGATGCCGGTCAACAAATGATAAAGTGTCGCGCCTAGCGCGTAGATGTCGCTGCGCGGATCAGTGCGCTGGTCCTGGATCTGCTCGAGCGGTGCGTAGTGTCGCGTGTAGCCGAAGAAAGCCTGCGACGCGGTCACGGATTGATCCGCTGCTTGCGCCTTGGCAAGACCAAAATCAAGTAGAGCGATCTGGCCGGTCGCGGTTAGTTTCAAGTTATGCGGTTTGATGTCGCGATGTATTACCTGGCGATCGCGGGTATGCAAATAGATCAACGCATCGAGCAGCTGGTCAGCCCAGGCGATCACCTGGTCACGAGGAAACGGTCCTGGTTGCTGCGCGATGATCTTCGCCAAATCGACACCGCCGATAAACTGCATCACCAAAAACGCGCGGTTGCCTTCCACAAAATGATCGCTCACGCGCGGCAACGCCGAATGCTGCATGCCGGCTAGCATTCGAGCTTCACGCTCGAATTGCTTGCGCATTGATTCTTCTGACGAAAACGTCTCTTTCAAAGCAACCGTTATTTCCAGTCGCTGATCCAGCGCTTCATAAACTGCCCCCATGCCGCCACGACCGAGTTGACGAACAATCAGATAGCGATTCTGCAGCAGCGTGTTTGGGGCTAACGGGGAATTGTGAGCGTCGGGGTTGAAATCGTGAGACAAGTGGGTTGCTCCATTCTGGAGAGAGTCGGAAAGCTTAGTGTTACCTTCACAGTTCCGGGAATATCAGCTGTGAAGGAGAATCGACCCGGGGCAATTAAGCGTCGAAATCTGAATTTTAATTCGAGGATTTATTGGGGCAGCGACTCGTTGGTGAGTCGTGATGATTGATTCGCGTTGGTCGAGTTAATAACCAACTTTCGCGTCACGAAGTATATGCCAGCAAGCGAGTGATCCACAAGAAGAATGACAGGCGCCTCGTGACTGGTTTTCGACTGCAAGCCTTTTGGCGCCACTATTTGACCAAAATGGGACGGCGATCCGTCTCTGCCGGTCAAAGTGCCCCGTATTCTCTAGTCAGTGCTGAGGGCGGCGCGCGCGTGCTCGCCATCTTCAGGAACGCCACGCGTCTCGGCTTGAGACTCTGCTGGGACTTTCCCTGACAGTTTTCGTTTTCTTGTGAGTCTTTCGCGCAGCCCGGCAGACGCACTTGCAAGTTTGCGCCAGCGAGCGGTGTGGCTGAGATCGTCGAGCAGGGAATAAACCACAGGCGTAGCAATCAGCGTCAGCAACAAAGAAAGCATCTGTCCGCCAATCACCACCACAGCGATTGAGCGACGTTCTTCGGCGCCCGGTCCGGTCCCCAAAGCTAATGGCAACATGCCGGCGATCAACGCCAGCGTTGTCATCAGGATCGGACGCAGCCGGTCACGATTCCCCTGCATGATTGCTTCGTAGCGTTCCATGCCGCGCGAGCGGAGGCTGTTCATGTGATCGATCTGCAGGATCGAATTCTTCTTGACTACTCCAAACAACACGAGAATCCCTAACGCCGAATAAAGGTTAAGCGTGTCGCCGGTGATCCAAAGTGAAAGCATCGCAAAAGGAATTGAAATCGGCAGGCTCAACAGGATCGTAACCGGGTGAATCGTGCTTTCAAACTGGGAAGCCAGAATCATATACATGAATATGATCGACAGGATGAACGCCCAAATGAACTCAGTAAACGTTCTTTCCAGCTCGCGCGCCCGTCCCGATACGGTCGTCGAATATGCGGCGGGCAAATTCATCTGCGCCACTGCGCCGCGCAACGCCTCAATGCGATCTGCCAGCGCGTAGCCGGGTGCAACCGAGGCGCGCATTGAAACCAGGCGCTCGCGATTGAGTCGATCGATGCGCGATGGACTGGTATCGCGTTTGATGTTCACCAGATTGTCCAGGCGCACTAATCCGCCGCGTGAAGAAGGAACGTAAAGTCGTTGGATCGTGGCAACGTCGCTGCGGTCCTTTTCGTCGAGACGCAACTGCACGTCGTAGTCTTCGTTGATCGATTCATCACGGTAGCGCGAGGCGCGCTCTTCGCCACCGACCATCAAACGCAATGCCGTCGCGATATCTGTGCTGTCGACGCCCAGGTCGGCGGCGCGCGCGCGGTCAATTTCAACGCGCAACTCCGGTTTATTGAGTTTGAGCGACGTATCCGCGTCGACAATTCCACCAAGCGACTGCGAACGTTTCAACAAGTCTTCGCCATAGCCGGCCAGGGCCACTATGTCTGGACCACGCAAATTGAAATCGATGTCAAAACGTCCGCCGGCGCCGAAGTTGAACGAGGGCGCATTGCGAACACCGACGCGCATCGGCGCATATTTCTGCAGCCGGCGGCGCACCTCGAGCATCACGTCTTGTTGAGAGTAGTTTCCCCTGAAGGCGTTGAGCGGACTTCCATTTTTGGTTTCGGTCCAGAGCCGGCCCAGAGAAAAGGTGCGCTCCTCGTGCGGCGCTATGCGGACGTAGGCGCCGCCCTGGTTCACTCCGCCGAGGAATGATCCACCGGCATTAGACAAGACCAGCCGCACGCCAGGCGTTGAAAGCACGTCTTTTTCAATCGCCGCCATTGTTTCGTTCATGACCGCGAGGTTGGTGCCTTCCGGACCGTTAACGCTGATTTCAAACTCCGCCTCGTCAACATTCGTCGGAATGAACTCCTGTTTCACGGAACGATAGAGCGGCACGCTCGACGACACTACCAGAATCGCTATTACGACAACTGCCACGCGATGGCGCATCGCAAACGTAAGCATTGCGGTGTAGGTCTTGTCGATCCCTCTGTAGAACCCGCCCCTCGACCCCGCTGAATTATGCCCGCCGCCCGTTTGCGCGTCCTTCACGCGAATCAATCGCGAGCTCATCATCGGCGTTAGCGTAAACGAAACCAGCAAGCTCACCAGGATTGCGACCGCAGCCGTGATACCGAATTGATAGAGGAAACGTCCGGAAATGGACGACATGAAGGAGACGGGTAAGAAGATGACGACTAAAGAAAGTGTGGTGGCAAGCACCGCCAACCCAATGTCTTTGGTTGCTTCCTTGGCAGCCTCTCGCGGTTCAATTCTCTTTTCTTCGATGAAGCGGAAGATGTTTTCCAACACGACGATCGCGTCGTCGATAACCACCCCGACCATCAGCACCAGGGCCAGCATCGTCACGCTGTTTAGCGTAAAGTTCAGCGCGCGCATCATGCCGAAGGTGGAGATTAACGAACAGGGTATTGCAACGGCGGCGATCAAAGTGGAACGCCAGGAGCGCATGAACAAAAGGACCACGAGACTCGCGAGTATGCTGCCGAGGACCAGATGCTTTTGAATTTCGTGAAGGGCCGCTTCGATGTAGCGTGATTGGTCACGAATCACTTCCATCTTCACGTCATTTGGTAGCTGACCGGAGATGCGCGGCAGCTCGCGCTTGATTCCATTGATGACGTCGATTGTGTTTGCGCCGGATTGTCTACGAATTTCCAGTGTGACTGTCGGCACCCCATTGAGCCGCGCCAACGAACGTTGTTCCTTCGTGCCATCTTCGACGTGGCCAACGTCGCGCAGCCGAATCGGTGAGCCATTGACGTTGGCTATCACCAGATCCTCGAAGGCGCGCGGATCGGTGTAACGTCCGAGCGTCCGCAAGACCAATTCCTCGCGGCCGGTATTAACGTTTCCGCCCGGCACATCAGCATTCTGACGGGTCAGTGCTTCGCGCACGGCAGTTACTGGAATCTGATAAGCGGCCAGCCGTTCAGCATTTATCCAAACGTTAATGGCGCGATCCAGGCCGCCAACTACGCGCACTTCGCCGACTCCGCTCACGCGCTCGAGTTGAACGCGCACGGTCTTATCACCAAGTTCGGTTAACTCTCTCAGCGAGCGATCGCCAGAAAGCGCAATCGTAACCACCGGCGTGCTGTCGTTATCAAACTTCTGGACAACTGGCGGCGTGGCATCGTCCGGCAGATCTCGTCCCAATCCGTTGACGCGATCGCGAACGTCCTGCGCTGCTGACTCGAGATTGCGATCGAGTTTGAATGTGGCAATGATGACCGAGGTGCCCTGGCCAGAGATCGACCGTAACTCATCGATGCCGTCAACGGTGTTTACTACCGCTTCGATTTGCTGGGTTACGAGAGATTCCACTTCCTGCGGCGAGGCGCCGGGAAGATTTGTGCGAACGCTGACGGTGGGCAGATCAACTGAGGGAAAGCGGTCAACTCCAAGGCGGAAGTAACTAGCCGCCCCAACGACCACCAACGACAGAACAATCATCGTTGCGAATACCGGCCGGCGGATACAAATTTCGGCTAGTTTTTGCATAAAACCTTAAAACTGGTCTTTGGTCTTTGGTCTTTGGTCTTTAAACGTTACCTACTTCTGTTCATTGAGCAAGCACAGAGTTCAAAGCACAAAGTTCACGAAACAAAGACCCAAGACCAAAGTCCCAAGTCCAATTCATTGCACAACTTCGACGTTCATTCCCGATTGTAGGTTGCCGGGATCGACTATCACTTGATCACCGACGCTCACGCCGGAAAGAATTTCCGTCCACTCGCTGCTACGTCTGCCGGTCGTGATTGGTTTCTCCAAAGCCTTGCCGTTTTGTATTACGATCACTTTTTCGATGCCGGCGAAGGTCACGATGGCATTATTCGGCACAGTCACTGCCATCTTCGCATCGTTCGTAACAATCTCGGCCTTTGCAAACGAACCGGGTCGCAGGTTGCCGTCGTTTTGCACGTCTGCTTCCACCATTAACATGCGATTCTGCTGAGTTATCACTGGACTCAAGCGCTTTATCTGACCAAGGTAGACCTTTGCATCGCCCTCGACGCTTACCCTGACATTTTGCCCGAAGCGAACGGTGCTCGCATCGCGCTCGGGAACCTGGGCCTGCAAACGAAGCGGATTCATGCGCACAATGTCAACTAACGGCGCGCCGGCCGCCAGGTACTCACCAACGCTCGAGCGCTTCAATTGGACGACGCCGTCGATCGGAGCGTGAACCGTGGTGTCGGAGAGTTGCTGCCGCGCGAGCGCGAGTTCCGAACGACGTTGCGCGAGCAGCGCCTGCCGGTTCCTGATTTCTTCGATAGCATCCTGATACCGGCTCTGCGCAACTTTGAATGTCGCATCGGCAGCATCGAAATCCGCCTTTGCCACAATGCCCTGCTCTACCAATCGCACCGCACGTTCGCGACTGAGCCGCGCTTCGTCAAGTTGCGCTTTAGCTTGCCTGACAGTTCCCGTCTGCTCCGGGCTGACCCCATCATCAGTGCCGTCTGGCGACAGCCCCAGCCGCGCGCGCGCCTGGCTCAACGCTGCCTCGGACTGCTGCACGCGCAGGTTGTAATCATTCGCATCAAGCTGTGCGATCGACTGGCCGCGCCGTACGACAGTGCCCAGGTCAACCGAAATTGAACTGACCCGTCCGGCGACTTTTACGCTGACGGTAGTTTGGTCAAACGCCGCCAGCGTGCCGTTGGCGGTTACGGTTTCACCGAAGGGGGTCTCTTCGACGCGTGCGATCTTTACCTGGCGCGCCGCTTTGTTATCGCCGGGACGGATTTGTTGCGCTGAACCCTGATAGCCGCTTTTGCAGGCTCCAAAGGCAGAGACGAGTACACAAAATAATGGTCCGGCAATGAACCGGATCGAATTCGGCATGGAGCGAGGTGTGGTTTCTAACATGTTTCAGGTTCTGCATAGTAACCCAAGCGCGAAGGTCGACGGTAGCAGCGCGCCCACATTCTTTGCGCGTCTCCAACGTGCAGAGGCTTTGCACAAAAAGCAAAAAGAGCGGGGGCAAGCCCACCTTCCTCACCCGGAGCTGATCACCGTTGAGATTGTGATCTCACCTTGAACGGCTTCCAATGTGAAGTAATCGAGAAAGTCTAGGAGTCTCAGGGTCGGGAAGGTAGGCTTGCCCAGGGCGACCAAATCAAGGCGTCAATACGTTAGTTAAACTCTAAAAGTTTCTCTTCTAAAAACTCTTACGAAACAGGTAAGACATCTTGATAAAGAAAGTTCGGCCGTTACGGCGGAACCCAGGCTCCAGGTTGCCTGAAAATGGGTTAAACCCTCGGCGATTGAGATCGTCGTTATAGCCTGCATAGAAGGCTGTGCCGGGATTTGGAGTGTAGCCAAACAGAAATTGCCCCTTCACGTTAGAGGCTATCGAATCAAAATCAATACGACCGCGCGCGAAGAGAAAGCGGCTGAACTGGTAGGTTGTGCGCAACGAAACGATATTTTCGTCAAACGCCACCAGGCCCGTGTCATAACGTTTTAATCTCTCTTTGGTGAAATTGAGAGTTGCGCTCAAGGCAGTAGTCGGTTGGAAAGTTACCCCGCCATCGATGTGCAAGAAGTCACCGGCCCCCGGGTCCTGGGGCGCGAAACAAATTGCTGGCAGCACTATCTGTGGCAAAGGGGGCGGCGACTGATCGCAAAGGTGCGCGGCAGTTGCAGCAGCTGTCACCAGGGCGCCCGGGCTCACCCGCGGATACTTCTGGCCGGCGCCGAAATCATAATCGAGGGCTCCCCAGCGGCGGTTTGCGAAAACGTTAAACCGGTACTTTTTGCTGGGAACTGATTCCGCATAAAAGTAGAGTCCGCGGTTCGAAGTTGAGCGCTCGTTGTCATTACCGGCAAAGGTACACGTCCGGCTGTTGACGCAGTTGGAACCGGGTTGACGTTTAGCTCCAAATTCACTTTCAAATACTCGCTCATAACCCTTCTCGGTGCCCACGCCAATGAAAGTCTCTCGCTTCAGCCGCAACTGCAATTGCGTTTCGTCGTTGGCATTTTGGGAGCGGCCCTGCCAGTCAAAGTTTGCGGAGAAATCGGTATAGACGCGCCACGAAACCAAAGTCGCTTGAGGCTTTGGCTCGGAGTTATAACGGACAAACCAGTTTGGGTTGTTGGTATTGTTGCGCCGGTTAAAACCTACATCAGCCTGATAGTAACGAGTACGGCCGACCATGGAAAACTCATGACCAAAGTGCCGGCCATCGTTGTTGTAATCAATCGCGTAGATAAAGCCATTTTCTTTTCGGTCGAGGACTTGTCCCGGTTCCGGAAAGAAAAACGGCTGCCGCGAGCGCGTTCCCAACACCTGCCAACTAAAGGTTGTCAGCTTGTCGACGCGGAAGCGCCCATCAAAACCACCAACCAGATTATTTGTATCCACGAAACGCCGGTAGGTTCCGAGAAAACCGATGAATGAATCTGCCTTGCCCACGTCGCGCTTCAAACGCAGGATCCCCACCGAAGCATTCTTGTCCAGGAAACGAGAATCCACCGTGGGACGCTCGTCCTCGCTGAAGTTTCCGGGAGCGTTGTCGGAAGCGAGCAGCAAGCCAAAAGTATTGCGACCAATCTTACCGGTTAGTTTCGCCGCGTAGTCGGGATCAACGATGGTGCGCGTGTGAACTGCAGCAATCTGCGTCCGAAAAATGTCTATCCCTTCCAGAAAGAAAGGCCGCTTCTCGTCGAAGAAGATCGGGAAACGCTGATTGGCAGTAACGACCAACTGGTCAGACTCAACCTGCGCGAAGTCTGGATTAACGGCGAAGTCGAGCGTGACTTGCGGCGTCACGCTGTATTTTCCCGTTAAGCCCACATCAAATTTGATTGGTTCATTTACAAACCTGCCACCCTGCGCTATTTGGGCCACAGTTACCGGCCGCTTACGCTTGCCGGTTTCCGATAACGTCAGACTGGGAATTAGTTCGAGCGTGCGTTCTGTCGAAATGCCTTCCAGACCGGTGATATGGCCCGCCTGGCCCAACAAGCCCGACTGGTCCTTCGATATCGGCATCCAGGAATCTGTTTCGCCGTCAGCATGTTTGACGAACCGCAGAATATGCAGACCCCACAACTTGTCTTTGCCGGCCTCGTAGCGCAGCGACTTGAATGGAATTGCGACCTCGACGGTAAAGCCGTCAGTAGTCACCATTCCCTTCGACTCCATCACTATATCTACACTGAAATCGTCGTTGGCGCCTTCGGTGAGAAATCCATCCTGCTGGATGCCGAGTGGATTGAAGAACAACTCGTAAGAGCGCCGCTTGTCGTTAAAGGTATCGAGGATTAGCCCAACCACATCGTCGTCGAAAATGTTGTCGCGCTTTGCCACATTCGCGCGAACCTTCGACACATCATCGTAGGCGTGAAAAGCAAAATAAATAAAACGCGAATCGTAACCAGCCATTACTTCCGTTCGTGCTGACGCCGGCGACGAATCGCTGGGCCGCCACTGGTAGAAGTCTTTGAACTGCGGCGCTGACTGCCACACTTCCTCGTCAAGCTTGCCATCTATCACGGGCGGTTTGGCAAACAAGACCAACTTAACCGGTTGGGCCTTTTCAGGCGGGAGTACGCTAGAGGATTTTCCGGCACTTGGTTTTACGGGTGAGGAACTGTTGTCTGGCGAGGTCGATGAATGAGTTTCAGCGGTCTTCTTTTCAATCGCTGCTGGCGTTGCTGAAGTTAGTGCACTTGGTTGGGCCCACGACGGGATAACAGAGAGAAGGAGTACAGTGGCAGCGATTACGAGGCGTTTCATTGTGTGGAGGGTCTCCCTGAACATCCGAGCCGTTTTCACTGACTAGGACGCTACCAGGAGCGCAGGTGTTAACCCCGTGTTTTGAATTTTGTGCAACGCGAACTGTTGGTTTGCGATCACCGCATAAGAAGTTACTCGCCGCGGTCCAACTTTACAGTTTTGGTCACATCAATCTGTGGTCGCTACCAGCTGGTCGCTGGTTTGTTGTAGTCTGAATCCTGGATGCGTTCGAACTAACTTGATAAGGCTTGTTAGGACACCCCAATGGCACTGGGTTTAACGCACTCCTTCAACGAAAGTTGCAGAAATTTTCTTCCATGTTTTTGGAATAATTACAGGATTCTGGAGTCGAACTTTTGAGCACCGAGAAAGCTATTCTTCCGGCGTCACTGGACGACAGCGTGTTCATGCGCGCGTGCCGTCGCGAGGTCGTTCCTTACACGCCGATTTGGTTAATGCGGCAAGCCGGTCGCTACATGAAAGAGTATCGCGAGGTGCGCGCTCGCATGAGTTTTCTGGAGTTGTGCAAAACGCCGTCGCTTGCAGCTGAGGTAACTGTGACCGCCGCTGAACGACTCAACGTTGACGCAGCTATCATCTTCGCCGACATCCTGCTCATCATTGAGCCGATGGGCCTCCAACTCGAATTCAGCAAGGGCGAAGGGCCAGTGATCCATAATCCGGTGCGCTCCGGTGCTGACGTCGATCGCTTGTTGGAGGTTGAGGATGTGTCGGCGTTGAGCTTTGTGTTCGAAGCGATTCGAGAAACGCGAAACGCGCTACGTCCGAATCTGCCGTTAATCGGATTCGCAGGAGCTCCGTTTACACTTGCGTCTTACATTGTTGAAGGCGGCGCGTCGAAAAACTATGTACAGACCAAGTCGCTGATGTACAACGACAGTGGCGCCTGGCATGCGATGATGTCCCTGATCGCTCGCGGCCTGGTGAAGTATCTTAACGCGCAGGTTGACGCCGGCGCGCAGGCAGTTCAGCTGTTTGATTCCTGGGTTGGAGCGCTCAGTCCTGACGACTATCGCGCTTATGTTTTGCCGTATACGCGCATGGTGATAGGCGGCATCCGATCGGGAATTCCCGTGATCCACTTCGGCACCGGCACTGCGGCGTTGTTGGAACTAATGCGCGAGGCCGGCGGCGATATTATTGGATTAGATTGGCGCGTGCGTTTGGATGAAGGTTGGGAGCGAATTGGCCGCGACGTAGGAGTGATGGGTAACCTTGATCCGGTGGCCCTGTTTGCGAATCAAGATCATCTGCGCGCGCAGGCGAAGTTGATACTCGATCAAGCGGGCGGACGGCCCGGACACATTTTCAATTTGGGCCACGGCATACTGCCCGAGACGCCGGTTGAAAACGTGATCAAACTGGTCGAAATGGTTCACGAGTTGAGTCAAACAAGCTGAGACCGGGGTAGTGTCCTTAATGCATTTCTCTGTGCAACCTCTGTGTTCTCTGTGTCTCAGTGGTAAATAGTTCTCATTGGATTTCCACCACTGAGACACAGAGAACACGGAGGCTTCACGGAGGAGCCCCAGGCGAACGACCCTAGAGTAATCATCAAGTTGTTGACCTCCTCCACGCCTGATCGTGGAAACAAAATCGAAATGATCGAGCCTTACGATGCATTGCTGGTAGTCTCTTTCGGCGGCCCGGAAGGAATGGACGATGTGATGCCGTTTCTCGAAAACGTGCTGCGTGGTCGGAACGTGCCGCGTGAGCGAATGCTGGGAGTTGCGAAGCACTACGAACAGTTTGGCGGCGTCAGTCCGATCAATGGACAGAATCGAAAACTCATCGCCGCGCTGGAGCAGGAGTTAAGAACCAATGGACCGCAGCTTCCGATCTATTTCGGCAATCGGAATTGGCATCCGCTCCTTACAGACACGTTGGCTAAGATGCGCGACCACGGCGTAAAGAATGCACTGGCGTTTGTCACCTCGGCCTACAGTTCCTATTCAAGTTGCCGTCAATATCTTGAAAACATCGAACACGCGCGCGCCGCGGTTGGATCGGATGCGCCGCGGGTGGAAAAGCTGCGTGCTTTCTACAACCATCCGGGCTTCATTGAAGCAAATATAGCCAACATCCAGACCGCGCTGGCACAACTTCCGGAAGAACGCCGCGCAGCAGCGCAGCTTGTTTTCACTGCGCACAGTATTCCCGAGTCGATGGCGCAAAACTGCGACTACGAGCAACAGCTGCAGGAAAGTAGTCGTCTAATCGCGGAAGCAGTTGGTGGCAACAGCTGGCGGCTTGTGTTTCAGAGTCGCAGCGGCTCGCCCGCGCAGCCATGGGTTGGTCCGGATGTTTGCGACGTCCTGCGGGAGTTGCACTCCGCTGGAACCAGGGACGTAGTTGTAGCTCCAATTGGTTTCGTCTCCGATCACATGGAGATCATTTACGATCTTGACACTGAAGCGACGACGCTTTGTCGCGAACTGGGTTTGAACATGATTCGCGCCGCGACCGCCGGTACACATCCCGCGTTCATCGCAATGATTCGCGAGCTCATCATGGAACGGTTCGAACCAGAAAGGCCTCGCCGATTTCTCGGAAAGTTCGGGGCCCGCATTTCACCCTGTGCCCAGGGCTGTTGTTCGTTGGTCTAAACCTTAGTGAGATGAAGCGTCTAGTCATTATCGGCGGGGGCATCAGCGGACTGGCCGCGGCGCACCGGTTGCTCGAGCGCAGTCAGGAATCCGGCGATCAAGTTAGTCTAACTTTGCTCGAGGCATGTGATCGGACTGGCGGAATCATTCAGACGCGTGAGCGCGACGGCTTTATCGTCGAGAGCGGTCCGGATTCTTTTATCTCCGAAAAACCAGCGGCACTCGAACTTTGCAAACGCCTCAATCTCGAATCTCGCCTGATAGAAACAAACGAGCACAACCGGCGCAGCTTTATTGTGAAGCATGGGCGGCTCCTGGCGGTGCCTGAGGGATTTCATTTGCTGGCGCCGTCTCGATTTTGGCCTTTCTTCAGGAGCGACATTTTCAGTTGGTCAGGCAAGGCGCGAATGGCGCTCGAGCTGGCAATTCCGCGACGCCAGTCAAATGGCACTGAAGCCGACGAGAGCCTCGCTCAATTCGTACGCCGGCGCTTCGGAAATGAGGCTCTTGAGCGCATGGCCCAACCAATGGTCGGCGGCATCTACACTGCCGATCCCGAAAAACTTAGTCTCAGGGCGACCATGCCGCGTTTTCTGGATATGGAGCGCGCGCACGGCAGCGTTATTCGTGCGTTACGACAAGCGAACGGCGGCGCGCCTTTAAAGCAGGAGTCAGACACAAGCGGGGCGCGCTACAGTCTCTTTCTTTCGTTTGACCGCGGCATGCAGGTATTGACCGATGCGCTCAAACAAAGAATTGCGGCGCACGCGAATCAAGGTCAAACTTCGATCAAACTTAACACTACTGTCGAGTCGCTCACGCGTGAACCTGCGGAAGCGGGGAACGATCTTCCACTCGAATGGAAACTAAGGACTAGTGATCACGAGACCATCGTGGCTGACGCGCTCTGTCTTGCACTGCCCGCCTACGCAAGTTCCCGTTTACTGAGCGAGCTCGATCCGCAACTGGGCGCGGAGTTATCTGAAATTCCTTACGCGTCCAGCACCACTATCAATTTGGCCTACCAACGCGAAGACATTCCACATCCGCTCGACGGTTTCGGATTTGTCGTGCCGTTCATTGAAAAGCGTTCGCTGATGGCTTGTACTTTTAGCAGCGTGAAATTCTCCGGTCGTGCTCCGCAAGGTCAGGTCTTGTTGCGCGCCTTCGTTGGCGGCGCCTTACAACCGGAACTCGTCGAACTGAGTGAGGCTGAACTGGTATCGAGAGTACGCGCGGACCTACGCGACTTGCTTGGGATTGAGCGCGCGCCGTTGTTCGCTGAAGTCAAGAAGTGGGAACGGTCGATGCCGCAATATCACGTCGGACACCTCGAGCGAGTCAAACGAATTGAGGTGCGGCTCGCTTCCCTTCCCGGCCTCGTCCTCGCCGGCAATGCTTATTCGGGTCTTGGCATTCCTGATTGTATCCGCAGCGGTGAAAAGGCGGCGGAACTGATCGCCGCAGACAATTGATATGTCGGGACTCTGCCTCAAAAGTCGCTAACAACAGCAAGAGTTCGACGCGTAGCGTCGATATGAATTTAGCCCGGCCCTTTCAAGGCCGGGAAATAATTAGCCAAACAAAGTCCGTCGCGTCGCGACGGAATGAATTGCCAAGATTCACCTTCATTGCGTCGCTGGCGCGACGCAGGGATTAGGGACGACCTGAGCCCAGCCTTGAAAGGCTGGGCTAAATTCACAGCGACGCTACGCGTCGCAATCACTGTCTACGACTTTAAGACAAGTCCGCCCACCTAAGGTCACTTCTTCGTCAGGCTCTCGACCCACGTCGCATTCGATTCCAGCAGCGGACGAAACGCTTCACGCGGCACGGTCGTCTCAATGTGCATGTTATCGTCGGTGTTGATGACCGAGCCTGCAACCGCCGGCCCCAGTTGCTTTTCGTCGCAGATGTACCAGGACTTCACATCCGCTTCACTCATGATTTTGACGCGCGCTAGTTCCGCTCCGATTCGTTGATCGGCTACTCGTTCCTTGATGTGATCCAGTGACAGCGCTGTCTTACTGCCAACTAACAGCAAGTCCTTTCCCTTCCAGGCGCCCTCAACACGAAACACCTGGACGTAAGGAAACGTGTCGTGAAAAGTTGCCAGCACGGAACGCAGACTGTCGGTCGATAACTGGTAGATCTGTAACCACTGAACGAAGATGCCATCATCATTGAGCCGCTCGCGACCAAGCTGGAAAAATTCGCGCGTAAAAAGATTTGCAACTCCCGGGACCCACGGGTGACTTGGTTCACTGACAATGATGTCGTAGCGCGCGGGATTTACGCGCAGGTAGGTTCTGGCGTCATCGATGATCAAATGCAGGCGCGGATCGTTTAGTGGATGATTATTTACGTGTTCGAAAAAGCGCGAAGCATTCACTGTCGCCGGTTCAAGCTCAACGCACGCCACTGATTCGATGGGCGACTGCAGAATAGAGCCGGCGGTAACGCCGGTTGCATAACCAACAACGAGCGCGCTCTTCAAACGCGGCGCCAGCAAGACCGGCATCTGTCCCAACATAACCTGCGTCGCCATGTCTTCGCCGTCCGAAGCGTTAGTGCGTCCATTGATGGCCAGCGAGGTTATGTCCCAGTCTTTGCGAACTGAAACTGTTGAGGTTGGGCCCTCCTCGTACATCAGTAGTTGGTGTATCTCCGGCCCTCGTTTCTGCACGCTGCCGTCGTCAACACCGCCGCGCGATTTTGCGAGTAGTCGCACCAAACTGTCGTAGGCGCCCACCGAGAGATCCGCCAAATTCATTCGCGGGCCCTTGATGAAGAGACCGATTATTAACGCCAGCACCAGGCCGGCTGCGATTGCTCGTTGCACGTCGCGGTCACGGCCCTCCGCCTTGGGTTGATAGGCCAGTCCGGCCACGACGATGCAAAGCGCAGCCGCCGAGAGAATCGTAAAGCGCGTGTTTACTTTCGGAATCAGTACAAAACCGGCGGCAAACGCTCCGGCGATTGCGCCGACGGTGTTCACAGCGTAACTGCGGCCAACGAGTTGGACCGATTGAGATTTTGGTTTTGTTCCGGCCCATACCAACACCAGCGGCATAACCATTCCCATCAGAAATGCCGGTAGCAGAATTAACAGGGCGACGGAAAATATTTGCAGCATGAGGAGCCCGGCCCAACTGTTAATCTGCAAACGCACACCGGTGTTAACCAGCAACGCCGGAATATAGTTTGCCACCACCAGGCTGAGCACAATACTTACTGCCGTAAGAAACTCGACTTTCATCATAGTCTCTCTCAATGTTTCCGAGAGACGCTTGCGCGCTATCACGTAGGCTCCCGCGGACAACCCCAGCAGAAACAGCGCGACTACGATGCTGAAGGCGTAGGTGCTCGAACCGATGATCATCGCGAGCATGCGCGTCCAGGCAACCTGCGTACTGATAGTCACAAATCCGGAAATGAAGGCACACACCATCCAGAATTTGGCATCGTTAACGCCAGTTACAACTTGAATGTTGTCTGGTCGCAGTTCTTCAAGAGCAGACTGCGTATCGCCGTCGAGAGTTGACAGGGTTTCCATCCGACGGTCAGCCATGATCGAAGCGATACCAATCGCGATGTTGATGATCGCGGCGACATAAATCGCAGCGCGGACGCCGAGGATTGGTAACAGTACGAATCCAGCAAGGAGGCTACCGCAAATCGCGCCGAAGAGATTACGCGTGTAGAGTTTGGTGATCGAAGTTGAATTTGGTCCGGCAGATCGCAAGAGCGCCGCTGACAACAACGGCAGCGTCGCGCCCATCAGGGTGGTGGGAACCAGCAGCATCACGCACGATAGCAGGAAGCGCCAGAGGCTAAACGCAAAGAAACCCGGATGAAAGTTCTGCCAGATGATGGCGTAAAGATTATCGACGAAGGAAAAGAAAAACGGCACGGCAAGCGCGTATAGCGCGATGCCGATTTCCAGCAGTCCATAGGCACGCACGGGACGCTTTACTGCCGCGCCGCTCCGTCCTGCGAGTGCGCTTCCGAGAGCCAATCCACCCATGAAAGCTGCCAACACCGTGCTCACGGCCAGCGTCGTTGCGCCAAAAACGAGGCCCAACATGCGGGCCCAGAGCACTTCGTAAATCAGCCCGGTAGCGCCGGACAGAACAAAGCAGGCCGCTACGAGTCTAAAAATATTTGGTGAATACCTGCTGGTTGGAAAGGTTCTGGCTGCTGCCGCAAGCGTGGCCATCAAATGTTTCTCCCGACAAAGAGATTGATTAGGATTTCATGAGGCCGGGAGCAAGACATTCAATATAGCACTATTTGAACGGCAGAAGTCACGCACTATTTTTTTCGTAGTGTGAGGTTGGTTAAAGAAAGAGCGGGGGCAAGCCCGCCTTCGACCCTGAGCTGATCACACTTGAGTTGCTGAATTAGGTTGAAGTGCCTTCAGGGGTCGAATTATCGAGCAAGTTAGAAAGTCTCAGGGTCAGGAAGGTGGGCCCGCCCCCGCTCTTCTTGCCTTTTTGTGCGAAGCCCCAGGCCCATGAGGTCAGTCACTCCGCAGCACTGACCTCACACGTGGATCACATGAGACGCACGCCAGATCTTTGCCGGGATGGAACCGAGAGGCGCTGTAGTCAATACAATCGCGTAGTCTTCGTCGAAGACGTTCTCGTCTTTATGCGTCATTGAATCATCAGCGGTCGGCGCGAGTTCAGGTTCACCGTTTTTTGCCTGCGGATTCACCAGCGCGAGGCGGCGCAAGCAATCGTAGAGATGCTTCAGCCCGCTGCCATAACGCCCGAGATCGTCTCCAAGCATTAATCTGACTTCCGCACGTTCGTCCACAAAATGCTTTAGCAGCGATGCAGCCTGAACTATGCCCGCCTCAAATCTCGCCGCAAAATTTTGGCTGTCGGCCTCAGACAGGTCTCGCGTATCGAGCACAATCGTGATGCGCCGCTCGTCTTCGGCGGTGAATTCACGCACCGTGAGATTGCGCGATCGCGCGGTTGCCTTCCAATCGATGTGGCGCAAATCATCCTGCGGCTGGTAATCGCGCAGCGAGAAAAGGTCCTGGCCCACTCCCCTTCTCACCGAAGCCATTCGTCCCGCGTAAGTGGGAAGCAGGTGAAGTTCGTCGCCGATAAGTTCTGGCTTGGGATAAACAACGATGTCCACATCGCGCGCGCGCAGGCGGCGGCGAAAGCGAAAAAAGCCGAACGGGAAACGCGTGGACAACTCAAAGCCGTTGATCAGTACGTGACCTCGGATTTCAAATAGTTGCTCGACGCGCTGCTCCGCTGCGGCGCACCGCGGAATGTAAGTGAAATAAGCCAGCGGCCGTTTCACGAAGCGTGCACCCAGTCGCCGTCTCGTTTTGCTTTTCGCAGCGTTCGGTCCGCGAGCCTCAACGAGAATCGAGAACGAAGGCAGCGCGCGTTTGGCGTTGCGCAAAGTAACTATGACCGGCGCTGCTTCGCCGGCGAAGATGTGGTCCGGGAAACGCGCCGACACGATCAGATCGCGCAACGAAGCTCGCGCGGCAATGCCTCCCACAAACAGGCTCGAAGCAAGCAGCGAGAAGATCATGAAGAGCAGGTTGTTTCCAGTATTCCAGGCAGCAAACCCAACCACTACCAGGATGAGGACAAATATCGCGCCTCCACTGGTCACCTCAATTGGAAAATCGAAGCGGCGCACTTCCACGCGTGCGGAACGGGCCAGCGGCGGCACAACAAAGACGAGCATCAGGGCCGCGCTGATAAGTGAAAGGATGGCGGCAATTGCGGCGAGTGTGTAGTTGTCGCTTTGGCGGGCCAGCAGCGTCACCGCCGCAGCGGAGAGTCCGCCAATCACGAGCAGCGTTCCGAGAATTGCGTTGCGCCACCGCGCGAAGGATGACACGGGGACACGGGGACGCGGCGACGCGGAGCTCTGTCTCGCCGAGGTCTCCGTTTCTCCGTGTCTCCGTGTCACCGCATCTCCTTAGAGCGGCACGCTTACAGTCTTCATTATTTCAGTCAACACAGCTTCTGCTTCTTCGCTGCGGCGCATGGATGAAGCGTAGCGAGTGCTGACCAGAATGCGGTGGGCAAAGACGGGGAGGACGAGTCGCTTGATGTCGTCGGGAATGCAGTAGGCACGCTCCTCAGTTAGCGCCAACGCCTGCGCAGCACGGAAGAGCGATAAGGTCGCGCGCGGACTAACGCCCAGATCCAACATTTCCGAATCGCGCGTGGCGGCAACAATACGCATCAAGTATTCGATCAACGCATCGTCTACAGCAACATCGGCAACCCCCTGTTGCAGCTCAACAATTTCCTCGGCTGTCATTACCGGCAAAACATTGTCCAAAGGATCGCTGTATTCTCGATCGCGAAGGATCTGTCTTTCGTCATCAATCGCCGGATAACCTATGCGCAGCCGGAGCATGAAGCGGTCGAGCTGCGACTCAGGCAGCGGGTAAGTGCCGTGATGCTCAATGGGATTTTGCGTGGCCACCACCATGAAGGGCGCCGGCAATGGATGCGTGATGCCCTCGGCAGTCACGTGACGTTCGGCCATAGCCTCAAGCAACGCGGACTGAGTCTTGGGAGTAGTGCGATTGATTTCATCAGCCAACACCACATTTGCGAAGATTGGGCCCGGTTTCCACTCAAATACGCTGGTGTGCTGATTGTAAATTGACAACCCAATAACGTCTGATGGCAGGAGGTCGGAAGTGAATTGTATTCGTTGAAAGCTGCAGTGAAGCGCCCGCGCCAGCGCGTGGGCCAGCGTGGTCTTGCCAACCCCGGGAACGTCCTCAATCAGCAGGTGACCACCGGCAAGCAGGGTGACAATACCGAGGCGCACCGCTTCCCGTTTGCCTTTGATCACAGTCTCGATGGCATGCTGCAAACGGTCGATCTTTTCGACTGCATCAGCGACTACCAGCGGCTTATTCCCCGTTACCGGTTCGAGACGTCTCATTCACTGCATCCCTGTCGACCCAAATTTTCTTCATTCTACATGCTAAGACCCGCTGCCGCACGTCAAACCTCAAACGGTTTCACTTTTCAAAAACGAACCTCTCCTTGGAGTGCGGAGACCTGTCGCCGCTTTGGTCGGCGATGAACGAGCGCGACTTTTCCATATTGATTTGCTCCGGACGCAGCGTCAGGCCGCCGCAGGCGAAAGCGGCGACAGGTCGCCGCACTTCAGGGAGAGGCCCGTTCAAGCTAAACGAGTACCGGAATCCGGCGTGACATGACGTTCCGAATTTACTGTAGTAAACTACGCTTGCGCTCGATGACAGTGCGTTTTCAGGCTGAACCGGGAACCAAACTTTAGTTCACACGTGTAACGAGCCGAGGAGTTTTATGAGCCACAACCTAAGACAACGCAATGCCGAGCGCGGCTTTTCCCTAATTGAGTTGATGATCGTGATTGCGATCATCGGCATCCTGATCGCGGTTGGCGTGACGGGTTGGAAAGCCGCCGTGAAGTCAGCAAACGAAGCTGCTGCTATTCATACGCTCCGAACAATGGGTGAGCAGCAGATGCTTTACTACAACGCGCACCAGCGCACGTCGTTTGGCACCTTCGATGAGATGTTGAAGGAAAATTTGCTCGATACCAGATTTGCGGGAACTACGCCGGTGGTTGAAGGTTACGTTTTCCAGATGCGGGTTATTCCCAAATCAACCAGTACCCAGCCTGGTTACGTCGTCAATGCTGATCCTCAGGTCACTGAAGGCGTGGGCGCCACCGGAAAGAATCACTTCTACTTCGACTCTGACAGCAACACCATTCACGTTAATCCGACGCAGCCCGCAACTGCCACCGATCCACCAATCGGACAATAGCGGAAGAAGTAGTCAGCGGTCAGTATTCAGCGTTCAGCAAAAAGCCTTCAACCTCGAGTCAGAGATTGAAGGCTTTTGTTTTCGCTGACTGCTGATTGCTATTTCGCTGATTAGTGGCTACTGACGACTATCGCCACCGCGTACCAAAGTCCGAAGGCGATACTCAATCCACCCGCTGCGCTTTGCAGTCCGTAGTTAATATTCGATAGCCGTCGTCCACTCAACGCGAACGGTAACCCGATCAGACCAGACATCAGCAACATGCCGAAAGTAGAGCCAATACCAAACAGCGCCAGATAGAGCAAACCCAGGAGCATAGATGGAATTTGCGTCAGCACCAGTAAAGTCAAGGCTGCAGAGCCGGCCAGGCCGTGCATCGCGCCAACCAGCAGCGGCTTGAACCCAATGCGCGAAATCGCATGTGAATGCGCAACTGGTGCTGAATCAGAAGGCGCAGCGTGTTCGGTGCCGTGCTCATGAAAGTGAACGTGGACATGCGACTGTCCGTCATGACTATGTCGATGCAGGTGAACGTCCGCGCGTTTTCGTAACACGCGCAACACTGCCAGCACGCCCAGCACGATTATCATCAAAGCCACCCCAAACTCGAGCCAGTTTGCAACTCTTTCGGGAATGGCGATGCGAAACACCAACACCAGTATGCCAACAACGATGAGCGATGCCGTGTGCCCTGCGCCCCACAACGCACCGACAATCGCCGATCGCCAAACGTTCCGATGTTCGCTGACAATTGCCGACACCGCGACCACATGATCAACCTCGGTGGCGTGCTTCAAACCAAACACGAGTCCCAGCCCAAGCAGCGCAAAGACACCAACCGATGTGAACGATGTTTCCATAGAATGACCACCAGCGACACTGCGAGTTCAACAATCAAGAGTTGTGCTGCACCCACAACCTTAGGCGCAAAACTTTGGCGACGTCAATTGATCGAGTGAAAGTCAGGCTGCAGCGGTTGGCTATCGCGCTCTGACGGTACGCGAAGACTCAAGAAAGCCGGAACTCCAAAACCGCCATCTTCGTTTTGGAATGTGACGCGCGAAACAACGGATTCGTGTGTTGTTTCATCTATCAAACTCAGACATTCGGAAAAGGCAATCAGAGTTCGTCAACTATCGGCTGATTTTTCAACCTTTCAAGTTGCACGATATCGACGAAACCCTTGGAAATTTGCGCGAAATTGCAGTTTATTTCGTAAGCCAGCTGAGATTACGATTGAGTCTCGTAGTTTCTGGTGTTAACCTTGGCGCGGTTATAGGGGGCATCATCCGGACGTTGTTGTTTGCTCGGCACATGCAAATTCCGGCGCAGTAAAATAGGAGAGACAATGTAATGCTGAGGCAGCCAAATCGAAAGTCATTCCGCAATCTAAGTGGCGCGATTCTTATGGTACTCGCGCTGGCGATCGTTTCACAGGCTCAAGAAGCTGCGAGCCAGGATTTTTCGGCAATCAAAATAAAGAATTTCGGGCAGATGGATGGGCGCTTCTATCGCGGCGCGCAACCAAAGGAAAACGACTATAAAGATCTCGCGGCCCTGGGAATCAAGACCGTCATCGATTTGACGGACGACCCAAAACCTTATGAACGGTCAGCGGTTGAGGCACTCGGAATGACCTACGTCAACATTCCAATGGTTGAACGGAAATACCCGACCGAAGAGGCAACGCGGATGTTTCTGAAAGTTGCAAGTGATCCGGCTACGGGCAAGTTCTACCTCCACTGCGCCGGCGGCAGACATCGCACTGGCGCCATGGGAGCCGTGTATCGCTATCAGTTTTATGATTGGAACTATGAACAGGTCTACGCCGAGATGAAAAAATTTGACTTCTACACCAGCTGGGGTCACGGCGCATACAAGGATTTTGTTCAGGACTACTACGAGAAGCTCCGGGCAGCCAAAGGCTCAGGATCGTCAACCACATCGGCTACTTCAGTTCGCGCTCAGTAAGACTTTCAATCAGCTTCCGCTTACGAAACAAGCAGGCCACCCAATCATTAGTTGGGTGGCCTTTTCGTTTCCGGGTGTTGGGAACTTTCTAGTTGTAAATGTAGGTCGAGCTCTTCTTCTGTTCCCATTCAAGACCGGCGATGTTTTTCGAATCTTCGGAAAGAATTTCCTCGGTCAACAGATCGGTACTATCGGCCAGGCCGAGGTTCATTTCATAAACGATCTTGCCGTTGTCTCCATCTGCGATTTCCCGCTCCAGATGACGTAGTTCAAAACTGCAGCCGTGTCTTTGAAAAAGACTCTTGAGCACTGCGTGAGTTTCGTCCAGGTTTCGCGTTTCAATCCGGACTTCCATTGCGCGAAAGACTTGTGTCGATTCGAAATACTCCAAAATCAAAAGCGCCAGCAGGACAAATGCGGTCAGTATCAGGGCCATGTCCAGTCGCCCGACACCACACGCCAAGCCAACCCCAAGACAAATCAAAAGCACAGTTGTCTCTTTCGGGTCGCGAATGTTGGTGCGGAAACGAACTAAAGACGCGGCAGCAAAGATTCCGAAAGCTCGAGCCGCACTGTCGCCAACGATCATCATCATCGCGGCAGCTACCACCGCGAGCAATATCTGGGTCTGAGCAACGTATGGATTACGCTGGGTAATCTTGAACCCGCGACGCCAACGAAAGGCCAGCAGCATCGCGAGAAACGCAGCGATTAAGAATCGAAGCAGCACTCGAGCGGCAATGACCCCGCGCTCAGCTTCTTCAGCTACGCGGCCGTTCTGATGGTCAATACCAAAGATTTCCGAAAGGACTGAATTGTTAGCCCTATCGCGAGAGCTCGCAGTCTCAGGCGAAGCAGTTGGCGAACCGGATTGCGTCGCAGTCATCTGCGGCTCAGTCACCGCGCCGGTTCCAGTTCCCGCGGAGCGTTCGAGCAAGACGTAGACAAGCAGGCCGCTGCCAATTAAGACGGCGAAGAAAATCACCAAAATTCGCACCAGCGCTTGGTTCATCCCAATCTGCTCCTTTCAAACATTAACAACTTCAATTCGAGCAACGAGCGTCGATGATCGTTTTGGCTTTGCGCACAAACTCCGTCGTCCACGCTTGCGGCGGCTGGTCGCGCTCTTCGTTGCGCGAGGCGCCGAACACTCTGGTGATCAAGCCGTTCGCATTTTCCGCATCAAGAAGTTGCTGCAAACCATCCGCCAACAGCGCGCGCCCAGGCTCACTAATGCGGGCATCGCCAACGCTTTTCGCTGTGGTAGTACAGCGACCGCCCCTCACCTTGATGGGGTCTTTACCCTGCCAGGCCTTCAACCTCGCCTTGCTCTCGCTGGAACTTGAAAAACCAAACGTCGAACCCATGTCACTGACGTAGAAAACCGCCTGGCCGGGTTTGCAGACGCGCGAGCCGTCAGGGTTCTTCTTTGAATCGAGACAACTAAACTTGTGGTTATCAGTCTTTGTGTCACCATGATCGATGAAGGCCAGCCAAAGTTTGAAGGCATCGATCTCTGCGCGCGGCGATCCTGAATGCAATAGCTTTTCAAGCGAGTCCTCAAGCGGCGCCGAATCTTTAGTGCTGCACTTGACGTCAATGCCGTTTCCCAGTGGTAACTCGATTCCCGCAGCCGGCTGAAACGGACTGAACGGCACGCCCTGAAATCCCTTGTTCAAACTTTTCTCACAGTCGGGGCAAGTAACATCTGCTACCCATTCGTCATCAGCGAAGAAACCGAGCGCCTTCGAGAAGCGTGACGAAAGAAACTCGCCATAGACCTCGCCATTTCTTTTGTCTTTCGACTGTCCCTTGAAATGCGGTTTGATCTTGTAGCGCAGCGGTTCGCCGTCTTCGTCGACGGCGCCCGGCAACGAACAATAAAACTTCGGTGTCGTTCCGGTCCCTTCGTTGTCCTTCTTATTCGCGACACAATTAAAAGCTGCGGCGCGTCCGTCGGAATCAACCGTTGGAGCGCCGGCGCGCGGACCGGTAGCTGGGTTGTAACCGAGAACTGGATCATATCCAGGGTCAGGTTGCTGCCAGACTTTCGCGCTACGCTCAGCCTCGGCCCGCGTTTCAGAAGTGAAACAAGACTTTTGCGCTTTTGCCGGAAAACTGACGACAAGAAGGACCAGCGCAAAGATTGAAGTTTGCAATAATTTCCGCGTCATGAACTCCCCCAGGTTAGGAACTTAAACTAATACTTCCCTCAAAATGCAACTGGCTATTGAATGGCTCCTCCTCGGGTTCCATCGGCACCCGATCGTAAGACCCTTCGGAGTTAAGGATTCTTGCCTTCACGTTGTCTTTAAGGTAAGCGCCGAGTACTACATCCTTCAGATAGCGTTTTAGATTCGCGTCGAGAATCGGAGTTACAACTTCGACTCGGCGATCAAGGTTGCGCGTCATCCAGTCTGCAGAGCCGATATAAACATCGTCGGCGCCGCCGTTCGCAAAGTAGAAAATCCTACTGTGCTCGAGAAACTGCCCGACGATGCTACGCACGTGAACGGTTTCCGAAAGGCCGGCAACTCCCGGTCGCAGCATGCACGAACCCCGCACCACCAAATCAATCTTCACACCCACTTTCGAGGCCCGGTAAAGCGCGTCAATAATTTCGAGATCAGTCAGCCGGTTTATCTTTGCGGCGATGCCAGCTGGTCGTCCGGCCTCTGCGTGAGCAATTTCGCGCTCGATTAACGCCAGCATGCGTTCGCGCAGGTTCACCGGCGCTACCATCAAATGGGTGTACTCCCGCGGCCTCGAGAATCCAGTTAGGTAGTTAAACAAGTCGGTCGCATCGTCGCCGATATCTGCGTTGGCCGTGAGCAGACCCAGGTCCGTGTAGACCTTCGACGTGGTCGGATTGTAATTGCCAGTGGCGATGTGAACATAGGTTTGCAGTCCCTGGTCTTCCTCGCGGATCACCAATGCTACCTTGCTATGGGTCTTCAGGTTTACCAGCCCATAGACCACGTGCACTCCTGCCTCAACGAGTCTGCTTGCCCATTCAATATTGTTCTCTTCGTCGAAGCGGGCCTTGATTTCGACTATCGCCGTTACCTGTTTCCCCTGTTCGCTGGCCTCAATCAGAGCTTCGGGTATTGGCGAATTCTTGCCGGTGCGGTAAAGGCAAATCTTGATGGCCAGCACCTTCGGGTCCTTGGCAGCCGCCTGAATGAATTCGGTAACAGTCGTGTAAGCCGTATAAGGGTGATGAAGCAGTATGTCTTGTTTCCGAATGGCGTCAAAAAAATGTTTCTTCTTGCTTAGCGGCCCCGGCACGGTCATACGCAGCGGCTTGTCTCTGAGCTCGGGCCTGTCCAAACCGTAAAGCTGCATCAAATCGCCCACGCCCAGAATCCCGCCCATCACATACACGTCGTCAGACTCAAGCTCAAGCGATTTAGTCAGGTATTCAATCATGTACTGCGGCATGGTCGTGGAAACTTCAAGGCGGACCGCATTCCCAAAACGACGTTCGCGCAACGACTCTTTAATTCGTCCCAAAAGATCAGACGCCAGATCATCTCTAATTTCAACATCGGCGTCGCGCGTGACGCGAAACAGGAAACTCTTGCTGAGCCGCATGCTCGGGAAAACCAGATGAAGGTTTGCGTCGATCAACTCCTCCAAAAGGATAAACCTGGTTCTCCCGTCACCCACAGGAATTAGCCGCGGCACGACAGGCGGCACCTTAATCCGGACGAAGCGCGGCAAACTTCCCATCGTTACCGGCTCATCAGGATCTGAGTCAACTTCAACCGTAAGCCCAATATTCAAACTAAGGTTGGCTATGAAAGGAAACGGATGTGCCGGGTCAACTGCGAGAGGAGTCAACACGCGGAAGATCTTCTTCATGAAATAGTTGTTAAGCGCCTTCTTCTCGCGATCAGACAGGGATTCGTAACTCACGATCTCAACCCCCTGCTTCGCGAGTTCCAGAAGAACACTATCACGCAGACACTTGACCTGGTTTTCGACCATGGGCAGGGTGCGTTCGCGAATAACTTGCAGTTGGTCCGTTGGCGTAAGTTCGCCCGGCATCGGCTGGAAATCCTTGATTCCCAACATCTCCTTCAGACCGGAGACTCGGACCATGAAAAACTCGTCGAGATTGCTGGAGAAAACGGCAAGAAACTTCAAACGTTCGAGCACGGGCACTGACTCGTCCGCAGCTTCTTCAAGAATGCGTTCATAAAACTCAAGCTGACTCAAATCTCGATTCGAAACGGACCACGCCAGGAAATGTTGTTCCTCTGAAGGATTTGCACGCGGAATCCGGGGTTGCTTTATCGAGGGTGTTTCGCCGGAATCTACAGCAGCCCCTGGTTCATGGGATTGCTCCGCTTTACCCGGCAAACTCAAACTCTCTTTTTGGTCATCCATCCCGATCTCCGTAATTGAGACTGCTTGAAGTTGAAATCACGTTTATTGGTAACGCGCAATCAACCCGCCGGAAGGTTCAGCCCCGCGCCTAGCTACGATCATAGGTTTCGCGCGCCGGCACCGTCTTAAACTCCTCAGTCTCAATAATGTATGCAGTTAGTTTTTTACCATAAACACAGCCGGTGTCCAGTCCGATGGCCTTTTTTCCGCGGCGCGGTTCCGGCGCCGGCCAGTGGCCAAATATGATTACTTTCTCGCCGTCATATTCGTCGTACCAGGGAGTGCCATCGCGAGCTGCACGGTCTTTGCCCAAACTGCGCAACTCGGTCATATCTTCAGTGGTCTGGGAATGTAGCGCCACTCCGGGCCGCAGTCCGGCATGGACCACCAAGTGAGTTCCTAAATCGATCATGAATGGAAGCGCGTTAAGGTAAGGGAGATAGTGTTCTTTATCTTTCTTTAATTCCTTGTGGGTGGCTTTCTGTGCATCCTTCAGCTTGAATTTTTCACCGTTCCAGCGACGGCGCAGGGCCAAGTCGTGATTGCCAATAACCGCGGAAAATTGCTGGTCGGTCATGAATCGATCAAGCACTTCCCTGTTTTTCGGACCTTTGGTAATCAGATCACCAACTGAAATGAGGCGGTCGTCAGGACCAAAGTCAACCTCTGCCAGCATGTCCTCGAGCTCGTCATAACATCCGTGGATATCTCCCACGACGATAGTTCGCGCAGCCATCCGTTTCCCAACCTTCTCCTGTTTTGCTGAATCGCTTCAAACCTTAGGCTGTTGCTTCGGGGTCGTCAAGGCAGGTCGCCGCATATGCAATTCCAGCTTCGACGCCGTAACATTTTCTTGATAATGTTAGCGCGCGTATTAGCTCCGAACCACCTGACAAGCCAGCAATAGCAAAAGCCCCAGTTCTGAAAGGTAGGCACTATGTTCGATCTTCAGACCTTTACGCACGTTCACGTCGCCATCAGCCTGGTCGCGATTCTCTCCGGACTTGTTGTTGTCTTAGGCCTGCTGACCAACAGAGGACTGGATCATTGGACGTCATTCTTTCTTTTGACCACAGCAGCGACCAGCGTCACGGGCTTCTTCTTTCCGTTCCATGGTTTCACGCCGGCGATTGGTGTCGGCATTGTCTCGCTGTTAATCCTGACGCTCACGATCTTCGCGCGCTACGGTCGTCATCTGCTTGGCCGCTGGCGCTGGCTTTTCGTAATTGGCGCCACCTTGTCGCTCTATCTCAACGTCTTCGTATTGATCGTGCAGTTGTTCGAGAATGTGCCGGCCTTCCAGGCGCTGGCGCCCACACAGTCTGAACCTCCATTCCTAGCTGCACAGCTCCTGACCCTGGTGTTATTTGTGGTGCTGGGCATTCTCGCTACGATCAGGTTTCAACCTGAATCGATTCGTCCCAATTAGGCAGTTAACTAAGCATCGGCGCTCCATATTCACCTCGCCCAGATTGCGTCCAAATGCGCCTCATCGGTCCTCAACCGACTTGCCCATCTCGCCGCGTCATAGCAAAGTATTTGAACTCTCGGAGCGACGGACGTATAGTTAGTCCGCTATTGGTATGGCGGAGTTCTCATACGGTCTGCTTCCTTGCAGAAGAGGCTAAATCCAGCCGCCACTATGTCTACAAGTTCTCAACTACCGAGCACCTCAATGGCTAAAGCCGATTTAATAGCGACCTTAATGGCACCCCCGTCACCCTCCGGGGCGGAGCTGTCAGCACTGCCAGGTTCCGTTGGCTCGCTCGAGATACGAGCCGACCTGATTGGGGATCTCAACCCGGAATGGCTACGCGCAAATTTCAAAGGCCAACTCATTTATGCGTTGCGAAGCAAAGACGCAGGCGGCGAATCTTCAGACTCACCATCGGAGCGACAGCGTCGTTTCCAGAAAGCAGCTCACCATTACGATCGCGTCGAGTTGGAAGCGAATAAGGACTGTTCGCCTGAACTCTTAACTGAGATTCCGGCAGGGCAACGCCTGATCTCCAGGTACGGACCGGCTGGTGATTTGGCAGAACTGAAAGCACGGTTCGCGCAAATAGCTTCGGTGCCGGCGGCAAACTACAAACTGATCTGCCGCTCGAAAAGGATCAGTGACGAATTTACGCCGTTGGCACTTCTCAAGTCTCTCGCTCGTTCGGACACGATCGCCTACGCTGAGGGACCAATGGGATTCTGGAGCCGACTGGTTGCGCTTCATCTGGGCGCACCCGCGATCTATGGCGCGATGCCTCATGGTGCGCCAGTTCCTGGCGAACCCACCATCAACAAACTAATTGATGACTACGGTCTTCCCGAATTGCGGCCGACAAAAGAAATCTTCGCGATTATTGGTAGCCCCGTGTTTCATTCGCTGTCGCCGCGATTGCACAATGCCGCCTATCGTGAGATGAAATATCCGGGACTGTTCTTGCCGCTTCATGTCGAGTCTTTTGACGAGTTCTGGGAGGCGGTCGTCCGCTCAAGAGTGTTTGATTCGCTGGGTTTTAGCTTGAACGGAATGACTGTGGCGTCTCCACACAAGGAAGCTGCGCTGCGAACCGCAAATAGCGTGAGCCCGATGGCCCGGCAAGCTGAGTCGGCAAATATCCTCGTGAGAAACAATGGCTACTGGAGTGCTGACACAACCGATCCGGAAGTGATCTACATGGCGACCCGCGAACGAAACGTTAAGGTGGACCGTAAACGCGCGGCCGTGATTGGTTGTGGCGGCGCCGGTCGCGCCATCGCTGCCGCTTTAGTTCAATCGGGGGCCGGAGTAACACTCGTCAATCGCGGCGCCGAACGCGGTAGCCATGCAGCCGAGCTGCTAAGTTTGCCTTATCTGCCGTTGCCAAACTTTGACGCCGAAGGTTTTGACATCGTGGTAAACGCGACGCCCGTTGGCCGTGACACCGATGAAGTTCCGTTCAAAGTGGATAGATTGAGCGACGGCGCAGTAATTATTGATCTGGTTTATGGAACGCGACCGACATCACTGGTTGACAGTACACTCGGGCGCGAACAGATTGTAATCGATGGCCGCGACGTACTGTTGACACAAGTGCTTCGTCAATTCCAAATGATGACGGGCAAAGATATGTCCCCAATTATCGCGCCTGAGACATTGCGACGAACTACTACGGTCGCGACCGCCGATGTAGCGCAAACTGTTGGTTTGCCTTCGAGTTGATGTAGCGCAAACTGTTAGTTTGCATTCCATTTTGATTGACCTCGAGAAGCTGAACAATTGCCATAAACAAATGGTTACCGCCTACTTAAACCACGAGACTTACTCGCAACTGTCTCTCGAAAGCGAGCAACAGGATCTGATTGACCGCGTTCGCGAACTGGCGCGGGAAAAGTTTGCGCCGCGAGCCTCGCAATACGATGAGACCGCAACTTTCCCGGCGGAGGACTTCGCCGATCTTTTCCACGCTGGCCTGCTTGCGCCCGTAGTTCCCCGGGAATTAGGCGGCCTTGGCCTGGGACCTTATCGCGGCGACGTCTTCACCCTGTGGATGATGACCAAGGAGATCGCGAAGGCTGATCTTTCGCTGGCTCGTTGCTGGGAAGGCCACGTGAATTCGCTGGTATTGCTCGATGGGATGGCAAACGACGAGCAGAGGCGTCGCTGGTTTGAAGGAGTTGTCGAACGAGGCGACAAATGGGTCGCCTGGAGTGGGGAGCCCCAGGCGCGAAAGCCGGGAGAGGCCGTGCGTTTTGGGACCTCTGTTGAAAAAGTGGACGGCGGTTATGTCATCAATGGCAACAAAGCATTCGCAACCAGCGCGGGTGGTGCGGAGATGGCAATCCTGCTCGTCAATACGGCGGGGCCTGGCGGCGTTCGTCATGCGGACGCAGCCTCGCTCGACACGCAACTGATGATGGCTTGTGAACTCTCCGACCCGACCGTAGAAGTTGACTCGTCGTGGTGGGATCCGATCGGGATGCGAGGCACTGCCAGTCATGTAGTTCACTTTCATGGCACCTTCATCCCCGACCGCGACATTATTGGCCGTCCCGGACAGTATCTCAAAGAAGGATGGCAGACCTGCTTCATCCCACACTACGCCGCGACTTTTCTGGGGGCTGCGGAAGCTGCTTACGACTACGCTGTCGAATATATTACTAACCAGAAGAAGACTGAGGATCCATACGTTCAGCACCACATCGGTCAAATGTCTGTGAATGTGGAGACGGCACACCTCTGGCTAAAACATGTGGCGAGATTATGGGAGACCGGAAAGTATCAGGAAGCGCAGATCGCCGGCAGCCGGGCCCGCCACGTCGTCGAGCATCTCGCGGAAGATTCAGTCAAACACTGCATTCGCGCGTGCGGCGCGCGTTGTCTGATCCGGCCCAGTGTTCTCGAGCGCATCTATCGCGATCTTTCTTTCTACGTGCGTCATGATAATGACGATCACATACTGGCGATGATCGGTAAATCAGTTTTGGGTCTTACTCACGATCCGTCTTTCTATAAACCATAAACCGCGAATGACTTCGGAAAGCGCCGAGTGTAAACATGAACGGGGTTCAGAGTATGAAGCGACTTTGCATGTCACTTAGGCTTTACGGAGCTTTGGTTGCGATCTGCGCTCTGCTGTTGGCATCGTGCGCCCAGCGTGCTCAGAATCACATCGTATCCGTCTTGTATGCGGGCTCTCTCGCTACCGTGATGGAGAACGGACTTGGCCCAGCTTTTTCCAAGTCAAGTGGTTATGAATTCCAGGGTGAAGCGCAGGGGTCGTTGGGTGCGGCAAGAATGATCCACGATCACCTCAGAAGCCCGGACGTGTTCATTAGTGCTGATCCATCGGTTAATGAAAAGGTGCTGATGGGGAGTAAGAACGGCGAACTCGTGGCCTGGTTCCTAACGCTGGCGTCCTCGCAACTTGTGCTTGCATACAGTCCCAACAGTAAGTTTGCGCCACAATTCGAGGCCGCAGCTGCTGGTACGATTCCGTGGTATGAAGTGCTGAAAACGCCTGGACTACGTTTTGGAAGAGGTGATCCCCGAACCGATCCGAAGGGGTATCGAACTCTTTTTCTTTTTGACCTCGCCGCCAAACATTATCAACGGCCGGACCTTCCCGCTTTGCTCGGTGATCCAATAAATCCTGAACAGGTCTTCCCCGAAGTCGCCCTGCTAGCGCGGGTGCAGTCTGGCCAATCGGATTGCGGAATTTTCTATAAACATGAAGTGGTTGCTCATAAATTGCCCTTCGTGACTTTCCCAGCCGAAATCAACTTGAGCGATCCGAAGTTCTCTGCCCTCTATTCGCAAGTTTCGTATACCACTCCTTCTGGCGAGCACGTTTCCGGCGCGCCGATCATTTTTACGATAACAATTCCAAAGGCTGTGGCCCACAAAGATTCCGCTGAGGCCTTTGTGCGATTTCTCTTGTCCTCAAATGATCTGCTAAAGGAATTTGGCTTCGGAATCGTCGACCATCGCGCCGGCGGAGACGCTACACAGATTCCAACTGAGCTACGTAGTTTTAGCTCAGGAAAGTATGAACCATGAAGCGATCGACGAAGCCCACGTTCATAGTCTTTGGTTTGCTTGGCGGCCTGCTGCTGCTTACCCTTTTGCTGCCGATCGCAAACTTGCTCATTTACTCAGACTGGTCTGGCTGGCCGGCATTTCTGAGTGAGCCTGGCGCGGGCAAAGCGTTGCGAATCTCAGTGATGACCTCGGCGATATCCGTAGCAATCATGACTGTCCTGGGTGTGCCGCTGGGATATTTGCTCGCGCGCGGTCGCCTCCCTTTGCAACGACTCTGGATCGGTTTGGTTTTTCTGCCGATGGTTGTTCCCGGTCTGGCGGGAGGAATTCTCTTACTACAAACATTCGGGCCTTATGGAACTATCGGGCGGTCGCTGGATTCGTGGAACATCGCCCTCACTAACAACCTGGCGGGGATCGTGCTGGCGCAACTTTTCGTATCCGCGCCCTTCGTGATCATCTCTGCGTACGCCGGATTCTCCAGCGTCGACGCCAAACTCGAGATGGCAGCGGCGATGCTGGGCGACTCGCAGTGGGATATCTTTCGCAGGATATCGCTGCCGATTGCCTGGCCTGGCATCGCGGCGGGCGTCACTCTCGCATGGATTCGCGCGCTGGGAGAATTTGGCGCAACTCTGATCGTCGCCTATAACCCCCACACGCTGCCGGTCTTTTTGTGGGTGAAGTTTGAGTCTAATGGCCTGCCGGGCGCGTTGCCGATAGCCTTGCTGTTGGTGCTGCTCGCAGCAGCCGCAGTCGCCGGATCAATGTTTTTGAGTCGCCTCACGGGGCATGCTGACGCAATAGGTAGGCGCGAATACACACCAGGAACACTGACATGAGTCGATCACAGCGACAGTTTGGGGTTCGCGGCCTCGCAACACCTTCACGGGCTCTCTCCCTGGATTCAGAGACCCTAAAGGTGCAGCTACGCACGCGTCACTCGTTCAACCGGCCTCACCAGTTTGAGCTGGAAACAGAATTTGCGGTAGTTCCTGGAATCACAGTGATAGTGGGCCGCTCCGGCGCGGGCAAGACAACTATTCTGCGCTGCATTGCCGGGCTGTTGGATCCTGAAGCAGGCCGCATTGCCATCGGCGACCGGCTGCTATTTGATTCGACCAGCCGCGTCAACATTTCATCGGCCAAACGCCGCGTCGGTTTTGTTTTTCAGGACCTCGCGCTCTTTCCGCACTTGTCGGTAGAGCAGAACGTTGCTTACGGCCTCCGCCGTTTAGACCGGCTTGAGCAGAAGCGACGCACGTCGGAAGTCATGCAGGCATTTCAGATTGAGCACCTGGGCGATCGGTTCCCGCGAGCGATCTCAGGAGGCGAACAACAGCGAGTGGCTCTGGCGCGTTCATTGGTAACTGAACCGTCCGTTTTGTTATTGGATGAGCCGTTGTCGTCGCTGGATCCGCGCACTAAGAGCGGCATCATCGAAGATTTGCGCAGGTGGGACGATGCCCGGCGAATTCCGATCGTCTATGTCACGCATAACTATGAAGAAGTTAGCGCCCTGGGCGACCGGGTAATTGCCCTCGATCACGGACGAATCGTGGCCGAAGGGTCACCGCGAGAAATTATTCCCGCACTTCACCAGGAACTCGTCGCCCGGCCGGCCGACTTTGAAAATCTCTTTGACGCTACCGTGTTGGAACTTCACGAGCAGCAACAGACTATGGTTTGCCAGATCAGTGGCACTTCAATCCTCATCGAGACTCAGCTCACGCGGGTTGCCATCGGCTCGGAGGTGCGGCTTGGGATTCGCGCCAGCGACATTCTCCTGGCGTCTTCGAAGCCCGCGATCGTCGGTGAATGTAACGTGATCCGCGGCGCCATTAAGCGTTTTGAGCGGACCGGTGCGACGGTTGATGTTCGCGTGTCAGGTGACGGTGAATTTCGCGTTCGCCTCCATTCGCGATCCGTTGAATCTTTAGCACTCAAGTCAGCAACCGAAGTGTGGCTGTTAATCAGAGCTCAGGCGTGCCAGTTAGTTCGACCAGCGGTTTCCGATGCTTTGCAGCGCCTAATCCTTTTCGTCTGCGCTGGAAACACCAGTCGCTCTCCAATGGCTCAAGCGCTCTGCAATGCGGAGATCGCCAGTAGGTTAGGTGTACCCGTTGACTCACTGGATCGGCTGGGCATCAAGGCAATGAGCGCTGGATTGAGTGCTCATCCTGGTGAACCCCTGGTCGCGGAAGCAGAGCAGGCACTCGCAACTGTTGGCATGCCTGGCATCGAACACCGCTCAGGCAACCTGACTCATCGTCTCGCCGAAAAAGCTGAAATCATTTTCTGTATGACCGAAGAACACGGCAGACAGTTAAGCGCGGTGTTTCCCGAGGCCGCCTCAAAGGTCCATTGCCTTCAAGCGCTCGGCGACATCGATGATCCGTCGGGTAAAGGACCTGCGGCTTACCTGGAACTGGCAAACCTCCTGAAACAAGTAATAGCCGAACGCTTAAATGACCTCGGCATCCTGGCGGCCTGAAACTGCGATCACTTTGCGCTGGTCCTCTGCAGGGATAAGAGAGATCAGTCCGTAGTTTGGTGACTCAAGCAGGGTCGCTCATCGAACTTGTAGTCTTCATACTCGCCGTTCTTTCTCACGTAGTGTAGAAAGACCTGCACCTGCCGCTCGCCTTCGAATGGTTCTCGCCAATGCGGCACCTCAATTCCTTTGTAGATAAGGGCGTCTCCCGGTTCAAGCTCGATACGGGTTACATGATCGCCCGTTTCGAGATACAGCGGCCAAATCTCCGAAGCTTCATAACTAATGGGCAAGGTGGCGCTGACCTCACACGAGGGCCGATCCATATGCTTCGCGAGTTCCGCGCCCGTGAGGTAAACACGCAAATATGAATAGGTGGGGTAGAGAGCGCAGTTGATCGCGTTTTCCAGAACCGGAGTCACGATATCCAGCAAAGTTTCAGTGACTACGGGCGACCCGGCTGAGAATGCCTTTTCAACCTGATTGTCTCCGTATTCGAGACCTGAACTTGTTTCGAGCAATTTGATGTTCTCGGAAATGTAATCACACATGATGCGAGGGATAAACTGCTTGATCACTACGTAGCCCTTCGCTTCAAACAGTTGACCATATGCAATTGGGCTGGCAACGGCGCCATCTGAAATTTTCATTTGCTTGCTCCCACGCGTACGTTCGCTGCTTGAGTTTCAAAGACGCTCCACATCTTTGCGGCGAACCTTCCAGCCACTGTCGTCCAGCGCGCTTAGCTTATCTGCTTCGATGAGCCCGCGCAGGTAACCCACGGATAAACCCGAAAACTGAGATGCCTCTTCAAGAGTGATGTAGATCTTGACAGGAGACTGTGGCCCTTTCGCCTGCAGTGCTTGTGCGGCTTCAACCAGCCAACTCATGTCAGCCTGATCGTCAGGTCGGACCGCTTCAGTCTTATCCGGCTCGTTGTCTGCTACTGCCTCTCGAATCACCCAGCCATTGACGGTGAAGCGACTGTTCGCAAATTTGCCGGTCGGACAGCGCACCGGCAACACCTCGTGATCGTAGAAACTTGGAAATAACACCAGAGTGTTTTGTCGCGGCGTGATTGTCTTCACGCTTTGTTCTCCAGAGTTCTCGACTTCGCCATCCTTTGAGTTGTAGAGCGAGAGTTGACCCCCGCTAAAAGCTTTCGGTTCGGTGTGGAAATAGTAAACGTAGGTAACCTCGCGCAGAGGAATATCGAGTGGCTCAACAGAACTATTATCACGGTGGACTTTAAAAAAGTCGCCGTGATTGCTGGCAGTGATTTGAACATCCACGTTAGCTATCGGAAACTCGGTGCGTCGGAATGTCTTGAGAACCTCAGGAAGGAGAGCGCGCAGCCGCTTTTGAACTAAGCCGGCATACTCACCAAGATCATACAAAACTCGGGACTTCCGATAGGAAACATCGGTTTCAGCATCGGGCACGCCATCCGGTATGACGGTGCTGGCTGTGAAATCCTGTTCGTGCGCCAACACATACTTCGTCAAGCCCCGCAGTTCACGCTTAGTGAGGAAATCTCTCTTGATGAATACCTCAATGGAGCGCTTTCGGCCGTTTTGGGAATTTCCTCGCCGGACGCTGGTGGCAGGCCTGTGTAACTTTTTAGTAGGCATTGAGGTTTTCCAACTTAACAAGTGAAGTATATTGGAGTAGTTTTTAGCTCTCATCGCTATCCGAAGTCAATGAGATTTCCTTGGCGGCAACATTTCAGGCGTTAGAGTTCCTCATGAAACTGATCATCGCGCCACTCGAAGAGTGGCAAACATACGTTAGTCGCGAGTTTTCCTACGTCATCAGCGATCTGGTGGCGACGTACGGGTGGCAACACATAGAGTCTAATAAATTGTGGACTGGCTCGCTTCAGGAACAGCTTATTGACGAGTTCGGAGAGCTGCCGGAAACCATATTATTTTACGAGAGTTACGAACTCTTACAGGCCCGCGCCAGGGAAATCTATCGCCTTGGCTGTCGCAAATTTCTTTTCGCCGACGATCTCCATTGGTGGATTGAGGAGTGGAGGCAGAGAAAGTTAGTGAGCTTCGCGTTATGTGACGGGGTCCTCTCTACCTACGGATATGCCTGGAACAAGTTCTTTCCCGAATTCTGTGAAACCAAGAAGGTGGTGTGGGTGCCCCACTCAGCGTCGCCCGATTTCATGCTTCAATACAATGCCCAGCCCGATAACTCCATCCTGCTGAGCGGTGCAGTTAATCGTTTTTATCCGCTTCGTCAACAAATGAAAGCCTTGCACGCCAACGGCGCTTACGCGATCAGCTACCATGACCATCCCGGATACTTTACCGGATATGATTATGACAACGATCGGAGTATTGGTCGCGGGTATGCCAACACAATCAATAGACATCGCGCCGCGTTTACGGACAGCCTTACCTTTGGATATGTAGTTGCCAAATACTTTGAGATTCCAGCCACCGGCGCACTCTTGCTTGCCGAGAATGTGCTTAGTGATCCGTTGAGAGAGCTTGGTTTCATCGAGAATGTGCATTACGTACCTGTATCGCAAGAGAATATGGAAGAACAGATCCAATACGTTTTGGACGAAAAGAATCACGAAGAATTAGATCAGATTAGGAGAAACGGACAGAAGCTGGTTTGGGACAGGCACAAGACCACTGATCGCGCGCGGCAAATAGATATTGAATGTAGCGTCTGAATTCCAACGCAGTGATGAAACGATTGCAAACAGTTCGTGGTGAATCAAGACATGAATAAAGTTATTCAAGGATTATGGATCGGTCCTGAACTTTCCAAAATGGAACAGTTATCGATCGCTTCATTCCTACAAAATGGTCATGAGTATGACCTCTATGCCTATGACGAGCTCCGGAACGTGCCACGAGGTACTTCAGTTAAAGATGCTAATGAAATATTGCCGTCTTCGAGAATTTTCCAATACAGCGAGCAGCGCAGTTATGCAGGTTTTGCAAATTACTTCCGCTATAAGCTCCTGCTCGAGCGTGGTGGCTGGTGGGCAGACACCGACTTGATCTGCATAAAGCGATTTGATTTTCCCGAGGAGTACGTCTTCGCCAGCGAGATGGATCGAGGCGCGGAAGTGATAACCAGTGGGATACTTAAAGCCCCAGCGGGCAGCGAGGTGATGGCCTATGCCTGGGACATTTGCCAGAACAAAAATCCGGCAGGTCTGAAATGGGGAGAGACTGGGCCACGACTGATGGGCGAAGCTGTTAGAAGATTTTCGCTGGAGCCGTACGTGAAACCCCACAAGGTTTTTTGTCCCCTGGGTTATGACGAGTGGCACAAATTAATTGAACCGGGATCTGCTATACGCCAGGACAGCGACGTTTACGCGATTCATCTTTGGAACGAGAAGTGGAGAGCGGCGGGTCAGAATAAGAATGCGGAGTATCCGGCGGATTGCCTCTACGAGAAACTCAAGCGAAGATACCTCCCAGTTGATCTTTCAATGCAGAGTGTAGCCAGAAATTCATGAGCGCAAAGACGACTGAGCAGACAAATCATAGTAATGCAGAGCACTCCGTGCTCGGCGGGCTCCTGATTGATGCCGGGCAAGATTTTTACCAGCGCGGTTGGATGCTGGGAACAAGTGGGAATCTCAGCGCGGTTGTTTCGTCGGACCCGTTAACACTGGCGATCACAGCTAGCGGCGCAGCCAAGGGAGCGCTTACGCCCAACCACATTTTACTGATAGACGGGCTGGGCAAGGTCAAACAGGGAGAAGGGCGATCGTCAGACGAAACAAGACTTCATCTTGCAGTCGTGCGCAACCGTGAGGCAGGCGCGGTTTTGCATACGCACTCAGTCTGGAGCACTTTGCTCTCTAACGATTTCGCGAGCAAGGGAAGCTTACTCATCGAGGGCTTTGAGATGCTGAAGGGTCTCTCGGGCGTGTCTACTCACGAACATTCTGAGTTAGTTCCCATCATTGAAAATTCTCAGGACATGGAGTCGCTGTCCGTGAGTCTCGAAGAGGCACTCACGAAGTATCCGAAGGCTCATGGCGTGTTGTTGCGCCGACATGGACTGTACACCTGGGGTCGCGACGTCGCTGAGGCTAGACGCCACGTTGAAATTTTGGAATTCTTATTTGAGGTAACTGGTCGGTCGCACCTTGCCGGCGCCTCGGGAACCCCGTGACTCCCCTTGTTGAAGCGCTCCAGTATTCACCGGAGAAGACTGATGGCAATCGTAAACTTACCCAACGAGCAAAAAACTATCTACGACGAGGAAGGAATTCGCAGCCATCTCGCGAGCATCGGGATCGGCTACGAACGCTGGCACCCTGCTCATCAGGTAGCGGACAACGCGCCGCCGGAAGAAATTCTTGAGGCCTACGCAACAGAAATCGAGCGATTGAAATCGTCCGGTGGTTACGTTACGGCGGATGTGATTGATGTGAACCCGAATACGCCTGGGTTGGAGGAGATGCTCCATAAGTTTCGAAGCGAACATTGGCACGACGAGGATGAGGTCCGCTTCATAATTCGCGGACGTGGACTCTTTCATATCAATCCCGCCAACGGGCCATTGACGGCAATCGAGGTTGGGCCTGGCGATCTGCTCAGCGTGCCGCGCGGTACGCTTCACTGGTTTGGCCTTTGCGCTGATCGCGAGATTCGCGCCATTCGCTTATTCCAGGACTCGGCCGGCTGGACACCTCATTACACCGAGAGCGGTGCGGAACACACGCATCAACCACTTTGCTTCGGTGGACCAGAGATCAGCGGCGAAGCCTCAACTTGAACTTTTGGAGTGCGGTGACTTGTCACCGCTTTGAGCTGTCGCGACCCGCGTAGCGAATTTAGTGTGTGTGTTGACCCTGGGCGCCAAGCCACCCAGGACTAAAGCGGTGAGAAGTCACCGCCCTCCAAAAGTTATGCCTGAAGCTGACGTACGGATCCTCCTGCTCGACATTGAAGGAACCACCACTCCTATAGATTTCGTCTACAAGGTGCTCTTTCCTTATGCTCGCCGGCACGTCAGAGAGTTTGTAGAAATTCACGCAAACGATTTACTCGCAGAAATCAACGGACTGAAAGCCGAGCATCGCGCTGATAATGAGCACGGTAACAACCCTCCCGTATGGCGAGAGAGTTCGTCCGATTTGCTGCTCGACTCAATTGCGGAGTATTTCAACTGGCTGATGGATCTGGATCGTAAGTCGACGTCATTGAAAGCTCTGCAGGGAAAAATTTGGGAAGCTGGCTATCTGAGTGGTCGTCTGCGAAGTGAGGTTTATCCGGATCTACCGCCAGCCTTCGCGCGTTGGCGCGACCAAGGAAGGCAGATCTATATCTACTCATCTGGAAGCGTGCTCGCTCAGAAACTTCTCTTCGCGCACACCACGAATGGCGATCTCAGCGAATCGATTAGCGGTTACTTCGACACCACCACCGGCGCAAAGAAAGCCTCCTCTAGTTACCAGTCAATCGCCGCAAACATCGGCCGCCCCGCGAGAGAAGTTTTGTTTATTTCAGACGTGACGGGAGAGCTTGATGCGGCGCGAAGTGCAGAAATGCAAACAATACTCTGCATGCGACCGGGAAACGCTGAAGCTCAGTCAGAAACACACCGAGCAGTCGACACTTTCGACGTCGTCCTGCCTAATTTGCAGCGCAAACTGTTAGTTTGCGATGAATGAGTGGCATACGAGTACGCAAACTGACAGTTTGCGTTACTAGTCAGCCGGAAATGCGGCGACCACGTCGAGCATAACGAGCGCGCCGGCGGGAAGCGCTAAGGCCGCAAACGCCGTGCGGGCCGGCAAGGGAGTAATTCCCAAACCCGGGAGCCAGGCAGCGTAGATCATATCCACGACTTTGAAATCCTTAATGTCTGCGAGCAACAACGTAGACTTCACGATGTCTGCGGGCGAGCATCCTGCTGCATTCAAAATTGCTTCGACGTTTGCGAGCATCCGGCGCGTTTGCGCTTCGAGCCCCTCCTCCAACTTGCCAGTCTCATCGTTTCGACCAGTCTGGGCAGTGACAAACACAAGCTCGCCAGTGCGAATTGCCTGCGAGTAGGTGCCCATAGCGGGTGCGGCTGCGTTCGTCATAATCCGAATCTTATTGGCCATTCCGACTTGCTCCTCCAGCAAATGTTTTCAGCGAACCTGTTGAATTCTGTTTACGCGATCCGTTCGGCCTTTAAGGGAATTTCAAAGTTCACCTTCACCGGCGCGCCTGCCAGTGGCGCGAGATCGAGGAGTTGCGGCTGCTCGGGATGGATAATTTGCAGCAGGACCACGTTGGACGTGTCCGCAAACTCCAGATCGAAATAGTGGAATTGCGTGATGTTCGAAGCGTATATCCAGAGGTTGTTCTGCTCACGAATCCACTCACTGAAGCTCTCACTTTCCATAGGCTCCTCGCGAATATCGAGCGGAACATCGATCAGGAGCTGCTTGGTTAAGTCAAACTTTTCCAGCGCATACTGCCAACTCTGTTCGTAGGGGCGCTTGGTGGAACCGCGTTCGCGCGGCAAACATCCCTGCTGCTTCAGACGGATATTCTCGCGTACGAATTCCTCCATTTCCGTTGGGGCCTCGTAATCAGCGTTTGTAAGCCGGTCCAAAAAGTGTTGGGCATTTTGGCTGGTTGTAAACACGCGCCGGATAATACGAAAATAAGTAACTGCGGCCGGGTTAATGTCGAAGATCGTGATCCGTTTGGGCCGCCACAGTGGAATCAGGTTGAGCCCATACAAGCCGCCAACGACGCTCACCATATGAATATTTTCACGCCGCTCCGAGTCGACATTTTCGTAGTGCGAGCGAAACTCCGCAAACTCACCAAACGATCCGTCCTGGCAGCCGTCGTCCGTGCCGTAAAAAACCATCTCAGGGTGGTTATGATATATCTCACGATTGAATGCTCTGGGTGCTTCTGCCACTTTGTCTCTGCTCCTTTTGCTAACCTACTTGATCGTCTACGAAAGCGTCGCCTCGGCCATTCTCACCCTTGGCAAGACTTCACGCCCGAAAATCTGCATCTCTTCAAGCTTGGGCCAACCTGAAATGATAAATTGCGTCACACCGATCCGCTTATACTCGAGAAAACGTTCGGCAAGGTCTTGCGGAGATCCTAAGAGCGTGATCGCCGACGAGCCATAGTAGGGCACGAGTCCCGCCCACAGGTTCCGGTTTAACCAACCAACATCGTCCGCAGCCGCCAGGGCCTGCTTGAGAGTTTGCGAATCGCTCTTAGAGAGAATCGCGCGCTCCTGCTTCGAGATTTCTTCGTCAGGCAACATGGCCCTCGCAGCGCTGACAGCCTCATCGTGGGTCGGCCGGCAAATGATACCCAGCCTGAGACTCACTTCGATTCCCTGCTCTCTAAAGTTTTTCACCACCGGGCCCAGTTTCTCCGGCGTATCGATCAAACGCAACCAGCTCGAGCCTCGTGTCAGAGCGAGGCTCTGTGCTTGCTCGGAGTGACCTGAGACGTAGATTTCCGGCGCGGCGCGCTCCGGCGCCAGAAATGGCGTGTTGAGTTTTCCCTGTTCGACTCGACAATACTTACCTGCGAAATTAACCGCACTATCATTGCGCCAGAAGTTTTGACATACCGCCAGAAACTCCTCGGCGCGTGCATACCGCTCGTCGTGTTCCAAAAAGTCGCCGTATCCGTGTTGTTCTTCGGTTGAACTACCAGCGACGATATTCAAGGCGACCCGTCCGCCAATGAAACCGGAGAGCGTGTTGATCTGCTGAACGAAAGTTGTCGGCTGCATCAACCCCATCCGATAAGCGACAATGAATTTAAGTTTTGTCGTCGCGCGTCCAACCGCGCAAGCAATAAGAATGGTGTCAGGTTCATACCTGCTAAACGAAAGCAACACCGACTCGATTCCCGATTCTTCAGCACTACGCGCAAACTTAAACCAGCCTTCCATGTCTGGCAGCGCCGCCGGCGATTTACTCATCGTCGTGAGCACGCGGTTAGTCTCCTGCGCCGTTTTCATCGCTACTTCACCGCCCTTGGGTAGCATCCAGTGAAATCTTAGGTTCATACGATTTCGCTTCGCAGTTCGAGGCATAGCGCCGATATGAAGTTAGCCCGGCCTTTCAAGGCCCGGGAACAACAATTGACCCAACAAGCTCCGTCGCGTCGCGACGGATTGAACTTGCTGAGAACGGCTGAATCCCAGCCTTGAAAGGGCAAGTCAAATATGTCATTGCCCTTGAAAGGCTGGGCTAAATCACGCCGACGCTACGCGTCGCGATCACTGCTTGCGGCTTTTACCGTCACGATGCTGTCTTCGGCAACTCCCTCGGCCTGCCTGATAAGCGGCAGCACTTCTCGACCAAAGCTCTCTACGGTGTCGAGCTCTGGCCAGCCCGAGATAATGAACTCACTCACGCCAATTTGCTTATAAGCGAGAAAGGCGTCCGCAAGCTCCTGCGGCGAACCTAACAATGTCGTCCACACGGGACCGTAGTGAGGGACCAACCCCGCCCACAGCGAACGGTTCAACCAAAAGGCGTCGCTCGAAACAGCTGCGCCCTCCTTATACATTTGCGAGTCATCCTTGTGCGTGATCGTGCTTTCGTTTCGATTCTCTGGCAGAAGCGACTCAGCGGCGGCGATTGCTCCTGCGCGCGTTGGTCTGATGATCAAACCCAATCGGAGGCAGACCCGCACTCCATGCTCTCGAGCCCGCGCCACCACAGGCTGAAGTTTCTCGGGCGTATCAACAACTCGCAACCAGCACGTGCCTTGTGAATAGGCCAAGGCCTCAGATGCTTCCGAGTGACCTGAGATGTAGATTTCGGGAGCGGTGCGATCCGGAGCAACAAACGGCGTGTGGAGCTTCCCTCGTTCGACCCGGTAATGCTTGCCGGCGAAGTCGACCTCGCCATTTGCACGCCAGAACGCGTTGCAGACAGCGAGAAACTCTCCGGCGCGCGCATATCTTTCATCATGCTCGAGAAAATCTCCGTAGCAGTGTTGCTCATGTGTCGAGCTGCCGGCGACGATATTCAAGTCAATCCGGCCCTGTACTAACGCCGAGAGGGTGTTGACCTGTTGCACAAAAGTTGTCGGCTGCATTAACCCGGATCTATAGGCGACAATAAACTTGAGTTGTTTCGTCGCCTGGCCGAGAGCGCAGCTAACGATCAATGGATCGGGCTCGTAACTGTTGAGCGCCACCAGGACCGACTCTATACCTGCGTTTTCAGCTTGCCGGGCAAAGTGCAGCCAACCTTCCATTTCCGGCCGGGCAGCGGGTGAACCAATCCTGGTTGATTCGATTCGGTATCGAGCCGCAGCCAGCATTGTCTGGTGTTCACCGACAGATAGCTCTCCACTCTTCGGAAGCATCCAATGGAATCTAAGATTCATAGCTATTGGCTCGTTAGCTCGGCTTTGCTCTAGAGTCGCAATCATTGATTGCGAAGTGAGTGACCACAGCAGGCTGCCATTGTTTTGAGAATGAACCAGCGGACCCACGGAGGAACGCTGCGTTGATTGCAATGATGCTCGGACAGTGACCGCTCTTAGACCTCAACGGTCCATGGCACTGTGTCGGGAAGCACGCCATGACGTTTGGCCCATCGTTGTAAGGCCCAGGGCTGCGTGTCAACGTCTCGATATTCGCCCAACAATTGTCGAGCAACCGGATCAGCTTTCGCTAAAGTTCCTTTGTCGGGAATCTCGAGGTAGCACTCCGTCTTCATCCAACGATACGCGTAGCCGTACATTAGCACCTTGGAGGTACGGGTACTCCGGTTGGGCGTCGCGGTGTGAAAAATACGGTTCTCAAAAAGCAAGGCGTCGCCGGCGTTCATCCTCAGATCGCACACCTCCGCGTCCGCCGGATCAACCTCCCCCTTCGGTAGGGCAAGCGGTGTAGTTCTGCGATGACTTCCCCGCGCCATTAATGTCATGCCGCTATTAGGCTCGTGAAAATCTGTCAGGCAATAACAAATCTTGATCCCCACCAGCGGCAGTGACTCGTGTCCCAAGTCGCGCGGAATGCGAATATCGCGGTGCCAACCACGTCTGAAGGTTGGAGCGTCGGGCGCTTCGGGTCGTTTGTAAAGCAGTGTCGTCGAGTGCAGGTGAATATTAGGACTAAGCAATTGAACGACGAGAGGGACGGTAGAACTATTATCCACCAAATTGAAGAGTGCTTCTTCTCTTAACAAACCGGGGCGCAAGTCGAGATGGTTATACTCCGGCCTGCCAGTCATCTCCGGTCTCCTCAGCAACGGCTCAGCCAGGCGGTCGCCTTCCTCAACGAGATGCCCGACAATTTCTTTCGACAGAGCGTTGGGAACTACAAGAAAACCGTCATCAGCAAATGAACGACGTTGCTCAGGTTTTAGTTGAACGAAATCCACGCAGTGTCCTCTTCTTGTGGCCGCAGCAACGAACGCCAGAACTCATGCAAAGTTTTTCGGCAAGCGAGGCGTCGGTCGAATTAACGTACGCTGAGAGGTGCGGCGCCAATCACGTCTTGTCTACCAAATCACGACTTCCTGATGATACAACAATGCTGCATCTCGTTGTTTACCGGAGGCTGAATACTAGCATGCGGAAACAACGACTTCATATATTTTTCGGTATGAAAGACGTGGCACGTCTTCTGTTGTGCCGGTTCATAGTCCGGAATGGCTTCCGTCTCGATATATAAATCCTGCGCATTTACGAGCATGAACCAATCGGCGCGGGCTGCATTTCGAATTATGTTCTGCCCTTCAATCGCGGAAACATTGCCCCTCTCTATTTCCAGTTCCACCCGGTATTTGAAGTTGTCGCCTTCGTACTCACCGGGCCAGGAAAAATAATGAGGGTCGATAAAGGTAAATGCCAGCGTGCCGTTGCTCGCTAATAGATTCTCTAATTGCTTAACCAACTGCAGCATGTCGCTCGGCGTTGTGTTAGCAAACACGGAATACGCAACGATGTAATCAAATCTCTGCCCGGTGTCAGGAAGTGGAAGATTTGGAACTCCGTAAGGATTGAAGAAAAAACAATAGCGATCGTAGAAACTCCAATGCGCTTTGGGAAAAGCGACCCGACCCTGTTCAATAGAATCCTTCACGACGTCCAGGCACCAGTAATGCTCCTCATCAATCGTAGAGGCAGGGTCTCGCAGGATGTTGCCGATGTTGCCGCCAAAATCGAGCACTGCCTTTCCTTGCCAATTCGGCTCACCCACCTGCTGGGAAAAATATTTGAACTGCCCTAGTTTGGTCGAGAGAAATGCCAGAATCGTCACTCCATTCCCTCTGTGAAACCTCTGTGTACTCTGTGTCTCTGTGGTGCATAGATCCTAAGCAAAACCCCACCACAGAGACACGGAGGACACGAAGTGAAGCACAGAGAATTTCAAATTAGGACAATGCCGAACGCTTTTAGAACCTGATGTGCGAAGGTGAAACTAACCTTCATGTCGCCCGATAAAAAAATTCGCGGTTAACGTAGTTCGTCCTGCCGCTATCGTCGCGAAAAGTATTGAACTCCACTATCACAAGTACGCCCTTATTTATGCGCAGGTATGTTTGCGCAAACATAAAACCAAAGTCGAAATCAGCGACCAGCGCAATTCCACGCTGTCCGGCTTCTTCCTCGAGATTTGCGAGCGACCTTACGCTGTTCGCCCGCCAGTGGATCGGGCCGTCGGCTCCGGCGCCGATGGCGCTCACGCTGAACTGCTCGCCAGGTTCGATCGTGATTTCGCGCAATCCGCGCGTGTTTTGATCGGTGTTCAGCCAGCGGCCAGTCAATCTAGTGTCGGTCACAGCATCGGAATTGAGCAGGGCCGGATCAAGGTCTCTGATTTGTTTGAACTGAAGGTTTTGGGTCACCATTTTTTCCGTTCTCAAAGCGCGGTCTAAAACTGACTGTGCTCCAGTGCAAAATACTCGCGAACAAAATAACCAGCCCGATTACTACCGTCTTTGAAGGTGCGCAGTTCGGCGAGGACCAGCAGGCCCTTCATAATCATCCCCTGAAGAAACGACTCCGCGAAGCCAAAGTCGAAAAGACAAGAGAAGCCGGCTCCGACGTTTGATGATGGCGTAGAGCCATACGGTTTGACCTCCGCGGCCCCCCAATCGATCAACCCATCCGGGCCAATCGCAAATACCTGCAACGAAAGTTTTCCCGCAGTCTCGGACATGACCATACGAGCTATGCCATTCGTCTGGAGATTTGAATTAATCCAGACTCCACGAAGTCCGGAAACCTCCAGCGGCTCTGACCGCAGCATTTCAGTTTCGACACGATCAAAAATTTGAGCGAACTTCATTCGCGACTCCCTAAGAGATGTTAATCCAACTACGAATCATCAAACGATGAGTAGCACTTTCATTTGCGATTGCGGTGCGTGCGTGAATTGAGCGCGTGTTGTCCGAAAACAATAACTCACTCTCGCGCATCAAAAACTCCATCGTGCGCGTCGAAGTGGCAACTACCCTTCCAAAGGCGTCCAGTGAAGTTAACATTTCCTCAGAAAGTTTCGCACCGTTTTCATTCATCGCGAGGTTGATCGTATACCGCCGCCAGCACATTCCCGATTCGGTTAGCACTCGCCGCCATTTAACGCCGCCGCCGCAACCCTCGTGCAATTGCCACGGCACCAGTTCAGTCATGAGCAACTGGAGTACGTCGCTCCCGAGTTGGGTTTTCACTTCGTCACGGACCGCGTCGACATCCAGAAGTCGTGACCGGCCGTCGCCACCCTGATCCGGGCGAACGCAGATCATCGAAATAAGATCAATCGGTGTTCCCTGATCCACCGCATCCGTATGCAGGTTACAGACTTCGCGACCGCCACTCGCGGCAAGTATGTCGGTGCGAGGCTGGATATAGTGAACGAGTTGCGCCCGTGGCTTTCGTAACGGGAGACTCACCAGTTCGCCAAATGCTCGATTGATGGCGACGAACAATCTGTTCCCTTCGTCGAAGCGAAGGCCCTGTAGCAACGCGCAGTAAGGCCAGCGGGCGATTCGTTCTCTGATCAAGCCGACTACCAAGTCAAAACCATCAGGACAAGCCTCGCGAATGCTGTTGTGGATAAAACCCTGCAAGGCTGTCGCGTAATACTCGGCGTTTTCATACAGCGGAAGTTTCTCCGCTGCTTGCAGTAATTCGGATGCCAGCGTCGCTGAGATTTTGGTTTGGGCCGTGTCAGGAAGCGGCGCGAGCATCATGAGGCTACTCCTTACTGGAGGTCGGAAGACCTTCAAACGATCAAACGCTTGTCAGTCTAGGTCTCGGTTTTTAGAACTGTCAACTGCGCGCGGATCAGTCCACTGGTGCAGCGTGAGCCTGTAGTTCACGCATCGGAGGTGCGCAACGAAGGTGGCCAGAGATGCAACCTCTGGATCACGCGTTATTTCAAAATTCGCTCGGGCGACCCGCGGCCAGATTCATTGCGCGTCTCCAACGCCCAAAACATCATTGTCGATTTCGGTTACCAGACGTTCCACGCTCTGGCTACCTTCTCGCGCGGCTCTGCCGCGAAAACCCGCCGGCCGCCTGCGCAATCCCAGCAGCCCACTCGCCTCGTCCTTTACAGCGACCCAATTGCGACTTACGATCTTTTCGCTCTATCCAACTACTTTCGAACGGTTGCACTACCGACCTCTCACTATCTCGGTCGGCTAAAAGTCATATGCCTCTGAAACTCTTTTTTACGCAAACGGAATTCGAAGAACAACCATTTGGTTGGGACGGGTGCGACTGGGCTGTCACCATGAAGGACCAAATCCTCCAGTCTCCAAACACCGAATATGAAATTACTGAACGGCCTGAAGAGGCAGAGATCATTGTTTTCTGGGAACCGCACCAACAATCACAAGTCATTCGGATACCACGCTTGAGAACGCACCCGTTGATCCATCAATTTCCCAACCGGGTTTTCGTAGTATCGATCGAAGATGCACCGCTCGGACTTCTGTCAGGCCTCTATGCATCTCTGCCGGCGCGACGTCATCATCGATACAGGCATCGAACTTCGCTCTATTACGAAACACGCAACCCCTATCTCGATGCGATACGCACCAGCCGGCACGTTTCTGATCCACCGCACCTGGCTTCATTCTCAGGCGCCGACTCGCATGCGCTCAGGTTCCGTCTGCTTGAGATGGCAGACTTGCTTGCCGAGCAAAACATCATCGTCACGGCCACCGAGCGCCACAAATTCCAGGTTTCAAGCGACCCGCAACTAAAACCATTCCAACTTGCCTTCATCGATGCGATCCTCAATGCAAAGTTCAGCCTTTGCCCGAGAGGAAATGGGATCGGAAGTTATCGCGTGCAAGAATCGTTGGCCCTCGGCCGGGCCCCGGTGATCATCAGTGACGACTGGGTTCCGGCTGCGGATCTGGATTGGCAGAGCTTTGCCATTTTCGTAACAGAAGACTCTCTGCACGAGCTCCCTGAAATTCTCCGTGAACATGAGCCCCGCTGGAAGCAGATGGGGGACATTGCCCGGCAAACATATGAAGCCCGTTTTAAACCCAGCGTGTTCGCGCAGCGAAGTGTTGAGCAAATCCTGGCCATCCATAAGTCGCGTCGACACGACGAACGCCATTTCTTTGCGCACTGGCAACAGATGATGGAAGCCGCGGATTGAACCCTGGGCCAATGCTGCCGTGCACGCTCTTCAGTCTTCAAATCATGAGCGCGCTTACGATTGATTCTGATTTCGTTGACGAGCGCTTAATCTGATGCCTTCATCGATATCAGCAGTCGGATGCTCTTGTAGTTGGTAATGGTGAAACTCGTCTTGTCCTCTGGCCAGGATCACGGGAATGTGAAACTTTTCCTGTCTAACCGCAGTTGACACATAGCGCACTGCAACGCCAACTCTGGCGCCGGCGCTGGTATTAGGCTTCGAACCGTGGACGAGGTTGGCATGATGCAGGGACATTTCGCCGGCCCGCAAGACAATATCAACCGCCGCAGCCTCATTCAGGGCATCTGAAACTGTTTGGCCCCTGTTCAGAATGTTCGCCTGTTGCGGCTTTTCCAGGTGCGCGAAGTTTCGCGTGTGTGTGCCCGGCACAACGCGGAGGCAGCCATTCTCGATGGTGCTGTCTGTGAGGGCGATCCACGCGGAAACCAGGCGTGGCTCCGACAATCCCCAGTAGTGACTGTCCTGATGCCAGGAGACAAACTTCTCGTCCTGAGCATACTTGGCAAAAATTGTGGAGGAATGGATCAGTATGTTGGGACCAATGATGTCCTCTACCACATCCAGCACGCTCGTATGAGTCGCAAGATCGCACACCCATTTGAAGTGAAGATGGCAGTCGCCTTTCTCCTGCGCAGTGGGTTGACCTCCGAGTCGCCGGTCCATTTCATCGTGGCAGGAGCGAAAGTATTCCACCTGCGCATCGCTGAGAGCCAGGAGCGGAAATAACAATCCGTCTCGCTGATAACTGTCGACTTGATTCGGAGTCAGAACTTTCGGCATGCTTAAGTTAATTTGGAGTGCGCCAACCTGTCGGAGCTTTTGGTCGCTACAACTCGTCGCAGCAGTCTTATTGAAACTCCACGGACCCCGATCACGCAGTCTCTAATCGAGCGAGTTGGCAAGTGGTGTCTTCACGATAGCGCTCGAGTTCGGTGGCCAGATCACTTCTAAGTCCACTAAGCCAATGCGAGCGCTCCATGACCTTAAGCCGATCGCGCAGGTAACCAATTTCCTGTTCGCGCGTTTTTGGCTTGCCTGTCGTCGCCCGGCCAATGCGCGATCCGTCGTCGAATAATCGAACCTGGGCCCAGACTTCCGGTAATACGACGACTTTACCCAAATAGTAAACACGCATCTCGAGTTCCCAGTCTTCGCAGGTGGTGAGATCCTCGGCAAACAAAGTCTCACCCAAACGTTCCCACAGACTGCGACGCAGCGTCATTGAACACATCGCAACTCCGTTCATACTGTTGGTCCACAGCCAATCACATTCACTCACCCAGCACGTGCAACCCCGCGACGCTGCCAACAGACCGTTCTTCGCAAAAAATGTTTGCGCGGCCGGCTCTCCCTCCAGGAAGCTTAGACTATCCGACACTACTGCCTCAGCCTCAGGGTATTGTTGAAACACGCGCAGTTCCGCATCAAGCTTGCCCGGTAACCAAAGGTCGTCGTCATCGAGAAAACCGAGCACCTCCCCAGTTGCCAGGCGCACGCCGGCGTTACGTGCCGCCCCAACTCCTTTACGCTCGGGCAGGGTCAGCAATTTAATGCGAGAGCCGTAGGTCCGCGTGAGTAAGCTTGTCGTGTCGTCAGTCGAGCCGTCGTCAACGACAATAACCTCAACCTGCCCCGACCGTTGCCCGAGGGCACTCTCAATCGCTTCGCAAACCAGATGAGCTCGATTCCTGGTTGGAATCACAACTGACAAGAGTGGGCGCGTCATAGACAATCCTCAGCAGTTTGAGAAGTCGCGTTGAGAGACGGAAGCCAACGGCCGCGTCACACGGTAGCAAACAATATCTGTCGATCACTCGCGCAATACTGGGCAACAGCGTCCGCAAACGTTGCCGTCGGGGGCGTGTCGATTATCTCGAATTCGTAGTTGTCTTTGGGGCTGCCGCCGCGCGCCCAAATGGCGCTTTTGCCATGGTAGAGTTCAGGAGCGGAGTAGCTTGCTGACAACCCGATTCTCGCTGCGGCCGATACGTTCGAGTTTGAGCCGTGAAGAATTACCGGATGATGAATACTCATTTGTCCCGGAGTCATCACCAGATCAAACGGTAAGCCTGCATCGCGCGGAACACCTGTGATCTTTCCGGAGAGTTCGTCTTCACGCGCGCGTGAACGCACTGCTCCAGCATTCGCCGTGTCGGTCAAGCTGTCGACATCAGGTCGCGCTTGATGTTCCAGCAAGCCGAAACGATGAGATTTCGGAATCACCCGCAGACAGCCGTTCTCCACCGTTGCCGGTGTTAACCCGAGCCAAGCCGCCGGCGCTCGTCCGTCTTCGAGTTTCTCGGTGATGCCGTCCTGATGCCAGCCGACGTAAGCTGCGCTGCTTCCATGCTTGTAAAATATTCTGGTAGATTTCAAAACGATGTCGGGACCTATCAGCTGTTCCAAACAATCCAACAGCCGCGGGTGCAAACTAAGATCCCACGCCCAGCGGAAAAAGAGGTGCAGGCCGTCAAGCCTTGTCACGCGATTGCCAATGGCTTGGCAGGTTCTTTGAACCTCAAAGCGATAATGAGAGACTTCATCGGGCGAAAGTATCGGGATCGAGTGAATGAACCCAAGTTCCTCGTAATCACTCAATTGCTGATTCGTGAGAATGCGACGATCGCCGTTGTCCATGTGATTTTTCCGCTTGGTTGAGAAGTAGCGATCAGTGTAGGAAAACGTTGGCTAACCGTCAATCGAATTGCCAAACCTGATAGTATTCAAATTTCATTTTCTCTGTGAAACCTCTGTGTCCTCTGTGCCTCTGTGGTGGATGGATCCAAGATAAGCGAGAACTCACCACCGAGACACAGAGGACACGGAGGAAGCACAGAGAATTTCAACCCAGGACTCTGTTACCAGGTTGGCGCGGCGCGAAGCGTTGTTGCAGTAGTACACCCGTAATACAATTGCCGAAGCGCTCAAACTTCTTACTCTCTTAACACTCTCCTGAACTCAGGGTTGCCGGTCAATGAGCCAATCCATCACAAACAGCGCTGCTGCGGTCATCAACGAAAGATTTCCCGACAAGTTTTGTATCAACCTCGATCGGAGACCCGAGCGATGGCAACAGATGCAACGGAAATTCGCCCAGCACGGAATTCATTCAGTCGAGCGCTTTGCGGCGTTTGATGGAAACGATATGGAACTCCCGCCAAACTGGCTGCACACACCAGGCGCCTATGGTTGCTTGCGGAGTCATGTGCAGGTTGTCCGCGAGGCGCGGCGCCTCGGGTTATCCAGCGTGCTGATCTTTGAAGATGATGTTGTTTTTGATAGTCAGCTGGAGTCGAAGTTCGCAGCCTGCATCCAGCAACTGCCGGACGATTGGGACATGTTGTTTTTTGGCGCGCTGCACAAGGACGAGCCGATTAAAGTCTCGGAAAATATCACGCGCATAACCGGGGCCAACTCGACGTATGCCTGCGCTTTGAAGTCGTCAGTGTTTGATGCCTTCATCGAATTGAATAGCAACACCGGAGAGGTGCTCGACAACAACAGTCTGGTTTTGCAAAAACAATTCAACTGCTACTGCTTCATGCCACACTTGGCCTGGGTCGAGACTTGTCATTCGGACGCTCAGCTCCGAGTCGTCGATCACTGGTACTTGCGAGAATCGCTGGTGTTATTCAGCCCTGAAGTAGATCGTTTATTGACTCAGACAACGTTAATCTTCGCCCATGGAAATCGGTCAGGCTCCGAAGGCATGAGCGAGAACTTGAGATTTCTGCTCAACTATTACCACAAGTTTTTTTCACCACACATTGCCATGGTTGTGGTGGAGCAAGGCCCAAGTGCTACTGTTGATTCGGCGGCGCTACCCGCAAACTGCGAATACATTTTCTTGCGAGATGATAGTGGCTTTAACAAAGAGCGTTGTTTCGCCGCGGGGTTCAGCCAAGCTAATTCGCGGAGGAAGTTTGTCATCCTCTCGGATGACGACATCTATTTAGAAACTCTGGATTTCCGGGCTAATCTAAGAATGTGTGAAAGATATGATTGCGTCACCGGGCTCAGCAAGATCATTGACCTCACCAATGAAAGCTCACTCCGCCTTCGCGATACCAAATCAACGCAAGGACTCGACATTACAAATAACAGTTCAACGAACAACGAGCACCCTGGTTATTTTCGCTTTTTCAATCGGCCAGCAATTCAGATTTTGTTGGACGAAGGAGAGAGTTCGGAAGGAAGGACGCCGCTGCTATCGCTGCAGCCGCGAGATCACCTTCGAGTCTTTGAGTCACCGAATTACGCTTTGCGTTTGCAGCAGGATTAAGATTGCGACAGTAGGGCCGATAAATGTGAGAATAAGTCCTTGAATCTTGACTAATCTCTTAACAAAACACCTTCACAAGGCTATAATCCGGCCCGTTCAAAGAAGTTCTCAACTGATCCCTTCGAACCTCAGTTACTCGACGAAACGGAAACTCCTGTCACTCCACCAACTTGATCAGGAGAAATCTGATGAGTGAAGCGCAAAACGACAATCTCACCGACCCCCAAGCTCTAGCAGCTTCAAGACAAGCAGCCAAGTTGGAGCTTGAAATCAAGAAGTTGAACCTTGAAACCGAGAACCTTCAGAAAAAGAACAAGTGGGAGCCTTATTCTCCTCTTATTCCCATCTTTGCTTCGTTTGTTACAGTGCTTACCTTGGTGATTGGGTTCTGGCAATTTCAAAGGACGCAAAGCGCCCAACAGGAAAAAGCAAGAGACGATCAAAAACAAGAGCGAATTAAGCGGTTCGAAAGCCGACTCCGCGCTGATGTGGATGAACTAAGTCGGTTCAGTCAGGACAAGAATCAGACGCCCTCGCGGCTCTCGGTCCTGCTTGATGACTGGAACATCATCAGGGTCTCAACCACGACTGGGGATCTCTCACCCGAGGTCTTCGAGGGCTACGAACGAACCCTAACAAGGGCATTTGTGAGGCAAATTGTCGAGGGCTTAGATCTTCTGAACCAGAAGGACGCCACTTTCGCTACTACGATCGCCAAGAATTGGGATGGCTACCACAACTACCTTCAGCAATATGAACAACAACCCACTCTTGACAAGATTCTTAATAACTACACGGTGGCTTTGCGGTACCTTAGAGACAAGAATCCGAAATACTTTGACACGTTTAGGTACGACAAAAACGCACGAAAATATTTTGAGCCAGCGAATTTTCAGCAACCTGAAGGTCAGGATCTATTGCAACATTACTTACAGCTGCTTGATGGCTTCAAAGCCAACCTCGATCTCTTGGTTGATCCACGATCTCAGGAAACCAAAACGAAGAACATCCGCGCCTTTGGAAATGCGGTGCAGATCAAAAGCGTTGCGGAACACGTTCTAGGAAAAACTGATTCGGCTCTTTTGCCGCCGATGCCTCAGTGAGTTTGTCCGGATTTGCCAACTTTCTCATGCGGCCCTAGCCAAATAGTACTGGTCCGCAATAACTCCAGTTTGCCAGATGCTGGTTTGGGAGAAGACAGATGAAACACTTTCTCTTACGATCAATTCTCGCGGTCGTATTCCTGCTCACGCTCATGCTCGGGGCTGCTCGTCCCGAGGAAAGCACGCGCTACTACTTCATGGAGAAAGGCTTGGCGGAACAGGCAATTGACAGGCTGACCGGAAGGGCGACTTTGACTCCGCTGCTGCGACTAAAGCTAAGAAGGAGCCTGGCTAGCAGTTCAAATCGGCTCCGGTGTCGTGATCACGAAGTCAATGTGGAACTTAAGCCAAGTGTTGCTACATCATGGAGGAGACAGCTTCAATCGTCAGTTGCCACCGAAGACGAGTTGAAAAGCCCAGTCCCGATCGCCCTGCAGCGCGCGGTGGAAGAGGGAGCTTGTGACGAGGTGGCGCGCGCCGATCACTGAATGTAAGTCTCCTGCCGCGCTTGCTCTCGCCGTCGGTGACGTCACGAAGGACTCGAGCAGCGCTGCCTTTCGTGTGGCGCCGAATCAAAATGACGATCCGCAGCCAGTAGCGTCAATTCTTTCTCTACTACCTCGAGCGGTATTGCCTCAAGCACCGGAAATTCGTACGCGAGTTGCGTAGTTGCCGAATAGAGATGCTTGAACCAGATCAGGGCCGCCAGATAAAAATCCTGGTTCAGGCGCTCCGACTGACTTGGCTCACAGCGAACCTCGATCGCTCCGTTGCGGTAGAAAAATACGTCCGGCTTCAAACTGTGAAAATGAACAATCTGCCCGCTCCAGGTCCAGCTTGGATCGTGCGTAAGAAAGTAGGCCAGGAAATTGTAGCGATAATCCGGAATCACCTTAACCACGTCTGGCTCTCGCACCGCCAGGGCATTCATTATCATTTCATCCGTTAACTCATTGAGTCCGACGGCGATGGCGCGCTCGAGATTTTCCAGGTAGTGCGATATCTCAGCGCGACATAATTCAAATCCTTCGCGCTGCACCGCGAAGACGCCAGTATTAATCCAACTTGAAACCGGTTGCGCCGCGGGGCCGATTGCGAAAAATTCAGCTTGTTGCCTGGTCGGATTCCAAAGCCTCCCATCGCCATGGAATTGATTCGCATCTACGAGTCCGATACCGGAAACCAACAGCGGGCTCAGGTCGACCTTCGAAACGAAAAGCGTGTCATAGTCAACATGAACAATCGCATCGCACTCCCGAATCATCATCGGATAAAACTTGGAAAATATCGTTCTTATGCAGGGAATGTCCCGCAAACGGCTCTCGTCCGTGCCGAACGCTGAGAGCAGATCCTTGCGGGTCACCAATCTCAACTCAAAGCGATGCCCGGATTTTTCCTTGTAGGTCGTGAGGACCTCGAGCGACCTGAGGTCGTTTGTTGTTACCAGAACGTCGTAGGTATTTTCGTAGCTGAAGTAGCTATCCAAACACGCGAGGTGCAGCTCGACCATGTAACGAATTGCGTGATCGGACGCGAGATGGTCGCAATACAGCGGTATATGGATCAACGGACTCGATGAATCTGGGTATTCGCGTTCCGTTGTCATAAGGCTCTGGAACCGTTCGATTGCGTCAACCAGCCGTTTCGGTTACCAGCGCCGCGACGCGTCCTCGAGCAAGATTTTCTTCATGCCGCATCCAAGCCAGTATGCGGTGATAGAACTTGTTTTCCTCAAAGCTGCTGACGTCGATGGCCGGCCAGGCCTTCTTATTGAATTTCTGATCGACGCTGTAGTGCGCTATGTAGTGGTTCTCGCTGAGTTCATTCAAGCCCGGGATGTAGCACAGGTCCATTGCGCGCATGCGAACGGCGTTGTTTTCGCAAGCGGCCTGAAGCGAATACATGCCCGCCCACCACTGCAGGTTTCCGTCCGACTGCGCGTCAACGATCAGTTTGTGAATTTCGATCCAATCCGGCAATAGTTTCTTCAACGTTCTTGCCTTGCCGATAATCGGAACAAAACCTCCGTTGTAATAGTCGCCACCGTTTTTAAAAAACGGGGCAATAACATCCCGGTGATCCGTTAGGCTTCTGAGGTGCCACCACTCGTAGAGGTCAGTGACGATCAGTTCATCGTCATTAATAGCCAGGTCGGGATGCGGCTCGAAGTGGAACATGTCGCAATCGAGCACCTCGACGATTTCATCGTCAGCGAAAGACGCAATAACCTGACTCAAACCTACCTGGATATTGATCGGCAGATAGGCTTCGTTCATCAGATCTGTTCTGACATCAAAATAGGCGTCGACCATGACGTGCGGGATGTCGCGCGCCCATTCACAGAAATCTTTCGTTTGCTCGCCGACAGTATTGCGCTTGACGATTATTGCGAGAAGCTTCTGCCTGGCAGCGTCCTCTCCGTAGGTAGTCTTGTGATTGAACCACAGTAATTCGAGCTGCGGCTTGAAGTAGTTGTTGTTGACTGCGATCGGAACGCTGATCATTTGAAGTTGCTTACGCTTCTGCTTTCAACAGTTGGGCTCAGAACAAAAATGCGTACCTTTCAAGAAACGCTCGGTTATTTTCTATCGCTTCCAGATGTTCATCAACCTGACGTGCCCGGTAGCCCGTTTCAATCAGTATCATTCTTTGCGAGTCCTTCCACTTCGCAGCGGCGGCAGTTTTAGGTTTATTCCGCAGGTAACCCTTAACAAGTTTATCCCACAGCGGAAGCCGATCCAGGAAGACGGGGTGAAACAATGTTCGCAGCTTCTCATCTCGCAAGAGCGCGCGTTGGGTCTTTTTGTAGGCCTTCTTCATGGCCGCTCGGGCCGACTCCAGGCCCTGCTGATAAAGCTCATCGCTGATTCTGTAAATCTGACGTAAATGCCCAATGGCGCCCAGCATGCGGCCAGGTTTGCCCCACATATACGTCTCGTCCAGTGTCATGCCCGTTAAGGTGTCAATACTGTTGAAATCCTGGTCCGTAGGATTCGGTATCACCACGGAGTCGTGGTCCATGAAGATGATCTTAACCTTCCATTCGCCGACGACCCATACGCTTTTCAAGCCAACGTTTCTCGCCACGAAAGACTCGCCGCGAGTGTAGCCGCGGAGGGCCATTAGCGTTCCCCAGGTCTTGCCGATTTCGTCCAGCAACGACAGGTAAATCTGATCGGCCCTGGCGCGGTTTGTGGGGACTGAAAACGCAGATGACAGATACTGCTCATGGCTCCGGTAGACCACATTCGGAGGCTCGTAGACTCCGAGTACTTCTTCGATGACTTCATCCGCGAATCTCCTGGTCTCGTTTTTTGAGTTAGCAATATCCAATCCGTTTTGAAAGTAGAGCCGGGGCCCATCGCTTGAGAGGTAAGCGGCGATCTTGTCCAAACGGAAGGAACTGGTTCCACTGACTATTGCTTGCGCCGGAGTAACAAGACCCACGAATTGCGCGGTCAATCCCAACTCGCCGGGAAGATCGGGTAGCGTGTTATAGCCTTCATTCTTAAACGCAGCAACACATCCAAGCATTGCGTGCCGCATCTCAACAAATCCTCTTTCAAACACTCGCGGCTCGGTGAAATAAGTGAGTGTTTGGACTTGAGTACCGTTGACGGGAATAGCGTAAACGTTTGATCTCGCGACATAGTCAGGGATAGGCGCTGCCGTTTTGTGCACTCTGCGATAGATAAGCCCAAACTTAGCGGCGGCCCTGGCTTCGTGTCTTAGTAGCCACTGCATGCTGCCGCCATCGAGACGGTGAGACGCTGATACCTCGTAACCGTCGCGAACATAAATGACGTTCAGACCGAGCGGACCCCGTCTGCCCGCTCGCTTAATTTCAAACTCGAAATCGCTTCCGGGTGGTTTGATCGTGATAACAACCGTTGTGAGAGGATACTCAACGAGCGAGTTGATTTCAGAACTGGTTTGATCAGATACCCAGTAAATGCGCGCCGGCCGACAAAGCCTGTTAATGATTCCGGCCTCAAAATCGGGCAGACTTTCCAACGCGCGTTCAGCCTCGGCTTCTACAAACAAAGGTTGGGTGACGTCGAGATCCCTCGCGCCATCCGTGATCCGTAGCTGGCTGAGTATTTCATCGACAACTTCTTCAACGGTAAACACGTAGCGAGCAAGAGATAACCTGCAATCACGACGAGCGAGCGCGAGGAAGTCGCTTAGCGCTGCATCAGAAGTTTTGAATCCTCTAATCTTTGCGTGGACATAGTTCTGTCTTTCGAGTCGGCGTCGAAACTCATTTATGAAGGGACGTAACTCGGTTGTGGAGTATCCCTCTGTAAGAACTGAGCGTGGCGCTCTCACACCATCTCGAGTGATTACCTTTAGATTCAGTTGACCAAGGACAAAATCAAGATCGTCGAAATTGTCGGGATGAATCTTGAGTATCTGATGTTCGAGCATCAGAACCGCGAGCCGTCTTGTGTTCCAGGGAGTTTCAGTCTGCGCTTTCGCAACGGCGAGGAGTTTCAAAAAGAACGAGCGACTGTAGGACGGATGACCCAGGAATTCATCAAGAAGTGGAACTGCGGAGGAGCTGTCGCCGAAATGGGTTTTTACAAAACCGAGTAAACGGTGTCGCCCTGTCATGCTCGATGGCCCTTCGCGGGCTTCCTTCACGAACTGGAGACTCAAGGCAGCCAAAGAGAAAGAGTTGTGATTGTATCGGGAAATCTGCCGCCGGAACCGACAATATCATCATCGACCGAGCGCGACTGAAAGCGGTATACATCGTCCGAGCAGGATCTGGTCTGTCGACCTCAATGACACGCAGGAGCGCGGTAAGAAATCTCTTCCTACCGCACTCCTTTGTTTCGCCCCCTTAAGTCCCTAAGGGCTCTCTGTCCTACTTGGGCTTACCAACTGGCACAGGCGGCCTCGCTGGTACCGGCGGCCTTGCTGGAACCGGTGGTCTCGCTGGTACTGGCGGCCTTGCCGGCGCAGGCGTCTTCCCAGGCGCCGGAGGCTTGCCAGGTGTCGGATAGCCGCCACCTCCACCACCGCCGCCTTTGCCCTTACCCTTTCCTTTACCCTTCTTGCCAGAAGGTGGCACGATTCCAAGCGCGATGATCAGTGCATTGAGCAGTTCCACCGCGCAATACTTCTTGAGTATTATCTCGACCACTTCATCTGACCCGTAATAATTGGGGTAATAACCAGGAGCCGGTGGCTTACGTCCCGGCGCGGGTGGCTTACGTCCCGGTGCCGGTGGCTTGCGACCCGGCGCGGGTGGCTTACGTCCCGGCGCGGGTGGCTTGCGACCCGGTGCTGGTGGCTTACGTCCCGGCGCGGGTGGCTTGCGTCCTGGTGCCGGGGGCTTGCGTCCCGGTGCTGGTGGTTTACGTCCCGGTGTTGGCGCGGGTGTCTTTCCAGGAGCTGGGGCCGGAGTTTTTCCGGGTGCCGGCGGTTTCCCAGCAGGGGTTTTCCCCGGTGCCGGAGCCGGCGTCTTTCCAGGTGCCGGCGGCTTGCCGGTTGGAGCTTTTCCCGGAACGAAAGGCTTAGGACCTCGCCCGCCGCCCAGTGGTTTGATTGTCTGATTCGCCATACTTTCCTCCGGCGCTTTAAGTTTGTACCTTTGCTGGTCTGTTACTTAGTTAACCCATCGGCCGATCTCGTTAGCCGGCTGATCGTAGCTATAAAATCAATTCCTCAATGTCGGTCACGACCCCAGACGCTTCATAGACCAATCCTGCTGAAGCACGAAGTTAACTAGGGCTTCGGATTCTTGTTGATCGGCTCCCTATTGAAGCGGTCAAGGTCATCGTTCTTCGGTGCGGCCGCCGGCGTCAAGGCTGCCGGTTGTGCTGGTGGCACCAGGACACACTTCGCGTTTGGCTGAATCGGGGTGTTGTTCGTGCCTACGCGGAATATTCCCCAGGGCCCTTGTCGCGCCTGAATGGGAACGTACGTTGTGTATAGATAGTCGCCGGCCTGACCGCCTTCGCCGCCGGCTTTGTCGATCATCATGTCGAAATGATCGGTTGAGCCGTGGTTGTCGCGCGAGCCTATCCACTGCGACAGCGCATTGTTACCCATCTGCGTGGAGTTTGTGATGTAAGGATTTCGTTGCCAAACATTACCGTGCAATGAAAAGACTTGCGAGTTCCCCATTCCGAACGGATGGGTCATACGGAATCTCGCTCGATCGCCAGGAGCTGCCGTAAAAATCGGCGTTTGTGGATCCTGTCCTCCAATCAGCTGATCAGAGGTCATGCACGAGAAATCTGTGGCGGCATTGCCTGCATAGCGAAACACGAAAGGCTCGGTTCGGTAGTTAACCGCGCTACTATTCTGGTTCGAAACCCTAAGGTCATCACTAATCATCAACGAAAACTCGCGAAACATCGAATTGTCCGCCAACTTAACGGTTGCCGAGGCGCGTGTCTTGGGTATTGCTCCTCCGGGATCGCAAGGTGTTAGCCCGGGATCACACGTCCAGGTTGATCCTGCCGGCTCGATAATCATCTGGCCGAAAAGTCCGTTGATGGATTGATACAAAGGATCAGATGGGAATAGATTGAGCGAACCAAACTCGACCGGGGTGTAGCTCAAGGTTCCGGCCGGCGTGCGATCAATCTTGCCAGCGTACCATTGATACTTGATTGTCTGGCCGAAACCTACAACCTGATCCGGTTGTCCACCATCTCTGTTCCAGCCAACGTTGATCCCATTGCTGCGAGCCTGGTCGTAGCTAAGAAGCTGCGGATGGAGGCCAACCTTGGCTGACATCTTCGATGCAAAGAGCGGCGCGTTAGGTGGAACCGGACTAACTCCGTTGAATGGCGGCGCCATGAAGAGCGCTTCTTTGAAGATCATCGAATTCGGATCGAGCGCGTTAGTAAGATTTATCTCGATGCAGTCTCCAGCGTTTGCGCGCAGGATAAGCGGTTCGACGGGCGTACCCACTATCAATCTGCCCTGAGGATCCAAATCCTCGGTCCGCACGTAGAGAACTCCACTCTCCATTCGTAGCGTTTGCCCGCGACTGTTCAATAGAATTTGCCCTCGCGTTGGATCGCCGGGCACCGGTGAGATATTCACCAGGGCTTTCTGCGCGGTGACGGCACTGACGTTGAAGACCCGCTTCACCGCCGGCGCCGGCAACACTGCCGGACACGTGGCGTAGGACACGTTTGTTCCCGCCCCAACCGGATTGTTCGGAAGTGGCTGCAAAGTGGTTGTACCGCTCGAAGTTTTTGCTATTTTGGTGGGATCGTAGGAACGGAAGAGACCCCACATCCCATTCGAAATGCCAAACTCATCCTTGCTCGGACTGTAGTAGTAATCGACACAGTTTGCCTGCGACAAATGGTCAGGACACTTGCGAGCAACGTTTGGCGCTGAAGAAGATGGAACTTTGAAGAGCATCTCGAAGTGCTCCGAGAGTCCCATCGCCTGCGTACTCCGATACCCTGAATTTTTCCAGGACGGCTCGGAGAACCAGGTTGGACCCTCGAGATTAAATTGGTGCGAAAAGACATGCGCTCCCACCAGCACTCGAACCTGCGTGTTGTCGTTCTGATAAGCGCGTAACAGCGGCGTAAATGGATCGCCATTTGGATCTGCGTTTGCCGCTCGCTTTAGCGCTGAGTCGTAAGCGTAAGACATGTCATTCGCCGGACCTACGCGCCACGCGATGGGATCGTTGCGATAATTGACCGTCTGTGTCCCCGGCGGAGTGTTAGCAGTTCCAGTGCTGATCAGATCGGGCGAAGAAACAGTCGGACTTTGCGAAGGAGCGTTGATGGCATATGCCGGATCCATAAATCCCTTCTTAGGATTAGGATCTGGCTGGGTTCTGAGCGGAGCGGTGGTGCCGATCGAAGCCCAGGCATATGCAAGTTGCAAATCCTGAAACTCCAAAGCGAATTCACGATAGCTGACGTCGTTATTGTTTTTGTCCTTGGTTATGACATCAGCTTTCCAACTCGTGGGACCACCATCGGATCGGATGGGCGGCAGACTTGCCACATGACCCATGGTTGACCCCGTCTCCGAATTCCGCCAGGCCGAGCCTACAGGCTCAACCAGCAGGCCGGCGTAGAGTCCGATCTGTTGATGCGTGGATGGTCCAAAGTGATCGTGCGTGAAAACTGTGCGCAACGTACGGTCAGTGCCGGAATCGTCGAGCAGCGGATCAAGATACCAACGTTGAATCGTAGTTTGCGCACCCATCCAACTCTGGCACTGTGGACGGAAAGTCTGCGTCCAATTATTCGGGCAGAGTTTGCATCGTGGATCCGTAGAGCCATTGGGACACGCGATAATGTCTGGGGGTGGCTTCTTTGCCGGCGCCAGAGGTTGTTTCACTCCACCGACAGAAAGGCCTCCGTCTAAATTAATTGCCCGAATCAGATCCTGCACTTCCTCGGGACTAAACGTGCCGTCCTCATAGTTGAAGCCATTGCCTGCGCCATCGGACGAGGTGACATCAAATTTCACGAGGTGGATATGCTGACCCAGAATGTCGGTGGGTGTTCGCACCTGGAAATCGTCAACCAGATAATAATTTGGCACCAGATTAGTGTGCCAATACTCGATGATGTCTCCAGTGTTTCCTCGGAAGAAAAGCGGTTCAGGCGGACGACCACCTGTCCCAACTGGACTGAAAGCAAAGGTTGGCTGCACATCTTTCCATAGCGTGAGAATACGTTGCTGCGGATAGTGCCAACGCTTCTTATTGAACGCGACGTCCAGTTGAATGGCAGCCGCTTTGTAAGTTCGTTTAATGCCGACGGCATTACCGGCGTCGTCGACTGCCGGATCTGCGAATGGAGAGCCCGGCTGCGGCCCCAGGGGCAGACCATTCACGATGAAGCCAAAGGGAGTCGGTTGCGCGCAATTAGTTGGGGACCCATCAGGCAGGAAAGTCTGGTGGCAACGCACGCTAAAGAAGTTGATCGCTGCTTTCTCGACGTCGGTCCCAGTTTCCGGGAGACCTACAGCGCTGATCTTTTCAAAGTCTTTGCTCCAGTCGAATTGGTCGTGGCTCTCATAGGAAACAGAGCCTCCGGTCACGATGTGCCGCGGCAAACCGCCATCAAGAAACTGCCCAGGGTTCACGGGGTCAGGAGCGAAGTCAAACGGCGGATGCGGTGCCCGCGCACCGGCAATCCCGGGAATGAAGTAAGGATAACCAGGATTTAGAATCTGGTTGCCGGCGGAAGGCTGGAACTGACCAGTCATCACTGAGCCATTGAACTGACTATTAATGACTGTGCCGTTCAAGTTCGTCTGACCCGGCGGCAAAACTGGACAAACACCACCGATAACAGTTAGGCCATTGATCTGACCCGCGGCACATGCGCCGCCAACAACTACCTGTCCGCCAAAGGTGGTCTGCGCCCCGTTTACAATCACGTTGTTTTGGATTTGCGCGTAGGCCGGCAGCGGCGCCATTGGCAACGTGGGCATTGGAACTATTGCTGGTGTCGGCGTGCCGCCGACGATTTCACCGTCGGGTAGCGCTCGAGCGCCCGGCACAACCTGGCCGGCTTTTGGGTTACCCGTCGGATAGACAAAGGTTCCGGCTTCAAACGTGTCGTGCGTTCGCCACATTGCCCACATGCCCGCAGCGAAGTGTGGGTAAAAGTGGCAGTGGAAAATCGAGTCGCCAACCACTTTGTTGCGGTTGCCGCTGCCGTTGTAAACCATCTCCAGCGTATAGCTCGCGCCCGGACTAATCATCTGACTGTCCAGATAGCTACCTTCGTCGCTGTTTGGTGACTGCAACCACTGGTGCGCGTGCTGATGATGTACGTGTGATACGTCTCTGCCGCCGTGAAGAATCCTAAACTTTACGTGATCGTTGATGTAGCTGTGATAGACGTTTGAAGGATCGTCCGGGAAAAATGCGACCGTCGCCTTCATAGTCGGGTGCATCGTGTACGGGAAAGTGTTGCTGGATTTTTGACCGCCGCAAGGTGGCGTATCGAAAGACGCCGTGGTTGTGCAGGGCGCGGCCAAATTGGAGTTAGCAGGTTTGTCTACCAGCATCGCCGGGTCACCCACTGACCAGGCACTCAGGAAGAACTCTTCAAACTTGCAGTCAACACAATCGCCCATTGGGCCCACACCGATCCGGTTTCCATAAACTTCAGCGCCAATTCCGCCGGTGCCATAGTTGATGGCAAAAGCATCGTCGCCGGCCTGAAGGACGCCTTTCATATTGGCGTCATTGAAGACGGGAAACGCCTGCGCTACCACGGGGATTAGTGCGCCATGATAGATAGTCGTAATTTCGCGATACGGCTGTTTCCGGTCTGGCGAAGCTGGATTTGCGCAGAACAACGGGTCAGGTTTTCCGCTCGGGGAATTCAGCGCCGGGTCGTCTTCTGCATTGCACGGCGGCTCAGGATTGTTCGGTCCCGTAGTGCCGGAGAATCTCCCGGCATTCGGTCCGGTGATGATTGCCGTCAGATCGCTGTGCACAATCTGATTGTTGGCGTTGAGCATCTTGAGGATAGGGGTGGCGCCATCCATCGCGTTGTAATTAACGATCGGATGATTATCAAGAGTATTAAGGCTGCCATTAGTTGTCTTGATAGCCTGCACCGCAGGTTTTCCGGGCGCCGTGAATGTGCACGGAGCCGCGCTTGTGCAGGGCCCGGCGCTCAGCGTTGCCCCGGCCGGCAAACTGCCCGCGTTATAGGTCGATTTGGCCAACTCATCAGCCGTGACCTGACTGCGATACCATTCGGCACCGGCGGGCTGAACATTCAAGCTGCCAAAAAGTCCGCGAATGAGTTGATCGCCGACCGAACTCGTGTCACCCATCGTATAAAGCAGAAACGTTCCCTCTTCTCTCGCGAAAAGAGTGTAAGTCTGGTTGTGGGGAGGCATGTTCGCGGGAACCGGGTCGGCAGTGGCCAAACTGGAATTGTTCTTTCCTACGAAGGAGCCATCATCCTGAGTTCCCGCTACCCATTCCATTCCCTGAACGTGCAAAGACACCTCGGTGGTGCCGGTCTTCGCACCAGCGACTTGCGTGGTTCCGAAGTTTGCAAGCGGGATCGAATTCGTAAAAGCGATCGTTAGGCAGTCGCCAACATTCGCGCGCAGGACGAGTGGACGTGCTCGCTTACCTGGCCGCAGCGTCAATTGATTGGCGGGTCCTGTGGTATCGCTCTTAAGAGCAAAGATCAGTCCGTCAGGAATGGTCGCTCCCAGGCGGTTGAGCATAATCGGTTGGGGAAACGCCACCACATCCGCGCTAATCATTCGCTTGCATTGAACTGGTGGCAGCGGTTTCGCCGCGGCTACCGGTTCTGGAGTCGTCTTAACCGCCGCCGCAACAGCCGAGTCTGCCTGGGGCTCGGCCGTGGCTAACGGTTTCGATTTGGCTTCAGAATCAACCGCGCCAGCGGCATTCGCTGGTGGCTCGATTTTCTCAGCGGCGGCCGTGGACAGGTTGGCTGACGTAGGAAGCGTTTGCGCACTCGCCGGCGAAGTCGCCAACAGCAACACGACAAATGCCAACAACGCGCCCAAGCTAGAGAACACACCTTTATGGACAAACATGGATAGTATCCTTATTTGATTTGCGAAGCGGTGAGCATCAGATTGAGATCCTAAATTGACCTCGAACTGTTTCAAAGGTAAGGCTTGAGAATTCGCAGCTGGTTTTAGCTACGTCAAACTGAGCCTCGTGAGAATAAAAATAACCACCCTGAGTTTGTTGACAGACGGAGCGTAATTCTCCTAACCTTCTATGTCAAGTAAAATTCCTTGCATGCGAATCGGAACTCTATATTTAGTTCTGCTTGAGGAAAAGAAACTCGCTTACCCAGGTTCTGCATAACTCGGTTGCGATAATCCTTCCCGAACGGCAAAATGGCGACAGTCTCCATATATTAGAGGGCTTATCACCTGCTGGAGACCTTTGGCTTTATCTGGTGATTGGCTGGCCAGCTCACCTTTGGCGCGCAAAATAGTTGGCGGCGAACCTAATTTTTTCACTCACCTGCTTCACGAATTTACTTAATCGGTCGCCCCTTCCGGCACGGAGAACCAGTTGCCTACGAACATAAAGGTCTTGAAATTCGGCGGTACCTCGGTCGAGGATTGGCCCGCCTTTGAACGCGCTGCGCAGATAGTGCGCGCGAATGCCGACAGTGAATTAGTTGTGATTGTTTCGGCGATGAGCGGCGTTACGGACGCTCTCATAGGAAGTTTTCGAAAAAGTGCAACTGGTGAATCTGCCGCAGCATTGCAACTGCTCGAACAACACTTCGAACGTCATTTGACAGTCGCACAAAACTTAGGCGCAAACTCCTTCGCTGCTACAGAAGCGCTTATTGAAAACACCCGACGCGAAATCATTGGGCTCATCGGTATCGCCGCCAATGACAGGCCGACGGTGCAAACTCAGGATAAGATTGCTTCCTGCGGCGAGTTTCTTTCCGCCAACCTACTTACTCTCGTTCTGGCTCAGTACGGGATTCCAGCTACTTACGTCGATGCTCGTCAGTGCATCGTTACGAACGACGCTTATGGCAATGCAAGCCCGCTGCTTGAAGAGGTCTCAAGCCGCACTAAAACTCAAATAAGGCCGCTGCTTGAAAGCAGAAGAGTTCCCGTTCTCGGCGGGTTCATTGGCGCAACGCTGGACGGAATAACGACCACATTAGGACGGGGCAGCTCCGATTACTCCACCACGCTCATCGGCGCCGCGCTCGATGCTTGCGAGATTCAGATTTGGACCGATGTTGACGGCGTCCAAACCGCAAATCCAGGCCTGGTAAAATCCGCGCGTACAGTCCCTAGCATATCCTACGAAGAAGCAACGCAGCTGGCGCGCCTCGGCGCCCGGTTGATGCATCCCAAAATGATCGAGCCAGTTATCGAACCGCAGATTCCGATTCGCATCCGTAACTCTCGAGCCCCCGAACAACATGGCACGCTCATCAGCGCGAAGACTGAACTGAACAGAGAGGTTATTAAAGCCATCGCATACAGAAGTAACCTCGCCACGATTAACATCCGCTCGACGCCGGCGTTTGTTGCAAACGGTTTCGGTCACGCAATAAGTGAAGTCTTCGCGCAACATGATTCTGAGCTGGAAATTGTAGCCAGGTCGAAAATTGGGATGACGGTCGCTTATGAGGAAGATCCGATGTTGCCCTCTGTCGTTCAGGCCCTCGAACGCCTCGGATCAGTCAGCGTGAGTCGAGATCGCGCAATTATTGGTTGCGTGGGAGACGGTCTGACGAACGGTGTCAGTGGCGGCACAGACATGGTCGGCCTATTACGTCAGATTGATCCTTCCCTTACCTGGCAAAGAATTTCAAATAACAACCTGATCGCGATTGTTGATGAAGGTCAGGTCGGTCCGATCGTAAGGCGATTGCACCAGGGAATTTTCGAGTGATTTGGAGTACGCCGGCGAGAGCCGCGGAGACGGCGTTTAGCATAAGGCGGGTTTATTTGTGCTCCGCGGCCTCAGTGATAGTCTTAATCAGCGCGGTGGGCGACGAGAGCCCGTAAGCTCTAGTCCAAAATTTCGCTGCATCGTTTCCAATTAGAATCATTGGCGTGTGATCGTTTTTGTTTACCACGGCGACTCCGAGTGCCTGCAGTAACGAATCGATTTCGCTTTTGCTGCCCGTCACAAATGTCCATCCCGGTTCAGCCCTAAATTTCGCGGCATAATCTCGCAGTCTCTCAGGAGTATCGATCGTCGGGTCGACGCTAACTGAAATTAACTGCGCGTCGACGGCCTTCGTTTTAAGGTCTTGTTGCACTCTGCGAAAAGTCGCAGTTAACGGCGGGCAGATTGTCGTGCACGTTGTGAAAATAAAGTTTATTGCTACGGTCTTGCCCTTTACCAAATCACTGTAAAAATTGAGTTGCTTACCGCTTTGATCCAAGACAGGAACGTCGGGAATTTGTAACGACGAGGCGGCGGTGGTATCGATGATGACTCCGGGAAAGTTGCTCGGCGGGGCATCGGCTGCGATGGGTGAATCGGCTTTATCCGTCACCAGTCGCAAGGTCATGCCACACTTCGGACATCGGCCGCGCCTGGTAGATTTCACCTCTGGATGCATCGGACAGGAATATTTCCGCGGCGCTTTCGGCTGTGCTTTCTGACGCGTTTGCGCCTGGACGAAGTGTCCATCGCAGGGAGGGGCGGCAAAGCAAACCAACGCAATCAGCACCACCACAGAGGCTCGTAGAAACGGTGAGGTGTATCCCATCGCGGTATATCTCCCAAAACAGTTCAAAACATTATTTCCCAACATTGATCCAACCACTCGCCGGCACAAACTGTTTCTGTTTCAGATCAATAGTCACAACATACGAACCCATAGCTCCGATGCGCCGATTGGGTCCAAAGGTAATCGCCGGCGTGAGGCCGGTCTGATATTCATAGAGCCCCTCCAGCGTCTGAATGAGTTTCTCGCGACTCGCGTCTTTGCCAACTCTTTTCAAAGCCTCAGTCAATATCTTTGCTGCTGTAAAGGCAGAAATCTGGGCGGCCAAGTGGGTAGACGGAAGCTTGTGCTTTTCCGCCAACGCGCGAAACTCTTTCATGCCTTCCGCACTCTGATCGGCTGGCGAGGTCGGAAACGCTATGAAAACTTTATGATCGAAGCCTGCGGGAGCACTTAAGATTTGGGAACCAACGCCAGCTCCCGCCGCAACCACAGTCGGAAACCAATTCGCCTCAGCCGCGCGTTGCAGTAACGAAAGGAGGTCCTCGGTGTTTCCCAGAAAGAAAAGCGGCTTGCCCGGATCGGATTGGTTAAGTTGTTTGACAACCGCGAGCGCATCAAAACTTCCCGGCGCGTACTCGTAAACCGTTGGCGGTTTCAAGCCGGCCTTAATACTTTGGTCCTTAATCGACTCAAGCATATTCCTATTGAAGTCGCTGCGCGGATAAACAACCATCAAGCTGGAATTCTTGAACTCAGGTTTACCGGCGACGAAGTTGGCAAGCACGCGAGTTTGCCCGTCGATTCCAGACAACAGGTAGAACACCTGGCGATTTAGTGGATACTCGATCTGTGGGAACAACGTGAAGGGGCCAACTGATGGCACTTCATACTGAGCGAGCAGCGAGCTAACCTCTTTTTCAGAGCCCGCCATAAACGCACCTGTCATCGCAAAAATTTGATCTTCTTTGAGCATGCGCTCGAGGTTGGCGCGTGTCCCCACAGGCGTGTCGGCAGTTTCAACAAACTTTAGTTCTACCTTTCGATTGTAAATCCCACCCTGGCTGTTTAGATCATCGAAGTAAGCCGTCGTCACCGCCTTAACCGCTTGTCCCATTTCCGTAAGACCACCGGTCGCCGGAATCATGCCCCCGATCACAATCTTGGTTTCACTTATTCCTGGATCACGATCCTTTCCCAGGAGTTTGATGTAAGCAATAAGGTCCGCTAGATCTTCTTTCGACATCTGATAGCGAGGCATCACATTCTGAAGTCGATTACCGCCCGGGTCGGTGCCACGCGTTACTGCCAACTCAACGCCGCGCTCGGTATATGCGGGGTGGCGTCGCCCGTCGGGGTGGGCCAAACCGTAAGGCTTCGTCAACGCTTCCCAGCTAAGATTTGAAGGACTAACACCGCCTTCGGGTTTGCCCTGGCCATCCAAGCCGTGACAACTGGCGCAAGCCATCGTGCTGGCCGGCACTTCTATCGAGCCTTCGCCAACATACGCAAAGATATCCTTGCCCGACGCACTTGTTCCGAGCACGTAAATCTGTTTGCCGCGCCGCTCCGCACTAGCCAAAGGGTCCTGGGCGTTAACTGTGTTCTCTGGTCTGCAGACTAGTGCAACAAAAAACACCAAACCTGCGACGAGGAGAAAATCCTTCAGAGTTATCCATCTTTTCATGATTTATGAGGACGCGTTCGACCGGTTCAAGGGGTTGGTCCCTGGTCATCAAGCACGCTCTGAACGACTTTCACCAGTTCATCACTTTGAGCCAACCCAAAAGCCTTCTTCCACAGACCGGTGCGCTCGTTGCCGATGATGATGATGTTCAGGTGGTCCTGCTTGTCGCTGACGAACTGGCCCAGTTTACGCAAGGCGAAATCAACATTCTCTTTGTTACCGGAGAGAAAATACCAACCTGGTCCGGCGTGCAGTCTTTTTGCATATTCTTTCAGCACGGCGGGTGTATCAACCGTTGAGTCGACACTGATTGAAATGATCCGAACGTCTTTGCCCACCCGATCGCCAAGGGCCGCTTGCACTTTTTCAAGATTGCGGTTCATCGGTAAACAGCTACCCTGACAGGTGCCAAAGAATGAATTGATTATCACTACCTTGCCCTGCAACAAGTCACTATAGAATCGCATTTTCTCGCCGTTCTGATTGATCAGAACGACGTCAGTAAAATATTTCTGCGCAGGGGATGCCTCAGCAGGTGCAGCAGCCGTTTGTTGTCCCGGACTCGCCTTGCTACCCGTCTGCGCGGAAGCAACGTTGCTGCAAAACAACATCACCATTGCCAGCGTGCAAACAGCAAACGCTGCCCTGGCCCACCTGCCATGGAAGTCGTCAACAATCTGTTTAATCATTGCGATTTTCTCCGCTAGTTTCTATCGAGGGCGCTGGTTGGCAGCCCTAATTGGTAACGCAAACCGTTAGTTTGCGTTGGTTGAATGGATTTCAAGTCGCCGCACTAACAGGTTGAGTTACGAGCCGCGACCTTTTCACGTTTTCGCCGCTTGGAGAGTGAGCGACGCAATCTGGTTGTAGCGAATCCCCAGCGAGGGACATTGAAAGTAGACATAGTATATGCCGGATTGTGGTGGAACAAAGGTCATTTCATAAACACCGCCACTCACACGTTTAGCCACATCGCGTTGTTGCCAAATCCCCGGCGCCAGAAACACCAGCACACCTACATCTTCGAGATCTGTTCGCGGTTGGTTAGTGACGGTATCAATTACTTTGAAGCGCAGTGTGTAGGGCTGACCAACGGGAACTGTCGTTTCGTTTCCGACGCGTTCAATCTTAATTGGAACCGGAGTTGGCTTTGGCAACGCCTGGTTTTCGGCAACTGAGAACTGGAAACAGTTGACTAACCTGGGGGAATCCAACAGAAACGGGACGTCGTACACACCCGAATTGGTGAGCCGAACTGTGACTGTGTAAACGCCGGGCTCGGTCTCCCGCAGACTGTTATCCAAAACCAGAATGGCTTTGGGATCGCGTCGATAGTTCTGAAAACTCCCCATCGGCGCGGCCATGCCCTCGGTGTAGAAATAGATCATTTTATCGGCGGGATTCGCCACCAAGACTGAGCCTTCTTCAGGCGCGGGAACTATCGCACTAGCCAACGAAGTCGCCGGCGATTTCTTCGGAGCTTCCTGACCGGCAGGAAAGCGCGACAGTGCAGCTTCGTTTCCCAGATCGGCGATCTTCAACATGGTGACGAATTCACTGCCGGTCGATCTCACGTAAGCAAATTGTTTCGTGAACGTGATTTGATCTGAGCCTGGGCCGACCGGGACCGTGTGGACCAGGCGATTGGACGATAAATCGAAAACATGAAGCTTGCTTTTGGCTTGATTGATGACGAAACCAAAACGTCCATCCGGCGGAATCTGGATCGCGCTCAGTCCAGGTTCAGCTTCTATTCGCGCCACGGGTTCAAATCGCAAACCATCCAGCGCCACGATCGTTCCATCACCTTCGTTAATGACGTAGACAGTCTTGCTCAGAGAGGAAAAAACAACTGCCGCGGGCTGTAAGCCAATCTTGACGGTTGCAGTTTTCACCAGCCGGCGGATGTCTATTACCGAGAGCGTTCCGTCCTGTTTGTTCGTCACGAAGGTTGAGCTGTCTTCATCGTTGAACGCAAACTCGTGGTGTCCCATCCCGGTTCCGATGTGGGCCACAGCTTTTAGGGCGACAGTATCAATCACGGTGATGCCGCTGGCTGCATCGTCGGGACCATCGTTGCCAATCCACAAGTATCTGCCGTCATGTTGAAGAGCGATCCGCATTGGTTTGACGCCGGCATCGATTTCCGCGACGACTTTCCAGGTGGGAATATCGATCACGGCAATTTGATTTACCTCCGGCATCGAAACGTAAAGCCGCTTCCTATCAGCGCTCATCACCCAGTCCTCACCGGCGCTTTTCAGGTTTATGAGCGTCAACAGTTTGCTTCCACCGAAACCGGAGAGTGGATCGATCACCGAAATGTTTGGTTCGGAATTGAGGGCCAAAATGAAATAAGAGTTCAGATCGATGGTTGGGCGTTTACCGAAACTTGGCTGCAGGAATGATTGAATCTTCTCGCGGCACTCTTTGATCAACGGCGCTGCCGCGGTCTGGCGTTGATCGATCCAGGCGGCGGGCCGCAGGTTGCTGAGGCCTTTGCCCCCGCTAGTCTCTCGGATCTTGAAACGCAGGATCGCGTCTTCGCCAGCCACTAAATCCCTTTTGTCCCCTTTTCCGGGTGAAATGGGTTCAAAACTAAACTCAATTGAGATGCCTTCTGCTTTATAGATTTGCGGCTCTTGAGACGGTTTCTCAAGAGCGGTTGGGGCCGACGTTGGTTTACTCGCCTGTTGTCCATAAATGGCAGGGCATGTCGCCAGAAAGAACGCGACAACGATCTCAAGGCGGCGACTTGTTATTGAAAACATAATTTCCTCGGTTTACGCGAGGCGTATCTTACCGTGCTTCATGATGAAAAGCGCAAGGTCATCTCGCAGGCCGCGCAAGCAGTGGGTGTTAAAGCGCTTCACTGCCCTGATGTGATGTCGCATGCCGCGGAGGACTTTTCCTGCAACTCCGCCCTTGCTGCTTCGTCATTGACACAGTTTTGGCAGGGGTATAGATTCCAGCTGCTTCGAGATGTACCAACAGTTACCGTGCGCCTTGCCTCGGTAGCCTCACGTCAGTAATTCAGCGAAGAGCTACAAATGAATGACCGAGCTCGGCTTCGTGGTTGTCTTTGGATGATCCGAAGTCTATTTACGAATGGAGGAACGAAAATGAGTGATGAAAATATGCCCACCAATGATGATCAGGAAATGATTGAACCGCGAACGCACCGGCGTTTGCTTCAGTACATTAACGCGGCCCTTACCCCACAGGATCTCGCCTTCGTTCCACAAACGGATGTTCCGCCTGCAGAAGCCGAACCGATCGTAAGACGACCAGATGTGCGTGAGCAGCGTGAGGCGCCGGAACAGTTGATTGAATTTGATCAGGCACTCGCCATTCTGCATGCGCGCGACAAAGTAAGCCCGTTGCAGGGATTCGCCCACATTGATCAACTGCGCGGCGTAATCGCGGACCTGGATCTACAAGTTTTTCTCGATCGATTGGTCGCCTGCATGGGTCCGGCGCGCTTTGGTGAATGGAGCACGATAGGCCCGATCAAAGACGATCAGGGCAACATAATAGATGTTGTACACGCGGCGATGCTGCGCACCGGCTGGGTCATGTTCATCGAAGCGGCTTGTGGCCTTGCCGCTTCGCGCACACCACTGTGGAATCCATTCAATCGCGCCACAGTGGAAATCAAAGTGCCAGTCTCTCCTACGGACAATCTTTATTGCTCCGGACACTCATTCTTATCTGATGGTAGGTTACTGGTGGTCGGTGGTGGGGGCGATTTGGGAGACACTCCGCATCCCAACTTTGGCTGGATATTCGATCCGGTCGACGGGCCAAATGGAACCTGGAGTTTCACCAAAGACAACGCAAACAACCGGACCCGCATGCACGTCGATCGCTGGTATCCAACGCTCGTCACTCTTGGCGACGTGCCAGGCCGCGTATTAATTGCTTCCGACAATAATCGGATGGAAATTTTTGAAGAGGTGACAGGCACGTTCACATTGCTCACTGCAAACGGTCCCGACCGGGCGTTCCCTCCGCGTTACCCCGGGTTGCATTTACTGCCGGGTGGTGAAGTATTTTTCGCGCCGGTAGGTTTCGCCAGCGGCGGCTCAGCTCCAAATGATTTCCCTGGAAACGATCCGTCGGGCTACTGGGAGTTTGATAACGCAGATAACCTGAAGGGCAAATGGGCCAATCTCGATCCGAATGATCGCACGAAGGGTATGTCTGTCCTGTTGCTGAGCCCAACCTATCCTTATGCACAGGTAATAATCATCGGCGGCGGCAATCTGAATAAAGCCCGGACGTTCCAGATCATCAACCTGTCCAACCTTTCTCCCGAGTGGCAACCAGCGATGAGCTTTCCCATGGCCGCCGGGCAAACGCAACCAACGGCCCGCGTGAACCCAAACCCAGTGCTATTGCCGGATGGAACTCTCTTCCTTTCCGGTGGCGCATCCGCGGGAGAACCGTGTTGGTCCTACAACCCAACCACCGGCGGCTGGTCGCAAAGAGCCGATGCGCCTCGCGCGCGACAATACCACTCGCATGCGTTGCTCTTGCCCACCGGCGAAGTGATGTCGAGTGGCTGGCAGAACAGCAGCATGATCGACATTTTCGCGCCGCCCTATTTGTTCAAAGGACCGCGTCCAGAGATCGACTCAGTGCCCGACGCCGTTGACGCTGGTGAGGAGTTTAGTATCCACACTTATCAGTCATACGAGATAACAAAAGTCGTACTGGTCAGGCCGATGGCGCCCACGCATAACACTGACTCTGAACAACGTGTTATCCAACTGCAGTTTTACTGTGCCGGCGAGAATTGCTTGCGCGCGAAGACGCCCAACGGCTGGCATCCGCACGCAACCGCGCCGCTCGGGTACTACATGTTGTTCATTCTGAATAAAGAGGGCGTTCCGTCAGTGGCGAAGTTCATCCGGCTGGAGTAAGGGGCGAGGTTGAATTTCGCGCGGCTGGAATCTCACTGCTCGTGTTTGAACTTAACGCAGCTCGGGTAGACTTTCACTCGGAGCGGCTCGTCAACTCGCAAGCACGTTTTCTGTGTCATAGCGGCTTTCCAAAGGTATGCCCGCTGGCTCAGAAGCTGAACATTCGTTCACAATTTAAAAGATTTAAAGATTTATAGACTGGGTCGAGATGCTATGGACTATTCTTGGCCATCCCCACTTCGAAACTTCCCGCTCTCACAAGACGCCGCTAAGCCAAGCGGCTGACGTGCCCGATAGCTGATCGCTATTGAGGTACTTGTAGCTCATGAAAGGAGACTGATGATGGACGACTGCGACCCAGACTGAATGCAGGCTTCAGTCGTTTCTGTTTCAGTCCAGCTTCTTAGAATCCACTAAGTCAGGAAGTCTTCCCGTATCGGCGAAAAGATGTCCACGAGAATAACTTCCTCATCGAGCATGGTCGCTCCATGCCACGTGCCCGGCGGAAAGTGGAGTACGTCGCCAGCTTGTGCGAGCCGTTGTTCATCACCAATCGTAAAGAGCACCCGGCCGCGCTCGACCAAAGTCATTTGCTCGTGAGGATGATCGTGCGCAGGAGTTACGATGTGCGGCTCAAAGTGCAGACGACAGATCATCAGACTGCTCCCGACGATCATCTGCCGTTTTATGCCCGGCTCGAGTTGTTCGACGGGAACGCGGTTCCAGTCCGTGTGTTTTGCTTTTATCTGTTCGATAGCTGACATAGTCTTTTCTTCCAGGTTTTGATCATTCCGAAATACTAAACGCGATCGAACTACGGACCCAGAATCTTCTGGAATTTGATCGTCATGCGCCAATGCATATCCTGTTTGGCCGGCAGGCGCAAATGCGGTGATTCATAAATCAAATGAAGCGGCACTGACCGGCGTGCTCCTCGGCCAAGGGCGCTGTCGCCCGGCGCCCACGCCGAGATGTTCACTGGCCAGTCGGCTTTAACAGTCACCAAGAGGCTTGAATTCTCGTCGTTCAGCAGATCCTGCCGCTCCGTTCCCGCTAAACGCGTGTCACGATTGAGTGTGCTGGGAACCGCAACCCACCAGCGGTACAGCGTAATGTCTTCGTCTGATCGTAGAGTTTCGTCACGCGTGAGCGTCGATCCATCAATGCGCCAAACCACTTCGCTCGTTATATGCGGATCGATCAATTCTCCCGCCTTCTTATTGAGGAGTGCCCAGCGCCGCCAAATAACACGCAGAGACTTGCCATCAGCGCCTGGTTCGACTTCATCTGCGCCATCGGTTGCTACCAGGGTCCGGCCATCGGCAAGTTGCAGGAACGGGACGAGCGACGCGTAGACTTGCTCGACAGGATTCGCAAATCCGACTAGACCATGCGGAGCAGGCAGATAGTCGGCGACCCCTGGCTTAGTGCCCGTAGTGATCGGTAGAGTGAAAAACATCGACCCTTGTCGGACGAGCCAGACTCCCGCTGGCCGATCACCTTGACGAAAGAAGACAAAACGCGCCACGTCTGGCCGTACGATCTCCGCAGGAAACGTTGATACTTGCTCGTGTTTGAGCGCGGTTATTAATCGCTCATGGGCCAGCGCGCCTTTGCCGAAAAAATTTATGGTCTGTTGCCATTCGCGATCGCGACTTATGTAGGAATAGTTGCCACGTCCAAACGCGAAAACAGAAAGGATGTGTGTCTTGTCGTTGTAATCATGCCGTAGCCATTGCCATGCCTGGTAATAAGCACTGGCCAGTTCTGCGAGCGGCGCTGGACGGAACTCCGGATGCTTCGCGAGAAAGCCGACGATCTCCAGTGTGTCCATGTAGCTGACGACACCCATGCTGCGGCCCCACGCGTAGCCGTAGCCATCGGGCAGGACGAGGTCCCACCAGAGGCGCATTTGCTCCTTCAACGAGGGGCGCACGGCATCGAGGATGTCTTTCCGACCGGCAGCTTCCGCAGCTTCCCAGACGAACCGCGCGTATTCGTTTGAGTAGCGATCGAAGCGACCCGTCGGCGGTGCATCGTCCGCATAAATTCCCTGATTGGCGAAAGGCTGCGCCGCGCGGGTGATCACGCCGTCAACCAACGCCCGATCTTTGGTCAAACCCAGTTGATAACTCACACTCGCAATTCGCGCCGCCACTCCCAGATAGTTTTCCGGCAGGTTAATGACTTGTCGCGTCTTGGGATCGTAAAAGGCCGAGATGTTGAGGAAACTTCGCCACTGCGATCGCTGTTCCTCAGTCAGCCCTTTCCAAACCGAATTGCTGTCGAGGTCTTTGCCGAAATAGCGCAGGGCCAGGACTCCGTATAGTTGTGAGAAGCGTGTGCCTTTCAAACGGTATTCGAGTAGACCGACCTGGCCCACCTCACGAGCGAGATCGCGATTGCCGAGTTTGTTTCTTCCGGTCAAAGCGGCAAACGCTCCGACTGAGTTCATGAAACTGCCCCAGGTGTATTCGCCGGTCGCGCCGGCGCCAAAAACTTTGTCGGGGGCCGGGTTGTAGGATTGGATCTCATTGAGGTGGGCCGTCATCTCCAGCGTGAAGAAGTCCGTGACTTCTTTGTCGAAGGATGATGTTTCAATGCTGGCGGGCTCTGGTGAAGCTGCGCTTTGCGCGTTGGCAATGCCGCTCGAAAGTAATATTGATAAGAGGACAGCCAGTTTGAGAAAGCCATTCAACGAGCCCGCGCTAGCGGGCGGCAGAGTGTAGCCTCGGGCGTGGGCCCGGGGTTCAAGCGCCGAAGGATTCGGAGTCCCGTTAGGGGCGACAGAGAATTTTTTCGCGTCGCCAATTGAATTGTGAAGGTGCATTTTTCTGCCGCCCGGCTTCGCGGGGCTCATGATTCTTTGCTGACGCACTCTGGGGATTCCGCTGTTCTTCACCCTGTTCACCCCAGGCTTTATGCGATCGCCTACTCCGCAGCTGTCATCGGCCCATCCAGCCTCCATCAACTACCAGCACATGACCGTTGATATAATTGCTTGCCGCTGAACAGAGAAACACGGCCGCACCGCCCAGATCGCCTGGCTCACCCCAACGTCCGGCTGGAATTCGTTCGAGTATCTGCCGGTTACGCGTCTCGTCCTGTTGCAGCGCGCGCGTGTTCTCCGTCCGCATGTAGCCAGGCGCGATCGCGTTCACGTTAATATTTTTCGCGGCCCACTCGTTCGCCAGCGCCTTAGTCAATTGCGCCACGCCGCCTTTGGAAGCCGCGTAGGCCGGGACCGTGATGCCGCCCTGAAACGAAAGCAGTGACGCAATATTGAGAATTTTTCCGCCGCCGCGTTCGATCATGTGTCGGCCCGCAAGCTGGGCCATGCGAAAAACACTGGAAAGGTTTACTTCGATGACGGTCGCCCAATCCTCCTCTGAATACTCGGTCGCTGCAGCGCGACGAATCGTGCCGGCATTGTTGACGAGAATGTCGAGTTGGCCAAAGTGATCGAGCGTGCTTTCTACCAATCGGCGCGGTGTTGTGCTGTCGCCAAGGTCACCGGTTAACGCAAAAGCTTTTCCACCGGCGTTAATAACGGCGGCGCAAGTCTGATCTGGAGCGTGCGTGTTCCCATGACAGGCGACGTTAGCACCCGCTTCCGCCAGCGCGATTGCAATGGCCGCGCCGAGTCCGGTCGACGCGCCGGTCACCAGCGCCACCTTGCCTTCAAGTTTGAATGCGTCGAGAATCATGCAACTCCTTCTTGCTCAACCCCAGCGGGAGCAAACCGCGGCACGAGCAGTTGCACTACGAATAGCGCAGTCAAGTAAGCCGAGCCCGCAATGATGAAGATGGGCAGATAACTGCCGGTCCACTGCAGTACGTACCCGACAACCTTGGCGATTAACATCCCGCCGACCGCTCCTGCCATTCCGCCAATTCCTACAACAGAGCCCACGGCGCGGCGCGGAAAAAGGTCGGACGTCATGGTAAACACGTTAGCCGACCAGCCCTGATGCGCGGACGCCGCCAGTCCGATAAGCGCAACCGCAACCCAAATGTTTGAAGTCTGCGAAACAAAAACGATTGGCACGACGCAGAGCGCGCAAACCAACATCGCGGTTTTACGCGCGGCGTTGATTGTCCATCCCCGCTTGATGAGCGTCGAGGAAAGCCAACCGCCGCCAACGCTTCCCACATCCGCCGCGAGATAGATCACCACGAGCGGCAAGCCGAAACTGGTGATACTGTCGGCAGGAACGTGATATCGATCGTGCAGGAAGCCGGGAATCCAGAACAAATAAAACCACCAGATCGGATCGGTCAGAAACTTGGCTATGGCGAAGGCCCAGGTTTGACGATGAGGAAGCAGCCGCAACCATGCGATCTTGGTTTCGGCTTCAGGCGGATCGCAATTGATATGATCCAATTCCTCCTTTTTCACGCGCGGATGCTCATGCGGTTTACGATAGAGAGCGATCCACGCGACGAGCCAGATAAAGCCGAGCGACCCTGTGATGATGAACGCCACACGCCAACCAAGATGTCCGGCGATCCAGGGTACGCTCAGAGGCGTAACGATCGCTCCCACGTTGGTTCCGGCGTTGAAAATTCCGGTCGCCAGCGCGCGCTCTTTCCTGGGAAACCACTCAGCTACCGTCTTAATCGACGCCGGGAAATTTCCTGACTCACCCAGCCCGAGAGCAAACCGGGCCACACCGAAGCCCATGACCGAACCAGCAAACGAGTGGGCCATAGCGGCCAAACTCCAGAAGAGCACCGCAAACGAGAAGCCTTTGCGCGTGCCAAAGCGATCCATCAGGCGACCCATAAAGATGAAGCCCAATGCATATGCAGCTTGAAACCAGAAAACGATGTTGCTGTAAGCGATCTCGTCCCAGCCGAGTTCGGTCTTAAGCGTCGGCTTGAGAATGCCGATTACCTGGCGGTCAACGTAGTTGATGGTGGCAGCGAAGAAGAGCAGCCCGCAGATCGTCCAGCGGTAGCGGCCGATACGTGCATTCACCTTGTCCAATACAGCGGCAGTTCGGCCCGTTGCGGATGCCGGGGCATTCGCAGGTGCTGACTGCCCCGTCGCTAAGAGTTTGCTCAGGGACGAGGAAGGCGATGTTGTCTGAACGATTTCTTCCTTCATGTTTTCTAGGCCAACGGAGTTCAGTGCCGTAGGCACGAGATGTTTATAGCGAGGAGTTTATTCTAATAATATTCGGGCCCATTTGTGGGCGGCAGAACGTTGTGCTCCTACGGAGCTACAAGACCTAAGACGTTACCAGTATCTATAGACATTGCGCCGCAACGCGGCAGTGCAGCGACTATCTTCGGCTCGCTTCCAAGCCACTTCCGGCCTGGTCAAATCCTGGTTGCACCGTCACCACGCCGAATTGTCGATCTTCAACCTCACGATGCGCGGCCATCAGCCACACAAAGTTGATCGGATGACCAGGCACCGAAACATTCGGATGAAAACCTTTGGGCATGATCACGGCGTCGCCGTCTCGCACCACGCCGATGAATTCCGGTTCATCCGGATTGGTGTAGACAAATTGCACACCGAAAGAGGGCGCCGGCATATCGTAGTAGACATAAAGCTCCTCCAACATCGCAGCGTGTTCATGGGGTGGCCAACTGGTCCAATGGCCCGGCTCGGAAGTTGTGAACCCGGCGAGAATGCGCCCCGCGTCAACATTCTTTCCCAGCGTGATGTTGACGGTGCGAGTCGTTGCGGGTCCGCCGGTCTTGAACTTGAGCGACGCGTCGTTTTCCACATCCGCGTACCTTACAACCTGCAATGGATATTTGTTTTCAACCGCAGCCGAGCACTCAACTAAATCGACCGCGCTCTCGGTCGTCACTTCCACGTCCGTTTCGCGCGGCAAATAGATCGAGTCGTAGCGACCCAGCTCAAACGCCTGCCCGTCGGCGTTAATTGTGCATTGACCCGATAGACAGATCAGGCCTGATTCAAAATCCCCGGTGGCGAAAACTGTCCTCGAAACTTCCTTATCAAGAATGATCCGGCCATAAACGAGGTGCTTCATCGCACTGTTCTCAGGCGTGATTGAGAGATGCCGGCCCTTGTGCCGATCAGTGCCGCGAAAAATCCGTTGGTCCGACTCTTCTTTCATCTGCGTGCTCATGATTTCCTTCCCTTCCTTCTTCGTAGCGCAAACTGTTAGTTTGCATGAACTGAACGCCATTCAACGCGATCGCAAACTAACAGTTTGCGTTACAACTTTTTGTGCTCCTCGAGCCAAAGGAGATCTTCAAGCAGATAATAATCTCCGTAGACCAGCATGCCGTCGTTAGGCCTGGTGCTCGAGCCATGACGCAAAACACCCGCCGGCGTTTTGTCGTTTGCGCTGACCGGCGTCAAGTATCTATCGATCAGCGACTGAACTATTCTCTCGCCCTCGCGACGGTAGGTTTTCGCGCGAGCCTGGTCGCTGGTCAGCTCTGATAAGCGAAGCAACCCTCCCGCCATGAGCGCCGCAGCAGAAGAGTCACGATTGCGAAAGTGCACGCCTTCATCGCCAAAGTCGTACCAGGGCACTCCGTCTTCAGGCAGGTGGTCCAATTCGTAGCCGGCAATCTTTTCAGCGGTTGTCAGCAAGCGTGCGTCCTTGGTTTCAGCGTAAGCGACCGCGAAGCCATAAAGCGCCCACGCCGCACCCCGCGCCCAGGTTGTGTCCGCGGCAAAACCCTGATGAGTGTGCGTGAAGACTTTTTCGCCCGGCCGCGCGTTGTTAGGAATCGTCACGTCCTGTGGCGCCGGGCCCGCCGAGGTGAACTGTTGCCGGTTGTCGCCAGGATTGTAGTGAACTGACTGAATCACCGAACCGTCCGCGCGAACCAGCCACGCCGCAGACTTGAGTGCATGTTTCAAGCCCAATGCACGCCACTCCGGATCGTTTGTCTCGCGCGAAGCCCACCACCAGATTTGCAGATTCATCATCGTGTCGATGATCGTGTCGTCGCCACCAACGGACCATGCAGCTATCAATTCCGTGGTCGGGTTGTACATTTGCTTGAGGCGTTCTGCAGCGCGCAGTCCACCGTCACGGTATTTCCGGTCGGCAGTTTGCCGGTAAGCAAAGACCGAAGAGTAGTAATTGAGAAAGCCGACGTCGTGATTCTCGGTCATCTCTTTGCCGAGCAAGCGCGCGTTCCACGCTTCCGCCCAGCGCCGAAATCGTTCGTCTTTAGTTTTCGCGTAAAGCTGCCAGAGCTGGCCCACCCAGAAATTGCCGGTCCAATAAAACCCATTCTGTTCTTTCCATTCACCTGTTTGGTTGTCGCCTTCAGTGAAGAACCCCGGACCATTGTCGCGACCGACTTCCGCAGCGGGCAACTTTGCCATTAACGGTTCCCACTTTTGCGCCGTACGCTCGGCTGCGATCCACAACAGATCGACGGCCGCGCCGTAACTTTTCACGCGCGCTGGCAGCAGCGTATCGGGCGGCGCTGATTGCGGCGTGGCAACCTGCGATAGAAAATTCACCTGCGCCGGATTGGTGATCCGCTTTCTTGTGTCGCTTACCTGGTCGAAGAAAGCGGTCGAGATTCTGGGCCCGCCAGCCGGCAAGACCAGCGAGCCGTTGCGATATTTGCTCGCCGGATCTGGAGCATTGACGGTCAGGTTGTCGCTCTGTTCCTGATCCCAAGCGCCAACCACGTACCAACTCGCTGAACCATTCACCAGTTGTGGCTGAACCAGAAAATTTAGTGGATCGTCCGGCCCGAGTTTACTTTTGCCGCCCCGCGCAATGATCGCAAGGCCTAGATTCTGATTGGGGAGATTGTGTATGGATGTGGCGGTCGGACCTTCTTCAACTACCTGAGGCCCCCACCAGGCACGCATCAACGCCGGATCTTTCGCCGTGGGATGGAGAACCTTTTCTTCGAGTCCCGGATGACGCACCACTCCGGTTACCAGCGTCAGACCATCCGCGTTTTCTACCGTGATGCGGTGTTCGAACCCATGCTTGCCGGTCCACTGAGTAATGCGACTAGTGAGATTCACTTCACGGCCGGCGACTTTCCAACCTTTGTATGATAGCTCGACGATTACGCGCACCGGCCCGGCGCCGACGATGCGCCACTTTCGTTCGGCGACATCGGAGACCTTCACCACCTTGCCGTCGACCAAAGCAGCTACTGCCCCGATTCCTATTGCCTCACCGATGCGGTAGATATCGCGACCTAGCGGCGATTCCGCATGGTAGTCATATTCGGGTGCGCCAAACATCTCGAGATAGAGGCCCGGCCGGCGTTTACCAAACATATCGATCGCATTGCGCTGGTCAAAATAAATTCGCCAGGCGCTGGCTTCTGATTCCCAACCAAGACCCTCGAACTTCGTGGTGAACTTTGCCGCCGTCCGCTTGGGGTAGTCACTGCGTAGGCGCTGGATCGTGGCCGTATCCCCGTAAGCTATGGTGACAACGCGGGTCTGCTTAGGCTTGAGCTCGATCTGAAAAGCAAGCTCGTCGTACTTGTTATCTCCATCGAGGTCGTCGGCCTGCGAAGGCAACTCGATTGTTTGCAAAGTGCGCGCGTCTTCTTCGAGCGTGGCGGCGTCGCTGGTGGTGACGATAACGTCGCCCGCCTCAAAATCCGGCGCGATGCGTTTCAAATCTGCGACGCTGACGACGATGTTTTCGTGCGCTCGGGCCTGTTCAGTTGGGTTAGTGACCGCAACTTTCAAAACTTTGATTCGCGGCGCAGCCGACATGGCGAACGCCCCCGCGAATAGGAGTAGCGCTCCAAAAAAGTTGGTTAACGATCTATTCAACATGTTTCGTCCATCGTCTCTCATCAAGCTTTCAACGGGAAACAATCAAGCAGCTCAGGAGTCTCAAGGTCAGGAAGGTGGGCTTGCCCCCCGCTCTTCCGTTTTATGAAACCAATTGCTGCGAGAATCATTCCGTAAGCAATAGCCGGGTTTTAGAGCGCGCCTCAGTTACCGGAGCCGGCGTAGAAAGTAAAAGTTTTTGCCCGCGCTCCTGGCGCTCACCCTTGTCCACTGCTCCCGGAGGGCCCGGCGCAGTCAGCGAGTTTGTTTCGATGGTGCTTTGAAATTGTTTAGTGCCGGCGCCTTCAATGGTTGACTCGATAAACATCTTCACACCGCCCGCCTTGATACTGAACCGGCCGTCGCCTTCTTTTTCGATGCGATCATCCGCATGCAACAGAAAAGTCAACACGGCGGGTTTCGCCGTTTGAACATCGTCGAAGATCGTAAATCCCGCGCCTGGCTTATAAACAAACTCTCGCACAAATTTTTTAAGACCGAGTTCTGGTCCATAGGCCGCGGTCGCGTCGCCGCGTATCATCACAGCGTTTTTCTGGACCTTCACCTCGCTTATGCGAATCCGATTCAGCCGCTCGTAAGGCTCTTCGGCAAACACGTCGTGACCGGCGCCTTCCCTCCCCTGACCTTTCCCGTCAATAAGCAGCGTGTTGTGATGTTCCGTCATGGGCACACCTGCGTAGCCGGTGTCGCCGGTCAGATACTGGCCGCGAGCGAAAACGATGAAGCTATTCGCGTCTGGATGCGCGTGGCCGGAGGACAAACGCCAGTCAGGAAACTTTTGCAGCATGGATTCAGTATGATGGCCCTCCGGCGGACCACACTTAAAAGCAAACGCGGTCGCTGCTTTGGACCAATCGCTGCGCCAGTAGAAAACATCGTGATCGGGAAAATAGTGCCAAGTCGTTTGCTTCTCGATCGCCACCGGTTTGAGGTTCGGGTCAAACCAAACCAGCGACCAAAAGTCTTCTGCGTTGACTTGCTCGAATTGTTTCAGCCACGCGGCAACGCCCTGCGTCTCGCCGTTTTGAAAGCGTTGCGCGAGGCGGTAGAGCAGGTTGTAGTTGGTGTTGAAGTGGCCCTGCGGGTGGGTGCGTTTGTAGTCTTCGCCTTTGCCTGCGCGCGTCAATGGTCCTTCGAAGATGTCGCCAAAATCAAAAACGTAATTCCCACTCGGCAGCATCGAATGCGCAACGTACTGATGCATTAGACGAAAGCCGGGACGATCATAAAGGTCCTCGCCGGCGGCATGGGCCTGCGCGTCGAGATAGTGGACCAGCCACGGCGTCGAGAAGATCCAGTATTCAAAACCTTCGTAGTAATAACCATCCTGCGAGTAGGTCGCCAACACGCGATCGTAGATGGCACGACTCAGACTCGCCCACGCGGGCGCTTCGGGAGTTTCGTCATAAAGCGCGTAGGCAGCGACAGCCAGACCGGTAATGGGAATGAAAGTGTGGTTCTGGCTATAGGCGAAAGTCTTACCGGGCTTTGGCTTGAAGTAGTCAGCCATCAAGCGAGCTTGCTTGATTAGCTTTTCTCGATAACGCGCTCGCTCTTTTTCAGTGAGGTCGTGATAGAGCAAATCATAACCCCAGCCCAGTCCGTAAAGGAGATGACCCGCAGCGAGATCTACGTTTGGCTTATTGTTCGCGTAACCCCAGATGTCGTAACTGACGGCGGCGTCCATATACTTACGCGCGGCGTCCAGATATTTCTTGTCGCCTTCGATCTTGTAAACAAACGCGGCTTCCGCGATGGCGATACCAACATCATTCTGCTGGCGCCGTTTTTCAGCCGGCGGTGGCGGCGGGTTTGCTTCGAGCGCGCGGACGTGGCTGATTGCTCGCTGCCAAAGTTCACGGTGCGACGTGTGACTGCGCTCGCGCAATTCAGCGAGCTCTTTATCCGTAACGTAAACACGCGGATGCGTGCCCAACAACTCCGGACGTAGCGTGGACTTGCGCGTTCGCATCAGCTCGATCAAAGGATGCTCGCCCTTGAGTCGCTTGCTCGCGGTGCGTTCCTGCTCCAGCTCACGCGCATCCTGAGCCCTCAGCGGCACTGGCAAAATAATTGGTCCGAGCGTTAGCCAGATCACCCAAAAGATCAGAACGAATTTGGAGTGCGGCGACTTGTCGCCGCTTTGGATTGCGAGCGATGCACTGTTCTGAAAATAGTTCAAACTCATAACCGTAACGAAAGCGGCGACAGGTCGCCGCACTCCAAATCTTTGTTCTCAATCCATGAACATCCCGCCGTTGATCTCAATAGTCTCACCAGCCAAATAGCTAGCCGCCTCGGAGGCGAGAAAACAAATAACCTTGGCAACTTCCGCCGGTGTACCAACGCGCCCCAGCGGAATCATGCCCGCGTATGTCTTCATCATCTCTGCTGACGAAAACTGTTCATGGTAGGGAGTATCAATTACTCCCGGCGAAATCGCGTTCACGCGCACACCGAAAGGCGCCAACTCTTTGGCCAGACCTTTTGTAAATGTGATTACGCCGCCTTTCGCGGTCGAGTAATGAATCGAACCAAGCGCGCCACCATTGCGCCCAGCAATCGAGGAGACGTTGATGATTGCTCCTGTCTTACGTTCCATCATTGAAGCAGCGACCGCCTTCGAACATAGAAAGGCGCTCTTCAAATTGAGATCGATCACTTCGTCCCAACGCTCTTCGGTTAGTTCCAGAATCTTCAGACGCTCGACCAGCGATCCCGCATTGTTAACCAGGATATCGATCGGTCCGAATTCGACGACGGCCTGGTCGACCAACGACTGGACCTCGCTTGCTCGCGTAACGTCCGCCTGAATGATGATGGCACTACCGCCGCCATTAACTATTTCCGAGCGCGTCGCTTCGGCTCCTGCTTTGTTCTGATGAAAGTTGACGGCAACTCGCGCCCCGTTTGCGGCCAAAGCCTGGGCGGTAGCCCGCCCTATCCCCGACGACGCACCGGTTACCAACGCCACCTTCCCTTGCAGACCAAAAGAAACACCCATTAATTAAGCTCCTCGGATATGACGTCAACCGGCCAGAGATCTCAGGGGCAGCTTTAGAGATACGCGCTCGATGCGACCGGAGAGCGCCAACAAAACTAAAGTCCCGATTGGGGCGAGCAAACCCGCCGTCACTAAAACCGGTACGTACGAAAAGTGGTCCACCACCCACCCAGTGCCGAAAATAAAAATCATCGAACCAATACCGGCGCCGGTGCCACCCAAACCCGCAACGGACGCAACTGCTTTGTCAGAGAAGAAATCGCTGGGCAAGGTCTGCACGTTGTTGATCCAAACCTGAAACCCGAAGAGCACGACGCCGATCAATGCCAGCGCAACCATCGCATCGTGCGCAAACGCGGCAATAATTCCAGCGGGCATTAACAATGCGGCTACCAGGATTACTAACTTGCGCGCCCGGTCGACGCTCCAGCCGCGCGCGATCAAGTACCCCGATAACCAGCCGCCTGAGAGACTACCGGCATCGGCGGCGACGTACGGGACCCAGGCGAAGAGTCCAATTTTGACGAGAGAAAAACCTCGCGCGTCAGCCAGATATTTCGGCAGCCAACTGATGTAGAGCCACCAGATTGGATCAGTCAAAAAACGCGCCAACACAATCGCCCAAACCTGGCGGTAGCGGAGCAATTCTCGCCAGCGTGGCGCTTCGGAAAGTTCGTTACTGATCGTGCCTGGCGTCGCTCCGGCATGCTGCCCCTCGCGGATCAGTTGTCGCTCCTTCGTGCTTAACCACTTGTGCCGATCGGGTGTTTCGTAAAAGAGAAGCCACAATACTAACCAGACGAAGCCGAGCGATCCGGTAACGAGAAATGTCGTTTGCCAGCCATGCGTCAAACTCAACCAGACGATCAACGGCGGCGCCGCAATCGAGCCGATCGCCGCGCCGCTATTGAAGATGGCCATGCCAAAAGCGCGCTCGCGAATGGGAAACCACTCGGCAACTGTCTTCGCCGCGCCGGGCCAGTTTCCTGCCTCACCGAATCCGAGCACAAAACGAAAAAGGCTGAGGCTGGCTAAACCACGAGCGAACGCATGGGCCATGGCGGCGATGGACCAAAGGACGATCGAACAGGTGAAGCCTCGCTTGGTACCGATGCGATCGTAAAGTTTTCCTGAAAGACCCTGGCTGATGGTATAGGCAAGTAGAAACCAGGTAAGAATGCCGCCAAACTCTGTGTTCGTGAGGCCAAGATCGCGAGTGATCACCGGCGCCAATACGGAGATAGTTAACCGATCGATGTAGTTGACTAGCGTGGCGAGAAAAATTAGCCCGACGATCCACCAGCGGAGTCCGCGAAGCTTGAACCCACCGGTGTTCACACCCTGCGCTCGTTGATCGTCAACCATTAATCCGTCCGACAAGAGGAACACCTGTTAAAGTCATACCGACGCTACGCGTCGGAGATCAGTTCCCTTCGGGACAGTGTCAGAAGGTGAAACGCAGGCCGAGCTGGAGCTTACGCATCGATTGTGCGGTTGAAATAACGCCAAAGGTTGCTGACGTCGAGCCCGCAGCAGGAACGGAGGCGCCCGGCTGTCCGAGGTTCACGGAGTTGAAGACGTTAGTACCCTCGGCGCGGAGGCTGACTTTGTATCTTTCACCGAAACGAATATCACGAGTGACAGCGAGATCGACGACGCGATAACCCGGCCCGTAGAGAAGATTGCGGGCCGAATTGCCTTCGGTAGCAACGCCGGTCACGACCCTGTTCTGGGCAAAGGCTGCCGTGTTGAACCACATTGCCGCCGTCGGATGGGCAAGATGTGGATCGCCTACCAGCTGCGCCCGGTCCGTGTTGGCGACTCCATCGAGGTTGGCATCGACGTTGCCGTTAATGACGGTGAACGGAAGCCCGCTACGCAGCTTGATGATAGGCGAGATGCTCCAGCCGTTGACAAGCCCTCGCGCGACCCGATTCCTGCCCGTGTAGAAATCAGGCCTGAAGTTCATGCTCATCGTGAAGATGTGTCGCTGATCCGTGTCGCCTGCGCCTTTATCTTCAGCAAGCTTGCTATAGTTCTGCGCCAATCCCTGAGTTGTGCTGTTGTAAAGCTGAACACTGCTAAGGGTTTTGCTAAAGGTGTAGAAGGCGTTAAACGAAACGTGGTGGTTCATACGCATCGCGGTGGTTAGTTGCAACCCATGGTAATCAGCACTCTGGTCCGACTGTAGGAGCATTACGGCGCCGAACAACGGGTTGGGCCGCCTTGCAAGTATGTTCGCTCCGGCACTCGTTGCAGTCGGTGTCAGGACGGGATAATTGACATCACGAGCGAACGGCAGATCGCGGCTCTCGGTCCCAACATACGCCGCGCCGACGACGATGGATCGAGTGAGCTGACGCTGTATCGAAAGATTCATCTGATAGGTCCGCGGCCACTTGAAATCTGATGCCACCGGGAAGAGGCCGCCACCAGTGGCGAATGTTCCTCTGTAGGGGAAGGGATTGCCGCCAACGAAGGCATTGTATGGATTGGTCAGCGAAGCTCCCAGAGGTACCCCGGCCGCATTTGTCTTTTGATTGATATTGGTAAAGGTCAATCGCGTGGAGAACGGCTGAAAGTTGGTCATTGTATTCCACTCGTTGCCTGAGATGCTGCCGTAAAACAGGCCAAACCCACCGCGGAGCGAAGTCTTTCCATTGCCGGATATGTCCCAGGCAAAGCCGAGGCGCGGCGAAAAATGGGTGTAGCTGGTCGGGATGCCGCCTCTTTCAACACCCGGGTCACCGAAGAACAGCGCCCCAACCGGCGCCAACGGGTTGACTGTAGACTTCTGGCCAGGGACATAGTTCACCACGCGGTTTTGCGGGTCGGTGGGCGGCGTCTGGACGTCATAGCGCAGACCGAGATTTAGCGTCAGACGCGGGCGCACCCGGTAATCGTCCTGCGCGAAGAGCGCCGTGTACCAACTATTGGTGTAGCCCGTCACGGGGGCATCCTGCGATACCGCGCTAGGTATGCCGATCAGGAAATCGGCAAACGCGTTACCCGCAGCGGCTGTTACACCCGGGCCAGCCACCCTTGCTGTCGAACCGGCATTGAAGGTGAAAACCCCGTAGTTGTTAAGCAGTGTTTGCTGGATGTCCTTGTTGAGTGAGAGCTCGCCACCCAATTTGAGGGAGTGATTGCCCTTGATCCAACTGAAAACGTCACGTGCGGAGTAGAAGTTAGTGCCAGCCACCGGGCCGCCGATTTGTTGTCCCAAAGTAAAGTATCCCGTGACGGTAATCTGCGGCAAATTCGGCGTGCCCTGGATCGTGAACAATGAACCCAGATCGGTAAGCGAGGTCGCCGGGCTGTTTATACGGCCACCAAAATTCCGAGAGAACGTCAACCAGATCTGATTGATCTTAGTTGGGCTTACGACCCAAACGTCGCTGGCGTTGAGACTATGCTGCCGCCACGTGGAATCCTGGACGCTCCAGGGCACGTTGGGGCTGCCTCCCTTCGTCGTGCTGGTTCCTCCGGTATTAAAGTAACTCACGCTCAAACGGTGAGCGGCATTGAGCTGGTAGTCCATCTTTCCCAGATACTCGTTGAAGTTAAAGGGGGTAGGAATATTGCCCTGCCAGCCTGCGTTGCCATTGGGTAGGGTAACGTTGGACAGGGGGATGTAGGTATCGATGATCTTCCTCGCGACCGCGTCCATTCGATTAGGGCAAATTACATTCGTCACTCCGTTGCAGACGAAGGGCGCATTAGTGGCCGGATCGGTCGGCTTGGTTGTAGAGGCCGTAAAATTGCCGGCCCGTTCCAGGGCAGTGGGAACGCGGGCGCCGCTCAGGAAGGTGCTCGTAGCCTGGCGCAGTCCCGAGAAGGAGAAGAAGAAGAAGGCCTTGTCCGTCTTGATCGGGCCGCCGATAGTGGCGCCAAACTGATTGCGATGATAAGGCGCCTTGGCCAGGGTGGATCCCCACTCATTGGCGTTGAGAATGTCATTCTTCACGAACTCGAAGAGCGAGCCGTGAAATTTGTTGGTGCCGTTCTTGGTAAGCACGTTGATGATGCCGCTGGCATAACGGCCATACTCCGCGTTGTAGCTGTTGGTCTGAACCCGGAATTCCTGGATGGCATCCGGGTTGGGCAAAATGTTACCGGTGTTGCGCAGGTTGGTCATGTTTATGCCGCCATCCAGATAGTAGTTTACTGAGCCGGTGCCGCCGTCGGTGCCGCCGTTGATCAGAGTTCGCTGTTCCGGATAACCAAGAATGAATGTACTGGTGCCGGTGGACGCAGTGGATACCCCGTTATTGTTGGACTGTACGCCGGGTGTCAGATCCAACAGCGTGAAAACATTGCGCTCAACCAGGGGAAGACTCGCAATATCGGCTGCTTGAATGGTTGTGCCGATCTCGGAGGTGCTGGTGTTGACCGTGGTTTGCGTATCGGTGACGGTCACTGTCTCCGTAACCTGTCCCACCGTGAGTGCGACGTCCACGCGCGCAGTGTCGTTGACCTGCAGAACAACGTCGCTAACGTACGCCTTCTTGAAGCCGGAGGTTGTGACCTCGAGGGCGTAGTGTCCTACCGGAAGAAATTCGACCCGATAGCTACCATCCTCACCTGAGGTAACGGTGCGAGTCAGACCGGTATCGAGATTGCGCGCAGTGATCTGGGCACCGGGCGTTATGGCGCCGCCCGGATCGGTAATGGTTCCAACGATAGTGGCGGTTGTGACTTGCGCGACGACTGCAAGGGGAATGGCGAGCAACAGTGCGAGGGCAGCAAATTGGATCTTCCCTAAACCAAAGTTTATTACGCTTAGCATGTCAGCGACCTCCAATGAGAAATTAGAAACCCGCAAGCAACCTGGGCCAGTCGGTGGCGATCCGGTTGCCTCTTTAAAGCTGCGCACCCCTTGGTCGTGTTCTCACATCTAGGCGACTCGTGGGGCCGCGAAACTCGGCGCCGCAATGAGGGCCGCCGCCCCTCTCAATCGGAATGAATCCTGCGTGCTTACGCGCAACGGCGTGCGTCCGGCGCTTTCGGTCAACGCCCGCTCGGCCAGTGCTTCACTCACGGTGCCTTCAATCAGATCCCAGGCCGTGGTGATCTCACCGGCCACATAAATGCAATCAGGATTAACGATGTTAACGATCGTGCCCAACCCGATGCCGAGGAAGCGAGCTGTCGTCTGAATCGCAGCTGTTGCCTTAGCGTCGCCGCCACGCGCGCGGGCGATCAGATCCAGCACGGTGAAAGAACTATGTTCGGCATCGCGCAAGCTATTTGGACTGAGTTTGGACAAATTCCACCCAAAATAGCGCGAGAGGGTAGCGAGGTTGGAAATGTAGGCTTCCCAGCAGCCGGAAGCGCCACACATGCACCGCGGTCCATCCAGGTTTAGCGGCATGTGTCCGAATTCACCGGCGATATTATGGTGGCCGCGCACCAACTCGCCATTGGCTACCATGCCGACGCCCACACCGTCAGAGACACTGATGAAAACAAAGCTATTTGGACCCGTCGCATCGGCGCGCTCCAACCAAAGTTGAGCCAATGCGCAGGCCCGCCCAGAATTCTCGATTTGCACAGCCAGTCCCGTCGCGGCAGCCAGCTTGTCGCGTATATCCACGCCGCGCCAACCCAACGCCGGCGCATTCAGAATCAGACCGGTGCGTTGGTCCACCATCCCGGGCACAGCGAGGCCGATTCCCTCGCAGGTGGCCTTTACTCCGTGTGTCTTGAGCATTCTCCGGATTCGCGTCGAAAGATCTTTAATGAATTCCGGGACGCTAAAAATGGTGTCATGAGCTTCAAGCGCAAGCTGTCGTCCCGAAAAATCACAAAGCATCAGGTAAGTTTTGCTGAAGCGAACATCTACGGCGATCGCTAAACGATCGTGTGTCCTAGTGTGCAGAAAGGTTGGTTTCCGGCCCCGCGCGGCCTCACCAGTGGCCCCCTCGTAGATCACGCCCTGCGCAATTAACTCTTGCACCAGCGTGCTGACCACTCCCCTGGTTATGTTCAGATGCCGGGCCAGGTCAGCGCGTGAAATAGGTTGATGTTCCCTGATGACGTTGAGAGCGATGCGCCTGTTTATGTCGCGCGAGGTGGTACGGGTTGCGACCCGGAAGTCTCGAGTATTGATTTTGCGCATCTATCTGACGAAGGTATTGTTCGAAGCGCGAACAAAATATTCCTGGTTCAGATTTCTGTCAAGTGTTTTTATTTCAGGCGGGTTTTTTCTTCAGCCCTCAACGGTTTTCGAGCCTAATCAACCGGGCTTTCCACTCTGCGGAGGAACACCCTGCAGCTGGCGTACTAGTTGGTGCGGCTGGTGATTACGTAGCGACCAGCGCAGTCGCCATCATCGCGAGACAAAAGGCTGCAAACAATCGCAGCATTAAATCAACCATCCTCCGACGACTAGTCTCGTTTTCCAGTCAGGAGACGCTCTCGATCATTCGGATCTGGTTTGGGAATCTTTAACTCAGCCGCTCTAAATTTCTGATCCTGGTAATGAACGGCGGCTCGCCGTATCAAGGGGAAAAACGATTTCGCGTTGAAGCTTTCTATTTGTTGATGCGTCCACTGTCGCCCTTCGATCGCGTAAGGATAGAGATATTCCAGCGCGGCGCGAATACTGCGCCCGTCCTTTGTCTTGTAAGACCAAAGATCTACTTCAATGTTTTCTGACAGGCGCGCTAACTGCATCAATCCATCCAGATTCATGATGCTGTAATTCCACGCTTTAGTTCGTTCCAACTCCAACGGTTGGCGACCATCTGGTTCGATTTGCAGCGCGAGGCGTTTTTCTTTTGCAGTTTCCGCAATCTGTTTTGCCAAATTCCTGTTGCCGACAAACAGCGCAAACGAGATCGTCTGCACGTCATAGTACGTCCCATGATTGTTCTTTGCGCTACTTTCCTCGCGGCCATTCTTGCTCTCCTGCATCCATTGCAAAAATTTCCCGAACCAGGATTCAAGTCCTTTCTGATCTGCTGCAGTCCAGGACTTTGATCCAGTCAACAAGCCAACTGCGTCGACTACATCCACTAAACTTCGCGTTTCGATCAGGCCGATTCCTCGACCGGTATTGACGCCCGGAATGAACTGCGCGTATTCAAGATTCGGATTCATTCGGGTCGTGGGCTCAAGAAACCACGCGCGCAAGAGTTCTGCTGCTTTCATCGCATACTTTTCGTCTGCTGTGAAATAGTAGGCCAACGCCAACGTCTGCACAGCGCTTTCCAATCGATCCAGTGCGAGGTGGTCGGTAATCTTGTTGATCTCGGGGTTCCGCTCTCCGTCCCGCCGAACGTAGGGAAGTCCGTCAGACTTACTCGGGTTCGGCCAGAAATACGGCGCCTGGCTCAGGTAGTCGTGCTTGTCGCCGCTTGGTGGTGTAATAGTTTTGGTGACCACCGACGAAGCCTGCTGCTGAATTGCGCGGCGCGCATCAGTTTCGAGTTTGCCGAGAGCGGCAGCGAAAGTTTGATCTCCCAAGTGAATGCGCCGTTTGGTTTCCGCGAGTTTTCGCCCATCGATCAGGAAAACGCGCGGAGCGTCGCTTGTAGTTTCTTGAGCGTTTACAAGCGAACTCAGCCCGGGCAACACTGATAAAAGGAGGACGTAGCTGAATAACGCTTGGGTGATTTTCATGTGATAGGTTAGATTCCGCTGCGAACTAGCATTAACGAACGTTGACAGTTAATTCCGATCGAGCGTTTGCGGTCAAGTCTGATGAAGAAGCTATAAACATTCGGAGCTGGGCGATTTGGATCGGAAATTTGTTCAAGCTGACTGTGCGAACTCAGAGTCGAACAAAATGAGCAGCGCAACTTTGGCATCATCGATCGGCTGCGGCGCGGCGACGCTTGCACTGTCACGGGAAGACTTGCGCGCGATTGTTAGTCAAGCCCTCGCGGATATCGCGCCCGGCGAACGCGTGCTGGCCATCGTTCCTGATAAAACTCGCGACGACAATACCGATCAGCTGGTTCCCTTTGCCGCAGAAATACTCTCCCAGAAAAAAGTCGGACGCTTCGATGCCGTCATTGCTCAGGGTACTCATGGCCCAATGAGCGAAGCGGAAAAACGTGAAAAAATCGGGTGGAGCAAGATCGCGCCGGGAATTCTCGGCAGAATCTTCGATCATCAATGGGACCGCGAGGACGAGTTGGTGACGATCGGCGAGTTGACCGCCGCCCGGGTGGCGGACTTAACCGGTGGACTGATGCACGAGTCGGTGCAAGTTCGTATCAATGCTTTGCTCACTCCTGGGAGATATGACACCGTCCTCGTTTTTGGCGCTACCATGCCGCATGAAGTCGCGGGTTTTGCCGGCGGTGCGAAATATCTCTTTCCAGGTGTAGCAGGTCCAGAGCTAACCCATCTGACACATTGGCTCGGGGCCTTGGCCACAATCGAGAATGTCATCGGTCGTGCCGAAACACCCACCCGACACGTGATCGAAGCAGCGGCCGCGTTTGTGTCCGCCAGAGTAATTTCTTTTACGTCGGTTTCAACGCGCAGCAGCGAAGGCTTGCAAACGCACGCGCTTTTTGCCGGCGATCTCTATGAGGCTTTTCGACGCGCTGCGGAAATCAGCAAGCAGGTTCACATTAAACGAATTGGGAGAACGTACAAACGCGTAGTGGCGCTGCTTGACCATCATTACGATGAGCTCTGGGTCGGCGGCAAAGCCAGTTATAAGTTGGGCAGCGTTATTGAAGCCGGCGGCGAGCTAATCATCTATGCACCGCAGCTCAAGCAACTCTCGGCCACGCATGGTCACTTGATCGAGAAGTATGGATACGCGCCGCTCGAACAAGTGCGCGAAATGGTTGCTGGTTCCGATGAGTTACGCGCGAATCTTTGCGTGGCTGCACATCTCGCGCATGTCAGTTATGGCAGTGTTCGAGATCCGGCGGGGCAGATGAGGCCTCGTTATCAAATCACCCTCGCCTCCGGAGTCAGCGAAGCCGCCTGTCTTCGGGTTAATCTCGGCTTCCTCGATCACCGGCAAATTAATATTGAAGACTATCGCGCCGACCCGCAGACCCTGGTGGTTGAGGACGCGGGTCGCGACCTTTATCTGGTTTAAAGAAGTTTCTTGTGACGTCGTGACACCATAGCAGTATTAGGAAAGGCAAGAACAAAGCGCCGGAACTGGGCGCTTTCGCTTTCTGCTAAACGACTGTCTTCAATCCTACTGTTGTGCTTTGCGTTGCTCGCAGGCCCAATTGTCATTACGGCTCAGACGCTGCAGCCTTCCCCGTTAGCAAGCACCGCGTCAGCGGAGAACGTATTGGCGACGGCACGGGATAAAGTTCAACCGAATCTTTTCGTCGCAAGGGTCGCTGACCATGCGACGGCCGGCGGAAGCTCTTTCATCAAGCGCGGTGTCCGTGGCGTTTTGCGATTCACAAAGTCTCTCTTCTCGGCGTTTGGTGAGGGCGGCAGTTCTATTAGCAAGGTTGAACCAAAATCCAAGGACCAGGATGAAGTAACGATTAGGTCGAACGCCACCGTTTATCCCCCAGGATTTGGTCGTCCTGGCGATACACCTGGTACCCGAGTCTTGTCTGAAGAACCTATGGTGGTAAGGGTAAGCTCCGCCGTCTATCCTACCATTGCGGCTTATGCGGAAGAGAGCGTGACGGTCATCGTTGAGGTAAAGATACCCTGATGGAACCGTAGCGGAAGCGAATGCGGTGGATGGCCATCGACTATTCTTGGGCGCTGCGCAAGCAAGCTCCCGGCGATGGGTTTTCAATTCCGTTACCGGGCCGAATGTCTTCAGAACCGCACGGTTAACGTTTGATTTTAAGCTGATTCGGAGAGAATCGAGGGCTGAAGAATTATTGCCTGTTTTTATCCCTCCTTATGGTGTCGAAATCAGAGCAACGATACCCGCGGTTGAGTTCACTAAGAGTGTGGATCCCTAATACAACATCAAAGCGAATCAAGTGGATGTAGGCGCGGGGGAGTAAACCCCCCGTCCTTACCTCAAAGGACGGGACACTAATTCGATACCTTAGTGTAGTGTTGCTGAGCCGATGTGGGAAGACGCATGCGTATATTGAACCCGAGGCGGCTACGGAAGAGAGATTGTAGCCGCCATCTACTCCTAGGTGCATCACGTTGTTCCGAGACTTCGGGCGGAATCCCCAAGCGCGCGACAGTGAACCCTCCGTGAAAGAATCCAAAGAGCCAAAGACAAAGCGAAGAAGAACTTCAAAACCTCCAGGTTGACCGCTGTTGTTTTGGTGGCCTTATGAGCCGCGTTTGAAGGAAGCAAGCGTCCTCAAATATCCCCGCCCGAACCCTGGCAAATTCGCGAAACCCAAATTGGTGGAGGCACTATGTCATAAGAGTTTTCCTCTCGCCGGGTTTACAAATCTCATTGCTTATCTGGCGTTGGCTTTATTCGCTCGTTGAGTTTGTCCTTGTACAAAGGAGATTTGGTCAGTAACTCCTTTATCCCTTTTGCATATTAGCTGAGCGATCCGCTGCACTCCATCCAGTGCTCCAAACCTCATTGCCACCCGGACTGAAATTATTCCCAAAGCCTTGAGTCACGCAGCGCTGACTCGATACGCTCTCGACTCCGTTTGTCGCGTCGTAAGGTTTTCTGGCAGGTAAAACCCATCTGCCAAAGAATCCCCTGCGGCCGCTTTAGCCCAGGCTGCAACCAAGTCTTGTCTGTCAGCAACGTGACTGCCTTCGTGCGCAAACGACTCCGGACCTACGCTTTCACCGTCACTGAAGGTGACTGTCACGTTTGCGATGTAGGTTCCTGTCTCTTGACCAGGGAGGATGTGCTGCTTCGCGAATTTAGCTTCTGCGACCGCACCATCGTCCAGTTTGCCTAGCGCGAGCGACACGCCGTTAGCCATACCTTCTGGACCATACGCCTTTAGCGCCTTTCAAGATTCCCTTTTTGAGTAGAATCGAGCTTGCCGCTATTGAGTGCTTCATTTGCTTTTGCAATCGCCGAGCGGATCTGCTTCCTCTTGTCTCTTATCTTTCCACTCACATCCTTGTCCTCAGCGCTACCTCCGAGAGAGTCGTCCCACTCAAACATTCCAGTGGGATCAATGTATTTCAGTGGATTGTTCAGGGTGTAAGAATACCGATTCCACGTCTAAGAATCATAGATCCTCCGGACGACAGCAACGGATCGGCAGAAGTGAATCTGCCCTGCAAACTCGCGTAGAACCTCGTGTAACCCTCCCGATCTTAGGTCCGGTCATTAGTAGAGATTTCCGGCCGAGGGGTTAAGAGATATTCCCTGGGTGTCATGTGGCCCAGAGACTCGTGTGGTCGTTCTTCATTGTATTCCTTCATCCACTTCTCGGTCTGCTCTCGGACTTCGCTTAACTCTTGAAACACAAACATGTCGAGCACCGCTTCGCGGTAGCTGCGATTGAAGCGCTCGATGAAACCATTCTGCATCGGCTTGCCCGGTTTGATGAACTCGAGCGTCACGCCATGTTGCTCGGCCCAGTCAGCCAGCGTTACGGAAATAAACTCTGGTCCATTGTCCAACCTCAGCTTGAGAGGATAGCCGCGCAGAGCGGCGATCCACTCAAGCGTGCGCACCACACGCGCGGCCGGCAGATTGAAGTCAACTTCAATCGCCAGCAACTCACGATTGAAATCATCCACTACGTTGAAGGTGCGGAAGCGCCGACCACACCACAACGCATCGCTGGTAAAGTCCGCTGACCAACACTCATTCATCGCTGCACTTACTTGTAACGGCGCCGGTGTCCTTGTAGGCAAACGCTTTTTGCCTTTGCGCCGTTTGTTCAGTTTCAGGCTGCAATAGATGCGATACACCCGTTTGTGATTCCACTTATGGTCCAGTCGTCGCAGCCGCTGGAACAACTTCCCAAAGCCCTGTTCTGGTCGCCCATGGGCCAGTTCCAAAAGCAGCTTCACTAGTTCCTGGTCCCGATTCGGTTTCGGCCGATAGCGATAGACCGAGCGTGGCAGGCTGACTATCTTACAGGCCTGTCTTTCGCTTAGTTTGTGCTCCTCACGCAAGCCCACAATCAACTGCCGTTTGACGGCGGGCCTTACAGCTTTTTTTCCAGCACCTCTTTCAAGATGCGATGCTCCAAAGACAGTTCCGCGTACATGTGCTTGAGTCGTCGGTTTTCCTCTTCCAGCTCACGCAAGCGGCGAATATCAGCGGCTTCCATGCCGCCGTACTTTGTCTTCCACTTGTAGTAGGTGGCGTCGCTGATTTCATGTTCGCGACAAACATCTCGGACGGTCTTGCCCGCCTCGACAGCTTTCAAGATGGTGATGATTTGCGTCTCGCTGTATTTGCTCTTTCGCATGCAGGCCTCCTGGCGTCATACTCGCCCGGAAACCTCTACTTTTCAATGGCCCGATTTTTGGGGAGGGTTACA
>DASYLB010000019.1:0-6539 GCA_036009765.1 Pyrinomonadaceae bacterium | reverse complement strand
GTTTGTGCCGGGTCGCGGCATAGTCATAGTGCCGGGGACGACAGTACCGGCGACGAACGGCGGCAGACCAAACGGATTTAATTTCTCGGACGACCCGAATGGCTTTATCTTCCAGTTCTGGGCCGGCCACCGCAACCCGCGCATTCCACCGCCGCCGCCGAATCAGGCGCCCTCAGGTTCAGCATCGGCTTCTACAGCTTCACTCACTTTGCCTTGTCCGGAAGGAACTAGTTCCGACTCGTGCACTGCCAGCTCTAGCTTGTCGGTGGACCTGACCGCCAACTTTACAGATCCGGATAACGACGCGTTACTTTACACCTGGACCGTTACCGGCGGTACCTTGAGTGGCGAAGGCCGCGTGGTTTCATGGAACCTCATGGGACAAGCAGCCGGAAGCTATACGGCGAGCGTTACAGTTACCGATGGCAACGGACACTCAGTGCTTGGTTCAGCCACCGTTATGATCGCAGCTTGCACCGGTTGCAAGGCTCCATGTCCGAACATTTCGGTGAGCTGCCCGTCTGACCTCGATGTAGGCAAAGACATCACCTTCACCGCTTCAGTTACTCCAGACACAAACGTGACCTACAACTGGTCAGTTTCGGCTGGCACTATCAGCAGCGGGCAGGGCACTTCGTCGATTACCGTGAGCAGCCAGGGACTTGGCGGCCAGACGGTAACGGCAACAGTTGAGGTTGGTGGACTCGACCCGTCATGCTCGAAGACGGCTTCGTGCTCGACCTCGGTCATTACAGAAAACCCACCGGCAGTGAAGTTTGACGAGTATGGCGACATTCGTTTCGACGATGAAAAAGCCAGACTCGACAACTACGCCATTCAACTGCAGAACGCTCCTGGTTCGCAGGGCTACATCGTCGCCTACGGCACCTGCTCTGGTGAGGGGCTCTGCACGCACACCAGTTGCATCGTGGCGCAAAAACGCGCAGACCGCGCGAAGGACTACCTAGTTACCACACGTGGTATCGACGCTGGACGCATCGTTACGGTAGACGGCGGTTGCCGCTCTGCTGTAGCCGTCGAGCTTTGGGTTGTGCCTACCGGTGCGGTTGCGCCGTCGGCCAATACCACCGATGCCGTGTCGCCTTGCCCCGAATGCAAGACGACACCGGTTAAGCGACGAGGTCGGTCGCGTCGTGGTCGCATGGACGAATAACCAATGACACTCGCGTCGCTTTGAAATCACAGACGCGATCTTTCCGCAGCGGGCGATGCTCTCCTCAGTGAGACATCGCCCGCTTCGCTTTTATTGTCGGTTTGAGTTTGGCTCGTGGCTTTTGTTCAGTCAGTTGTAGGTTGCGGGATACAAATGCGAGAAATTATATTAAAATTGAAAGCGATGCCCCGGATACTCTCCATAACCGCCGAGACTTATTAAGAAAAACATGAAAACTCGATTAACAAAATTAGTTCTCCTTCTTGCCTTTTTGCTCGTCCTTCCCCTGCAATTTCTGGCTGCCGGTTCTGTGGCAGACACTCCCGGCGCCACGGCTGCGGATCCAGGCAAATATTCTGACGATTGGAGAGCGAATGGCCCGCCGGGAGGCGACGTGCGCAGTCTTGTAGTAGATCCCAGCAATCCTGATCGGTTCTACCTGGGCACGCTGGATGCGCAGATCTATACCTCGGCCGACGCCGGCAAGAGCTGGGAGCTGCTTTACAATTTCAACAAACCCAAGCTCTTTGTCGACCACATCATTGTCGATCCGCGCGATTCAAAAACCCTTTACGTTGCCGCGCACCGTCACAAGGAGGCTGGCGGATTTTTCAAGTCAGTCGATGGCGGACGAAAATGGCGCGAGAGTCCCGAGCTCAAGAATGAAGCACTGCATTCCCTCACCCAGTCTGACTCCAATCCAAACGTCATGATTGCCGGAACATTCAATGGAGTTTTCCGCTCTGATAATTCTGGCGACTCCTGGACGCAGCTGCCCACTTACAACACGCCCGGACTGGTCCACGTGGAGTCCCTGGCGATTGATCCGCGAACGGCCAACACAATCTACGCCGGCACCTGGTATCTCCCTTACAAATCTACTGACGGCGGCCAGAGCTGGAAAAGTATTAAGAACGGAATCATTGACGACTCAGATATTTTCGCCATTGATATCGACCCGCGTGATGCCAATCACGTGATCGCATCGGCCTGCAGCGGAATTTATGAGACGGGCAACGGTGGGGATAGTTGGACGAAAGTGCAGGGTATTCCTTCCCAGTCGCGAAGGACGCGCGCAATTGTTCAGCATCCTTCAATTCCTGGTCTGGTTTTCGCTGGTACCACTGAAGGATTCTGGCGTTCGGAGCGCGGCGGCAAAGCTGATTCCTGGATGGTTACGACCTCCAGACAACTTGAGGTCAACTCGATCGCCATTCATCCTTCGCGACCGCAAACGATCTACATTGGCACAAACAATTACGGTGTGATGGTTTCAACCGACGGCGGCAAGAATTTTGTGCCAACGAACGGCGGCTACAGCGGCAGATTTGCGAATGTCATTGTTGCCGATCGCGAAACGCCTGGCCGCATCTATGCGGCGACCATCAACACAACCACCGGTGGCGGATTTCTTTTTGTTAGTACCGACAACGGCGAAACCTGGCGTCCATCAATGCGCAGCATGCCGCCGCGTCTTATCACTTACTCCATTCTTCAGGACCTTCGTGATCCAAATCTAATCTATCTAGGAACAAATCTCGGAGTTTATCGATCGCTCGATCGCGGTGCGTCGTGGGCGCCGGCAGCCACACCGATCAAGCCGGCCCCATCAAAAGGGCGCGCCGCCAAAAAGAAAACTCCGGTGAGTACAACGCAAACTGCGGCGGCGAAAACTGCGACCGACACTGTTCGCAAGGCCCAGCAGGCGTTGAACGCCAATGGCTTTAGTGTGGGTGTGCCGGACGGACACGCAGGAACACTAACAATCAAGGCGATACAAGAGTTTCAGGCGGACCGCCAGCTGCCGATAAACGGAAAACTTGATAGTGCCACCCTTGCGGCCCTGCGAATAACCAGTGGCCCAGTGGAAGAATCTGAAGCGCTTTCCGATGCGGTCAATGCGCTGGTACAAACGGTCGACGCCGCAACCGGACGTCAGGTTGTTCTAGCGGCCACAAACACGGGCTTGTACCGTAGCTATGATCCAGTTACAGGTTGGCAAAAGCTGCCGTATGGCTCGAGCTTAGACCCGCGGACGAGTTGCGTTTCAGTTGATCCGAAGCATCCGGAAACGATTTTGGTAGGCACTGCTTCTTCGGGCGCTTTGATTTCGCACGATAGCGGAAAGACGTGGCAGCGAGTGTCCGGAATTCCGACCGATGCCCCGGTCAATACAATTGCCTGGGACGAACAAGACCCAACTAACATCTATATCGGAACCAAGCAGTCGTTTTACCTATCGCGTGACGGCGGCGTAAGTTGGAGCCGTCGTGGTGGTAATCTTCCATTCGGTGATTTCACCAGTATCCTAATCAACCCGCGAAACAGCGACGAAGTTTTTGTTGGCAATGCTTATCAGACCGGGGAAATTGGCGGCGGCGTCTACCGTAGCATCAATGGTGGTCAAACCTGGGCGCGTATTGATCCCAAAGAGAACCGGCTGCCCAGTCAACGAATTTGGGCGCTGGCTTTGGATTCGCGAGACCAGAACACGCTTTTTGTAGGTTCTCACTCGGCTGGTGTTTACGTAGTCCCGCGCGGCTTAAGTAGTGCGTCGGCTGCGAGCCAGTGATTGCTTCGCCACACAAAAACTTAACCGTGAAGGACTTAGGCGCATGTCACAATGGTATCAGCACCTTGACATGCGCCTTTACCGACGTGTACATTTCGATCCTACCCGGTAAGCGACTGGTGATTGTCGGACCAAGCGGGTGACTACGGGCGCGGCGGAAATCGAAACCAATAAAACCTCCTTTTCCAAATCTAAACGGCTCGCACTCCTCGCAAGCTTCAACCCCCCGATATCATCGCCAAGGTCAACGAAGCAAGTGCCGCCTAAGCACTGTTCTTCGTTCGTCAGATTGAGCCAGCGGCTCGCAAGGCGACTGAGATACGTGAATACGAACTTAGGGTGGTGAATTTTCCGGGAGTGTTACAGGAGTCTGCATGGCTAGTGAAGAATCTAAGTTAATCAACCAACCAACCAACGACAACCCCGATACCAAAGAGCAGGAAACCTCGCAAGCGACATCTCCGGCGCCAGCTAAGGAATCCGCTCCCATGATGGCCGCCGACAATGACGACGATGATGAGCCGCGCTCAAGCGGCGACGTCGACTTCGGACAATTGCTCGATCAATTTGAGCAGGAGCAGGCTTCGCTTCAGGAGGGCGAGGTTGTTCGCGGCATTGTGGTAGGAATCAGCGAACGGGGCGTCGTAATCGATTTTGGCTACAAGTCGGAAGGAATCGTTAACCCTGCCGAGTTTACCGAGAATGGCGTTTTGTCTGTGAAGGCCGGCGACGAAGTGGACGTGCTGGTCAAGAACATGGAAACGTCCGATGGCCTGCCGATCCTGTCCCGTGCCGATGCCGTACGTATGAAGGCCTGGGACGAGCTGGAAAAGGCCTACCGCGATGGTACCAGTATTAAAGGTCGCGTGATCGAACGCATCAAGGGCGGCTTGCGCGTAGACATTGATGGAATCGGTGCTTTCCTGCCCGGATCACAGGTTGATGTTCGTCCGGTGCGCAATCTGGATTCGCTTCGCAATCAGGAAATTGAAGCGAAGGTAATCAAACTCAATCGCAAGCGCTCGAACGTCGTGTTGTCGCGCAAAGCGGTAATCGAAGAAGAGAATGCGGGGCGCAAGGGACAGACGCTGGGACACATCGAAGAAGACATCGTGGTCGAAGGTCAGATCAAGAACTTGACTGACTACGGCGCGTTTGTCGATCTCGGTGGCGTCGATGGTCTGTTGCACGTGACCGATATGTCCTGGGGCCGGCTACAAAATCCGAGCGAGCTTTTTCATGTAGGCGATAGCATTCAGGTTAAGGTGCTCAAGTTTGATAAGGAACGCGAACGCGTTTCGCTCGGGTACAAGCAACTGTTGCCCGATCCGTGGTCGAGCGTTGAAGAGCGCTTCCCGGTAGGCGCGCGCGTGCCAGGTCGCATCGCCAGTGTTGCTGACTACGGCGCTTTCGTGGAGTTGGAAGCTGGAGTCGAAGGATTGGTTCACGTTTCTGAGATGAGTTGGTCCAAGCGAGTCAAGCATCCGAGTAAGTTGGTGAACCCGGGCGACGCAGTTGAAGTGGAAGTCTTGAGTGTTGATCCCAAAGCCCGCCGCATCAGCCTGGGAATGAAACAGATTCAGGACAACCCGTGGCAAACGCTCCATGAACGTTATCAGGTTGGTACGCGGGTCCATGGTCGAGTGCGGAATCTGACTGACTTCGGGGCCTTCATTGAAATTGAAGACGGCGTTGATGGACTGGTGCACGTGTCTGACATTTCCTGGTCGCGAAGAATCAAACATCCGAGCGAAGTGCTGAAGAAGAGCCAAGAGATCGATGCCATCATTACCAGCATCGACGCGGAGAATCGACGGCTGTCGCTTTCAATCAAAGACCTTGAGCCAAATGCCTGGGATCGGTTTGTTAACGAACATAATCCGGGCGACGTGGTGAAAGGGAAGATTGCGCGGTTTGCTAACTTTGGCGCTTTTGTTGAACTAGACGACAACCTCGAAGGTCTCTGTCATATTTCTGAGCTTTCTGAGGAGCGTGTTGAGAAGCCCGAAGATGTGGTCCAGCTGGGCCAGGAAATGGAATTTAAGATTCTCAGGATCGACGGCGAAAGCAAGAAGATCGGATTGTCTGCGCGTGCGGTTGGCCGTGATGAACCGATTGTCGATGCCAAGGTTTATTCATCCCAGGTGGGTAGTGGCATGGCATCGCTCGGTGAACTGGCGGGCTTGATGAGAGAGGTTGAGCCCGAACCAAAGCCGGAGCCAAAGCCCGAAGCCGTGCGCGAACCGGAAGAGAAACAGGAGCCGCAGCAGGAACCCGGCGACGCACCTGAACCGGTCAACGAACCGGAACCGAATACCGAGGTAGCTGCAGAGCCGAACACCGCGCCGGCTGCCGAATCAGAGACCACGGCGGAAGCCGCGTCGGAACCTAACAGCGCGCCTGAAGCAGAAGCAGAGGCACCGGCAACGGAAGCGAAAGCGGCCGACGAAGCCGAGTAGCTCTTTCCAGTTCCGGATTCAGACGGCTTTAAGCCCGTTGCTGTCGGACTGGTTGGCCCACCAATGGCTGCATCTTGCCGGGCGTGATCGTTTTCTGATAGGGTACGCGGGCTGAAGCACACCTCGCAACTCAAGTAAGCAAGATGAATTATCGCTTCGTCACCTGTTTTTTGCGCTAGAGCTATCTTTCTCTTCTGAGGTTGTTGCATGACAAAAGCGGAACTCGTGGAAGACGTTGCGGAAGCGGCGGAACTTACCAAAAAAGATGCCGAACGATTGGTAGAGATCGTTTTTGAAAGCATTATCGAGACGCTCAATCAGGGTGAGAAGATCG
>DASYLB010000018.1:0-54379 GCA_036009765.1 Pyrinomonadaceae bacterium | reverse complement strand
TCTTGCCAGCTGCCACTTCGCGCACCACTTGTAACTTGAAATCACGGCTGAATGCTCTGCGTTTGACAGCCATCTTAAGCCTCCTGCTCCGTTAGAGTAGTAGACTTAACTTTCTGTCTCAGTCAACCAGTGCAGTTCAGTCTTGAGTCCGAGATCCTGCATGTGTGCAACTCGGGAAGTTCAGAAAGTCCGTTGTGATTCACATCCTGCCACAAACGTAATGACGAAAAGATCGCATCTGTTTTCTTGATCAAACCATCACCGTCACCGCCGTTGGCGGGGCTTGTCAAATTCAGCAATGATGTTTCCGGAAGCTGGTGGTGTGGCCAGCTCTAACGTCACATGAGTTGTGCTTGAGACTCCATTCCACTGACCTATCGCGTTCACGATAGCATTCCTATCCGCTGTTGATATGCTTGGGTCATTGAAGCTATATGTGACGTGGATTATTCCATTTTCATCCGCTTCTTTATTCTTCAACTCCGGGCTTACATCAGAACTACTAAGGCATTGCTGGGCGTTCACTAAGGAACTCAAGATGAGGCACACACCAGTTATTATGCAACTGAGTTTCAAGCTGAATCTGTACAAAGCGTGTGTTTTGTCTGTAGTTAGCACTGCGCTCCCTCTGCCTTTGCTCAAACTTGGAGCTGAGCTGCAAAAGACGTTGCGAAAATGTGAGTTCGGACCTTCGTCTATGCGAGAAACGAATAAGACCTTGAGTTAACTACTGACAACAGCTTGAGATATCTGGGTGCTTTTTTACAGCCTTCCTAATCTCTCCTAAGAAGCTATCGACTTGTTCATTCTTGTGTTTCTGGACCAAGCCCACGCTAGGGCCATGAGGCTTAACAGTAGCTTCCTGCGCCGATAGGCCAAATAGGCCTTGTCCCTCTCCAGTGAGACTAAAGGCATCGGAGTTGGCCTTTGGCAGTGTCAAAAAAAGAACATAGTCCTTGTTCTTCTCCATGGGTTCGATGTTAGTGAGAATTTCGGCGGAAGTGCCATCCTCAAAAGTTATCTTCCCGCCAACTAAGCGGACTTTTATGACCTGATCCGGATAGGGGTGTCCCTTGAAGACTTCTTTTACCTTGATATCATATTCGGTAAGGACCGTGTCGCCGCTATCATTCAATCGTGTAACCTGAGCTGTGGGAGTTCCGATGACTACTGCCATGCTGTGGCTGGTCAGGGATTCGAGGTCATACATACCCCAACTCCCGCTACCAGCACTGCCAACATAGTGACCTTTGATCCGCGCTGCCTCTCTGAGTCCTCCTCTTCTGACTGCGTCGACGTCTGCTTGCGAAGCCTGAGTGGCCACTTGTTGACTAATTCCACTTCGCGCCATGAGTAGTCCCACTGATATCAAGAGGACCAGCACGCTGATCGAAAGACCAGTCGCCTCAATTTACTTTTCATGCTGTCTCCTGTTTTCCAGCGAGTGTTCGGGGTCTTTTGTCCGATGAGCCTTAGTTTTTAACGACAGCGACTGTTGGTTAGCGGGTACCGATTGTCGAAGTCTTGAAAGCTTTGTGCTCTGGATGGCTAATCAAACCACAGCCTAAAGCTCTTGTTTTCATGGTGACGACACCAGAAATACATCCCACGCCCAACGACCAAATTGCGCACCGTGGATGTCTTTAACTTTCGCCCGGTAGCGGAACTGATTGCCATATTGATCAGCACGTCGTGATTGTTTGTAGTCCAGGTCGATGAGCTTGAGCCCAAGTTGAGGCAGAGTGTGCAACTCGCCGGGTTCTGAAATGCCGTTGTGATTCGTATCCTGCCACAGGCGCAAGTAATAGAAAATGGCGTCTAGGGAACTGATGACACCATCGCCATTGCCGCCTCCTGCCGGTTTATCATGCTCGGCGAGCGCGAGAAATCCATTTCTCTCTTCGCCGGCTGGCGGTTCGGGCTGCGACGTAAAGTTGCCGAACAGTTCCTGTCCATTATCTATGCGGCCATTAGCATTGCTGTCCAGCACGACCCAGGCGTCGTCCGAACCCGCGGCAGTCCAACTCAACTGTTCCGCCGCGCCGTTGCTGTTCAAATCAAAAGCTACGCCGCTGGCAGCATCCGTGAGAAGAATTCCGTCGCCCGCCACGTCAACGACGATGGGTGACGCTGGAGTTCCGCCCTCTCCTTCGTCGCCACCACAACACCCCGACCCGCACCAACCATTCGGACATTGATAAGGCGTCGCCCTCGGCGACGGCCTTGGCGTGGTGTAACCATTTTGCTTGGTTGCGTTATCATCACATATCGTTGGACCTTTGACGCAGGGATTGGGACAATCAGTGGTGCCCATAACCGTCTCGCCAGGATGATCATATGCGTCGTCGAGGCCAAATGGATGTCCTATTTCGTGGGCCATGATAGATACGATGTCATCGTAAATTGCCCGACCGGCCGGGGTATCGGTTGTTATTGTCCGGTAGGCAGATCCAAGAGCAGTCGACGCGTGTTGAGTAGCATAATCATTTCCAACCGAATGCCAACCTATAGATGTCGAGGCCCCGCCCGAAAACGAGCCCCTCATAACATACTGGGAATTTTCTGCGAGAACGCCTGGGGAAACCGACACCAGACCAAAGGTAAAAGTGACTCCAGAATTGTTTCCTTCGGGGCCGTTTGCGTTCTGCCAATTAGTAAAGGCCTCCCGGATGGCCGCCTGTTCTAAAGCATTGAAGTCATTTGAATTGATCAGGACTGTAACTTGCTGTCCCCTTGGCCAGTGAGCACAATTAGTCCTTTGAAGGCATGCTGGAGTATGGCAACTAGACTGCGCCGTAACCTTGGTTTGAAGCAGCCAACTAGCTGTAATTCCAAAGAGGAAGGCAAGAGAAAGGAAGGTGATGGTTTTCACTTCTCGTTCCCGGTTTTGGATGGAACTGTTACTAAAGCGCGTAGAGTGCTGAGGAAGTCCAGTTCGTTCTCACCCCCATGCGATTTGAATTGCCGAAGCTCGTCTAGTGGAAACACTTTAGCGTCACGGAATTCATAGGCGGTTAAAATATGAAAAGGCTGCTCCTGGCTCTCCCGTGTCAAAAAGAATACATATCGTCGGCCAGTGAGCGGCATGTTCTCTTTGTCGACGCTATACCAGTGTACGAGCCCTGATGGGAACCTTACTCGTCCCCCTTCTCGCTCAAGATCAATTTGGCAACCAGTCGCCACAGCTTGCGAACCATCAGTCTTGAGCACATCCTCAACGCGAATATTAAATTCAGAATAGACACCAGTTTGGTCACTGGATAAGTAAGCTTGCGCTGCAGTTACCTCGCCTATGACGACGGCATTGCTCAGCATTACCGGCAGGGCTGGTACTGTTGCAGAAGGATCGAAGGGCTGTGTTCTAACTGTATTTTCCGCCGGATCTTCTGGATGGACTCGAAAATTGGACTTATCGTATTTTTTGCCTCTGGCTTCCCTTCGAGCTCGCTTTTCAGGGTCTGTTGGTTTTGGAGCAGTGTAATCCGTAAGCGGCCAGGAGCTTTGGTCCGCGACGTCGTGCCCCGCAACACCCTTTTGACCCTGGCTGCGAAATGCTGCCAACGCTATGGCCGTACATGTGGCAAGTATCGCTAGATATATCAACACTGGGCTTCGACTTCTCATATGATTTGGAACCTCCTAATTTCTATTTAACCCAAGAGACCTATTAGGACTTCTCTAAGCTTTCGAAAACTTCAGTCAAACCGAGAACCATGGAGTCGTTCGAGAGTGGAACGAGACCCCTTTCAAACAGGCTGACGATACCCGCGTCAAATAGCGGGGTCAAGAATTCCGCAGAATATTCAATTCGACGTCAAATGCAAGAGATTTGGCAAAGGCAACCTTCCAAAAAATATGGACGGTTCAACTAGGGAAGGAGCTAAGATTTTGTTACCTGGAGCGTGTTTCTCTCGATCAATAAACGAGATGAATTGAAAACAGGAACTTTTCTGTTCGGCTCGTCGTGTACGCGAGGGTTGGAGCGGCCCTACCATCTCGGGCCGCCGGCGCATGCTATACTTTCGCGCTGTTCTGAACGCAGGAATTATTGAGTAATGGCTGAGTTTATCTGCCGATTAGGCACGCCCGCGGGCGAAGTGGTCACGCGTACAGTAGAAGCGCCGGGCGTCAGCGAGGCCCGCGCGCGACTCGAGCGTGAAGGCTTCCGCGTCTTCAATGTCACGCCACCGAAGGCGACCGGAGTGGCCGCGTTAACTCGATTTGGTGGCCGCGGAGGCCAGTCAAAAGTAAAAGCCGCTGACTTCCTGCTTTTCAATCAACAACTCGCGGCGTTGTCTCGCGCTGGTATTCCAATCCTGCAAGCAATCTCAATGTTGCGTAAGCGTGCTGCCTCGGCACGTTTGCGCGCCGTGCTGGGCGACGTTGAAGATCAAATTCGCGGAGGTTCAGCACTGTCGCAGGCGTTCGCGTCACAGGGGAATATCTTCCCCAGAATTTATACGGCATCGATTTTAGCCGGCGAACGTTCGGGTGCGTTGGACGAAGTGCTGCTGCGTTATGTTACTTACATGCGACGCAACGTAGCGCTGCGCCGAAAAATTCGCGGCGCCCTCGCTTACCCGCTCTTCCTCCTCTTCGCGTCGGGGTTGATGGTGACATTCCTGACGGTTTACGTCGTACCGAGGATGGCAGACCTGTTTGCAGGATTTGGCACCGAGCTTCCGGTCGTCACGCAAATCGTGCTTGGTCTTTCGAAGTGGCTCTCGGCAAACGTGCTCTGGTTTGGTCCGTTGTTCATAGGCGGCGCAGTAGCATTGTTTCTCTGGTCGCGAACCGAGTCCGGCCGCTTAAGAGTGGACGCGTTCCTCTTGAGAATTCCGCTGGCGGGCAATCTCGTTATTCAACTCTCAATCGCGCAAGCCACACGATCGCTAGCCACGTTGCTCGCCGGTGGTATCACGCTGGTGGAGTCATGGGAGATCGCTGCAGAATCGATTACCAATCGCGAACTACGGCGCCGGAGTTCGGCGATTCTGCCGATGATTCGTGAAGGCCGCACCTTTACTGAAAGTTTGGAGGTTGCCAACTGGGTGCCGCTGTTGGCCATCGACATGATAGGAATCGGCGAACGTTCGGGTAGTTTGCGAGAGATGCTCGACGAGGTCGCGGTCTTTTATGATGCTGAATCAGAGGTCAGGCTTGAGCAGTTGACGACCACGCTGGAGCCTGCGATTCTGGTGGTTATGGGCGGAATCGTAGTTACTATTCTTCTGGCCATTTACCTTCCTATTATTCAATCAATTTCCGGTGGTGGGGGAGTTACTGGCCGGCACTAAGCTAGAGTGGAGGTCGCATTACGCCGGTTCATCACCGGCCAAAGCAGCAAATCTGAATGAAAGAGTTACCACAAAATCCCGAGGTCACGGCGCCTCTCACAGTGGACACGAAATTAGCGTCCGGCGGTGACAACCATGAGCCGCCTGAAGTGCGCACTGCGAAGGAGCTGGCCCGTCGTTATCGTCTAAGCTTCGTCGAGTTGCTGCCCAAGGATGAGGAATCTCCGATCGATTACACGCTGTTTAATGAGATTCCAGTCGATCTGATGGTGCGCCACCAGTTTCTTCCGCTAAAGCGTGACGAAAAGGGACTGCACCTGGCGATGGCTGATCCGACTGACCTGGAACAGCTCGATGAACTGGCCAACGCACTTAAATCGCGGATTGTGCCTTACGTTGCCACCGCCGGCGCCATTGAAGTGATCTTGCGGCGCGGAGACGCGACCCAACGCGTGCTTCAGGAAGCCGCATCGGGCTTTCGCATTTCGCTGATAAGGGAAACTGAATCAGGTGAAGAAGTGCTCGACCTCGATCGATTGGCAACCGATTCGGAGATGTCGCCAATCATCAAGCTCGTCGATTCCATTATCTATAACGCGATGGAGTCGCGCGCTTCCGATATTCACATTGAAACCCGCGACACGGAAGTGCAAGTCAAGTATCGAATTGATGGCGCGCTCTACGCCAAAGTTGATCCGATTGACTTAGCGTTTCATCAAACATTGATCTCGCGCATCAAGGTCATGTCTGAGTTGGACATTGCCGAGCGGCGCGTGCCGCAAGACGGTCGCTTCCGGGTTCGTTACAAAGGCCGCAACGTTGATTTCCGCGTTTCGATCATGCCGACAATTCACGGTGAAGACGCAGTCATACGTATTCTCGACAAGGAACAGATCAACGAAGAGTTCAAGAACTTGAATCTGGACGTGGTTGGGTTTGCCGAAGACGACCTGAGAAAGTTTCGTCACTACATTGCCGAGCCTTACGGCATGGTGTTGGTTACCGGTCCGACCGGCTCCGGCAAAACCACGACGCTTTACGCGGCGCTCAACGAGATCAGAAATGAAGAAGACAAGATTGTCACTATTGAAGATCCGGTCGAGTATCAATTGCACGGCATCACCCAGATTCCAGTCAACGAAAAGAAGGGGCTGACATTCGACCGCGGCTTGCGTTCGATTCTGCGTCACGATCCTGACAAGATAATGATCGGAGAAATCCGCGACACGGAAACGGCGCAGATTGCCATTCAGTCTGCATTGACCGGTCACCTTGTGTTTACCACCGTCCACGCGAACAACGTCATCGACGTCATCGGGCGTTTTCTGAACATGGGCGTCGAGCCGTACAACTTTGTCTCGTGTCTCAACTGCGTTTTAGCCCAGCGCCTGGTTCGTATGCTCTGCCCATATTGCAAGCGTCAATATCGAGCGAAGGAGCAGGAGCTGGCAGAAGCAGGGCTAAGACCGGAAGAGCATCGCGACACAGCTTTCTACATGAATGTCGGCTGCGACGCTTGTAACCATACCGGCTATCGCGGCCGCACGGCGATTCATGAGCTGCTCGACCTTTCTGACAACATTCGCGAGATGATCATCGAACGCCGTCCGGGATCCGAGGTTCGCAGAGCGGCCGAAGCGGAAGGCCTTACCAGTTTGCGTGAATCAGCGTTGCGAAAGGTATTCGCGGGGATCTCAACGCTTCACGAAATCAACCGCGTTACGTTCGTCGAGGAAGTTAGCCTGGGGCGCTAAAATCGCCGCCTTTAAGGGAACTGTTGTTTTTAAGTTGCGTGTAAGCAAATGAAGCTGGAAGGGTTGCATCTTAGCTTCTTGAACGGCATTATTAGCCCACGTTACCAGGCTATTTCAGCCGCCGACATCCACCGAGAGACTGACATGAGAATATCGATAAAGACTCGCGTTTTTGTTTCCTTGTTGCTTACCTTCTGCCTGCTGGTTTTGCCGGCAACTGCTTTCGCGAAGAAAGGCGACAAGCAGTACAAAGATGGCTTGCGCTACGAACAAGCGCAGCAATGGGAGAAAGCGGCCCAGGAATTTACCCTGGCAGTGGCTGCCGATCCTTCAAATATGGAGTATCAACTCCACTTTCGCAGGGCGAGCTTCAATGCGTCGCAATCCTACATGCAGCAGGGCCGCTCTTTGGCGGAGCAGAATGATTTTGTTGGGGCCTATAACGCTTTTCGCCAGGCTTACGGATACGACCCGGTTAATGAGTTGGCAGTCTCCGAGATGGAGCGCATGTTGCGGCTCCAGGGTGTGAAAGAAGGAACCAAACCCGTCGCAGATGGATCGAAAGGGAACGACACCGCGACGAGCGCGCAGGAAGCCGCACTAGAGCCACCGCGCACCGAGATGCGCGTCATAAGTTATAGCGGAGATTTGAAGGCGTTCATTCGCAGTCTCGCCGAGCAACTCAACCTGAATGTGATTTTCGATCGGCAGTCGTTTGTTCAACCGCGCACGATAGACATCAACTTGCGCGAGGTAACTACCGCGCAGGCGCTCGATTATATTTTTCTCCAGGAGAGTTTGTTTTTCCAAAAGCTGAGCCGGCGTACCATTTTGGTGGCGGATCAAACACGTCGCCCACAGTACCAACAATTAGTATTGCGTACCTTCTTCCTGGCAAACAGCGACCCTGAAAAAGCGAAACAACTTGTGGGACAAGCAATCCCTCCATCCGTTGGTCGTCCGCAGACCATTGTGGTTGCTGACAAAGACACGAACAGTTTGACCATTCGCGATACTGCCGAAAATGTGCGCCTGATCGGCGAGCTCATCCAGAGCATCGACAAGGATCGCGCTGAAGTTGTAATGGATGTGAACATCTACGAGGTTTCGCGGAACGACTTGATGCAATTTGGCAGCCAATTGGGAAACGACACAACTCTGCTCAATCTCGGTGGTATTCAGAAGGGGCTTTCGATTCTACAGGGCGGCGCAGCCACGGTGGGCTCGCCCGTGGCCTTTGGTTCGGCGTTAATTTTTCCCTCTTCAGCTCTGGCAGCCTTCCAAAGCAAGAATCGCGGCAAACTTATTGCTTCGACTCAAGTGCATGCATTCAATGGTGAGGAATCGACCGCACGCATCGGACAGCGTGTTCCCGTGCAAACAGCACAAGCCTTCCCGTTTGGCGTCAGCACTACCACGACGCCAACCCCAGGCCAGCCTTTTGGCAGCGGCGGATTTCCTGTCATTAACTATGAGCCGACCGGTCTGACGCTCAAGTTTACTCCGCAGGTATTTCCTAACCAGGACGTGCAGGTGAAGATGTCCATTGAGTCAAAGGACGTGCTCGGCGCGAGCACCTTAACTCCGACCTTTACCGAGCGAACAATCACCGGTACGGCGCGGGTCCAGAATAACAAGACCATGATGCTTGCCAGTGTGTCGCAGGACATTTCTTCAGAAGGTCGCAAAGGGTTGCCGATACTGAGTGGGCTGCCAATTTTTGGCCGTTTGTTTTCTGCTCCAACTAGTGAGAATCGCAGAATAGATATTGTCATTGCGGTGACCCCACGCGTCTTGCGGGCGCCAGACGTTACCCCGCGTGATGAAGAGATGCGACCGAGTGGAACTTTGCAGTCGCCGACGACAGGTTCATTGGAAGCGATGCTGCGTGAAGCTGATCGAGAAGATCAATTGGCTGAGTTTCGCCTTAAACAAAAGAATGCAAGTGCCAAGGTAGAAACTCCTGCGGTTAATTCATCACCGGCTGTTTTCCCGAGTAACGCTGCGACAAATGCACTAGCCACTGTCGCCCAAACTCCGGCTGGTGCGTCGAGTATCTCCGTCGCTACCAATCTGGCGATCATTCCCGAGCCACGAGCGTCGGCAGCCAATCAACTAGCCGCTAAGGCGGACCCCGCCGCGGCTGAAGAAATGCCGGCGTATGTGCCGGCGCCAAAGTCACTGGTTAGCACGACGGCGGCCACGGAAGTAGCTGCGGTGAACACGAATCTGGCGACTGAAGCGCGCGCGACTCTAACGAGTTTGTCGGCAAGACCGATCGACGCAGTCATTACGCCGATCGGCAAGGGGAGGAGCGCGCAACTAGCGCTGGGTCCCACCGATCAATCAATGAAGGTTGGTGAGACGCGGCGGTTTGCGCTTGATGTCAAGGCGGATATACCGCTGGCGCTGGCGATTGTCGCCCTGCGATTTGATCCGAAGGTGGTGAAAGTAAAAGTAGTGGGGCTGGATGGCAGCGCTGCAACTTTCTCGCAGTCGATTGATCCTTCAGGCGTTTGCCTGGTTTCAATTTCTAATCTTGGTGGCATGACCGGTCCGGGAACTTTGATTTACGTCGACGTAGAGGGCATCGGACTTGGCGACGCCGGACTGTTGCTCGATAAGACTTCTTCCCATCTAGTAGCAACCGATGCGCGTGACCTGGGAGTTGAGGTTACTCTCTCTCGCGCAACCGTAAAGCAGTAAGAAGGTGATTTACCTGCAAGAACAAGGGATTCACAAAACAAAGCGCGGCGATATGGCGAATGCGATTGAGCTTCCCGATCGCCGCGTCATTCTGTCGCAAGATACTCCCGCTCGTCTCTTCAGCTTGCGGAGTGGAAGTCGTGGCTTCACCTTGATTGAGTTAGTCATTACGGTCACCGTGTTGTCGATTTTGACCATGGGCATTGTGCCGCTGATGAAGCTCTCAGTGAAACGGCAAAAGGAACAACAACTGCGCGACACGTTGCGCCAGATGCGGAGTGCCATCGATGAATTTCATAGGGATACGGTTGGCATCAATTGCACCGGTACAATTGGTAATCAGATTCCCCAAGCGCCAGTCGATCCCCGCAGCAAAGTTGTGATCTCCGATTGCACTATATTCGGGGTCGACAATCCAGACCGCTATCCGCCGGATCTCGAGACGCTAATAAATGGCGTTAACGTAATACCGCGTGGCAATCCCATCGATCCTAACCGGATTCCGACCGAAGGATCCGTGCTGTCCACCAAAAAGAAAGTATATCTGCGCGGTCTGCCGATCGACCCCATGACCGGCAAGAGTGAGTGGGAATTCCGCTCCAACTACGATCCGCCGGACGGCGACTCCTGGGGCGGTGAAAACCTTTTTGACGTGCGCTCGAAGTCGAAAGAGACGTCGCTAAATGGTGAGAAATACAGTGATTGGTAAAGCGAAGAGAAAGGGAGACACGGCGATAGGGAGACGCGGCGACCCGGATTTCAGCCCCGCGTCTCCGCGTCCCTTTTTCTCCGCGTCTGGTCCCAGGGGCTTCACTTTGCTGGAGTTGATGATCGTGATCACGATTATCATCATCCTCGCAGCTGTCGTACTGCCGCAGTATCAAAAAACTATTTTGGCCACTCGCGAGGCCGTCTTGCGTGAGGACCTCTACAAGATGCGCTCGCTGTTGGATCAGTATGCCGCTGACAAACAGAAGCTGCCGCAGCAGCTCGACGACCTTGTTACCGGAGGTTATTTGCGCGAGCTTCCCAAAGATCCAATGACCGGACAAGCGGACTGGGCGCCGGCTACCGGCGAAGATCCAAATTCGACCAGCGGCGAGTCGGGTGTAATTGACGTTCACAGCGCCTCAGGCGATACCTCGTCGGAAGGAACGCTTTATAGCGAGTGGTGAGGGGAAGTTTCGAATTGCGAATTTCGGAATTCGAATTGGCGACAGAGGCAACTGCCCTGGCCCAGCAAGAGAAAGCAAAGATTCGAGCCGCTTAGATGAACAGTAAATTCGCAATGCGCAATCCGCAATTCTTTAATGCCTAATCCTTTATCCAAACTCGTCAATCCTCGTTATCCCTCAACAGCGTTGGGTTTTGAAAAAGGCAGCGCGACGATGGTTCAACTCGAGCGCGGTCGCAGTTCATTCAATCTGAAAAGGGCCGCAACAGTTTCGTTGCCTGAATCACTAATTCGCCCGAGCTTCGACGAACCGAACATTTCGGACCCGGCGGAATTAATAGCAGCTTTGAAAGATCTGGCAACGAGCGCCGGACTATTGCGGCAAAAGCGCTGGTCAGTGGCGCTGCCGGATGCAGCCAGCCGTACGCTGATGCTGACACTGGAGTCGGCGCCGGCATCGCGATCCGAGCTTGAGGAAGTGCTGAGATGGAAAATGGAACGCGGCTTCGGCGCGCCGCTCGATGAGCTTGCAATTTCGCGAGAACGATTGCCTGCTGATGCACAAGGAAAAGATCGCTACCTGGTCGTTGCCACTCCAACTGCAATTCTTGCGGAGTATGAAAGCGTGCTGCAGGCGCTCGGCTGGCGCGCGGGTTTGATCGTTCCGCGTCACCTGGGTGAAGCACAATGGCTCACACAAAACGGTTCTCGCGGTGATGCGCTGTTGTTGAGTTCGTCGGAGAAAGGCTTTACCGCAGTGGTGTTTCGCGGCAAGCAGCCGCTGATTGTCCGGACAGTTGCCTGCGCGTCAGACGAGTGTGAAGACGAATTATTCCGTTTGTTGCTGTTCTACCGCGACCGTCGCGGTGGCGAGTCGGAGCAGTTGGCGCAACTGGCGCGAATGTTGATCGTTGGTAAACTGGTAAGCAAGGATCGCGTGGGCGAAATTGTCAGCGAAACTTTGGGCGCCAACCTGCGTTCACTGGATGCAGGGGACCTCGGCTTGCAACTGGTCACACGCGAGTTGAATTTTGACGCTATCGCCGCGCCCGCAGGTTTAGCAACGTTATCGTGGCAGTAACAGCTTCCAAGTCTCAGGACTCAGGACTTAGGTAGTTCCACATTGAAACAAAGGCCCTTTCCGAGACGTAATATCCTGGCATTATGAGCACTTCTGCAATTCCCACACGCCCGAGCTTCAGCGCTGCGACTGATCCCGATCTGGTTGTGAGCGCCGCTCAAGGCCTCGAAGGCGGGTTCGAGGAGCTGGTCCGGCGCTATCAACGACCTATCAGTGGTTACGTCTACCGGATGGTCGGTGATTACGAAGCTGCACTCGATCTCACCCAGGAGATTTTCATTAAGATCTACGGTTCGCTTTCGCGTTATCGTCCCGAGTTTAAGTTTTCGACTTGGATTTACAAGATTGCGCATAACGCGGCCATCGATCATCTCCGCAGGCACGCCGGACGCGAACGGTCAATTGTTAACGGCACCGAAGCTGACAACTACGACTTGCCGCTCGAAAGCACAAGTCTGAGCCCGGAACAGCAGAGTGAGCGTGAAGAGCGACGCATAGAAATTGAAGGAGTCGTGCGCTCGTTGCCGACCGCCTATCGAGAGCTCGTGGTATTGCGTCATTCGCAGGATCTGACCTACGAAGAAATTGTCGATGTTACCGGCTTGCCTTTAGGGACGGTCAAGAACCGTCTGTTTCGAGCGCGTGAAAGGATGCGACAGCAGTTTTTGACTAAAGGCATCACTGGAATTTAGTTCTGATTATTGTGTCTAACAGCGACTACATTTGCGAGACCGAGAATATCGCCGCTTACATCGAGGGTGATCTCGATCTTGTTTTTCAGTGCGCCCTGGAAGAACATCTCAAAGAGTGTGCAAACTGCGCTTCCGAACTGCGCGCTCAGCGTCTCTTTATGTGTGAATTGGATTCAGCGCTGGCCAGCCCTTTGGAGCTTGCGGTTCCAGCGAACTTCGCGAAGGTGGTGGCGGTCAACGCCAAGAGCGATATGCGGGGCATGCGCGATGGAGCGGAACACGCTCGGGCCCTTCGCTATTGCATCATTTTGGGGTTGGTAGCCTTTGCGCTGCTCGGGTTCGCTTCCAGCAAAGCCGTGCTCCTCAACTTTGGAGTCTTTGCCGGCAAAGTTTGGGGGATGTTAGGTTTTTTCGCGCAAGCGGTCTTCAATGCCGCCGCTGGTTTTGCCGTCGTTTCGCGAGTGGTAAGCCGTGGACTGATTTCAGATTCAGGTTTTGCGGGCTTCGCCGGTTTGCTGCTCGTCGTTCTCGCCATCGCCATTCTTTCCCGCCTGATAGCACGTTATCACCGAACGCGACTTATCGAATAAGAGCGCCGGCGCGCATCTGCATGTCCACTTCATCAATTGTGAGTGAAACTGTTTTTTGGCGACGACTCGATCTGCGTTGGCCACTCTATCTTCTGAGGATCACGGCTTTAGTGCTCTCGATAGGGTGCCTTATTGCGGCGGCAAAAGCTCAAACTCCGTATGAACCGGTTCCCGGTGACATTCCTTACGTAGTTGAAGGTGTTAGCGACACCATCGTGTATTCGATTGGTCACTCGTTAAGAATCAACGGTACTGCCAGGAACGGCGCCTTTGCCCTGGGGGGCGACGTCATCGTTCAGGGAACTGTTGATGGCGACGTCGCAGCAGTCGGCGGGTCGGTGATTCAACTGGAAGGCGCGCGCATCAATGGTGATGTGATGGTAATCGGCGGAACCTACCGGCCCGTCGACAAAATGCCGCTGCGAAGTTCCGGCGCGCAGACAATTATGTACGCCGGATACGAACAGGAATTGCGAACCATGATTCGCAATCCCAAAGACCTGCTCTCGCCGCGTTGGTCGGCGAGATCCATCGGGCTTCGCATACTGGCAATCCTGTTTTGGTTCATCGTTTCAATGGCGCTGACCGCAGCCATGCCGGGAACGATAAGTCGCGGGATAACGCGACTTCAGTTGACCAGTTTGCGCGTCGCGTTGATCGGTTTTCTGGGGGTCGTGGCGATCGGACCGGGCGCCATTCTTTCACTTCGTTACTTGCCTACGCCGATCAGCGCAGTCGTCGGACTGATGGCGTTGTTGTTAGTTCTAATCGCCGGGCTGTTTGGGCGCGTTATGATCTACGCTGCCACCGGCCGCTGGCTGCAGGCGCTGCTGGTTGGAAGAAACAAGAACTCTGAGGCCGTCGCTCTCCTCATGGGCACGACGTTTTGGATCTTACTCTCCTCGCTGCCCTACATTTGGCCGTTTGTGGTTACGGTTATTTGGGTAATAAGTCTTGGCCTCGCGCTCACCGCGCGGTATCGCGTCGGCTGGAAACGCCCTCAGGAAGCCTAGAAAATAAGTCCGCAAAAGTTCAACAAATTCAGGCGAATCAGGCCCTTCGTGCATCAAACGCTCTTGCCGTCGCGCCAGCTGGCAAATCTTTGTGCAACTTTTTCGAACACTGGGCGTGGTACGGGAGTACCAATGCGTCTGCTGACGCCGAGCGCAACAGCTATGGCTTTGATAACGCGCAACTTAACTAGAACATTCGTTTGGTTTCGTGCGTAACAGATACGATCCATTGGTTCCATCGGGATCACGCAGGGAATCATCCAGGACTCCTCTTCGGGAGTCCGAATTTTCATAATTTCCGCAGAGTTTTCGTAAAGCTAACAGGAGGAGTAATGAGAGCGTTGTTTTTTGCAGTCGCGCTGGTACTTGTTGGAGTACTTGCCGGATCTAGTGTGCATGCCCAAACCCCAGCGACAGCGAGTTCCGCGCCCGCCGCGCAAACAGGCGATCCCGGAATCACGCCAAATGGCGCCATGGGGGAAGTGAAAGTAATTGACAACGCCGCAAAGCAATTGATCGTAAAGACCGACGCAGGTTCGTTAGTGACCGTAGCTTTGTCTGATAAGACCATCTACCTGCGGTCGGCTCCGGGAGAGAAAACCCTGGCGAACGCAGCGAAGATCGCGTTTTCCGATGTCGGCGAAGGTGATCGTGTTTGGGCGCGTGGAAAAGTTGCTGACGATCATAAGTCGGTGCCCGCCGCCGCACTGATCGTGATGACCAAGGTAGACATCGCGAAGAAGCAGGAAGCGGAGCGAGCCGAATGGAAGAAGCGCGGTGTATTGGGAATCATTACGGCGCTGAAGCCAGAGACCAAAGAGATCACAATCAGCAGTCGTACGATGGCTGGACCGCAGTCGTTAATCATTCCTGTTTCAGACAAAGTCGAGCTGCGCAGGTATGCGCCAGACTCGATCAAGTTTGCCGAGGCCAGCGTGGCGAAATTTGAAGAGCTCAAGGTAGGCGATCAGCTTCGCGCTTTGGGCGAACGAAATACTCAAGGCACCAGCTTCACTGCCGAAAAAGTGGTGACCGGTTCTTTCAAAACTGTGGCCGGCGTTATTACGGCGATCGACGTGGCAACCGGAGAGTTGAAGATCAATGATCTGCAAACGAAGCAGCCGCTCACGATTGTTGTTAAGCAGGACGCGGTGTTGCGGCGGTTTCCCGCCGCGAGTGAGATGGGCGGCATGATGATGCGGCCCGGAGGAGGCGCCACCGCCGCCGCGGGACAAACTCCACCCGCGGGCGGGCGAGCAGCTGGTCAGGGACCCGGTGGTCCTGTTCGTGCTGGTGGCGGCAATATGCAGGACATGATTGAGCGTCTGCCGACAATCGCTCTTGCCGACGTCAAGGTCGGCGACACCATTATTGTTTCCAGCACGAAAGGCGCCGATCCCACCCGGCTGACAGCGATTAGTCTTATTTCCGGCGCCGACACGCTGCTGAACATGTTGGCCGCACGACAGCAACAGGCGGGTGGACCAGCAACACCAAATCCCTCGGCGGGACTTGGCAGCGGTATTCAATTCGGGATTGGCTTGCCATAGAGAAACGCTTTAGCAGCAGCGTAAGCCAGATAGTCAGATTTTACCTTCTTCGAACTCTTAAGGTCCTATTATGAACGTCTCCAGAAATATATTGCGACAGACATTCGGCGTCGCGTTAGTCATGCTGCTGTTCGCAGTCGTTGGTTTGTCACAGCAAACGCGAGGCACTCTCCGCGGCGTCATCAAAGACGAACTAGGCGCGACCATCGTTGGCGCTACCGTTACGCTCACTGACCCTAATGGCGTTGAAAAGACCGCCATTACCAACGGTGAAGGCGCTTATGTGTTCAACGGTCTTGCGCCCGGAAAATATACTGTGCACGCTACCGCCGCGGGTTTTGCGGAATCCGATGATTCTGAACTGGATTTGACTACGGGTGGGCGGCAGTCATTGGACTTGACCCTCAAGGTCACCATCGAAGAACAAAAGGTAACTATCGCTGCTGAGACTCCGCTTAGTACCGAATCAACAGCCAACGCCAACCAAACCCTTATCACCGGCAAAGATCTTGATGCATTGCCGGACGACCCGGACGAGTTGGCGGCCGCGCTGCAGGCGCTGGCCGGGCCTTCGATGGGGCCGAACGGCGGCCAGATTTTTGTCGACGGGTTTTCCGGCGGCCGAATGCCGCCGAAGGAATCGATACGCGAGATACGGATTAATCAAAACCCATTTGCGGCTGAAAATGATCAGCCATCAGGGCGAATCGATATCTTGACTCGTCCAGGTACAGACAAGATCCGCGGCAGCGCCTTCTTCAACTTTCAGGATGAAAGTTTTAATTCACGAAATCCTTTCGCTACCAGCTCACCGAAGCGCGCGCCCTTTCAGCTCAGGCAGTTCGGTGGAAATCTCGGTGGCCCGTTGGTTAAGAAGAAAGCGTCATACTTCATAGATTTTGAGCGCCGCGAAATCGACGACAATGAGTTGGTTAAGGCAACGGTCCTGGACGATAATCTCAACCCGTTCGACCTGGGGTTTGGTGTGGTCGTGCCAAGACGAAACATCACCTTCAGCCCGCGTTTCGATTACCAGATGAACACTAACAACACGCTGATAGCTCGCTACAGCTACAACCATTCCAGTACCATCAACGGCGGCGTTAGCGGCTTTTCATTACCCGAGCGCGGCTACGATTCATCCTCGACGCAGCAGAACATTCAACTCACCGAAACGGCAGTATTGAACGCGACGATGATTAATGAAGTGAAGTTTCAGTTTACTCATCAGCGGGCAGAGAGTCTGGCAGATAACTCAATTCCGGCGCTAAACGTGAGCAGTTCGTTTATCAGCGGCGGCTCGCAGATTGGTCACGTCCTCAATACGAGGAAGAATTGGGAACTGCAAGACTTTCTGGCGCTTGCGAAAGGCACTCACGCATTCAAATTCGGTGGGCGCATTCGTGGTGTAAGCATCAGCGATATTAACCCCAGCAATTTTGGCGGCACCTTTACCTTCACCGGCGCGCTGGTTCCGACACTCGACGCGTTAAATCAGCCCATTTTTAACCAGCCGGTTTTTGTCGACAGTTTGGAACGTTTCCGGCGGACACGATTGGCCGAGGACCTCGGCCTAACGCCAATACAGGCTCGAGCCATCGGCGGCGGCCCGTCGCAATTTAGTATCGCGTCAGGCGAACCGGGAGCCAGCGTTTCCCAAACCGACTACGGCGTTTATGTCCAGGATGATTGGCGTTTGCGGCCAAACTTTACGCTCAGCTACGGTCTGCGTTACGAAGGGCAAACGAACATCGGCAGCAAGTTTAACTTCGCTCCGCGCCTCGCGTTCGCGTGGTCACCTGGAGCCGCCAATAGCGCCAAGCCTCCCAAGATGGTGATTCGGGGCGGCGGCGGCATTTTCTACAATCGCTTTGTCGAAGGCAACACGCTCCAGGCCAATCGCTTCAATGGCGTTAATCAACAACAGTTCTTCGTTAGTGAGATACCACTCTATAACGCCAACGGGCAGTATGTTGCTCCGATTCCGCCACCTCCCGGGGCGCCGAGTTCACCTTTGGACACTTTTGACTTTACCCAGGCGCCTGCCCTGAACAGTTTAGTCAACGCCGGCCGCCAGATTACGTGGCGAGTGGCCGACGATCTCCAGGCGCCGGTTGTTTATCTCGGCGGCACACAGGTTGAGCGCCAGTTGCCAAAACGGTTCACACTGTTTGCTGGTCTGTTCTTAATTCGCATTCAACACGTGATTCGCGCGCGTGACATCAACGCACCGCTTCCGGGAACCTTAGCCCGTCCGTTTGGCAACGTGGGTGAGATCTATCAGTACGAGTCGAGCGGCCGGTTCAATCAAAACCAGTTATTCGTCGGTTTCAATAACCGGTTCAGCCGGGCACTGACGTTCTTCTCGAGCTACTCACTGAGCAAAACTACCAATGATACTGATGGACAGGGCGGGTCGCTTTTTCCAGCGAACAGCTACGATTTATCAGGTGAGTTTGGACGGGCGGCGTTTGATGTTAGGCAGCGTTTCACGTTTGCAGGCACGGTGAATCTACCTTGGAAGCAAGTCAGTCTGAATCCGTTCATCATTATCAGTTCAGGCGCGCCATTCAACATTATCACCGGTCAAGACACTAATAACGACCGGTTATTCACAGAGCGGCCCTCGTTTGCCGCAGCCGGGGTAGATTGCAACAACCCAGCGGCAAACATCATCTGCACCAGGTATGGAAACTTTAACTTGCGACCCGCCGCCGGCGAGGCGTTAATTCCTCGCAATTTCGGTCAGGGTCCCGGCTTCGTCTCCATCAACATGCGCGTCAGCAAGACCTGGAACTTCGGCACGATCCATTCATCCGCTTCCACCCAGAAAGCCCAGGACGGTACTCAAACTGCGCAGCGAGGCGGCGGCCGCGGGCCAGGTGCTGGAGGTGGCGTGCCGCGAATTCCTGGCGGCGGTGCTGGAGGAGGTGGTGGTGGCGGCCCAAGAGGCGGCGGCCTGTCCTCAATCGGTGGTCCACCGTCGGGCGGCGGCGCCGAAGCCAAGCGCTACAGCATGCAGTTTTCGTTGAACTTTCAAAACATCTTGAACCACGTCAACCTGTCGCCACCGAATGGAAACTTGTCGTCTCCATTCTTTGGTCAAAGCCTTTCACTCAGCGGCGGTTTCGGAGGCTTTGGCGGACCCGGCGGCGGTGGTGGAGCGGGCGGCGGCAGCGGCGCCGGCAACCGCAAGGTCACGGCGCAAGTGCGCTTCAATTTCTAAAGGAACCTATTATGAAGAAGATCCTCCAGTCACTTTCCCTATTTGTACTGTTCATCTGTTTTGCAACGCTCAGTTATGCGCAGACGGAAGGTAACACCAAAGCAGCCGACACAACCGCAAAGGCGGTTTCTCCTGGCGACAGCAAAGACGTGACGCCGGCCGTGGCGATAACTGCGGAGACTTCGCCAATCGATCTGGCGCGTGTAGCGCTGGCGGCACAGGGTGGAGAAAAGTATAAAACGCTCAAGAGCATGGTCTTGAGAGGTTCAGTCGACCTTTACGCGCCAAACTCTACGCAATCAATTCCTGGCGGATTTATTTGGGTAGTTGCGGGCGAGAAAATCCGTTTGGAAGTTGACGCGCGTCCGGCAGTTAGTTTTAAGCAGATCTATGATGGGCAGCACTCTTACAGCTCGCTGCCCGGTGTCGATTTGCCGCCCGCCAGCAAATTTGGTTTGGCCCTACTCGCGAAATTCGACCAGTCAGGCTACACGGTCAGCGCACTGCCCGATAAGAAGAAGCAGCGCGGTTTTCGTATCGTGGACGGCGAAGGAAACACGACTGACTTTTATCTTGATAGCGCCACCGGCCGCGTGATGACGTTTCTGATTCCCTATAACGGTTACACCTTTGGAACTGAGAATAAGAAGTTTAAAGAGATCGACGGGGTGCTGGTGCCGTTTGAATTCACGCAACGGCTGGAGATGCCGCAGGGCGCGTTTTTCGCCGAATACAAAGTCAAAGATGCCAAACTAAACAATCCCATCGGCGAAGATGTTTTCGTCATACCGAACTAACTAATACATTTCTCGGAACTCAAAATCAAAAGGGCCGCCTTCTTCCGAAGTGCGGCCCTGTTTTTTTATCGAACTGTTTAGTCTACACGCTCGTGAGTTCCGTCTCCTTAGACTTAGTGAGTTCATCGATCTTGCCGATATAAGTGTTGGTGAGTTTCTGCACTTCGTCGAGGCCGTCGCGCTCGTTATCTTCCGAAATCTCTTTGTCCTTCAACATCTTCTTGAGGCGCTCGTTTGAATCACGGCGAATGTTGCGCACTGCGGTGCGATGGTCTTCTGCAATCTCGTGAACCTGCTTGGCGAGTTGTTTGCGCCGTTCTTCGGTAAGCGGTGGAATGGGAATTCTAACCAGCTTGCCGTCGTTTGACGGGTTGAGCCCGAGGTCTGCGGCGCGGATCGCTTTTTCAATCGGGGCCACTTGCGACTGATCCCAGGGCTGCACTGTCAGCATAGCGGGCTCAGGAGCATGCACCGACGCCATTTGGTTAAGCGGTGTCATGGTGCCGTAGTAGTCAACCATAACTGAATCAAGCAGGCTAACAGCCGCGCGTCCTGTGCGTACCGTCGCCAGTTTGCGTTGGAAGTCGTCAATGACCGTGTCCATGCGCGGTCGCGTTCCTTTGATTACGTCCTGCTCGCTCATATGTCTCTCCGAATCAATGGTGCTGAGTGCTGTCCTGAGTGCTGAGTTAGAGCTGACGCCGAATTCCTTATCTAATGTTAGACTCAGAACTCAGCACTCAGCACTTAACTTCATACTCCCAGCCAAACTTTCGAACCAACTCCAGGCTCGCCTTTAACTACTCGCATAATGTTGCCGGATCGTCGCATGTTGAATACGACTATCGGCAGATTATTGTCCATGCAAAGCGATATTGCGGAAGCATCCATCACTTGTAGCCGGCGCTCCAGCACCTGTTGGTAAGTAATGGAGTCGTAACGCACGGCGTCAGCGTCCTTCATCGGATCTGCGGTGTAAACGCCATCCACTTTCGTAGCTTTAAGAATAATGTCGGCTTTGATTTCGAGTGCACGGAGTGCGGCTGCTGAATCGGTGGTGAAATAAGGATTACCAGTGCCGGCCGCGAAGATCACGATGCGGTTCTTTTCGAGATGCCGCACGGCCCGCCGGCGTATGAAAGGTTCCGCCAGCTGCGGGATGTCGATTGCGGACATTACCCGAGTCTGTACGCCGACCTTTTCCAGCGCGTCTTGCAAGACGACCGCATTCATCACGGTCGCAAGCATGCCGATGTAGTCGGCGGCCGAACGATCCATGTTGCCGGCGCTTTTGGAAACACCGCGAAAGATGTTACCGCCGCCAACTACCACTGCGACCTGTACGCCCAGCTGGTGAACTGCCTTCAACTCCTCTGCGACCATGCGAGCGACATCTACATCAATGCCGTAGTTTTGCTCGCCCATCAGGGCCTCACCGGAAATCTTTAACAACACGCGCGGGTAGGTCAGCGCCGGTTTGTTGGAATCTGATTGGTCAGAGGTTGTCATCAGTTTCTTGAGCTAGCTCACGAGCGAAGCCACTTCACTGCCGAAGTCGTCTTCGCGTTTCTCCAAACCTTCGCCCATCTTATAGCGAGTGAAGCGACGGATCGTAATCTTCTCGCCGGTTTTTGCTACCTTGTCGATAACCAGCTCACCGACCGTCTTCGTCTGGTCCTTTACGAAGGGTTGATCGAGCAAGACGTGGTCCTCGTAGAACTTGTTGACGCGTCCCTCTACAATCTTGTCAATCACCTGTTCAGGCTTGTTCGCGTTTTTGGGTTCATTCTTGGCCTGGGCGCGAGCAATCTCTCGCTCCTTTTCAAGTTCGGCAGCCGGCACTTCGTCGCGCGAAACGAACCGGGGCTCTGACGCGGCGACGTGCATGGCGATGTCCTTCACCAGCTGTTGAAACTCCTCGCCGCGCGCTACGAAATCAGTTTCGCAGTTGATTTCCACCATAACACCGACCTTGCCGCCCATATGGATATAAGAACCGACGATTCCCTCGGCCGCGATCCGGCCTTCACGCTTCTTTGCTGAAGCCAGGCCACGTTTGCGCAGAATGTCCACGGCCTGCTCTTCGTTGCCCGCAGCTTCAACCAACGCGTTCTTACACTCCATCATGCCCGCGCCCGTTTTTTCCCGAAGCTGTTTAACTGCTGCTGCTGTTATGTCTGCCATGATTATGAAACTCTCCGATTAGATCTTGTAATTATCACCTGCGGTAGCCGGTGGGTCTTTTATTTCTATCAATACCGACCCGCCCGCTACCGCAGGCGGTACTGACCTCATCTAGGCCAAGGAAAAGCGCAGCCCGGCGGGAGTCCCGCTTTTAAGGCTGCGCTCGCCGGTAATGAAAAATCTAAATGCCTGGATTAGGTGGCGGCCACAACCGACTCAGCACTTTCGTCCACAGCCGCTTCTGTTGTCGTTGCTTCCGGAGCGGGAGCAGTTGCATTGACTGGGCTATCGCCGTTTGTTTCTGAAGCTTCAACTGGCGCCGGCGTAGCAACTGGCGCCGGTACTGCGGCCGGTTCCGGAGCAGACTCGCTCGCGGTCTCGCCGGCTTTAGCTGCGGTCGCTTCGCCTTCCTCAGTTTGGCTGACTACACCACCCTCGGTAGCGATTTGCTGTCCTTCCAGAATTGAATCGGCGATTCGCGAAGCAAACAGTCGCACGGCGCGCAAGGCGTCGTCGTTACCCGGAATGACGTAGTCAATTCCTTCAGGCGAGCAGTTTGTGTCGACTACGGCGACAATCGGAATTCCCAGGCGATTGGCTTCAGCAACTGCGATCTCTTCTTTCCGGACGTCGATAATGAACACAATGTCAGGCAGGCGATTCATTGCCTTGATACCCGAAAGATTTTTGTTCAAGCCTTCGCGCTCGCGATCGAGCTTGATGCGTTCCTTCTTCGTCAGCTTCTCGTAACGGCCATCAGTCTGCATCGTCTCAAGCTCTTTGAGACGCTTAATGGACTTTTGCACCGTTTGAAAATTCGTCAGCAGGCCGCCGAGCCAGCGTTGATTAACGTAGTATTGACCGGCACGTTCAGCTTCCTCGCGGACCGCATCCTGGGCCTGTCTCTTGGTGCCGACGAAGAGCACGGTCTTGCCGCGATCTTCAGCGATTGCACCCGAAACAAACCCGAGCGCGTCACGAAACATTCGCTGGGTCTTTTGCAGGTCAATGATGTAAATGCCGTTGCGCTCGCCAAAGATGTATTCCTTCATCTTCGGATTCCAGCGCCTCACCTGGTGGCCGAAGTGTACTCCGGCTTCCAGCAATTCTTTCATCGTAACCGAAACCAAACTTTATTCTCCTTTGCAGTGAACTGGTTTAATGTACTCACCATAACTGCCGGTCCCTTCCGTAGAAGAGCAACCAATCCGAGTTATGGCAATGGAGTTAGAATTTCGGAATTCGGATTGCGGATTTCGAATTTCTACTTCGCTAACTTAAGAAAATTTCGGAGTTCGAAATTCTCTTGTCAGGGCCGACAGTTCGAAATCCAAAATCGAATTCCGAAATTCGTCTTATCGTTTAGAAAACTGGAAGCGCTTACGGGCGCCCTTCTGCCCATACTTCTTGCGTTCTTTAATACGTGGGTCGCGGGTAATCAATCCAGCCTGTTTCAGTGCCGGACGCAGATCCGCGTTGTATTCGAGCAGTGCGCGCGTAATACCATGGCGAATTGCACCGGCTTGACCCGCCGGTCCGCCACCACGAACATTAATCAAAACGTCAAACTTCGCACCTGTCTCGGTCAACTGCAGGGGTTGCCGAATAATCATACGCAGAGTTTCGTTCGGGAAATAGGTATCGAATGCTTTCCGATTGACTATGAAATCACCGCCACCCGCTCGCAGGTAGACTCTAGCGGTTGCAGACTTCCTTCGTCCCGTTCCGTAGTATTGAATTTCAGCCACAGTTATTCGTCCTCTTTATTAACTCTGCATCACTATGATTGGTTGGTTGCTTTGTGTCGTGGAGTGAGTGTGTGGGCCTGAGGGCGTTGGGCTGCGTGCGGATGTTCGGCATCGGCATAAACCTTGAGCTTCTTGGCCATCGCCTTGCCCAGTTTGTTTTTGGGCAACATCCCCTGGACGGCCAGCGAAATCACCCGATCGGGGCGCTTGGCAAACATGTCCGCAGCAGAGATTTCGCGCAAACCGCCGGGGTAGCGCGTGTGGTGGCGATACACTTTTTGCTCGGTTTTGTTGCCCTTGAGGACAGCCTGCCGAGCGTTAATCACGATCACGTGATCACCCATATCCATGAATGGCGTCCACGCTGGATTGCGTTTCCCACTCAGGATAGAAGCAACTTCAGACGCCAAATGCCCGACCGTTTGGCCGGCGGCGTCGACTAAAAGCCATTTGCGTTTTCCAGCGAGGTCTTTGCCGCTGGGAAAGTATGTAGACATGGTTAACTATCTCTGTTTTAAGCGACTAATAAGCGAACGGGTAGAATAACTAACGCCCCTAAAGATTGTCAAGTTGGTGACTTAGCGTCGCGGCGGTGTCGAAATCTTCGTTCGAACTTTGTAACGCAAACTGTTAGTTTGCGGAGGCCGCGCTGCAGACAGCAAAGCATGTCACACAAACTAACAGTTTGCGCTACAAAGAACCAAAAGGCTCCCTGACATCGCTGCCAGGGAGCCTTCAGGCTTTGTCGTTAGACCCGACTAGTTTTGCGGAGGCTTAATCGGATCCTGCTTCTTTAACACTGGAGGTGCAGTCTTCTCCGCGGGCTTGGTCTCAATCCCGCCGTCCGGAGTTGGTGTGCTGTCATCCGGCGTTGGTTGCCGCTTCTTCAGCGTTGGCCGTCCCGGCGCTCCATCGTCCGCACCTGGCAGAGCACCGGCCGTTGAAGCGCGGGCGTTCGATAGGCGCAACAGGCGGGCTTTTACTTTCTGAAACTCCGAGGTGCTGATTACATACTCATCATGCTCCGGAAACCTCGCTGCCAGCGCCAGCGCGGCGGCGCGCCGGTCGGGCGGCGCCGGATGCGAAGCAAACGCTCGCGAAATCAGCCCCGGCTTTTTCTTGTTCTTGGCTTCCAGTTTTTCAAACATCGTCGCCATCGCGCTCGGGTCGTAGCCCGCGGCGTACATATACTGGACGCCCAACTTGTCAGCCTCTTCTTCAGCGCTGCGGCTAAACTTCATAAAGATTCCCAACAGACCGAGCCCAGCCGTGTTCTGATAAATCATTCCGGGAATGCCGCCCAGGAAGATTGACGTCCCCATCGCCAGATACTCGAGCAGCGTGCCCTTGGTTTGGTTCTCCAGAGCGTGACGAGCAGCAACATGGGCTATCTCGTGAGCCATCACGCCGGCAACTTCCGCTTCGTTGTCCGCTACCAGGATCAAGCCTTTGTTGACATAGAAAAACCCGCCGGGCAGCGCGAATGCGTTAACCTCGTCGGAGTCGATAACTTTGATGGTGAAGGGAATCTTGGCGTCCGAATGCAGCACCACATTCTGGCCGACTCGATTTACGTATTCCGTGATCACTGGGTCGTCGACGAATTTCGCCTGCCGATCCACTTCGGCCGCCAACTCCCGTCCAAGCTTTACTTCTTTTTCCGTTGACCCGCTCATCTTAGCGATGATGCCCTTGTTGATGTTGCGCTTCCCGATCATGTCCGGATCTTCGTTTACCGAAAGCGGCCTTTTGGGACCTGAGGCAACGATGGGCACCTTCGGACTGTTATCTGCCTTGGCGGTGGCAGTGCTCTGCGTAGTCGCCGGTTGCTGAGTCTTTGCCGTGTCGTTTGTTTGGGCAAAGCTGGCTACAGAGGCCGCAAGCAGGGACGCAGTCAGCAACAGGGCGGTGACGAGGCGGGAGAAGCTATTCATCTTGAAAACCTCCAGGCATGTCGAACGGGCTCGGCGGAAAAGTTCTCTGGGGAAAAAATCTTTCCAAGAATTCGGATTGAGGGGTTCTGCGCTCACGCAATCTCGCTCAGGCTGTTCGGAAGCGCAGTTCCCGACGCCAGGTCATTTTCGCTATTTTCAAAGGCGCAGTCTATGATGCCACCAATTGGCCGGTTGGTTGCGCGTCCGAAGTGACTACCGTCCGGTAAACGCTCCATCTCGCGTCGGCAAAAATGCTGTGGCTTTGGCGATTGCGGGATGGCCGCCATTATAATGCACCGCCTGCGGAAAAACCTAAGAAAGCTGCACAAAACCGGAGCGCTACTGCTAGTTTGCGTGGCTGCGATCACGGTTTGGCGATGATCTCGAGTCAGCGATCCGGCAAAGATGCGTAACGAATGACCAAAAGGGCCACGACAAAACAAAAACCATCGGTTGCGATCATCGGCGCCGGCCGGGTTGGCCAAGCGCTCGCGCTCGCGCTGCAGTCGTCTGGTTATTCGATCATTGCCTTAGTCGCGCGACGGCGGTGGAAAGCCGAAAAAGCAGCGACACTGCTTCATAAAAGGCTGAATAAGACCAAACCGCCGCCTCTTGTGTTCGCGGCAAATCAGCTAGCCGAAGTACCACCGACTGATTTGATTCTCATTTCAACGCCAGACGATCTGATCGCCGAGGTAGCTCACAGCCTTAGCGGACTCTGGAGCGCTCGAAAGCGAAGCACGATTCTTCACACCAGCGGCGCCCTCTCGTCTGCGGTTCTTCGGCCTCTGGAAAAAAGTGGGTTCCAGACCGGCTCAATACATCCGCTCATTTCTATTAGCGACCCAGTTTCGGGAGCCGCAGCTTTACACGGCGCTTTTTTTTGTCTTGAGGGAGACAGAAAAGCCAAACTCGTGGCGCAAGCGATCGTCCGCGATTTAGGCGGTAGCAACTTCAGCATCAAGCCGGAGCACAAGGCTCTCTATCATGCTGCAGCAGTGATGGCCGCTCCTCATGTAACTGCGCTTGTAGATCTCGCAATTGAAACGTTGGCCGCTTGTGGACTTAGCAAGCGCAAGGCGCAACAAGTGTTTGTGCCGCTGCTCGAAAGTACTGTGAACAATCTGAAGACTTCGAGCCCCGAGCAAGCTCTAACTGGTACCTTCGCGCGCGGCGACATCGCCACCGTTCGCCGTCACCTCGACAGCTTCTCGGGAAAACAATTCGCTGCCGCCCTCGAAGTTTACAACCTCCTGGGCTTGCATTCTCTCAGAATGATGGAGAAAAACGGACTCGATTCGAAACTCATACAGCAAATCATAGACCTCATCAAACAACGGGCGGGCCAGAGGCCGGTAGCCTGAAGTTCAATCTTTAGCTTGCCGACTGAAACACAAACTAAAGTTGAACTCTGAAGTGCTTCGAACCCGGCCAACAATCCTATTTGTCTATTCTCCAATCACGATTTACGATTTACTCGTTCAAACTTTTCACTGTTCACGTTTTACTGGCCGACTGCTCTTATGGAACGTTCACCCAGCGACAGTTACAGCCTGACTCTGCGTGTCAGGCTTTCCACACGCGCCGGCACACTAGGCGAAGTTGCCACCGCTATTGGACGAGCGGGCGGCGACATTGGGGCGATTGATATTGTAAGTGCCGCACGGGATCACATCGTCAGAGACATCACCGTCAACACCGTCTCCAGCGAACATGAGGACGCGATCGTCAAGGCCGTTGCCGCAATCGATGGCATCACCGTCGAACATGTCTCAGATCGCACCTTTCTCATGCACCTTGGCGGGAAGATCGAAGTTGTCTCAAAGCTGCCGCTCAAAACCCGCGCCGATCTCTCGATGGCTTACACGCCCGGCGTCGCGCGAGTCTGCGAAGCCATTCATCAGGATCCAGAGAAAGTCTTCACATTAACTATCAAAAAAAACACCGTCGCAATTGTGACTGACGGTACTGCCGTGCTTGGTCTCGGCGATATCGGTCCAGCCGCGGCCATGCCGGTGATGGAAGGGAAGGCAATGCTCTTTAAGGAATTTGGCGGCGTCAACGCCTTTCCGATTTGCATCGGCAGCAAAGATCCGGATGAGATCGTGCGCACCGTGAAAGCAATTGCGACCGCGTTTGGCGGGATAAACCTGGAAGACATTTCCGCGCCGCGCTGTTTTGAAATCGAGGCGCGACTGAAAGAAGAACTCGATATTCCAGTCTTTCACGACGATCAGCATGGCACTGCAGTCGTCGTACTTGCGGCGCTGATCAACGCCCTGAAGATTGTCGGTAAGCAGATGAGCGAGATCAAAGTGGTGGTCAACGGTGTAGGCGCCGCGGGTGTTGCTTGTTCGAAAATCGTTATGGCCGCCGGGGTGCGGAATATCATCGGTTGCGACCAGCATGGCGCTCTCTACCGCGGGCGCAAAGAGAATATGAACTCGATCAAGGAGTGGTATGCCGAACACACCAATCCAAATGAGGTGAAGGGAACGCTTCATGAAGCCATCAAAGGCGCAGATGTTTTCTTTGGTCTGTCCGTTCCCGGTGTTCTAAGCGTTGAGGATGTTCAATTGATGGCGGAGAAGCCGATTGTGTTTGCGATGGCAAACCCGACGCCGGAGATCATGCCTGAGGACGCTGCACCTTATGTTGCCGTGATGGCCACCGGACGCAGCGACTATCCCAACCAGATTAACAACGTACTTTGTTTCCCCGGCATCTTTCGCGGCGCGCTCGCCTGTCGCGCCCGCACTATCAACGAAGAAATGAAACTGGCGGCGGCCCACGCAATTGCCGGCATCATCAGCGAAAGCGAACTGCATCCGGAATACATCATCCCGTCAGTCTTCGACAAACGCGTCGGTGAAGCCGTCGCCAATGCCGTGGAAAGCGCGGCCTACGAAACGATGGTAGCTAGACGTGGTAGAGGTGAGGTAACGGAAATCCCTTAAGCCTTGTGCCGTTTGCCGAGGATCCAGCCGCTTCGCCGCCTTGCGCTGGTATCACTCCGTTTGTTTGGTTGCATCGGAGTTGCGCGACGAAGGTAGCCAGAGGTGCAACCTCTGGATCACGCGTTATTTCAAATTCGCGCAGTGGAGCCGCACCTCAAAATCTTTGCGCGTCTACAACGCGCAACAATCATTATTGATTTTCGTAGCCAGACGTTCCACGTCTGGCTACCTTCTAATCGCGACTCTGCCGCGAAATCTCACTACCTACGGTCGGCTCGTCGTGGCTGGCTTGGCAGGAGTTGGTGATGGCGTTGCTGCTGGCGTTGGCGTCGCTGCCGGAGCTGGCAGCGTCAGCATCGTCGGGATGTCCGGCACGGGCGTACTCAGAACGCTCGAAAGCAACGCCGGTAGTCCGTCCGCAGGTTTCTTACGATCCGTGTATAGACCAGTTAACAGATCCATCAGCGTCTTCTTGCCCGCGGGGTTAGTCGTTAGTGCTGTGGCGCGGGCCAGCGCATCGATCTGCCGGTCGATAAACTGATTCAAATTGTCGACCGCCAGCTTGCTTTCCGGAGTCTCAGTTTGGTTTGCGTACTTAGCTTTATATTCTTCAGACTGTTTGGCGATCGGTCCCTCGGCGTATGCGTTCGCGAGGTCAAGATAAAACTGTGGATCCTTTTTTAGAGCGCTCTCAAGTTTGGCAGCTTTAATGAAAAAGGGAATCGCATCCGCAGGCGCGGTTTTCAGAGACGCTTTTGCGACTGCGTCGTTCAAAAACGCAAGCGCCGCGTCTTTGGTCGCCAGCGGAGCAAACGGTTTGCCCGATTCGATCAGCTCGATGGCTTTTTTCGCGAATGGAGCCGCTTCGTTGAGCTGATTAGCATCACCCAACCCAGCGACGCCCATGATTATGTAGGCGGCCGTGTTGTCGGGTTCAGCGGCGACGACTTGCTTACCGAGCCTAATCTGATCGGCGTAGTTCTTTTTGGTGAAGGCTTCTTCAAACTGCGTCTTCAACGCGGTCCCGGCACTCATCTTTTCATAAGGGACCACAAACTTATTCTGCATGTAGTCTGCGCGCTTGTCGGCCGGATCAGCTGGGCAGGTGGTCAAATATTGTTTTGCGGCGTCGTAAGCAGTCTTTTGCTGAGCCGGATCTCCCTTGAAATTCTTAAGGAAGGTGTCATACCAGGCAGCCTTGTTTTCGTCAGTGCATTGTGCGGCTTGGGCCAATGCAGGAGCGGCGCACACCGCTAACATCGCGGCGAATGTTAATAGGTTGATTATTCGTTTCATGGTCCTAGCTTAGAGCCTCCGATCAGATTCCTGGTTCCAAAATCTGGGGCCTTCCTGGGGAAAGGTCATGCAGCATACTTGATCTAGCCGCTGGCTTTCAATTCGAAAACGAGGATTCCAAGGGCATCTGGAGTTTACCGCCCCCGCTCCTGCCTCCTGCTATTCCGCCAGTTTTTGCTATGATGCCTTGCGATTGATGAAAACGACCTTTCCAGATTGCCGGCGCTACCGGAGTTTGTTGACCAGTTTCCTGCTGGCGCTATTAGTTCTGTCCAGCGCTACCAGCGCGAGATATCAAACTCGCCATGCGGACGGGGAAGCGGCGCCAGGATCAATTAGTTCCGCAACGACTCTTCTGCGGCATCACGCGCTTAAAGTTTCTCCAGCGCAAGGGGTCATCGGTGATGTTTCCAAACAGAATCGCAGCGATCATCCGTCAACGCATAACGGACTGGCGCCGAACCAATTCAGTGCGCCGGCAGCAATACTAAGTCGGCGCTTGGTTAGCTCTGACCAGTCGGTTTTGTATCTCTCATTCCGCACCTCGCGACCTGGTGGGCGAGCTCCGCCCGTCTCAGCTTAAGTTCAAAACGCAAAGCAGAATTTTTGGCATGCACCTGCGGCGCAGGAGTGTGCTCAAACGGCTACGGGCTCCTATAAAGGTGAACCTGACTGTGTAGCCACACAAGGAGAAGGAGATTCATAATGAGTTCCGAGATAATAGTTGTAATCGTGCTGATAGGTTTGGCAATTGCCGGATTGGTGTATTTGGAAAGGAATTCAAGGAGGAATAAAAGCGAGTAGACGGGAGGGAGACAGTAGACAGTAGACAGTAGACGGAGGGCCGACTAAAGCAATCTGTAGGCGACTCAAGAATCTGCCAAATCATAACTACTGACTCCTGACTACTGTCTTCTGTCTACTACCGCCGAGGGTTTGCCCATGAAAAAGTTTCTACACGGACTGCTCGACTTCGCTCTCATTGTGTTGGGAATATTTTCTGCCGCGCTGGGGTTGAAAGGGTTTCTGCTGTCCAGTCACTTCATCGATGGCGGTGTCACCGGCGTTTCGATGTTGCTTTCGAGCGTGGCCGGCTGGCCTCTTTCAATTCTCATACTGATTATCAATCTTCCTTTCATCGCGCTCGGATTTCGTCAGATAGGCAAGGGTTTCGCAGTCAAAAGCACGCTCGCGATCGGCGGGCTAGCGCTCGTGCTAGCCTTCGTCAAGTTTCCTGACGTTACTCCGGACAAGTTGCTGACCGCCGTGTTTGGTGGTTTCTTCATCGGCGCAGGCATTGGACTCGCGATCCGCGGCGGCGCAGTGTTGGATGGAACTGAAATCGCCGCGCTCCTCGTCAGTAAGAAAAGTCATATCCTAAAAGTTGGCGATGTTATCCTCCTGCTCAATATCGTTATATTCTCAGCTGCAACCTTCTTCCTCGGAATTGAGCCGGCGCTCTACTCAATGCTGACTTATTTCGCGGCTTCGAAAACGGTCGACTTCCTGATTCACGGCGTCGAGGAGTACACCGCGGTGATCATTATGTCTGAACGCAGCGAGGAGATTCGGCAGGTGATTGTGCGCGACCTTGAACGCGGCGTAACGGTTTACAAAGGCCGTGGTGGCAAATCCGACGACGAGCAGGACATTCTGTTTTGCGTGGTCACGCGTTTAGAGATTGGCAGAATAAAGACCGCGGCTCACAAAATCGATCCGAACGCATTCATCGTGGTTCAACCCTTAGCCGACGCCGATGGTGGCGTGATCCGGAAACTTGCACTGCATGGGTGAGGCAGGGCAGGAGCAGGAGCAGGAGCAGGAGCAGGGGCAGGACAGAGGCATCCCGCGGTGGACCTTCATTTCTGAAGATCCACCGCGAGGGTGCGGGGTGAGGTAAAGAATGCCGTTTCAAACATATATGTGCTTTGAGAGGAAAACGTTTCACATGGTGGCCGCGATTAGTGGCCAAAGCTCAGTGGCAGTCATTGGCCAATGATCAGTGGCCAGTGATCAGCACCAGACAAAGAACTGCTGCATCCACCTCCTGCTCCTGCTCCTGCTCCTGCCCCTGCTGCCCGGCCCCCGACTACTGACTACTGACTACCGTCTACTGTATTCTTCCCCGCATGAAAGCCATTCAAGTTGCCCGCGTCGGTGGTCCGGAAGTTCTAACCCTGGTGGACGTCCCGGTCCCCGACCCGAAACCAAACGAAGCGTTGGTTCAGATCAGCGCGGCGGGCGTTAACTTCATTGACGTCTATTTTCGCGAAGGCCGTTATCCGGCGCCGCTGCCGTTTGTCGATGGCCAGGAGGCGGCCGGAATAGTCGTCGCAGTCGGGCCGGATGTGACAACGCTGCGGCTGGGTGATCGCGTCGGCTATACCAGCGCGCTCGGAAGTTATGCTGAGTATGCGGCTGTACCTGCCGAGCGCCTCGTCAGACTTCCGGATGAACTCGACTTCGAGCAGGCCGCGGCAGCAATGCTTCAGGGGATGACTGCCCACTATCTCAGTAACAGCACTTATCCGATCAAGACTGGCGACACGGCGCTGATTCATGCGGCGGCGGGCGGCGTGGGCCTGTTGTTGGTGCAGATGGCGAAGAAGCGCGGCGCCCGCGTGATCGCAACTGCGGGCTCTGAAGCGAAAGCAGGTCTCGCTCGCGATGCCGGCGCTGATGACGTAATCATTTACACCGAGCAGGACTTTGAAGCAGAGACGCGGCGACTCACTGACAATCAGGGAGTGCACGTGGTTTATGACGGCGTGGGCAAAGAAACTTTCGCGAAAGGCCTTAAGGTTTTACGACCACGCGGTTACATGGTTCTCTTTGGCGGTTCTAGCGGCGCGGTGCCGCCATTCGATCTTATTGAGCTCAGCAAACTGGGATCACTGTTCGTCACCCGTCCTACTCTGGCCCACTACACCCTGACCCGGGAAGAACTCGAGCAACGGGCGAACGATGTCTTCCAAATGATTGTGAGTGGCGATCTAAAGCTGCGAATACATAAGAAGTACCCACTCGAAGATGTGCGACAGGCCCACCTCGATCTGGAAGGTCGGAAGACTACCGGGAAACTGCTACTGATTCCGTGAGCAACGCGAAGAGCTTGCAGACGCGTGTAGTTCGCCGCGAAGCGGTGAGAGAGGGTAGCCAGAGGTGAAACGTCTGGGAACGGAAGTCGATAAAGGGATTGCGCGTCGAAGTGTGATCCAGAGGTTTCACCTCTGGCTACCTTCGATGTGCATCTCCGATGCGCATGACTGAACGCTGATTGCTGATTGCCGTCTCCGAGTCTTATCATCCTCTCATGCAAAACAAAGAGATTCGCTTTGCCAGCCGCCCCACGGGCGTGCCCACTCTGGCCAACTTTCAAACTGTGGATACAGAAGTTCCGCCGCTGCACGATGGCGAAGTGTTGGTACGTACGCTCTATATTTCTGTCGATCCATATCTGCGCGGTCGCATGCGCGAGGGCAGGTCCTACGTACCACCGTTTGAGATTGGCCAGGTGATCGTGAGCGGCGCAGTTGGTGAAGTTGTCGAATCGCGCGCGCCGGAGTTTCAGCCGGGAGATATTGTGACCGGCATGCTCGACTGGCGACTTTACAACGCTGCCAAAGCTGCAGAACTGAGAAAGAGTGACCCACGAGTTGCTCCAGTCACCACTGCGCTTGGGGTTCTCGGGATGCCCGGGCTCACCTCGTACTTTGGTCTGCTCGACATCGGCCAGCCGAAGCAAGGTGAGACAGTGGTTGTCTCGGGCGCTGCCGGTGCGGTGGGAATGACGGTCTGCCAGATTGCGAAAATCAAAGGTTGTCGCGTGGTTGGCATTGCGGGCAGCGACGACAAAAACAAATATCTAATGACCGAGCTAGGCGTCGACGCTGCAGTTAATTACAAGAACCCGGATTGGAAAGAGAATCTGAAGGAAGCCTGTCCGAACGGCGTCGATGTTTATTTCGACAACGTTGGCGGCGACATTTCCGACGCCGTCATGTCTTTGATCAGCCACGGCGCGCGGATCTCAATCTGCGGTCAAATTTCACTCTACAATCTCGACAAGATGGACATTGGCCCACGCCCACAGCCGGCGCTCCTCGTGAATAGCGCGCTGATGAAAGGATTCATCATTACCGACTACACCCCGCGATTTGTTGAAGGCGTTATGAATTTGGTCCAGTGGCTCGCCTCCGGCAAACTCAAATACGCTGAAACTATCGTCGAGGGGTTTGAGAACACGCCGCAAGCGTTTATTGGCTTGTTCAGCGGCGACAATCTTGGGAAACAGATCGTGAAGGTTGGCTAACGTGTTCTACGGGGACGGTCGCAGCCAATCACTCGACCGATTCGCTCAGTTCTGTAACACCAATATTCTGCTAGAATGCGCGCCCAATGACCCCCACGATCGCTTGCTTTTCGTGCTCGAAGGAGATTCCGCGCGACTCGAGTATTTGTCCGAGTTGCGGCGCGAAAATGGATGAAGGTGCGACCCGTCGACTGGTAACGCAAAAGCCAACGCCATCTACAACTCTCTCGTTCAATTCCATCGATAACGCGCGCTTTGTTCCCGGAGAGATCCTGGCCGCCCGCTACCGCATCGTTGGTCTCCTTGGCAAAGGGGGCATGGGTGAAGTTTATCGCGCCGACGATTTGAAACTGGGCCAACCCGTAGCGCTTAAGTTTTTGCCTGACAATCTCCTTGACGATGGCGCAGCGCTCGCCCGCTTTCACCGCGAGGTGCGGGTGGCGCGCCAGGTGTCTCACAAAAACGTTTGTCGCGTCTACGATATCGGCGAAGTTGACGGGCGGCATTTTCTGTCGATGGAATACATAAAAGGCGAAGAGCTTTCTTCGTTGCTTCATCGCATCGGCAGGCTCCCTCAAGACAAGGCAATTCAACTTGCGCGACAAATCTGTGCCGGGCTGGCAGCTGCGCACGACGCTGGCGTACTCCATCGCGATCTGAAACCAGCCAACATTATGATCGATGGCGACGGCAATGCGCGCATCCTCGATTTTGGTCTCGCTGGATTGTCAGAAGAATTTGGCAGCGAAGAACTCGCCGCCGGAACTCCAGCGTACATGGCGCCGGAACAGCTCGAGGGCAGGGAACAGACGATCAAGACGGACATCTACTCACTGGGCCTGGTGCTCTATGAGTTGTTCACCGCGAAAAGGGCATTTGCAGCCGCCAACCTTCACGAGTTGCTCAAGCTGCGTCGCGGCGACACCACACCAACCTCGCCGTCAGCAATTATCAAGGACCTCGATCCGCTAATCGAAAAAGTCATCGACCGTTGCATTCAACGCGACCCGGAGCAAAGGCCCGAATCGGCGCTACAAGTCGCAGCCGCACTTCCCGGGGGCGATCCGATCGCCGCGGCGCTGGCCGCCGGCGAAACACCTTCACCGGAAATGGTCGCTGCGGCTTCGTCTGAAGGCGCTTTAAGACCGGCCCTTGTCGCAGCAATGTTTGCGCTGTTTTTGGTAATGGTGGGAATTGGTTGTTGGTCGTCGAAGTACATAGGTTTGTACCGGATGACGCCGCTGAACAAATCGCCAGATGTACTCGCCGAAAGGGCACGTGAAGTTACTGCCCATGCGGGTTTCACGAACACGCCGGCAGACACTGCTTACGGCATGACGGTGAACCAGGACTACTTGCAATACGTCGCCGCCAAAGATCGATCGCCGTCGCGTTGGGAGAAACTGAGGAACGATCCGGCGGCCGGCTATCGTTACTGGTACCGGCAAAGTCCGCGATCGCTTGAGCCGCCAGACGGTCTGTTCGTCAATATAGATAAGCCGCCATTAACCGTTTCCGGAATGACTGTCGTCAATCTTGATATGGCCGGGCAGCTGCATTACTTCATCGGTGTGCCGCCGCAACGCGATGAAAATCCAAACGCTGGGCCAACAGAGGAGAAGCAGTTTGACTGGTCAACATTTTTCAGCGATGCCGGACTTGATCAGAAACAGTTTCAAGCAGCGACACCATCGTGGGTGCCGTTGCATCAGTCTGATCAGCGAATGGCCTGGAATGGCGTCGATCCGGCGAATCCCGAGTATGCAGTTCATGTCGAGGCGGCTTCGTTTCACGGCCGGCCAGTTTATTTTGAGACGATTTACCCCTGGGACCACCCAACTCGTGAAAGGGAAGCAGATCTGGGTGCAAGCTGGCGCGCCGCAGTCTCGGTGGCAATCTTCGTTTTTATTGTGGCGCTGATAGGAAGCGCGTTGCTGGCTTTGCGAAATCTGCGTGTTGGTCTGGGTGACCGCCGGGGCGCGTTCCGGCTGGCGGCGTTCTATTTTCTCTTAAGACTGGTGTGGTTGGTTGATGCGCATCACGTAAGCTCGCTGTCGGATGAACTCACGCTCTTCATTAAGACGGTGCAAAACGCATTGTTTGGCGCGGCTTTTCTTTGGCTGCTTTACCTCGCGTTGGAACCGCTTGTCAGACGCCACTCACCGCGCCGAATTATTTCGTGGAGCCGGGCGTTGGCCGGGGATTGGCGCGATCCGTTGGTAGGACGCGATGTGCTAATTGGAGCGGTGGCGGGGAGTATTGCGATCCGTGTCTATCATGCTGGCGTGCTGACGCAGATGCGGCTGGCGAGTCCTACTGGTGGATTTCCGCAGGCGCCTTTCGATTCGATGTTTCTCGGTTGGCACTTCTTTGTAATTAAGTTTAGCCACTACTTTTCCGGCTGTCTCTTCATCAGCATTTTTCTGCTATTCCTGTTCTTGATCTGCTTTCTGTTATTCCGTCGCGAGTTGCCCGCTGCGGGAATAATCTGCCTCATAGTTACTGGCCTGCTTACTTTGATACTCGGCGCGCAGCTTTCGGCGATACCTTTTGCGCTGGTTGTAGGCGTGATAATGGTGGGCGTGCTCTATCGGTTCGGATTGCTGGCGTTGGTCTCGACCGTGCTTTTCTATTTCCTGCCGGTGTTCTTTCCGCAAACAACTGAATTGACCGCGTGGTATGCAACTGACTTTACGCTGGCGGCGATAATTATGATCGGACTCGCTGCGACGTTTGCTTACACCTCGCTCGCTGGCCAAACACTGATTAAGGGTGGGTTACTTGGCGAGAAGATTTAAGGCCTCAGCCCCGCTCGGGTGAGTAGATCCTGGAAGCGCTTATCAGACCGCAGCTTCGCGAAAACCGGATCAACTTTCAGATTCATCAACCAAACGTCGCGTTCTTCCAGGGCCTGTTCCAGTAACTTGAACGCCTGGTCCTTGTCGCCCAGTCCGGCATGGATCGCGGCCACCGTGTAAGGCGACACATAGCGCCGCGCTTGAGCGTCACGCGATTCACTAAGCTCACGCAAGTCGCTTATTACTTGCTGGGCATCTTTAGTCTTACCTGAAACCGCATAGGCATGACCCAGCAACGCCAGCATAAGCGGGCTGCCGGAGAGCTTCACGCCCTGCTGAAATTGATCGATCGCCTGTGGGTACATTCCCTTTTGTTCGTAGGCCAGTCCGAGATAGCGTCGCGCGGGAAACGAGTTTGGATCGAGACTGAGAATCTTGGTGCACTGCGCGATGGCCTCATCGTTTCGCCCGGACAAATAGAGAATCCAGCCGAGGTGTGAGCTAGCGGTGAACGACAACGGCTCCAGCTCCGAGGTGCGCTTGGCTTCGGCAATCGCCTCATCGAAACGCTCAAGCGCGACCAGGTAGGAACTGTACCACTGATGCGCGGGTGCGTAGTTGGCTTTGTGTTTGATTGCCAGTTGAAACTCGCGCTCGGCTTCCACCCGATCACGATCCCAGCGAAACTTGATGAACGCCAACGAGGTATGCGCCTCGGCCAGGGTTTCGTCCATCTCGAGCGCTTTGACCGCAGCCTCTTTCGCCTTTGGGAACCCGTCTTTTGGCGCGCTCACGCCATAGATCACTTGCATGTTGTAGCAATCGGCGAGGCCCGCATAGGCTGCTGCGTAGTTCGGATCGGCATTGATTGCTTGTTGAAAGTATTCAATGCCTTGTTGCATGCCTTCACGGGTGCGTTTGTTCCAGGCGTTGCGGCCCTTTAAGTAGAGCCGGTACGCCTCCAGCTGTTTCTGCTCTTCGACGTTGAGCTTCAACCGCAGGTTTTCAAAGATGTCGCGTGAAATTTCTTCCTGCACCAGCAGCATGTCAGAAAGCCGCCGCTCATAATGCTGACCCCAGATCTGGGAAACACTGTCGAGGTCAATCAGGTCCGCCTGAATGCTGATGGTATCGCCGCGACGATGTACCCGGCCGGTGACTACCGCCCGCACATTTAGTTCCTTGCCCACCTGACGCGGATCGATGTTGCGCCCCTTGTAAGTCATCATCACGCTACGCGGCACCACGCGCAGCTGAGGAAGTTTAGTCAAGCTATTGACCAGGCTTGCGGCGATCTCGTCATCAAGAAACTCAGCGTCGGCTGTTGCACTGTCGTCGACAAAAGGCAGCACCGCGATTGATTGAATTGCATTCGGGCTGGCTCCTGCTTTGTTGCGCCCGCTCAAATAGACTATGCCGGCGACCGTTACCGCTGCGACGGCGAGCGTAAGCACAATGGCCGGTAAGCGGCGGGACACGAAGGATTGACGCGCAGCGCTCGCGGCAACTTGCCCATCGCGTTCGAGAGATACAGGAGGCGCGGTGTCCGCAGCATTGAGAAGAGGGCTGGCGCTGTAATGTGCGCCCCCATTTCCAGCCTGGCTCTCGACACCGTTTCCTTCGGAGCGGTTCACGTGCGCTACAAAGCGATAACCCCGGCGCGGAACAGTCTCAATAAACTGCGGGCCGTTGGCACTTTCACCAAGGGCCTTTCTGAGCAGTGAAACGTTTTGAGTGAGATTGCCTTCCTCGACGAAAGTGTTCGGCCAAACCTTCTTCATCAGGTCGTCTTTGTTGACGATTCGGCCGTTGTTTTCCAGCAGCGTGAGCAGTATGTCAAACGCTTTTGGCGTGAGCGGAACCAGATCTTCTCCACGCAGCAGCAAGCGCTCATCCGACTTCACGCGGAAGCGCCCAAATTCGTAGAAATCGCTTGTTTGCTCAGCCATAAACGGCTTTGAGAACCATCATTGAGAAAGTATTGAGGGGATTCCGAGGACTTGCCACATGCTTTGCTCTAAGCTGCCGCCACATTCGAAACTAACCTCATCAATTTTGTCGGCGAGTCGGCCGTAATTGTAGTCCAAGCGGCAATGTCCGGCAAAGGAGGAGATCTCAGGTGGTAACGGTTTCGAGTTAGTCAGCCAGTTCAATTGATTATGGAGGCTCTCCCTATGATCGCGCCGAAGCAAGTTGCCGGAGGAATGGAATTCCTGCTGACGGTAGGTCTCAGTGCCGTTGCTGGTCTGCTCGCGTTTCTGTTGGTTTCAGTGGTAGTGAAACTTTTCGGACTATCGGGATAGGAAGCAGACGTAAACAGTCGGGCCAGCTTTAGCTATAAACATCTCGCCCCTCTGGGGCGAAGCCACAAAAACAGTTCTGTTGCACTTCGAAGTTGAATCTGCGAATGAACAAATGAAAAATGAGATATGGAAGTTCGTCTTTTCGCTCTGAACTACGAATTTGCGCTCCCACCGCCCGCTGCTGCCTCCTGAGTTTTTCGAACCCAGCGGTGCTGTTTTAGTTGGTCGTACAAATCCGCCGGCAGCGGACCCGCATCACTGGCGGCAATGTTCGCTGCGACGTGAGACAGCTTGCGCATGCCGGGAATGATGGTGCTTACCGTCGGGTGCGAAAGAATAAAGCGCAGCGCCAACTCCGGCAGCGTGATCTCCGGTTCACCGGCATGCTCCTGGTTCCACTGGCGCAGCAGCGCTTTCAAGGCATCAACGCGTTCCACACTGGGAATCAGATTATCGGGAACGAAGTAAATATTGCGCCAGTCTCCTTCAGGCCATTTGCTTTCTTTTGTGAGGGTGCCAGTCAGCGTTCCTTCATCGAATGGTACGCGCGCGATTATCGCAGTCGCCGTCTCCTCGCACGCCGGAAATAATTCATCCTCAGGATTCTGATCGAAAATGTTGTAGACGACTTGAACTGAATCAATCTGCCCGGTCTTGACTGCGCGCAAGCCATTCCATGGTTCCCAACGGTTCAAACTAATGCCGATCGCCTTGATAAGTTTTTGACTGCGGAGGTCGTCTAGTTTGTAGAGCCAGCGATCGTCTCGCAACCAGTTGTCTTCCCAGGTATGAAACTGGACCAGATCAAAATTTTCCAGACGCGAGTGCTCGAGGCTTCGGTGCACATACTCTTCAACGTGATCTGGCGGGTAACTGTCCTCCAGCTTCGAATGCGGCAGCGCCGGCCACTGTTTATTCTTGGGTGGAATTTTCGTTGCGCTGTACAACCGCTTGTCCTTATTCGCACGCACAGTTTGTCCGAGTAGATCTTCGCTGTGGCCCTCACCGTAGGCGTGTGCGGTGTCGAAAAAGTTGCAGCCGGAATTCGCCGCAGCCTGCAAAGACCGAAGCGACTCTTCATCCTCCGAGCCAGTCCAGCCGCCCATACCCCACATGCCGTAGCCGACATCGCTAACCTGCCAGCCCGTTCGTCCAAATGTTCTGTATCGCATGACGGATATAGTAATTCGTAAATTCAGCAATCAGCAATCAGCAATCAGCGGTCAGTAATCAGCGGTCAGCGTTTGCGGCAATTGTTCCTGATTAACTCAATCAGAACGAACGGAGGTTTGCTCGTCTTTACAAAGAAGGGTGGAGTGATTCATGCTCGGCGCGAGCCAGACCATGGAGACGACCCTTTACTACACTTTCAGCACCATCGCGCAAACTCTTGCGGGCGCAATTGCGCTGTTGGGCGCCTTCATCTTGTACCGCTTACAAAAACTAAATAACGGCCTCGACGATCATGCCAAGTTCATCAGGAAGCAATACAGCGAAGAAGAGGATTTGATCTTTCTCAATTCATTTATCGTGAAGGGGGAATACAAAAAGTTTCTCAAATACACCGCTGCCAAACCGCTCAATGCAATCACGGATGAAGGATCGTATCTAACTGATGTTCAATCGAAGATGCGGGAACTACTGGCTCTAAGGAAATCATTGATTCGCAGCTTTACCCTCTCGCTCTTTTTGACCGTGAGTTTAATCGGCGCGTCGGTGATTGCGCTCGCACTTACGCCGAACCTTAACGCCAGGAGCAATGTCCGATCCGGCAGTCTGCTGGTCGCGATTGTCTGGTTTGTCGCCTGCCTGGTCAGCTACGTTTCGCTGCTCAGAAAATCTTTGTTCTAAACGCCTCGACTTTGGAATTTAGTCCTCTCGTCACCAGACGTTTCACGTCTGGCTACCTTCTTATCGCCGCTCCCGCGGCGGGGACCTTGCTAACTTTTTGTCACCACGAGATAGAAAGCTAAGGGCACTTCAGCAGTGAAGTGCCCCTATTTCTTGGTACGTCCTCGAACTTCCTTGAGGCTAATCACTCGTTCTTCTTAGCGGCGTCGGCTGTTTTCGCGCCACCACCTTGTTTGAGTGCAGCTTCCTGTTTCAGCTTGTCACTCGAGCGGGTGAAGTTGGCCGCATAGACGGCAGCGTTTGGATCGTTATTCTGCTTGCCCAGTGCTGCTGCCTTTTCGTAAAGCGGGGTGGCCCAATCAAGGTGCCCGCCTCGTTCGTAGGCCTCCGCCAGACTGTCGTAAACGTTTGCCGAGTTTGGAAAACGTTCGACGTTGGCCTTGAACGTGGCGATTGCTTCTTCCGGGTTCGGAGTTGCGCCTAAGAGGGATTGGTAGCCAAGTTGATTGATTACCGCCTCGGGCGTTGGAATCGCGTAATGGAATTTTTCCGACAGCCACTTGTAATGAGCGTCTGCTTCCTTGAGACCGCCGGCAAATGCGCCGGTCTCGGGGTCGCGCGGCAGCTGCCAACCCGCATAGACTTTCTTCATGCCAATATAGTGGCTGCGCAAAACCACTGAACCGTGGTCTTCATCCATCAGCTGCTCTGCTTGCGATTCAAATCCCTTGATCGACGTTCGCGCAAGTAGATCCTTGAACTCAACAAACGCCTTGCCGATATCGCCGGGCTCGTTACCGAGCGACGCAAACAACGTGGCGTTCAATTCCTTGCGCGACTTGAAAAACTCCTCAGCGCGTTTCAAGGTGGCCTCATCGCTCCACTGCAACGACGGACTAACCGCTATGTAAGAATTGAAAAGTTCCGGGCGGGTTATCAGCGCATGAACGGCGAACAAACCGCCAAGCGAGTGACCCGCGAGAATTCGATAAGGTTCGGTGCGATAAGATTTCTCAATCTGCGGAATCAGCTCCGTCTCGATAAATTTCAAAAACTTATCGGAGCCGCCGGCAGTGGGAAACTGTGCAGCGTTTGGTCCTACAGCTTTATCTGGCGTCAGATCGCGGGTGCGGTCCGTGTTCGTGATGCCGACAACGATGAGTTCCGACATGCGGCCGTTCTGGGCCAGGAACTCAATGGTGCTGCTGGTGTGGCCGATGTGTGCATCGCCGTCAGTCATGTAAAGCACCGGATAGGCGCGTTTGTTTGTTTCATATCCCGGCGGCGTACGGACCAGTATCACTCGGTCTTCACCCAGCACTGCCGATTTGATTGTCAGTTTCGCCGGGCCCCATTGCGCGAACGCTGACGAGGAAAAGAGAACCAGCAATACCAGCGTCCCCAGGAGACTGATAGCAGCACGGTTGGAACGAGCGCTGAATTTGCGAGAAGCGAACGTGCGAGTAAATGCAGAACGGATAGTCATTTTCATGCTCCTGGGTAAAATAAGTGGGAAATCCAGTTCACGGGTTCGAAGTTACCGTCTCAGTTTTGTGATGAGAAACTTAGAGCTTGACTTAATAACAGCCTTGCCCAGCCACGCTAATGGTTTTGTGACCAAACGGCCAGTAGTTGTGACGAAGCGGTTGTAATGTCCAACTCTTTGGAGTCCGGCGAACTGTCGCCGCTTTGGCCCCGGTTTGGAGAATAGTGCGGTATGCGGCTCACTTGAAACCAGCGCAAGAATGCGCGTCGATGGGAAAAGCGGCGACAAGTCGCCGCATTCCAAGGAGCTGCCGCCAGGCTAAACTATCCGACATCAGCCAGCGAGTTCATAAGCTTTCTTTAGCCAGGTCACGATTTCGCGATCCACTTGTTCTGGCGTTTCCAGTTTCGTCTCGAGATGCCAGCGATGAGCGGATGCCTGCTCACGTTTTGCGATGCGAGGGTGCGTGATATCTGAATCAGACTTGAGTGTGAGGATCAAAGCGCTCTTGCGCGTGGCCACACCGGCGAAGGCGCTCTTTCTGACAAGGTGAATGGAAGTTTTTTTGGCTTCTTCCTGCACTGGGCCAAGCTGCTTTGCGGCTTTGAGAATTGCCGCGTAAGTTGCTTTCACTTCCGGCGCGCGGTTCTCGAAATGTTGTTTGACAGTGTGTCCATTCGTATTCATGAGGCTTCCTTTCTAACCTGGACTCAGTTTCGCGAAGGCTTCACCAAAGACCTCTCATTCAGAGGTTGCGTTTGCGCGCAAGCTTGCGGCGATTAGTGGCACGACTTGGCGCGGTACGTCGATCGCGGCTTTAATGTGGCGAGCGTGCGTGAAATGGCCGACCACGTAAACGCCCCGCACGTTTGTTTCAAATGTCTCTGGATCGTATTCCGGAATTTCAGTTAACTTTCCGGGTTCGGTCTGCACGCCAAGCTTTTTTAGCAGCGTCAGGTCGGCATCACTGCCGATCAGAACAAAGACGACATCGTTTGCCAACGTCAACGTTTCGCCGTCCTCAGTGGTCACTACAACTTCACGTTCGCTAATCGACAAGACCTCCTTGTACAACACCACTCGCAGATGTCCGACGGCTATCTGGGCTTCAAGCGGCTTGCGCACCCAGTGTTTCATCGCCCCGGCTTTCGGATCGTGATTCTCCCAGTCGTCGCGCCAGATAACGAGCGTAGTGCGGGCGCCTTCTTCAGACAGGAACAATGCCGCCTCGGCAGCGCTGTTGCCGCCGCCAACCACCATCGCATCCTTGCGAATGTAGGCGTAGGGCTCCACAAAGAGATGATGCACCTTTGGCAGATCCTCGCCCGGAATATTCAGCCGGCGCGGATGCGCCATCGCGCCAATCGCAAACAGAATTCGTGCGGCGCTGTATTGATTCTTGCTGGTCTGAACGCGAAAGCCCTCGCTCCCGAGTTTCTCAACATCGAGCACCTCTTCATCAGTGTTGATGTTGAGGTCGTTGTCGAGAACAAAGTGAATGTAGTGAGAAAGTAATTCTTCGCGCGTCGGTTTTTCCCGGCAGGGTTCCAGGGCACCCGGAAACATCTCCAGCTCGTTTGGCGTCGAGAAAAGTGTGCGGCCGACTGGATATTTGCGAATTGTATCGGCAATCGTTCCTTTTTCCAGGACGAGATAACTGAGGCCTGCGTGCGCGGCCGCGTGCGCAGCTGAGAGTCCGGCTGGACCGGCGCCGATGATTAATAGATCGAGTGGTTCAGTCATAACTCATCAATCACGATCCGGCGGTGGTGGTTCAGAGTTCAACCTTTAGATTGCTCATTCGAAAGCCCCAAGCTAAAGCTTGACGAACTCTACACAGCTTGAAAGACAATCGACGGAGTAAGTCGGACCAATTTCTAGAATACAACTTCACCACGCGCTACCTGGATCGACGATCCGCCAACACGCACTTCATCGATCTTTCCCGGCTTGCCTGCGACTTCAAGGTTGATGCGACTGGGGCGGTGAATGAAGTCGCCCTGCTCGATCACAAAGCGAAATTTCCCCTCGCTCGGCTCGACGTTAGCCGCGCCATGATGCACGAGATACGCGCCCAAGGCCCCGGCAGCGCTGCCAGTCGCGGGATCTTCCGCAATGGTGTCTCCGGGAGCAAACATCCGTACGTGCGCACGTGATTCACCAATCTCAATCGTTTCGCGAGTAAAAGTTTCGCAGCCGGTGGCGCCCGCCCGCTGGTAAATTTCGGTGAGCAACGAGCTGTTTACTTTGCAGCGGCCCAAATCAGCTAAAGATCGAACCGGCACAGCCAGGAAGGGAAGGCCGGTTGAGATCGTTTGAATCGGAAGCGTCTCATCGAGATCTTCTATTGCCAGACCCAGCGCTCGCGCGAGTTCAGCCTGCTCATGGGCGTCGTCAAGCTCGGCTTTGATTTCAAATTTGCCTTGCGTCATAACAACCTGCGCCGGCGCGCCGTCTTTGAATTCGATATCAACCGGCAGCACACCAATACCAATCTCGTGATGAATGCGTGTCCAGCCGTTACCGCCCTCCGGCAGCGGCACCACACCCTCGCGCGCCAACGCATTCCAGGTTCCCACAATCGGATGACCGGCGAACGGGATCTCGCGAGTGGGAGTGAAGATACGCAGCCGACGCAGCACCGTCGGAGCAGCCTGATTAACATCCGTTGAGGTCGCGCCTCCCGCTGGCTGATTACTGCTTGCTGCTTGCTGATTGCTCGGTGCAAGCACAAAGACCGTCTCCGAGAGATTCATCTCGCGCGCGATCTTCATCATCTCGTCGTCCGTGATTCCTTCGGCCTCCGGAAAAACCGCCAGCGCATTGCCGGCAAACGGTTCTTCAGTGAAAACGTCAAGTTGTACGAAGCGATATTTGTTCATCCGCAGCTCCCGTCTTTCGAAGTCCCGTAATCGTGGTTATTTCTGTTCAATACCTCTTGTTAATAACGTCAGCAATTTTCAGGATTCGCAAAACATCATCGGCGCGGCGCTTGTCGGTGGTCAAGCTCCGCTCCTGGGACGAAGAAATTCTTATGCGTCTGAAACGTTTTTGCTTCGTCACGCATTACAGTTAGATGCAAGCATTTTGGCATGGCATTCCGCGGGACAGCCAAACACTGTAGCAAGGAATTTTGTAGAGACTCTTGACAACACGTGATGGTCGGAATATCGTGCCCACGTTCTCAAGTGCCGATTGTCATACTCGGTGCAGTTTTCTTGCTCCTCTAACGTTAAAGTTCAAGCACAGGTGTCCTAAACCACCGACCTTACGGCCGTCGTTTTTTAGATGGCGTTTTCCACTGTTATCCGTTTCTAGGTTCTTTTCATATCAGCCTCAGAGATTCTTGAAGATTCGGCAATGAACTCCGGAGCTGAATTCATTCTAAGCAATAAGGAGCAGACTATGAAGATGAATGATGCTTTTTCCTACGAAGTTAAGTTCGACGAGCGAATCACCATCAAGGTTACGGCCGCAAATTTCCTGGATAGCTTGATCTCCGTTAGAGCTGAGCGTGATGGCGCGGTTTTTCCAGCGGAGCCAAATACCTCTAATGCCCCGGTTTTTAAGTTTCCCGTGAGCAAATCCCCGGGCGACATACACACCGTGATGATTGAATTCACATTCGTTGCGGGCACGCCTGAAAACGCGCAATACCGTGTCGCAATTTCCGGCCAGAATGATGAGGGATGCCCTTGTGGTTTCACAATTGAGAAAGACACCGCGGACAAATCGCCGGATATAGAGTTTGTTGTCGTATAGCTGTTCTGGTGATTCTTCGCAACAAGACAATTAGACATCCGAGAGGAGCGTTCCCAATGAGAAAATTGTTAAGCCTCAGCGTTATTCTTGCTTTGCTTCTCGGCCTCACAACGATCTGTGCCGCTGAGACTATTAGCGACTGTGACTCTCTCCGCAGCAAGGCGGAACAACTGGCAAACATGGATGTGGCGGCGATGTCGCCATCGCTGCAGAAGCTTCATAAGGAAGCTCTCCTGAAGATCTACGTGCAACTGAGTCAGTGCGAAAGGGAAGAGATTTCGGTGGTCTCCGAAATGTCGAATACGGTTGCTGGAACTGACGCTGCTGCGGCAGTCGATGAAAAGCTTCGCAAATTGGTCAAGGCGAACTCGGACACTGAGGCAAAGCTCTTGATCTTGCGAACGGCGCTCGGTATTCCCAATCCAGATCAGAATGAGAGTTCGTCAGCCGGACGAACAGCAGTTGGCGAGGTTGTTACAAGTAACGAGGGATCAAAAGCGTCTGACGGAAGTGACGTTGGAAACGGGACCCCAGGAACAGACACTGCGCCCGCTAGCCCGCAGACGTTTTCCTGTCAACCGATAGGAGCATATCCCGATGCGCCGCCCTTGCTCGTCGACGTCGTTCGTCGCGACGCTCAAGATATAGCGCGGGGGAAAAACAACGGCGCGATTGCGAGCGTTGCCAAGATGACTCTCTATGCCACGCTCGACGCTGCGTCGCCCAATAGCTCTGAACAGCTCCGCGGCCTAGCGGCCTACCAATTCCTGAGTGAGACGGCCAGAACCGACAAGCAGTTGGGTGGAGCGGCAAATTCGGACGGCGCCGTCAGCGCGATCGAAAAGCCCGGCTTCGCGAGGTTGCTTGGCTTTGCCGTTGAGCATGGCGGAATTACAAAGAAGAACGATGGCACAAACCTGACCTTGAGCACTTCCTTGTATTCTCTTTACACTCTGAAAAATGGCGACACCGCTGAGGCTTACGCACGTTCAGGCTTTTTAAACCGGGTCGGTCTCTTCACGACCTTTGCGGTGGATAACCAAAACAACGATTTAGCCAACGCGCGGAGGCAGAACCTTACGGAATGGTCCGTGAAGGCCCGGCTTTTTGGCGACCGGAGTACGCGCTCAAAGAGTTTCACCAAGTTCTGGCGTGAGAAAGTCGAACCGCTTATCGATGATCGCCTGGTAGCCTTGGGCCAGCCGCTCGAAGACCTCACTTCAAAGGACCCAAACAACACATCTTATCGATCACTGCGGCTCGCTGCGGGAAAGTGTTTGCGCGACGCGGTAAAAAGCCGCACTCAGGATACTGCGTACCAAGGGGCCAGCGAAGAGGAGCGCATTAAAATCCTGAGCGACCTGATGGTTGGTCTCGTAAAGTCGAATGTGTATGACCGCATTAAGTCCGGGGAAGTTCAGCTTAGCGACCGGGTGATTGCGACAATTGAGACGCAATATGTGCCAAATCTAAAAGCTGCGCTTGAAAACTTGAAAGCCGTCGGCGGTGTCATCGAACAAAAACTCGACGAGTTGCAGAAGGCTCCTTTAGGAACTTTCGCTTACACTAATCACCGCACATCGACGGGCTCGGACTTCTCCGAAACCAAATTCCTCTTCGAGCAGGACAAAGGTGCCCTGGGCCCCTTGAAACTAACTGGAAACTTTGGACTGTCTTTCTACAACCGACCTGATCCGACCTTAAACCAGCAAAGATTGCGCGATGTCTCGGCGGCTCTGGCTTTTGAGGGCACGAGCAGCAGTCCCTTTGGTGAAAAGGATAACCAAAGCAAGATTACGTATTCGTTTGTCGGCCGTTACGAGCGAATTTTTGAAAACAGAAACAGGCCGAACCGGACGCCCGATGTGCGAGTATTCCAGTTCGTGACGGAAATTCCTTTCATGAAGGGATTCAGTCTTCCGCTTTCCGTGACTTATCTCAACGGCACTGAAGAGGAGCATAAGAAAGGATTTCGATTTAACTTTGGTATGCACTTGGATACAGACAAACTTCTGGATTTGTTGAACGCCAAACCCTGACCAGACGGAAGCTTCCTGGTTCTAAGTCGATCATCTAAACCGAACTCTCTTCCTAAGGATCACGGATGAGTCAAACAATTGATCAAGCTGGGTTGCACCTGCAACAGGATTGGGCGTTGCTGTGCTCCAGTTAATAAGCTCGGCTTAAACATTACCGACAACTGACCGCTGCGCCTTCAATTTCACCTCTAACCTCGGCGGCGGCAATTTGAACAGGTTGATGAAGAACGGACTGATGGCCCTGATCGATCCTGCTGTTTGACCATGCGGTGGTAGAGCGTTACTTGGTCAAACCTGTCGCCGAACTGCTGAGCGCGCGTTGTACCTGACACCCTAACGCCGCAAACACCAACGGTCCCGGGCTCGCGTAGGCGCTTGACCCATTTCTTGTTAGTCCAAAAGACGAAGGAGTTTCACCATGTCTCAACAGCTAACCAGCGCACCACAGGCAGGCGGTTCTGCATCCGGCGGAGGCGCCGGTGACAACCCGGACACTCCCGGCGTGAATCCGGTCGTTAGTGGGGGAAAGGGTCCCGGCGGCGGCAGCGTCGGTGCCATCGGAATTGTCGGGTTGATCACTTACTTAGTCGTTTTCACACTTTTTCTTATTTACGGCCTGGTCAAAGTGTGGCCCACTCCCATTCCCGCGAGACACGCTGTGGGCGAAACGGCGGCCGCGAGCGCGAGTCCGTCGCCAGCACCAACGCCAGCTGTCAGCCCGTCTCCCCCTCAGACGTCACTGACTTTGGCTCAAAGTCCTTCGCCATCGCCCACGCCCAAGAACCCTGTTAGCGCAGTCCAAGCGTCTCCTTCTCCAGTGCCGCCCGCTTCGCCGACTCCTGCGCCCGTTGAAGAGCCCGCAGTCATAGAGTTCTTCGGCTGGCAATTTAAGGTCTGGGACGAGCAACGGCTGCTGCTGCTGGTATTGCTGGCCGGCGCCCTCGGCAGTATTTTGCATGACCTTCGCTCGGTTTACTGGTATGTGGGTAATCGGACCCTGGTAAAAAGCTGGATGGCGATGTTCGTAGTATTACCATTCGCCGGGGCGACACTCGCGCTTATTTTCTATCTGGTTGTACGCGGCGGGTTCTTCTCTCCGCAATCCTCGTTTAAGGAAACCAGCCCCTTCGGCTTCGCTGCCTTCGCCGCTTTGATCGGTATGTTCAGTCCGCAGGCGGTTCTCAAGCTGAAGGAGGTAGCTGAGACTTTACTAACCAAACCAGGAGCCGGCGCGAATGCCCAGCCGCAACCAGCGGCACCTCCCGTACCTGCTCCGCCGCCAGCCGGAGGGAATCCACCGGCAGTGGGATAAATGATTCTCACGAAGACGCCGGTAACTGAGGTTCATCAGGTTACGACATTCTGAGGTCTTAGCAGCTGCCAAGCGATCCTGGATAAAGAATGAGCCAAAAGGAGATAAGAGAAAATGGCTAGTGGAACTGTGGTGATCGATCCCGGACATGGTGGTACGGGTAATTTGGGTGGCTCCGACGGTAATCATGCTGTCAGCGCAAGCGGCGTCAAGGAGAAGAATCTTACTCTAATCCTGGCAAACCTGGTTAAGACTGAATTGCAAAGTGCGGCGGCCAGCGGCGGGCACACCCTCAACATTTTGATGACGCGCACCACCGATGTGAATTTGAGTCTGGCGGACCGCGCGCAGTCGCGAGAACCAACCATGCGGACAGATTTCTGAGCATTCACCTCAATGCGTCAGATCAACATAACGCCAGGGGTGTCGAAACCTACGTACGGCAAGCTGTTGACAACGTCAATCTAAGTGATGACCGCCGCTTTGCCACGAAGATTCAGAATGCAGTGTTCAACGCTATCAAAGCTCGCGACGCTTTCACCAAAGACAGAGAAGTAAAAGAAGCGAAATTTGGCATTTTGCGAGACGATAGTTTGGGGAACACTGCCGGGGGTCATTGTCGGGCTTGCTTGCTCGAGGTGGAGTTTCTGGATGTCGCGGCCGTTGATGTATTACTGAACACCGGTCCGAATGCTACGGCAGTACGAAGCGAAATTGCCAGAGCCATTGCGGGTGCAATCATTGATGATTTGGAACATCCTTAGGGCGAACTCAGCGAAATCCGCTCGCGTGGTTCGGCTTGTGGAACAATTGATAGGGAGAAGAAAACTATGGCTCAGGGCACTGTAATTCCTGCTGGATTAAATCTGCGGGAGACTCCCGGCGGCACAGTCATCACCGTGCTGCCGCAGAGAACGACGGTTGAAATTCTCGAAGATCAAGGTAACTTCCTCAAGGTCAGTGCTCTCGGACAGACGGGCTTTGTGGCAGCGCAACACATCCAACGCAACGGCGGCGGAGGTGGAGGCGGCAGTTTTCATTTCGAAGGGAACAAAGCCGTCGCTCCCGACGGCACGGTCTTCGGACAGAAACACCTACTGGGAATCTTCAACAACGGAAACACGTCGATCCTCGATTTTGTTCAGGCCAATCCGACAGTGTTCGCTAATCTTTCACCATCACGCGTGCGCATCATGTCGGCTGTCTCCGTCAACGAAGGAAAACTGGAGGCGATCAACACCTGGGACAACGCGTTTCTCACCTTTGGCTGCTTTCAATGGACCGCAGGCGCCGATAGTGGAGCTGGCGAACTCCCGGCAATGGTCAACCACCTCAAGCAAACCAATCCCACGGCGTTCGATCGATTGCTGGGCCAATTCGGACTTGACGTTGACTCGGTGAACAGTTCTCCGGGCCAAACGCCGACGGGGTTCTTCTCAGTGAACGGCGCGGCCGTGAAATCTGCGGCTGACAAAGAGAACAAGCTGCGAAAGTTGGAAATGGCCTTTCGGTTCTTTCGCGCCGGCCACGACAGCGCAATGCGCAAGGCCGAAATCGAATACGCCGCGGGACGCATCGATCTCTTCTATCGCCAAGCGAATAAAAAAATCAACGGTCTGTTCATTGGGGACTTTGTGACTTCTGAATTCGGTGTGGCCCTGATTCTCGATCAACACGTGAACCGCCCAGGACACGTTCCGAGCACGCTTGCCGGGGCCGTCAATCAATTCATCACGGCAACTGGAAAGAGCGACCCAACTACATGGACGGATCACGACGAAGCTCAATTGCTGAATATCTATATCCAGCGCCGCAACTCGACAAGCATGACCGATTCGCAGAATCGCGCAGATCGCGTCAGGCACGCAGTCAGCAATGGCCTCGCTTCGGACAAGCGCGGTTCGTTCCAACCATAACCGTCGCTTTGGTTAGGTATGGCTGTTTTCTATCGTCGGTGCACCGGCTTGGTGGGAACGCGCTTAGGTTTTTCCGTCGGGCAGATATTCCCCCAAGCCTTTCGCCGGTTATTGGTTCGAGGCGAAACGCGGCTGGGAAACAATCACAGACGAAATGGAGCTAGAACGGCAAGATAAGCAATTCCTACGTTAGAGGAGACTATTACTATGGCTAAGATTGAGTCTTTGGTTCCGGTCAACGGTGTTGGTTTTAGGACCAACAATCGAACTGACAATTCTCATTTCGCTACGCAGGTTATCCATGACTTGTTAATTAAGATCGCGGGCTTGTGGCATGAGCTGCATCCCGATCACCCTATCTCGATCGGCCAGATTTCGCATAAAGGTGGTGGAGAATTTCCGCCGCATCATCAGCATAAGTTTGGCGTCGAGGCTGACATGCGACCGTTAAGCAAGAACGGTCAAGATCTTCAGCTCACGTTTAGCAGCGCGGAGTATAGCCGCGATTTTACGCGCGAGTTTGTTAACTTTCTCAGGTCGAATGCAAGGATGCACAGGGTATTCTTCAACGATCCTAAGCTAATCGCAGAATCGTTGACGAGTCATGCTGCCGGACACGACAATCACCTGCATCTTTGGTTCGAGGAGGAGCAAGAATCTACCCCTCGCGTGCTTCGTAACTTCACCAAAGGCGAAGATGTGAAGCGATTACAAGAAAAGCTTATCGCGGCTGGCTTCCCAATAGAGGGCGGTGCGGATGGGAAGTTTGGAACACATACTGAGGACGCGGTGCGAGCGTTTCAGACTGCAAATCCTCCGTTGCCGGCCAATGGTATTGCTGACGTGGCCACACAGAGCGCACTCGGGCTATAAGCGAGGCATCACAGGTCACACTATAAGCGTCAAGTAAGGGATTTCTCCCGGGGGCTTAGACTTGAACTTTGTGCGGTGTGAGCCTCCGGCTATAATGCCGCGTCTTGAAACAAACAATCAGCCACCAATCAAACCCTCCTTACGCCGCGCTGTCTGCTGAAGATTTGCGCGGCGTCTTGTTGCCGATTACCACACCCTTCGATGCCGGAGGCAATCTTGATCTCAGTGCCTTAGGCGCGAACATCGCAAAGTGGAACCAGAGCGGAATCAGCGGTTATGTACTGCTCGGTTCTACCGGCGAACGATTGCATTTGGATGAACAGGAGTATCTCGAAGTCATCGCGACGGCGCGAGCGGGAATAGAACAACGTCGCAATGGGTTGACCTTCATCGTAGGCGCCGGTCAACAGAGCACTCGCGGAACTGTTAGCGAAATTAGGCGAGTCGCTGCTGCAGTTGCGGTCGATGCGTTCTTAGTGATTACGCCGTCCTTCTATCGCCCCAGCATCACGCAGCAAGCTTTGATCACTTACTACGAAAGCATTGCTGACTCTTCGCCAGAGCCCATAATTCTCTACAGCATGCCTGCGCTTACCAGCATCAAGATTGAACCAGAAACCGCCGCCCGCTTAAGCGAACACGAAAACATCATCGGCATCAAAGACAGCTCCAACGACCTCGGCGGCTTGCGTGAAACAATCAAACTTGTCGGCAAAGATTTTGCGGTGCTCACTGGAAACGGAACGGTGCTAAACGAGGCGCTAAACGCCGGAGCGTGCGGTGGCATACTGGCGGTGGGATGTGTGGCGCCGGCTGTTTGTCTCGCCATCTTTCGCGCAATTCAATCCGGCGACATTGATACAGCCGCGATGTTACAAGCCAAATTAACTCCGCTCGCCGAGGCCGTTACGATCCGCTTTGGTATTGGCGGCCTCAAGGCCGCGCTCGACCTGAAGGGCTATGTCGGCGGAACCGTTCGTGCTCCGTTGCGCGCGCCGGATGATGAGGCGCGCGAAGAGATTCGGGGCTGCCTGGCCGCAGCCGAGAGAGAACTGAACGCACTGTCCGTGCAGCAAACCGCGCGTTAGTTCAGTAAAGGCAGTGTTTGCGAAGCGTAGCGTCGGGGTGAATTTAGCCCAGCCTTCAAGGCTGGGATCATCTCGTCCTTGAAGCCAACGCGTCGCGTCAGCGACGCAATGAAGAGAAATTTCAGCAATTTCATGCCTTCGCGACGGACGTTGTTGAGTTAATTATTGTTCCCGGCCTTGAAGGGCCGGGCTAAATTCACATGGACGCTACGCGTCGAGCTTTTGCAGCGTCGAAGCAATATTTGGAGCAAATGATGAGCGTTGGGCGATTCGTCACGATGCCGGCAGCGGCGCCGCACCTTACATCGGCGGCACCTTGCTGGCAATTCGTAAAGTCAGGGACCACGTCGGACTCATCAGAGGCCTCGATAGAATAATGGATTAACGCCGAAACGCCTGCAGCTGTCAGTCCAACTCAACCGACACCATCTATAGCCACAGCGGTCTACTGGACAAGCCACGCAACCTGCGTAAAATGATTTCTCAGGAGTAACGACACATTGAGCACCGCCGAACCTGCTTGTTACAGCACCCCTGAAGAATCCGGCTTGCGGGTCGAAACGCTTTCCTTCGATCGCATCCCCCATCAAACGCGTCTTTTCCTGGACTACCTGCGCGACCCGATCGCGCTGCGGGAGTT
>DASYLB010000017.1:0-6906 GCA_036009765.1 Pyrinomonadaceae bacterium | reverse complement strand
GAGGTTGTTACAAACTGAGCAGAACGCAATGCGCTCCTTTACTTCGCGAATAGCTGCAATCAGTCGTTCGAGGTCGTGCTCGGGCGTGCGCATGATGTGAAACGCGAGCCGCTGTGCAGACTTGTGTCCGATGCTGGGCAGTCGTTTCAGTTCATCGATTAATTTGGTGACGGGCTCGGCGTATTCAAGCATGGGAAGTTTTGAGTTTCGGGTTCAAAGTTTCGAGTTAACTCGGCCATTGCTCCCAGCTTCGAACGCGAAACCCGAGACTCGGAACTCGAAACCAAAGCAATTAACCAAGTAGGCCGCCCAGTCCGGGCGGCAGCATCCCGCCAAGTTTCCCCTTCATGGCTTCGTCCACTTTGCGATTGGCTTCGTTAATAGCAGCCAGAATCATGTCCTGCAGCATCTCGACGTCGCCCTCTTTAACCGCTTCGGGATCGATTTTCAGCGAGACGATTTCGTGATTGCCCTTCATCTCCACTGTCACCACACCGCCGCCGGCTGAAGCTTCCGTGCGCAGTTCTTCCATTTCCTTCGACATCTTCTCCTGCATTACCTGCGCCTGCTTCATCATCTGCTGAATGTTAAATCCGCCAGGAAATTTCATTGCGCACCTCTCTCCGTTTTCTGTCGTATCAGACCGTTACTGTTTGAAAGCATCGTAACTTCCATTAGAAGCGAATGCAACGAACCGAGCATCTCTGTTATAAACTCTCATCAATGAATAGCTCCGATACATCCAACGCAGTCACTCTTGAGCGCACCCTTTCAGCGCAAGCACGGCTTTATTACGACGTTTATCGGCCGGCTATCCGTCCGGCCCCACTGCTGATCGCTCTTCACGGGTACGGCGCAAACAAACGACAAATGATGCGCGAGGCGCTCAGTCTGGCTCCGGAAGGTTTCGCCATTGCCTCGCTCCAGGGTTTTCATCAGCACATGAAGGAACCGAAAGAACCGGGCGGACCGATGCGCTTCGGCTTTGGCTGGCTCACGAACTTTCATCCTGAGGATTCAGTCGAAATTCATCATAATGCGCTGTTGGACATAATAAATACGCTCGGTGAAGAAGGTGTGGCCGATCGAAAACAAATCTTCCTGCTGGGCTTCTCGCAAACGTGCGCGCTCAACTACCGCTTCGCCTTCACGCACACGGATGTTCTGCGCGGTGTCATTGGGATTTGCGGCGGTATTCCGGGGGATTGGGAAACGAGCGAAATCTATCAGCCAACTAAAGCCGCAGTGCTGCATCTTACCGGAACGCGAGATGAGTATTATTCGACGTCTCGTGTAGCCGACTACGAAGAGCGATTGCGACTGCGCGCGTCGAATCTCGAGTTCAAGAGTTATGACGCAGCCCATGAAATGGTGCCGCCAATGCGCGATGATATAAGGGCCTGGCTGACTAAGAATGCGGCATGAACCTCCTGGTTGTTGCTGTTGGCTTCTATCTCGAAAGTTTTTACATGGAAAAGGTAAAGGCGCGTTCGGTTTGTTATCCACAACGGTCCCAGAGGGACCAAATGTTTATAGAACGCGACTCTTACATTTACATTTCGCTCCGGCGGAGTGAAAAGTTTTTCTGGCAACATGAGCTATAAACATTTGGCCGCTCTGCGGCCGTCGCTTTTCCGCTCCAACTCTTTGGTTCGGATCCTGGTTCTGTTAGGAATCTGTTCGCTGACGACCGTCCTCTCAAGCTGTCAACGACAATCGGTGATCGGCAGATCGGCATCCGCGCCTGTTACACCAGCTTCAGTGAGCCGGCCCTTGCCGCAAAAAGCCTCGCCGCAACTCAAGCAGTTAATCGACGGAGCAGTTGAGCAAAGCAAAGTTACAACTGGTTACGATCCGTCATACGTCAAGCTCGACTATCCCAACGGCGACGTATCGACTGACACCGGCGTTTGTTCGGATGTCGTGGTGCGTGCTTTTCGCAAAGCGGGAATAGACTTGCAGAAGGAAGTTCATGAGGACATGAAGGTCGCGTGGTCGGAGTATCCCAAGCGTTGGGGCGCACGGGGCACCGATGCCAACATCGATCATCGTCGGGTCTTGAATCTCGCGAAGTATTTCGATCGCCAGGGCAAGTCTCTGCCCATCACCCAGGTTCGCGCCGACTACTTACCCGGCGATATCGTGGCGTGGGAGTTAAGTGAAGGTGTCGAGCACATCGGGATCATGACAAACCTTTGGTCGCAACCAGACCAGCACTGCCTGGTAATACACAACATCGGCTCCGGCGCGCGTGTTGAGGATGTGCTGCTAGGTTGGAAGATCATCGGGCACTATCGTTACTTTCAATAGCCGATCCGAGAGAGCGGAAGTGAGCCCCCTCCTTAACCTGGGATTACTCGAAGAACCGAGAGACGCCCCTCAGTTCAGGGCGCACCGGGAGGTGCGCTAACGAAGATAGCCAGAGGTGAAACCTCTGGACGCGCGTCAATTTGAATCGCGCGCTGGAAGTGCGCACAGATTTCTCCACGCGTCTCCGACGCGGGAATTCATGTTTTGCGATCTGGTCCAGACGTTTCACGTCTGGCTACCCTCTCATCGCCGCCCCCGGGAAATCATTTCAGGACGAGCTTGCCCCCGCTCTCGTATTGGGTTAAAGCTTGCTTGGACTGAAATGCTTGTAGCCTGACGCTGACTGCCCTTATAGTCGTCGCCGCTAATACACTTCTCGTCTCAACAAAGGAACCAAAGCATGTGGCGTAACTCGCTCCTGGCCGCACTCCTGCTGGTTGCATTTCTCCCGCTATCGCTGTTTGGCCAAGCCTCAGCTAAAGCAAAGAAAAGTGAAGCAGCCATTCGCGCTGTGCTCAACGCACAGTCCGACGCCTGGAATCGCGGCGATCTTAAAGGCTATATGGATGGCTATGATCGGTCGCCAGCTACCGAGTTTGTCGGCGGCGACGAAATAACGCGAGGCTGGCAAACTGTGCTGGAACGTTATCAGAAAAAATACGACTCGCGCGAAAAGATGGGCGCCCTCACTTATTCCGATCTGGAGATCACCGTTCTGAGCAAAGACGCGGCTTTGGTATTGGGCCGCTGGCGACTTAAGCGAGCGAACGATGAACCACATGGAACGTTTAGCTTGCTCTTCAAGCGTACCAAAGCCGGTTGGCGGATCGTTCACGATCACAGTTCGTCTGCGTGATGGTTGATTCCAGAGCTCCGAAGGAGTTCCGGAGTCGTCTCGTCCAGCGCGCAGCACCGGGGCAGTAGCCCGACAGTCATGGAGGGCTCGAAGCCTCCATTTTCTTTGTAGGCGAATTCGGCAATTTCTGCCGCCTACTTCGTGGGCTCAAGAGCAACGGTGGCATTAATTCCCAAGGCTTACGCCCTCGGCTATTAGCTGTCGTCCGCTTTGCGGACTCATTGAGATCTTTCGTCTACGTCGAATTTATTTTCAGCTGCAACAGAACCTTGACCACCGACACCCAAACCATCCCCGCACCACTTGCCGATCTCGAACGCGACGTCGAACAGCGTAGCGGTGTCCTCAAAAAGGAACTAGGTCTCTTCGATCTGGTACTAACGCAGATTGTTTTTGTTGTCGGAACTATCTGGGTGGGTTGGGCGGCGAAGCTCGGCGATCACCAGACCATGTTTTGGTTGCTGGCTATCGTCACGTTTTATCTGCCGCTGGCCGCAGTAGTGATTTTTCTCAACCGCCTAATGCCACTCGAAGGCGGCATCTATCAATGGGCGAAGCTGGCGTTCAACGACTTCATTGCGTTCATGGTGGCGTGGAACCTCTGGATTTTCGGCGTCCTGGTGATGTCGGGCATTGGCCTGATCATTAAGCGGACTATTGTTTACGCGATTGGACCACGCGCCCACTGGATGCTCGAAAACAGGTTGATGACCACTGTCATCTGTACTCTGTTAATGGTCATGATGATCGCAGCGTCGAGACGTGGGTTAATGCTGGGAAAGTGGGTGCAGAATTTCGGCGGCGCTTTTTTGCTGGTAACATTCGCCACCTTGATCCTGCTGCCGTTTATCACCGCGAGCCGCGGCACACTTGCAAACTACCATCCGTTTTCACTGAGTTTTCCGGATTTGAAAGCATACAACATTAACGTCTTCAGCAAGCTCGCTGTTGGTGCTCTGTCAGGTTTTGAGTACATCGCGATTCTGGCCGGTGAGTGTCGCGCACCCGCGAAAAACATCAGTCGCTCGGTGATGATCTCGGCCCCGATTATTGCGCTGATGTTTATTCTTGGCACCGCTTCGGTGCTGGCGTTTGTGAGTCCGGACAGAGTTGATCTCATCGGTCCAATCCCGCAAGTATTGAGCCTTGCGTTCGGCTCATTTGGTTGGGTATCAATCCTAATATCGTTCACCATTTTTGGAATTGCGGCGCGCCAGATAGCCTTGATGAGTATTTACTTTGCCGGCAACACGCGTTTGCCGATGGTCGCCGGCTGGGACAATCTCTTACCGGCCTGGTTCGCGCGTCTACACAAGCGCCATCGCACGCCGGTGAACTCGATCCTCTTCGTCGGTTTGATAACACTGGCGTTCAGCCTCGCGAGCTTGATCGGCGTCAATGAGCAGGAAGCGTTTCAGTTACAGGACAACGCGGCTACAACTTTTTACGGCTTGATCTACATGGTGCTTTTTGCAATTCCGCTGGTGGCGATAAAGCGTTTCGGCGTCAAGGCGCCTATCTGGCTAAAGATCGCGGCGGTGTCAGGCTTTGTCGTGTCGGTGGTAGCCGGTATCTTCACGTTGATTCCAATAACGCCCGTCGACAGTCGTTTGCTATTCGCCGTGAAAATTCTGGTTGTCGTCGTTGCCGCAAACTTGATTGGCGCCGTGCTTTATCTTTTGCGTAAACCGGCGAAGGACGTAGTTATTACTAAGTAACGCTGGCCTTCAACCGTGGTGCTGTGATAAATGCAGCGACGCGAATGATCGCAGTTCTTAACCCCCAAAGAAGGAGACTCAAAAAATGGGAAACATCAACCTGGGACGCGTGTTGCTGGGCGGTTTACTTGCGGGTCTGGTTCTGAATATTGGCGAGTTCTTGCTGAACGATTTTGTGTTGGGAGCTCAGATGAAAGAGTTTTTGACCCGCCACAATTTTGCAGAGCCCGGCACCAACCTCATGATTGTTGCGATAGGCCTGACCTTTGTGCTTGGCATTGTGATCGTGTTGGGCTATGCCTGCATCCGACCTCGATTCGGTGCTGGTGTGAAGACGGCAATCATCGCCGGGCTATTTGCATGGTTTGGCGTTTACTTCTACAGCGGGATCATTGACGGCACGCTTTTCGGGATTCCGATGGGTGCGATGGCGATGGTTGTTGTTTGGGGCTTGGTTGAATACTGTATCGCTGCAGTTGCCGGCGCCTGGTTGTACAAAGAGGCTTAGGCCGCAGCTTTCAAAAATTGTAAACAGAGGTAGTTTTCTAATTTAGAATTCTCACAGAGGAAATGAATTAGGCCACTACTCAGTAGGAAACGAACTTGGCAAGTTCATTAGCGGTTATTAACTGCTCACAACTGGTCACCCTTGCCGGGCCTGCTCGACCGCGAGTAGGCCCGGAGATGCGTGAGCTCAGGATCATCGCAGACGGCGTGATGTTGATGAGCGACGGTCGCATCACGCAGGTTGGATCGCGCGCAGAAGTCGCCCCGCTCATTGACGCTGATTGCGACGTTGTCGACGCCGGTGGTCGTGTTGTCATGCCCGGGTTCGTCGACGCACACACGCATCCGGTCTTTGCCGGCACTCGCGTCGGAGAATTCGAAGAACGCGCCGCTGGTGCGACTTACCAGGAGATCGCAGCGCGCGGCGGTGGCATTCAGTCGACGGTGCGAACCACGCGCGCAGCCACACTTGATGAGTTAGTCGGTGCCGGGAAACGTTACGCTGATTGGTTCCTGCGCACGGGCACGACGACGGTCGAAGCAAAGTCGGGTTATGGCTTAACGACAGAAGACGAACTGAAGATTCTGCGCGCCATCAAACGTCTCGATTCCGAAAACCCGCTAAGGTACGTACCCACCTTTTTAGGGGCGCATGATGTTCCACCGGAATACAAGTCTCGGCGCGAAGAGTACGTTTCGCTGTTAGTTGATGAGATGTTGCCGCGAGTGGCGGCTGAGAAGTTGGCGGAGTATTGCGACATCTTCCGTGAAGAGAAAGTCTTCACTACTGCTGAAGCGCGAAGGATTTTGTCGGCCGCAAGAGCGCATGGGCTGGGTCTGCGGATGCACGCTGATCAGCTTTCGCTTTCTGGAGGCGCAAAGTTAGCCGCCGAGTTGGGAACCGTGACGGCCGATCACCTCGAACACACAGACGCGGAAGGAATCGCGGCGTTGCGCGCAGCCGGAGTGCAGCCGGTGTTGTTGCCCGGCTCTGTTTATGCGCTAGGCTCGAACCGGTATCCGGCGGCACGCGCTATGATCGACTCCGGTCTCGCGGTGGTGCTCGCCACTGATTTCAATCCCGGCTCATCTCCAACTCCGGCAATGACAATGGTGTTTTCGCTGGCCTCTACACATATGAAGATGACGCCGGCAGAATCAATCACGGCCGGCACAGTCAACGCCGCCTACTCACTAAACCGTGGCAAACAAATCGGCTCACTCGAGCCTGGCAAAGTTGCCGACTTTGTAATTCACGATTGCGCAGACTACCGCGAGCTGGCGTACTTTTTTGGTATCGAGCATCCCTGGAAAGTCTTTGCCGCGGGGGCGAATGTCAGCGGCAGCCAGTCGGTAAAAATTTAATTGACGCTTGATCGCTTCTATTTTATTATCGCGCCAACACTGGAAAGGAGGTGATTGTAAATATATGAGTTTTTATCACAGTGAGGTGGCTGCGGCCTGACCTCTGAACCAAATCGTAACTAGTTAGGATTTAGGTTCAGTCGTCTTACT
>DASYLB010000016.1:0-232552 GCA_036009765.1 Pyrinomonadaceae bacterium | reverse complement strand
AGTAAGACGACTGAACCTAAATCCTAACTAGTTACGATTTGGTTCAGAGGTCAGGCCGCAGCCACCTCACTGTGATAAAAACTCATATATTTACAATCACCTCCTTTCCAGTGTTGGCGCGATAATAAAATAGAAGCGATCCAGCGTCAATCAAATTTTTGCTGGCCGGCTGCCACTGATATTTGCCCCCGCGGCGTAAACCTTCCACGGATGTTCAATGCCAAAAAAGTACGCCAACTCACGGTAGTCTCCGCAGTCGTGAATTACAAAGTCGGCAACTTTGCCAGGCTCAAGTGAGCCGATCCGCTCGCCCCGGTTTAGTGAGTAAGCAGCGTTGATTGTGCCGGCCGTGATCGATTCTGCCGGCGACATCTTCATATGTGTCGACGCCAGCGAAAACACCATTGTCATTGCCGGAGTTGGAGATGATCCGGGATTGAAATCTGTGGCGAGTACCACCGCGAGACCGGCGTCGATCATGGCGCGCGCGGCCGGATATTGTTTCGATCCGAGCGCGTAGACTGAACCGGGCAACAACACCGGTTGCACTCCGGCTGAGCGCAACGCAGCGATTCCTGCCGCGTCTGTGTGTTCGAGGTGATCGGCCGTCACAGTTCGCAGCTCGGCGGCTAATTGTGCGCCGCCCGAGAGCGAAAGCTGATCGGCGTGCATCCGCAGCCTAAGCCCGTGCGCTCTTGCGGCTGACAAAATCTTGCGCGCTTCATCCGTAGTGAAAACTTTCGCTTCACAGAAGATGTCGCAATACTCCGCCAGCTTCTCTGTCGCCACGCGCGGCAACATCTCATCAACTAACAACGAAACGTACTCTTCGCGCCGAGGCTTGTATTCCGGTGGAACATCGTGCGCACCTAAAAAAGTCGGAACATACGAGAGTTGGCTCTCGGAATTCAATAGCTTGATGGCGCGCAGAAGCTTCAGTTCGTCTTCTGTCGTTAAGCCATAACCCGACTTTGCTTCGATGGTCGTCGTGCCGGTGCGCAGAAACCAATCAGCGTAGCGTTTCCCGGCGGCGACTAACTGATCCAGCGTGGCAGCGCGCGTTGTTCGCACCGTTAACTGAATGCCACCGCCACGCGCCGCGATCTCCTGGTAAGTTGCTCCAGCGGCGCGTTCTTCGAATTCACCCGCGCGAGTGCCGGCAAAGACAGGATGCGTGTGTGCATCGACGAACCCAGGCATGACAACGCGACCACCAGCGTCGACGACCTCGCAATCAGCATCAATGAGCGGCTCGACTTCTTCGCGCGCGCCGACCTGCGTGATGCGACCATCGGTCATCAGCATGACGCCGTCTGCGATGATCGCGAGCTCACGCATCTCCGGGCCTACTCGCGGTCGAGCAGGCCCGGCCAGGGTGACGAGTTGTGAGCAGTTAATAACCGCTGATGAACGTGCCAAGTTAGTTCCCTACTGAGCAGCATCCTATTCTTTGTGCTTCCTTCGTGTTCTCTGTGTCTCTGTGGTGAAATTTGTTTGGAGTCCCTACCACAGAGACACAGAGAACACGGAGCAAGCACAGAGAAGTAGAAACTAGGACACCACCTTCTGTTTGCAATTCTTTGACGCCGCAGCCTAAGCCTCTTTGTACAACCAGGCGCCGGCAGCCGCAGCGATACTGTATTCCACCAGACCCCACACAATAACCAGCGCCATCGTAGCTGTTGGAATACCGAAGAGCACGCCGTTAATGGTTCCGCTGTAAAAGTAAGCTCCGAACCAGGCAAACAGCCCAGTAATGATCGCCGTCTTAACGCCGGCGCCGAATCGAGGGCGGATGCAGGCGTAGACCAGGACGAGGACAATACCCATAACAAAGGTCAGGCCAACCGCGACGATCATGAAGTTCGTGCCGGGGTCCGCAAAATTGTGCTGTGTCATAAAGGCTTTCATCTGAGTTCCCAGCACAAAATCGTTTAGCAGAAACTCGCCGATGTTAAGAACCAAACCTGCCAGCAAACCGCCGAGCAGCACACGTCCCAGGTTGATGTTTCCCATTTCAGTCTCCTTTGAGAGGGGTTAAGAACTACGATTCAATTCGCGTCGCTGCATTTATCACCAGACCACGATTGAGTTACTGAGTAACAACCGCAGCCTTCGCCGGTTTACGCAAACGATAAAGCACAGCTCCCATCAAGTTTGCGGCAATCACTACCACCAGAATTTTCACGGCAAAGAGCAAATGGCTGTCGACAGGCGTTATGGGAATCAACGTGAAGAAGCCGGCTACGACTGACACGACAAAGCCTGACACCGCCGCGATTTTTAGCCAGATAGGAGCCTTGACGCCGAAACGTTTTATCGCCACCAGCGGAATTGCAAAAAGCACCATGTAGATCAGGCCGTAAAAAGTTGTAGCAGCGTTGTCCTGCAATTGAAACGCCTCCTGCTCGTTGACGCCAATCAAGCTCGCGAGGCTGAACGCCAGTGTTATCAAACCAACGAAGAGGATCGAGTTCACCGGCGTGCGATGGCGCTTATGTAAACGCGCGAACCAGGCCGGCAAGCGATTGTCCCAACCGGCAACCATCGGCAAACGCGTGTTGCCCGCAAAGTAAATACTCATCAAAGCGATCTGGCGCGCCGCAATTCCAAAGATGGTGAACGACACCAGGATTGATACCCAGCCAAATGAACTGAACGCAAGGCTGAGCACTTGCGGAATTGGACCGATGAGATCAACTTTGTCCGGACTCACAAACGCCAGCACCGAAGCGGTCCCGAGTATGAACATCAACGCAATAATCGGTGCCGAAATCATAACGGACCGACTGATGTTTTTCGCTGGCGCGCGACACTCACCGGCCAGAATCGCGATGTACTCAAAACCTGATAGAGCGCCAACAGCGAGCTTGCTGAAGACGTTTATGTTGTACGCTTTCAAATCCGGAAAGCTCAGCGAAAACGGATGGTAGTTTGCAAGTGTTCCGCGGCTCGCGGTGATGAACGGCAGCAGGATCAAGGTCGCGAACGTCACCAGCAAAAAGGCGCCGCCGAAATTCTGGACCCACTTGCCGAGCATTAAGCCGCGTCGCGAGGCTGCGATCATCATCACCATTAACAGAGTACAGATAACAGTGGTCATCAGCCTGTTCTCAAGCATCCAGTGAGCGCGTGGCCCAATCGCGTAAACGATGGTCCGCTTAATAATCAGACCAATGCCGGACATCACCAGTACGCCGAAGATCCAGAGGTTCCACGCGACCATGAACGCAACGAAGTCGTTGAACGCCAGCTTGGCCCATTGATAGATGCCGCCTTCGAGTGGCATCAGGCGGTTGAGAAAGATCACTACTGCGGCCAGCGGCAGATAAAACGTGACGATAGCCAACAACCAAAAGAACATCTGGTGATCGCCGAGCTTGGCCGCCCAACCAACCCAGATCGTTCCAACAACGAAAACGATCTGCGTTAGCACGAGATCGAATAGACCTAGTTCCTTTTTGAGGACGCCGCTGCGCTGTTCAACGTCTCGTTCAAGATCGGCGAGTGGCGCGGGGATGGTTTGGGTGTCGGTGGTCACGAGTTTTGGCTGAAAAAATCTACATCAAGATGCACAACGCTGCATGCAACCAGCGCCGGGGCAGTAGCCCGACAGCCATGGAGGGCTTCGTTACCAAACGGACCACTAGAGCGCAGCTAGAGTTGTGGTATTCGAGCCCTTCATGACTGTCGCGCTACTGCCCGGTGCCGCGCGCCTCGCATCCTGGACGAAACGCGACTCCGGCACTCCGTAGAGCTGATTGACTCAGAACTTCAAGCTAATTGCAGCCAGCGGCGAAACTCTCAAGCTTATGAACTGTGATCGTGCACGATCCGCCAGCCGGCTTTCTTCCGCCTGAATAGCAAGCTGAAGGTCCCATGAGGTTCATCGCTCGCCCGCTTGAGTCGCCAACGGCCTAACACCAGCGCCGCGTTGTTGTCGAGTATGGTGATTTCGACGTCCGAAAAAGTGAGCACGCCCATCTTGTCGCGCGAATCGTATTTTTTTCGGTAGCGATCCAATACCGGTTGCCAGCCACGCGTTATCGTGTCGCCGCTGACAAACTCTGTGGCCGGAGAACGATCGTAGCCATCCATGTAGCCTTCTATGTCTCCACGATTCCAGGCAGCCGACTGCGCATCGATTACAACTCGAATGGCTGCGACGATTTTGTCGTCACGTTTCTTTGCTTTCGCTGCACTCTGGCCGGACAGTGAAATTGGTAGAATTGCAAACAGAAGGAGTACAGCCAGGAGCGATTTACGCCACATGCTTTGGTTCCTTTGCTGAGACGAGAAGTGTATTGGCGGCGATGACTATAAGGGCAGTTAGTGCCAGGCCACAAGCATTTCAGTTCGAGCAAGCGTGAGCGCGATCGAGAGCGGGGGCAAGCCCGCCTTCCCAACCTGAGAGACGTTCCCAGGTGAGTCTTGCTCTTCCATTGAAGGCCTTTCAGATTTAGGTTCCACTCAGTAGAGTTAATCTCGGGGTCGGGAAGGGTGGCTTGCCCCGCTCCGCTTGAGTTACTGAAAGTAACGATAATGCCCGATGATTTTCCAACCGAGCAAGACATCCTCAACGCGCGCGCCGGAGCCGATGTTATGTATCACCAGGCAGTGCTGATCTGGTTGCGACCAAAGGTTTGTGAGAACTCCGATGTGCTCAACGCCGGCGCTTAGCTCCCACGCCACGATATCGCCGGGTAAGTAGTCGGCGCGATTCTGCGTGATGGACAGAGACTTGCCCTGGCGATCGAAATACTTCGCGAGGTTCAAGACGCGACGATGATCGATGTTGGTGTCGGTGCCGCGCGCGCCCCAACGCTTCGGATATTCCGACCATGCGACCTTCATGTCCTCATGAACGTCCTTCTGCAAATCGATTCCCGCTTTGCGAAAAGCACGCACCACTACATCCGAACAAACGCCGGTGTCAGTCGGCACGTCGCCGTTGGGATAGTCAAGCTTGACGTACGACGGATCGTAACCAGTTGTAACTTTGCTTTGTTCGACTGCGCCGTCAATTAACTGTTTCAGTTGCGGCGAAGCTTTTTGCGGCAAGGGACGCGTCACTGAAACTGGTGCAGCAGGTGCGAATGCCGACCTGCCGATCGCAGATTGTCGTTGACAGCCTGATAGAACGATCGCCAGCGAGCACATTCCCAAGAGAACCAGGATCCGAACCAAAGAGTTCGAGCCGCAAATCAACCGCCGCAGCTGGGAAAATTCAGGCAGCATACTTAGTCAGCCAGGTCTTTATATCGTCGCGCATTGCCGGCACCATTTCATGTGCAGCGTCATACCGCTTGAATTCGAGATCCGACGCGCGCAGTCGCAATCGCTCTTCATAGTCGGCGACGCGAGACGGCGTATAAAACTCATCTCGCGTTCCGGTAAGATGCAGCACCGCGGCTTTAGTTGGCCGATAGATTTCACTCGTTTCCCAATCCCCCGGGATACCGCCGCAAATCCCAACGACGCCACGCAGGATGTCAGCATGCGTAAAGGCGAAACGGTAGTTGAGCGCGCAGGTTTGCGAGAAGCCCAATAGGAAAATCCGTTTTCGATCGGCCACGCCTTCTTCGGCGAGCGTGTTTATTATGTCCAACAGCGCATCGTGATGAATTGCGACTGAATCCTCCGGATGAAAATTCGTGAGCCAGCCAAAGCCGAAACGCATAGGGCCGCCCGGTTCTTTCGGTTCCTTCATGTGCTGATGAAAACCCTGGAGCGAGGCGATGGCGAAACCTTCGGGCGCGACGGCCAGCGCTTCGCGCATCATCTGTCGCTTGTTTGCTCCATAGCCATGAAGGGCGAGGAGCAATGGCGCCTGCCCGATCGTTGGTTGGTAAACGTCGTAATAGAGCCGTGCTTGCGCTGAAAGAGTGCGTTCGAGAGTGGCTGCTTTGGATGTGTCGGGGCTGCTCATTGACGACAGTTTATAACAGAGATGCCCGGTTCGTTGCATTCGCTTCTAATGGCAGTTACGATGTTTTCAAACAGTTATCGTCCAATACTAAAGAAAGCGAAGAGAGGTGCGCGATGAAATTTCCTGGCGGATTTAACATTCAGCAAATGATGAAGCAGGCGCAGGTGATGCAGGAAAAAATGTCGAAGGAGATGGAAGAGTTGCGCACCGAAGCTTCAGCCGGAGGCGGGGTGGTCACAGTGGAGATGAAAGGAAATCATGAAATCGTCTCGCTCAAAATCGATCCTGAAGCCGTCAAAGAAGGCGACGTCGAGATGCTGCAGGACATGATCCTCGCCGCCATTAACGAAGCGAACCGCAAAGTTGACGAAGCAATGAAAGGGAAACTTGGCGGGATGTTGCCGCCGGGGTTAGGCGGCTTGCTCGGTTAATCGTGCGGTGTGCATTTTGGTCTTTGTCCTTAGGTCTTTGGACTTTGAGGGTGTTGCCAAGACCAAAGTCCAAAGACCCAAGACCAAACTCAAATGCTTGAATACGCCGAGCCCGTCACGAAGTTAATCGATGAACTGAAGCGACTGCCCAGCATTGGGCACAAGTCTGCGCAGCGTCTGGCATTTCACATCATGCGGACGCCGGATAACGAACTCGAGCGACTCATCTCAGCGATCCTGGAAGTAAAACAACGCATTGTCCTCTGCTCTGTCTGTAACAACCTCACGGACATCGACCCTTGCCGCATTTGCGCCTCAACTTCACGCGATCATTCGGTCATCTGTGTTGTTGAAGAGCCTCATAGTCTTGTCGCTGTTGAAAAGACCCGTAGCTTCAAAGGTGTCTATCACGTGTTGCACGGCAGTCTCTCTCCGATTCGTCACATCGGTCCTAACGAACTCCATCTCGCAAACCTGCTGCCCCGTCTTAAACCCGAGAACAACGATGGCGTTGCGGTGACTGAAGTAATCCTGGCAACAAATCCGACCACTGAAGGTGAAGCAACCGCGAACTATATCGGTCGTCTATTGAAGCCGCTGGGATTGCTTGTTACGCGCATTGCGATGGGTATGCCGGTGGGAAGCGATCTCGAATACGTGGATGAAGTGACGATGGACAAGGCACTCTCTAATCGCCATGAAATCTAGAGAACAGAAGGCAGTAAGCAGAAGGACGCAAATTACCCTGACCGCTCTAACCTGAATTATTTGCTTGCGATGGAGCGCCAGGAGAGAAGCTCAGTCTGGCTGGTTGACTCAACAGCTCCGCAGGAGCGCAAGGTAATAGCCTCGGGCGTGAGCCCGGGGATCATATTGAGAAAACATTCTGACGCCCGCGGCTATTTTCTGCCGTCCGCTCTGCGGACTCCTTGGACTTCCTTGGATCGCGGCTACCTGTCTCAAGAAAACGCCCGATCGTCTGACAAGGTCCCTTCTGCTTACTGCTTACTATTTTCTAGAACCGCACGTGCTCAACCGGAACGTCCTTCTTACAATCGCTGCAGTCGTCACCTTCGTCGTACATATGCGCGTCAAACTCAACCAGTGATCTGATTGGCACGTCGTTCAGCTTTTCTTCGGCGGTAACAAAACGAACAATCGCGCCGCAGCCGATCACGGGCGCGCCGAGTTCATTCACCAATGAGGCAGTTTCCTCGATCGCATGGCCGCTGCGAATGATGTCGTCAACCATGATGCAGGGATTCACTTCGCCCTTATTTATGTACTGTCGGAACCTGCGCTTGCCGTCTTCCTGTTCGGCCCAGTAGATCTGCTGGGCGCTCAGTGCATCACGCACCCCGAAAGCGACGGGGATGCCGCCGGAACTGGGGCTGACAATGGAGACCTTTGGCAATTGACTCGAGACGTCGCGATCCACGCGAAACTTTCTGCTCAGCGCCACCGCCAATACACGTGCGGTGTCGTAGTAGCGAAAAGCCAAAGGCATTTGAAAGTAGTGGGGTGAATGCTTGCCGTTGGGATAAACGAAGTGGCCTTCGCGAAAAGCGCCCGTACGCTTAAGAATCTGCATCACAGCGTCCGACGACGGAATCAGATCTACCATTTTCTTCTCCAGAACTAAGTAATGAGTGCTGAGTTCTGAGTCTTTAGTACCTTGAACATCACTGAAAGGTGATCCTCAGGACTCAGCACTCGGCACTCAGTACTTTGTTTTTGCGTTGCACAGCATACATCAATCCGATGGACTAGCTCCATCATTCAGCGCGCGTTTTATTAGTCGCACCTGATCGAGCGGTAATCCTTCAGGGAATTCGCCCCGCTCAAACCAGGCTGCTTTCTGAATTTCAAAACTCAGTTGGTCGGTATCACCAGCCGCCTGGGCCCGAAAAACTATTTCAACCTGCTTCGGTTTCCTGAACGCGCGCGTGGTAAACAACCTCAATTGCTCGACCTCCAGCCCGATTTCTTCGCGCAGCTCGCGTCGCAACGCTTCCTCTGGTTGTTCACCCTGTTCCATGAAGCCGCCGGGTAGACCCCAACCGGAGCCCGGACGGAAACGGTGCTTGAGCAGCAAAACTCGGCCACGATTGTCAGTAACAATTGCGCCTGCGGTCACTGCGAATCGCGGATGTGAAAGTCTCACCGTCAAGTGACGCAGCGCTTTTGGTACGCGGCGCCAGACACCACCAAGTAGATCGTTTAGCATTTAGGTTGTCAGCATATCACGACTACATTGACGCGGATTTGCCTGACTCTGTAAGATTCCAGCTGTAATCCAGAACACTGTTCCCGCGAAAGCTATCAGGTGTTATGACAGCAACTGCATCGGAAGTAAGCTCGAGCGAACCCATCGCATCTGCAAGCGCACCCGTACCGAAGCGAATTACCAACGCCCAGACGGTGTGTAACGAGAAAAACGCGAAGGGGAAACTCTGCAACGGACACCTCAAGCAACTGCGTACTGCCGGGGAGGCCTCAGAAGTACACCTGCGCGGCGATGACGTGCTTTCAAAATGTCAGACCTGCGGCACGCTCTACATGGGACCGCCGCTGGGCCATGTGCGAGACCCGAATAAGCAAACTCGATTTGTTGAAGCCGAGCTTTCGGCTCTACTGCAAGCAGCGGGCGGCTCTTTGCCGGTTATCAAGAAGGATGCGCGCGGCGTCTTCGTGATGGAAACCACCGGCCACGCGCCCGAGGGGGCCAAGCCGGCGGCCGCTGCTCCTGTCGCTAAAGCTGCCGCGCCCGCAGCCGCCGCGAAACCCACTGCACCTGCAACACAAAAAGCTGCTGCACCAAAAGTTGGAGCAGACCCTGATCGAACTCTGAACAAGCGATCAACTTATGCGGGCGTGGTTGATACCGGTCCAGTTCCAGGTGAGACTTTTGAACAGAAAGTAGCGCGACTCAAAGCGGTTTCGGCAGCTGCCAAACAGCGGGCAGAGGCAAGCGGCGATCAAGCAGCGCCACCAGACGTTGCGGATACGCCACTTGTGAGTGCGGTCCTGGAATCAGCGATGACGCCACCTGAACATGATCCAGTTGCAGTTGCTCCGTCGTCATCGCCGGCAGCAACTCATAAGCCGACTGGACAAGCCGATCGTACGTTAATGATTAGATCGACTTACTGCGGGGTGGTTGATACGGGCCCGGTTCCGGGAGAGACTTTCGAGCAGAAGATTGAACGATTGCGAGCAGTTTCCGCGGCGGCAAAACAACGCGCCGAGGGTGGATGATCAAGAGGTTGTTGGCGCAGCCAATCGTCGACGCGCTTGCATCAGCATGTGACAAACGACTGCGGCAACGATAATCCCGCCTCCAACCAGCGCCCATTGCGTTGGTCGCTCATGCAAAACCGCGAATACCCAGATCGGGTTCAGCACTGGCTCGATGTAACCGACGATGCCCGCGTCGAGTGACCGTACACCGCGAGCCATCGCCGCGGTGAAGAGCGTATACGCCAAACCAATCTGCACGACCCCCAAATAGATCACGCTCAGCGCATCGTGTGAAGTCATTTGCGGCAGTGCTTTCAAACCCGCCGGCGCGGTGACAAGCACCAGCAAAAGATTTCCGTAGATCACAGAAGAGGCACGATTGACAGCGCGCGAAGTCGAATGCCGCAGCAACAGGAAGTAACACGCGAAGCATAGTCCGGAAGCGAGCGCTAACAGATTTCCGGTTACATCCTGCGGTCGCAGCTTACCCACGAAAAACAGCGACATGCCTGCCACGCATGCAAGCACCACGATCAGATCGGTCGAACGGAACTTTTCTTTGTAGAACAGCGGTTCGAATATCAACAGATAAACTGGCGCCGTGTATTGCAGAAAGATCGCGTTAGCGGCGGTGGTCTCCTTGGTTGCCAGGACGAACAGCAAGAGGAGCGCCGCGTAAAGCACCGAGGCGACCGCCGTAACTTTGTTCAGCCCAAAGCCTTCGCGGCGGGTAAAGATTGCAACGGTGATTGCTGCCAGCAGCGAACGGCCAAACGAAAGCTCAAGCCCGGAGAGCGAAGTCCATTTGATGAAAAGGCCGCCGGTGCTCCATAGCACGGCGGCCGCGACGACAAACAGTAGGGGAGAAAACCTGTGGCTACTAGAATTAGTTCCGGGCATTCATAATATAATATCGTAGCTAACCCTTGTTGACTCAATAGCGTTGATCTGATTTCACAGGCTCGCAAATCGGAAATGTTTTCGCGGTTGGCTGATCCTAACTCAGTGAATATGATCATTCCACCGCGACAACTTCTCGCGGTCTATTTCGATCCTCGCGGTGTGCCGGACGGTAGCGCTCGACTTAATCCAGTAGAATATGGAGAAAGTGCCGAAGCCCCTCAAACTAGCCTAACAATGGACAGTGTCCAGCGGTCAGGATCTCACCAAATTCTCTTTCTTTCCCACGCAGTCAGACAGATGTCCGGCCGGATCGTATGATAACCACGAAAGAGATTCGCAATGTTATAGAGACCGGCAGCGTTATTGAGGACTATCCAAATGATCCGCGCGGATCCAGTTGCCTAATCCTAGGTCATGGCTTGGAAAATCGCCCGATTCAGGTCGCTTGCTCGCCTTACATCACACTGAACTCTTATCTTCTTCAGCGGCTTTCCTCGCTTTCAGATATTTTCCAAAGACGCCATTCCACGGTGGAATAGCGATCGATACAGCACCCAGTGCCTGCGCCTGGCAAGCTAAACGAATCAACGGTTTCGATTCGGTCGTATCGACGTAACCAAATTCTTTAATCTGCTTGCCTTCGCGCACTGCGACGTCAGAAAGTTTTTCAGCTCCGCCTAAAACTCCGACCCAGCACGTGCCGCAGGAAGCCGAGCGACATTCGACTGGAATTGGGCCTTCCGGTCGTCGCGGATCAATCTCACGCCAGTTTCGCGAACGATCGGCTTCCGCTCCCCAGGCCAGATCCTGCGCATTGTTGAGTTTGTACTTCGCGGAGTCGTCGTTCTCATCGTGAGTGACGGTCCATTTCTTGTCGACTGTTTTCAGGAAACCAAACAGACCCTGGCCATCATCAACCGCACGATCACGGAGAACTTGCTCAGGCGACTTCTTCACATGCTTGCGATCAAGCAGCACCTCGCCTTTCGCATTCTTGAAGGTGGTCAAGCCGGCCTGTCGCACCGTCATAAACGCGACCGCCGTTATGCCAACGGTCAGCGATTGATCGACCTTCGCAGCTTTTGCCGCTTCGCCCGCGACTTTCAGGATTTGATCGGAAAGCGCCGCGTTGTCCCCAGGAGCCAGGCTCGCAGCGAAAGTCTCCATGGCATTTTTCACTTGCGGCCAATAGCGATGGCCGTAAAGAAACTTGTGCGAAGAATCGATCTGCTCGCTCAACGGATAAACGCCGCGCACCAACAGCTGGGCGGCCAGCAGCTGCGGATCGGGCGCTGCTTCGAAGGCGCGGAACAAAGCGAGCGGGAAGAACGAGAACCAGATCTGCGTGGCGTTCTTGTCGACTTCATGAATCGAACGCAGCAGCGTGGTTAGGCATGCCGCCCACGATTCTTCGTCGTTTTGCTTTAGAAACTGCTCGAATGGCGTGTCAGTGCTGTTTGTCATAAATGTGGTGCTCATTGGAAACGGTGATTATAACCATGAAGGACGAAAGTTTCACAGCCGAGCGGTTTCTCTTTGGAGTGCGGCGACTTGTCGCAGCTTTGCTTCTCGGTAAACCAGCGTTACTTTTCCGCCGCAAGCAAAAGCGGCGACAAGTCGGCGCACTCCAAGGAGAGGCTTGTTTTTGAACGTCGGTACCTCCCAGTAGAGAAGTTGACAGCTATTTGCGGTGAGCGTAAAAATCAAACTAACTACTTCCAAGAGGGAAAAAAAATGAGTGCTAACGAACCAGCTCCGCCGAAGCCCGGCCGCACGCTTGATAGTGCCTACACTTTTTCTTTTGCAGTGGCCATTGGTTTGGTTCTTTTCATTGGCGGGTTGGTAATTAGTCTCACGCTTGGCAACGGCTCGAGCCTCGGCCTCATCTTCGGCGTTCCCCTGCTGTTCGCCGGTCTGGTCGTGCCGCTGATCATGATGCGCAGCGTTTTCAAACAGAACGACGTCTCCGGGCCCTGCCCCTACTGCTCAACGCCAATCAGCACTTCAGACGCCACGATCAGGCTAAGATGTCCGAATTGTCAGGGAGTGGTGACGGTCGAGGACGAGAAGCTTCACGCTACCGAAACTACAAACTAAGTCAACTGGTTTATAGCCAGTGGCGGGTCCAGTAGTCGCTGAAGGTGAAGGCGAAGAGAATCACCAGCCAGAATAGCGCCGACGTAAAAACTACCCAGATAAGTTTCGCACTGTAACGAACGTGCATGAAGTAGAGCACGACGAGCGTCGCCTTCACCACGGCAATTGTCAGCGCGATTATCACATTCAACTGCCCGGGAAAATCGCGTAGTCCGGCGAACACAGTCAGCGCTGTCCCCGCCATCAAGGCCAGAAAGATCGTGAAGTAGACTTTCAGTGAAACGATGTGCTCGCTCATCTAAGTGGGACAGACATTCTTGTCTGTCGTCCTTCCTTGAATACGCCTACCAACAATGGACAGGCACGAATGCCTGTCCTACATGTGTTCCAAATGCCGGCCCAGCAAATAAAGCAATGGAAACAAGAAAATCCAAACGATGTCGACGAAGTGCCAATAGAGGCCGGAGATCTCCACCGGGTTGTGATACTCAGGACCATAACGGCCGCGCCACGCAAAAAAGAGGAGTACTGACATCAGCCCGATCCCAATGATCATGTGCAGCGCATGCATGCCGGTCATCGCGAAGTAAATCCAGTAAAACATTTCCACGTGTTTGACGGTCGCTCCCGGCAGCAGGTGTAGTTTGTGTTTATCGTAAGGCTGACCGTGCTCCTGCACTGCCGGATTGAAGGGCCGTCCGGGGATCAACTGCCCCGGAATCAAACGGTCTTCGTATTTGTCGCGATACTCGACGGCTTTGATGCCGAGAAACGTCAATCCAAGGACAATCGTCGCTGCCAGGCAGGCGATCTGGTTGCGGCGCTTGCCTACCTGAGCGCTATAAACCGCCAACGCCATCGTCAAACTGCTTAAGATCAGGACGACGGTATTGACCGCTCCCAAAGTAAGATCGAGATGGTTACTGGCCGAAGCAAAGTCAGCGGGAAACTTGGTGCGATAGAGCGTGTAGGCAAGGAACATCCCACCGAAGAACATCAGTTCGGTGACGAGGAAAACCCACATGCCCAGGGCCCCAGCCTCGCGCTGCTGCTCCATGTTCTCGAAGTGGTGCTGCAGCGCCGGGTGGCTTGCCTCATGCTCAATTGCAACGCTATCTGCCAACTGTCGATCTCCTGTCTCAGGTCTCAGGACTTTCGTCCTTGGTCTTGGGCCTTTGGTCTTGGGCTTTCGTCCTTCAGTCTTTGGTCTTCAGTTTCTGTTCACTGCCCGCTGCCCACAGTTTTCTGCTTACTGCTTACTGCTCACCGTCTTCCCAACCACTTGCGTCTCTTCCGGTGGCGCAAACTCGTAAGCTTCCCAGGTCACCACTGGAGTGGTCAGGAAGTTTTCGGTTGGCGGTGGCGAGGCGGTACGCCATTCCAGCCCCGGCAGATGCCAGGGGTTTGCTTCGGCATGTTTACCGTAACGCATCGACCACACCAGATAGATCGCGGGTATCAAGAGGCCAAAGCCAAGTATCGAAGCTCCCGCCGACGACAACACATTGAAGACCTGAAACTCCGGCGGGTACGCGTGATAACGTCGCGGCATTCCGAGATAACCGGCTACAAACTGCGGCAGGAAGGTCAGGTTGAAGCCGACGAAGATCACCAGCGCTGAAAACCTCCCCCAGCCTTCGGGATACATGCGACCGCTGATCTTGGGCCACCAGTAGTGCAGGCCGCCGAGGTAACCAAACAGCGCGCCCCCCACCATGATGTAGTGGAAGTGAGCAACGATGAAATACGTGTCGCTAACATGAACGTCTATCGCCAACGACGCGAGAAACAATCCGGTCATGCCGCCGATGGTAAAGAGTCCGATGAAGCCGAGCGCGTAGAGCATCGGCGTGTCGTACGAAATCGAACCCTTGTAGAGCGTGGCCGTCCAGTTAAAAACTTTGATCGCCGACGGAATTGCTACCGCGAAACTGAGGAACGAGAAAATCATTCCGGCATAGACTGACTGGCTGGCGACGAAAAGGTGGTGGCCCCAAACCAAAAAGCCAAACACGGCGATCGCCAGACTAGAGAACGCGACAAAGCGGTAGCCAAAAATATTCTTGCGCGAGAAGTTGGCGATCAATTCACTGACTACACCCATGCTGGGCAAGACCATGATGTAGACCGCCGGATGCGAATAAAACCAGAACAAGTGCTGGAAGAGCACCGGATCGCCGCCGTTTGCGGGATCAAAAATTCCGACGTGTGACAAACGCTCGAAAGCCAGCAGCAGAATCGTGATGGCAATGACCGGTGTACCCAAAATCATCACCAGCGAAGTGGCGTAGTGCGCCCAGATAAATAACGGCAAGCGGAACCAGGTCATTCCGGGAGCGCGCATGGTGTGAATGGTAACGATGAAGTTCAGTCCCGTCAGAATCGACGAGAAACCGGTTACGAAGATTCCCAGTCCGGCCGCAATCACATAGGAGTTTGAGAAAGTGGTGCTGTAAGGCGCGTAGAACGTCCAGCCAGTGTCGACTCCGCCAGCCAGCAGGGCGTAAATAATAATAATGCCGCCGAGCAAATAGATGTACCAGCTAAGCAGATTGATCCGCGGGAAAGCGAGATCTTTGGCGCCAATCATCATCGGCACCAGGAAGTTACCCAGGGTTGCCGGTATCGACGGGATCAGGAACAGGAAGACCATTATGATCCCGTGCTGCGTAAATACCTTGTTATAGGTTGTCGATGAAAGCAGATCTCCCTGCGGCGTCAACAACTCCAGCCGGATCAACATCGCGTAGACGCCGCCCACCATAAAGAAGAACGAGATCGAGCCGAGATACAACAACGCGATACGTTTGTGGTCTTTCGTCAGCAGCCACGACTTGAGCCCATACTGCGCGTTGATGTAGTTAACGCGCGCCGCTGATGGTGTCACGAATGATTCGAATTCTTTCATGATTCCGCTAACTACTTTTTCTGCACTGGAGTTGCTGCAGCTGCTGGAGTCTCCCCTTTGGCTGCGGCCGGAGCCGGGGCTCCGGCAACCTGCAGCGACTTAATGTAGGACATGATTTGAATCAGCTGTTCCGGTGTCACCTGTCCCTGGAAGGTTGGCATGATCGGACTAAAGCCGTTGACAACCTTCCCCGCCGGATTCTCGATCGACTCGCGAATGTACGCTTCGTCCGCGATCAACGTTTGATCATTTGTTAGAAACACTTTGCTGCCAAACAATCCTACGAGCCCGGGACCGCGCCCGCCCTCGCCGTTGGCCCCATGGCAGGATACGCAACCGAGCGATTGGAAAAGCTGTTGGCCCGCCACCGCCGGTGACTGCTGGCTCGCATTGCCGCTCAACCAGTTATCAAACTCGGTCGGTTGCATGACGATGACCGAGCCTATCATTCCAGAATGATTCATGCCGCAGTATTCCGCGCAGAACAAGTGATAGGTTCCCGGCGTAGTCGCTTCAAACCATTGCGTCGTGTACTTGCCCGGCAACACGTCGGCCTTAATTCGAAACGCCGGAATAAAGAAATCGTGAATCGTGTCTTCCGAAGTCATGATCAATTTGATCTTGCGGCCGGCTGGCACGTGCAACTCGTTAATCTCGCGCTGTCCGGTTGAGTGCTGAATCTTCCACATCCATTGTTTGCCGACCACGTAGACTTCGTTGGCATTTTTAGGCGGGCGAGAATTCTCGAAATAGATTTGCGCGCCCCAGACAAACATGCTCATCGCGATGATGAAAGGAATTACTGACCAAACGGTCTCCAGCTTGTGCGAACCGGCGATGGGCCGCGGAATCTCAAAGGGATTGCGACGGCGATACTTAATTACGAAAAAGATCAGCACACCCGAGATGAGCAGAGTAAAGAAAGCGGTCACGCCGGACAGGTAAAAATACAGCGCGTCGACCTTCCCTGAAACAGTGGAAGCGCTGTCCGGAATAAATGGAATCCACGAAGTCTGCATAATTCTTCTTCGCTTAGAGCCTGAAGTTTAGAGTTCAAGCTTTAGCTTGCTTCTTAGTTCAACGCCGCAACCTGCAGGTTGAACTTTGAACTTCTGGAACGTCTCCAATCTAAGCATTTGCCTGCAAATCAACTTGCGCTGGTCCACGCCGGCGCAACGCTAACAACAGGACAACAATTCCTATCAAGGTTAAGCCACCTGCAACCTGCATAATGCGCATCACTGCGGCGCCATATTTTCCGGTAGCCGGATCGTAGTGAAAACAATAGAGCATTAACTGATCGACGGGCGATCCGATCTTGTTATCGGCCGCTTCAATCAAGCCGAGTCGCAGATCGCGCGGCGCGTACTCAACTCCATAAAAGTAGCGGGCCAGTTTTCCCTGCGGCGTTGCGACATAAACGGCGCTGGCATGCGCAAACTGATTGGTTGCGTCGTCCCAGTGATAACGGAAGCCAATGGCGTCCGTAAGCCGTTTGATACTCGCTTCGTCGCCAGTAAGAAAATGCCAGCCACTGGCTGCTCCCAAACGACGATCCGCCGGCAAGTAGTTCACATAAGTATTCTTCTTAGCCGCGGCGAGCGCTGGCTCCTCGCGCGGATCGAAGCTGACGGTTACCACTTCAAATTCTTCCCCGGGTTTGAAATTCATGACCTTGAACGCGGTCACCATCCCATTGAGCACCTGGTTACAAAGCATCGGGCACTGGTAATAGACCAGCGACAGCACCACCGGCTTCTTGCCAAAGTAGTCGCCGAGTTTCACGCTGGCGCCGCTCTCATCCTTGAACCCGAGATCGAGCGGCAGCTGTTCGTTCAGCTTCTGATCGATACCCACATCTTTCAGAGCTTTTGGCAATCCACTTGGCGCGCGCGCCTGGTAAGGCCGCGAACTGTAGAGCGGCGAATTCCCCTGCGTCTGGCTGAACTGCGCGGAGGCAGTGAGCAGTGAGCAGTGGGCGGTGAGCAGCAGGACAAGAACAGTGAGCAGTGGGCAGTGGGCAGTGAGCAGTGAACCGAAACGCCTTCGCGCTCGGTTCACTACGCTCCGCCTACTGCTCACTGTCCACTGCCCACTGCTCACTGTTTTTGCCTTCCTTCCCCGGCCACTCGCCCCGAGCTCCACGCCGTTGGCGCTGGTGCGTCGGCAGATCCCCAACTCTTCTCCGATCGCACTGGCACGCCGCTTTGAATTAACTTTTCGATGGCTACGTCTATCGGCACGCAGTTAGTAGTCACTACGCCGTCGCCGCTCTTACAATTCAAGCGTTGAGCCCATTGCTCGCGCAGCAGTCGATACTCAGCCTCGGGTTCTCTCAATTCGAGGTTTACGCTTTCGCCGTTTTCGAGCTTCACTCCAAACCCCTTCGCCGCCTGCAATCTCGGCGCGGGCGGTAGTCGCTCCTGCTCAGTCATCGCCATCGGTCCGGCCTGTGGTTCTTTTTCGGTCTCTTGCGCATTGAGAAATCGGAACATGCCCCACATCAGCACAAACACCAGGCCGCACAAGATTGTCAGACCCCCAACAAATGTGGCGATGCCAACAACGCTGACGTCGCTCGCTTCATGCGTCACATCGATGTTCCGGATGTGCGACACGTCAGGCGTCTCGGTCACGTGAAGTCGGCCGTGGCCATTACCGTTCTGTCTTATTGCCATGTCACTTTACCGGCTCCCCGTTCCCCTTTTCCCCGCTTCGTTAGTGACTGTGCGCATGTTTCTGCTCCAGGACAGTTTCATAGAGCGGGTCATTAATCGGTATCAACGCGCGCGTAGTTAGCGCTCTGGCAAAAAAGCCGAGCCACAAGCCACCCAACGCGATTGGCGCGACCAGGTCCATCCAGCTAACGTGAAAACCCGCTGGGGGAAAGTTTGGCGCGATCATCCACAAGAGATCGACCAGGCGCATCACCAGAATCAACACGGCGACGATCACGAGTTTGCCGGCGTTGCGCTTTAACGAGCGCGACAGCAGAAACAAGAATGGAAAAGCAAAATGAAGCACAACCACTACGAGGGCGATCGCGCCCCAGGCGCCGTGAATTCTGGGAAGATACCAGCTAATCTCTTCCGGCAAATTGCCCGACCAGATGATTAGAAACTGGGAAAACGCGAAGTAGCTCCACAGCATGACGAATGCCAACAGCAACTTTCCCAGATCGTGAAAATGCATCTGCGCCACGACGTCATGCATCGGCGCTTCCCGGCATAATGCGGCCATCACCGCGATCGTGAACGCCAACGCGCTCAACCCCCAGGCCGCGACAAAAACAAATCCATAGATCGTAGACGACCATTCCCATGAAAGCGACATGAACCAATCGATCGACGCAAAGGTCACAGTGAAAACAAACAACACCATTCCCGGCCCACTGAGCACGCGCATGTTCTTAGTGTATTTCCGATCGGCGGTGCGGTCCTGCAATAGCGACCAGCGATTCAGGAAATAAGCGAGCGCCAACCAGATAGCAAAGTAGATAAGCGCGCGCACCGTGAAAAACGGCAAATTCAAATATTTCGACTTCTCCTGCAGTACCGGATGGGCCGCCACTACATCCGCGTGTGTCCATTCATAAATCCAATGCGCACCGAGTACGATTGGCACAAACAGGATCAGAATCAACGGCAGTGTCCGCGTTGCCGCTTCCAACACTCGCCGGATTACCAGACCCCAGCCACCGCCGGTCAGGTGCTGCAACATCAGCAGCGCCAGCGAACCGACTGAAACTCCGGCCCAAAAACTGAAGGCAAAAACATACGAATGGAAAAACTGATCGCGACTCGTGAAAAAGCCGACCAGCAGGAGCAACGTGAATACCGCTCCGACGATCAGCGCCCCTCGCTGAAACCGATTTACACTCGCCGGTGCGTTGTAGGGTCCAGTCGTCACTTATTTTCTCCACTCGGCGCCGGCGCTGGTGCGGACGTTTGGCCCTGCTGGCTCAATTGCAAGGCGCGAATGTAAGCGATGATTGCCCAGCGATCTTCCGTGGGAATTTGCGGCGCGTAACTCGGCATCGCCCCCCACCCGTTCGTAATCGCATCAAAGAAGTGTCCCACCGGCGCTTGTCGCAGCCGGTCATCATTAAACGACGCTGCGCGACGAAAACCGCGCCTTACGATCATGCCGTCGCCGTTGCCAGTCAAACCGTGACAGGCTGAACAAAAGATTTCGTAACGCTCTTTGCCGCGAACAACCGTTTCCTTCGTTACACCAATAGGAAAAGCTTCAATGTCGTCAGGAAAAGCAGCAGCGCCCTGAAGCGCGGGAGCGGCAGTCGCTCCGGAAGGCTGTGGCCCGGCGGGAGCTTGTGACGGAACCGTGGCTGCGGCGGAAGTTTTGCCCGCTTTCTTGCCGGTAAAGTATTCCGTGTCCTCTTTCAGGTATCCGCGTGCCACCGTTCCCTCAATTGGCTGCCGCGTCGACAGCCCGTCCCGATAAAAAGTGGACGAGCGAAACGGCTTCATCTTGGGCTGGTCCTGCATGTCGCGACGACAGGAAGCCGTGAGCAGTAAGCAGCAAGCAATAAGCAGTACAAGAAACGCCACGCGCCGCGGGTGCGTTCTACTGCTCACTGCGGGCTGCTCAAGGCTCACTTCAAACTTCAACGTCACAAACCTCCATCGCCCCCAGCGTGTTCATAAACTGCGTCGTTTCAGCGTGGCGAAACTTGGGATCGTTTGCTTCGATCACCAGGAAAAACTTATCGCGCGTAGCCAGCGCGAAGTTTGGCGCATTGAAAACCGGGTGGTAAGGCTGCGGCAGCTTATTCAACACCAGCATGCCCAACACCGCTGAAAATGCGGCCACCAAAATCGTGCATTCAAACGTAATCGGAATAAACGCGGGCCAACTATTGAAAGGCTTGCCGCCAACATTCAACGGATAGTCGATCACTTCCATCCAGTACTGCATGAAAAAGCCGCCCAGGCCACCGAGTATTCCACCAACCAGTACAATGATGGGCAACGTTGTGTGCTTGAAACCAATCGCTTCCGTCAGTTCCTCAATCGGATAAGGCGAATAACCATTCACGCGCCGGTAGCCCGCCTCATGCGTTTGCCGCGCCGCAGCCACGAGGTCGGACGGATTATCAAACTCAGCCATGATGCCGTAGAGCGCAGCCGCTCCACCCCGGCGGCCATGGGCAGAACCAGATGTCGCATGATGAAGAGGCTCAGGATCCATCTTATTTCAGTAGCCAGTGGTCAGTGACCAGTGGTCGGTAAATGCTCCAGTTGTTGCGATACTAAATCCTGCTTCACTATCAATACTGCTGACCACCGGCCACCGATCACTATTCCTCAACCTCCGCCTCCGGCAAGATCGTCCGCATCTCGAAAATCGAGATCATCGGCAGGAAGCGGATGAACAAGAACAACAGCGTAAAGAAAAATCCAATCGTTCCGACAAACATTGTCCAGTCCCACATTGACGGCTGATACATGCCCCACGATGAGGGCAGAAAGTCGCGATGCAGGCTGGTGATAACAATAACGAAACGTTCCAACCACATGCCGATGCTGACCACGATCGAGATCAGCCACAGCACCAGCAGATTGGATCGTACTTTCTTAATCCAGAGAAACTGCGGCGTAATGATGTTGCAGAGGATGAGCGCCCAGTAGTAGTAAGCGTAGGGCCCATGCATCCGGTTCCAAATCATGTAGCGTTCGAATTTGTTGCCGCTGTACCAACCGAAGAAAGCTTCTATCATGTAGCCGTAGCCGACAATCAAACCAGTCGCGAGCATCACCTTGGCCATGTTGTGCATGTGACGCATGGTGATGAAACCTTCCAAACCAAAAACCTTCCGCAACGGAATGGTCAGCAACAAAACCATGGCAAAGCCCGCATAGATGGCGCCGGCAACGAAGTAAGGTGGAAAAAGCGTCGCGTGCCAGCCGGGAATGATGCCGACGGCAAAATCGAAACTTACGATCGTGTGCACTGAAAGCACGAGCGGCGTCGCCAGTCCGGCCAGCAGCAGATACGCCGTTTCGTAACGATGCCAGTGTCGCGCCGAACCGCGCCAACCCATCGCCAACAGTCCGTAGATCATTTGGAAGGGCTTACTGCGCGAACGATCACGAAGCGTGGCGAAGTCAGGAATGAGGCCGACGAACCAGAACAGCGCCGATACGGTGGCGTAGGTCGAAACCGCAAACACGTCCCACATCAGGGGACTACGAAATTGCGGCCAGACGCCCATCGTGTTGGGATAAGGGAACAGCCAGTAAGCGAGCCACGGCCGCCCAAGGTGCATGACGGGATACATTCCCGCTTGCGCGACGGCGAACAAAGTCATCGCTTCAGCAAAGCGGTTGATGGAAGTGCGCCATTGCTGGCGCAGCAACAGCAGGATTGCGGAAATCAAAGTGCCGGCGTGGCCAATGCCGATCCACCAGACGAAGTTGAGGATGTCCATTCCCCAGGCGACGGGTTCGTTAACTCCCCAGAGTCCGATGCCGACGAAAAGCAGCTGCGTGATCGTAAGCAGCAGCAACTGGAACAGGACAAACGAGATCGCAAAACCAACGAACCACCAGATCGGCGTACTTCGTTTAAGTACGATCGAACTGATCTTGTCCGTTACAGATGCAAACGTCAGCCCCGGTGCAACCACCGGCCCCGTCGTATGGTGTATCGGACTCTCGTCTTGTGGGTCGTCAGTCATTCGATGAATTACAACAAAAGTCTCAGAGCTTCAGATGTAATGACTCAACTAACACAATCTCAGGGCCTAAGAACAAAGACTTCTGAAAGCAATAACTCAAGCCTCAAAACCTCACAGGTTGGGAAGGGGGCTTGCCCCCGCTCATCCAGTGCAGCTCAAGCAAGCGGGGGCAAGCCCCCTTCCTGACCTCGAGATTGAATTAGTTGAGTCATTAACTCTATCTACCCTTCCTGCTTTCCAATCTCAGGGTTCGGATTCCGCAGCGCGGTCAAATAGGTCGTGCGCGGCTTCGTATTCAGCTCTGCCAGCAGCGAATAGTCTCGCCGATCGGCTTTAATCTTCGAGACGCGGCTGTTTGGATCGTTGATGTCGCCAAAGACAATCGCCTCAGTTGGGCAAACTGCCTGACAGGCCGTCACGATCTCGCCGTCGCGAACTTTCCTTCCCTCGATCTCCGACTGGATCTTTGCGCCCTGAATGCGCTGCACGCAGTAAGTGCATTTTTCCATCACACCGCGGCTGCGTATCGAAACTTCCGGATTGCGCATCAACTGATAAGTCGGTTTCTCCCAGTCCTGATACAGGAAGAAGTTGAAACGTCGCACTTTATACGGACAGTTGTTCTGACAATACTTCGTGCCGACGCAACGGTTGTAGACCATGTCGTTGAGGCCTTCAGCACTGTGGACCGTAGCATGCACCGGACACACCGGCTCGCAGGGCGCATTCTCGCAATGCATGCAGGGGACGGGCATGAAGTTGGTCGCTTCAGGTTTGTTTGCGTCTTCGCCCTTGAAGTAAGTATCAACGCGAATCCAGTGCATCTCACGACTGCGCACCACCTGCTCTTTACCGACCACCGGGATGTTATTTTCTGACTGGCAGGCGATGGTGCACGCGTTGCAGCCAATGCAGTTGTTCAAGTCGATCGCCATGCCCCAGGCGTAGTCGAGACCGTTGCCCTGGTTTTTGTAGTCGAAGAGTTCCGGATGGTAGAGCGTGTCGTCCGGCGCCGGGTCATGCGACTCGCCGGCTGGTGTGCCTTTGAGATATTCATCGAGAGTTTGCGAACGAAGAATGTCTCGATCTTCTTTGCTGAAGTCGCGATCCTCCAACAGGAAGTGCAACTGGGTGACAGCAACCAGGGCTTGGCCGGAGCCTTTCTCAACTTGAACGCCGCTGGCGGACCAGGGCGAATCCGAGGTGCGTATCTCGTAAGCGTTGAAGCCGTGCCCGTTGCCGGTATTTCCGGCGTGCGTGCGCCCGTATCCGAGATGAATTGTGATCACGCCGTCCGGCTGGCCCGGCGTAATCCAAGTGGGAACCATGTCAGTAAACGTGCGGCCCTGATGCGTGATCTTGAGCGTGTCGACGTAAATGTCGCCACCTTTTTTGCCGATGGTTTTTGTGATTCCAAGTTGCTTTGCAGTATTAGGACTAACCAGCGCGGCATTGTCCCAGGTGAGTTTTGAAAGCGGCTTCGGCAGTTCCTGCAACCAGCCGTTGTTTGCGAAGCGTCCGTCGTAGATTGTCGGATCGGTGCGGAACACAATCTCGAACTCGCCAGCCTGGGAGCCAATGCTTGCCGGGGCCGCCGGCGTCCCGCCCGCATTCTGCGCAGCCACTCCAGCAGCGTTTACTGAAACACTCTTCCCCGGTAGAGCCGTGTTCGGAATGAATCCGTCATGCACGCACTTGCGCCACCAAATTTCAAAATCATTTGACGGTGCAGCAACAGACGTCGGGGTCGAACTCCCGGCGGGCTGCGCCTGGCTTCTAGCTGATTGCTGATTGCTGATTGCTGATTGCTTGTTGCTGACTGCTGACTGCTGGCTCCGCCAATAATCACGAATGATCTCGTACGGCTTTTTGTCATACTGCGGCGTAAACACAGCGAGCAACTCGTGCGCGCTCTTGCTTTGGTAGAGCGGCTCAATCAACGGCTGCACGATCGTGACGGTGCCATCGTAGGCGCGCGTGTCGCTCCAGGTTTCCAGATAGTGCGACTCGGGAATGTGCCAGTGACAAAGATCCGAAGTTTCATCCTTGTATTGACTAAGATGAATCCGCAGCTTCGGCTTGAACATCCGTTCCTGATTTAGTTTCAAATCGGCAGGCGTGTTGTAAACCGGATTGCCGCCGACGATCAGTAGCATTTCGACGTGACCATCGTCGATATCTTTCAGCAACTCCTGCAACGACTGTCTTTGATCGACTGAGTTCGCTTCGACCGAATCCATGTAGAAAACCGTCTTGCCAACATTGCCGAGCGCGCCGTTCATCGCATGGGCCAGCGCGTGAACCGGCGGCGGCGCTTCCCGGCCGGCGATAACGATGCTCCTAGCCTGATGTAGCTTAAGGTCGTCAACAAGTGCTTCAATCACGTCAGGAAGCATCGGCTGGCTGCGAACTAAATCCTCGGGAGGATTCGCGCCGATTGGTTCCTTGCTTATCGGGGCCTGCCTCTGCCCTGCATATATCGTTGGGGAAGAAACACGGTTGGCAATCATCTGGGCAATTGTCGTCAACTCGCTCGGCCTCACGGCCCAGTGATGATCCGCGGCCGCGCCAGTCGTCGTCGGCGTCGTCTCGATGACATAAAGGCGGTTCATCAGCGAAGATTGATCCAGGATTTGATCGTAGATGGCGGTTAAGCGCCGACGTCGCTCGGCGAAATCGCGCGCATACTTCAGCATCCCTGGATGTGCGGAAAGAAAATCAGCGTCGAGCGAAAGAATGCGATCCGCTTTGCTGAAGTCGTAGGTCGTATTCACCGGTTGACCAAACGCCAGCACCGCCCCGGCGCGCGCGTTGTCGTTGTTCACCGGCTCATACTGGTGCCACTTCGCCTGCGGAAACTCAGTCAGAATTCCTTTCAACTGCGCCGCCAGTGTTGGCGACGTAATCGTCTCCGTCAGAAATCGAATACCAGCCCCTTGCTTCGGTCGCTGTTCATCGAGTGCGGTGCGCAGTTCGCCGACGAAGGTTGACCAGGTGCGCGACTCTTCACGGAAAAGCGGAATCTGTGAACGATCGGGATCGTAGAGACTTAAAACCGAAGCTTGCGAAAAAATGTCGGTGGCACTGGAACCGCGATCGTTCGCGTCGCCGTTGCGGCTGTTTGGATGATCGGGATTTCCTTCCAGCTTCGTGGGGCGGCCTTCGTTGCTTCTGGCCAGCAAAGGTGTGGCGATGCCACCGAGCGAAGAGGCGGTCGCAAAGAAGAGCGCCTTGCCCGGAACGCTGTCTTCCGACTGTTTGACGTTGGGGACAATTTTCTCCGCCGGTTGAAACGCGCAACCGCTCAAGCCGGCGAGCGCCATCGATGCGCCCATCAACTTCAAAAACGTGCGGCGTTCAACCGGGTCGTGCCACTCTTCAGCGTGCTGCGGATATTCGCGTTCGACGAATTCGCGAAACTCCGGAGAGTCTGCCAACTCCTCGAGACTGCGCCAATAGCTCTTGCCGGACATGCCTCCGCCTTGTTCAGCGAGCACGCGCTCACGCATCAGCTTGAAGTTTATGTGTCGGTCTTCAGACATTTCTCAGAAAAACGCTCTCCTAGCGATGACAGGTCGAACAACTCGTCAATACTTTCGGTGGTTGAATGTGATACTCCGCCTTCAACGAAATACCTTCCGCAATTTCTTCCTTAGTCTTGTTTTCCTGTCGCCACGCCATGTCGAAAATCTTGTCCTTCGGACGCACAAACTTCTCCGGGTTGCGATGGCAGTCCAGGCACCATTCCATCTGCAACGTCGAAGCCTGATAGGCGATCGGCATCTGATCGACGCGACCGTGACAGGTTGAACAGCCGACGCCCTTGTTCACATGAATGCTGTGATTGAAATAAGCGAAGTCAGGAAGGTCGTGGACTCTAATCCATTCAATCGGTTTGCCGTCGCGAAAGCTGGCGCGCACCGGTTCCAGATAAGGACTGTCCGCCCAAATCTGCTTGTGACAATTCATGCAGGTGCTGGTTGGTGGCAACCCGGCTGAGGCTGCAACTTCGACTGAAGTATGGCAGTAACGGCAATCCAAACCATCGTCGCCAACATGGTGCTTGTGGCTAAACTGGACCGGCTGTTGTCGCTCGACCCACTGACCAGTATTCCATGATGAACGATTCAGCTGGGCGGTCACCCAGAGCGCCGCCACCAGGATAAACACCGCACCATAGATCGTTAGCTTCGCGAGTGCGTTAGTGCTGTGATGAAAAATCTGCGGCATTGACGCGGTTTGCTATCTCAATTCGGAACCAGCGAACTCAAACTGGGAAAATTCACCCAGCCGGACACGAGAACAGCAACTAAACTCAAAAACGCCAGACTCCTGGACCAGCGCAGAACTAAGCCCGTGCGTAGTCCCAAAAACTCGCGGGCCAACTGCTTTCTTACAGAGTGTTTGAGTACTTTATCAGATGACCAATTTTTTTCAAATTCTCAAGTCGCGAGGGTAGCATCCAAATTTGTAACGCAACTGTTAGTTTGCGTCTTCACCTCGCGATGTGGGTCACGTGAACCAGTAGAGAATACTGAAACGGACTTGAAGCTACGCGGAAGTTGTTTCAAAAGATTGGAGATTTGGCAGAAGTGATAAGTGAATTGATAAGCGGAAGCCCATAACTGTCGGGCTGCTACCCCGTCGCGCGAAGGATTGCGAAAACGAGTGCGAGAGCTGGCTTAACTAATCGCGGCATCGCGCGCCAGCATCGCTGCGCCGATGATCGCGGCATCTTCGCCCAGAGCTGCAACCACAATCTCAGTCGCTTCGAAACAAGGTAGGAACGCCCGGCGTTTTGCTTCATTAATGATTGGGTTGAGGATCAAATCGCCGGCCTGCATCACCCCGCCACCCAGCACAATGCGCTCGATGTTCAGCAGATTAATGACACTGGCCACACCGGTGCCAATATACTTACCGGTTCGTTCAATCATCATCAGGGAAAAGTCGTCGCCTTCTTTTGCTTCGCGCGCCATATCGTCAGCGGTGAAATCCTTATTCATGGCCAGCTTTGAAAGCGATGAGGTGGCATCACGATTCAGTCGTTCGTTGGCGCGCCGCACAATATTTGGCGCCGAGGCTACGGTTTCCAGGCAGCCGGTGTTGCCACACTCGCATTCGGCGCCTTCAGTGTCGATCGTGATATGGCCCACTTCTCCGGCCAGGCCGGAAGCGCCGATCCAAAGCTTGCCGTCAAGAATGATCGCGCCTCCGATTCCTTCGCCGATGGTGATATAGAAAAGATCGCGGGCCCCACGGCCGGCGCCAATCTTAAACTCACCGTAGGCCGCCGCATTGGCATCGTTTTCAAGTTCGAAGCGCAAGCCCGTAGCTTCCATGAATTCGGCGTGAAGATTCTCGCGAACGATGCCGGGCAAGTCTTTGGAAGCAACCACCCGATCAGTTTGCCGGTTGACTAAACCCGGGATGGCGATACCGACCGCTTCAATTTCGTCGGCATTCTTACGCAACTCGCTAACGAGCTGGGCCACCTGTGCCACGAGTCCATCGGTTTGCAGTTCTGCCTCGTAACGTTCGCCAATGACACCCTCGTTATCCACCGTCGCCGCCCGGAGCCTGGAGCCGGAAAGCTCGATGCCGATGAACTTAGACTCCGATTTAGAGGGCATTGTGGTTTGAAAACCTTCCTGTGACCGGGTTAGCAACTGAGGAACAAGCGGAAGCATAATCGAGGGTACTAGGGCTGTCAAACATGCCTTTCTGCGTGTAGAATAACCCGCCATGCTCAAGAGCGGTCTTTGGTTTTTGGTCTTTGGTCTTTGAACGAACGCGTGTGTCAAAGACCTGAGACCAAAGTCCAAAGGCCAGATCATGCAAGTACGATCAATTCTATTGCCGACCGATTTCAGTGAATGCGGCAACTACGCGCTCTCCTATGCGACCTCGCTGGCGCGAACGTTTGGAGCTTCAATAATCTGCGTTCACGTCATCGAGCCGATTGTGCCGACGGTTGGTTACTCCGGCATGACCGAGCCTTTGCCCATTGCCGATATTTCGGACCAGATCGAAGACTCTGCAGAACGCGAACTGCCGAAGTTTGCAGAATGCGACGAGTGTGCCGGCCTCGAAGTAGAAGAATTAATCGTTCACGGCGACGCGGCTGCTGAGATTGTGCGGGTCGCCCGGGAGCGGCAGGTTGATCTGATTGTGGTCTCGTCGCACGGCCGCACCGGATTGGGACGAATGCTTTTTGGCTCGACCGCTGAGGCGGTTGTACGCCACGCGCCTTGTCCTGTGTTGGTGGTGAAGCCGCCTGACGAACAAAGAACGTAGTGGGCAGTGGGCTGTGGGCAGTGAGCAGTAACTGAAAAAAATTAAGTCACTGCTTACTGCCCACTGCTCACCGCCCACTTTTTTATCATGCACCTCGACTTCCTTTACGATTTCATCCTTCGTTACGGCGTCTATGCAATTTTCCTTCTGGTGCTGATCGAGGGTGACATAACGCTGCTACTCGCCGGCGTGCTAGCGCAGAGGGGATTTTTAGGTGAATACAGTTTTGCCTGGGTTCTATTTGCGGGAACGCTGGGCGGAGTCGTAAGCGACAACATTGCCTACCTCACCGGTCGCACGTTTCGGAAAGGCGTCTGCGATATCCGTTTCTACCGCGCCGCCCAACCGCGCATAGAACGACTAACCAACAAATTCGGGGGCCTCTCAATATTTCTTTCCAAGTATATTTACGGCCTGCGTTGGGCATCGTGCATTTTTCACGGGGTGGGGCGCATGCCTTACCTGCGTTTTGTGCTAGTGTCGTTCACGAGTTGTTTTGCGTGGGTGCTGCTGGTTAGCGGCGCCGGTTATTTTTTTAGTGGCGCAGTAATCGGAATCATCGGCGACTTTCAACGGCTTGGCAAAGTGTTGTTGGTCATTGTAGTAGTTGGCATTGCCGGGTTTTATTTCGCCGAACGGTTTTGGCTCTCGCCGAAAGTTGAAGAGGCTGACCCTGAGCGCTTGCAGGAATTTGAGCACGCCGCGCAGGAGAAGTTGCACGGCCTAAAGCAAGAGTTTCAGGAACATATTCCCTTTAAGCAAGCGCGTAATCAGCAACAGAAAAAGCAAAGCCGCGCCAAGCGCCGCAAAGCCCGGAGACAGAAGCCGTCGTGAACTTAGTACTGTGATCTTTGTATTTTGATCTTTGTACTTTGTTCCGATCTTCAAGGCCCGTAGTTACCTGAACCACTGTTAAAGATCAAAGTACAAAGAACAAATTCAAAGAACCTCTTCAAACAATGCTAATTGAATCTTCCGCACCAACCAGAGTCGATCTTGCCGGCGGCACGATCGATATCTGGCCGCTCTATCTTTTTCACCCGGGCGCTGCCACGGTAAATTTCGCCACGTCGCTTCGCGCTCATTGCCAGATCAAAACGCGCGACGACGGACGCATCGTACTCGAGTCGCGAGATCGCAAGGTCGCTTTCGAAACCGAACTCGCCGCTATCGAGGATCTGGTGCGGGAAGAACGCCTCGAACTGATTGCAAAACTCGTTCACTTTTTCAAACCAACCACCGGCTTTCATCTCATCGCCAACAGCCTGGCTCCCGCGGGCGCCGGCATGGGCGGATCGTCAGCACTGGCCATCGCCTGTATCGGCGCGCTCAACCGGCTCGTCGGTAATCGCTACGACGAGCGCAAGTTCATCACCATCGCTGCCAATATCGAAACTACGGTCATTCGCGTGCCTGCCGGTTTTCAGGATTATTATTCAGCGCAGTATGGTTCTACGTCCTGTATCCACTTTCGTCCGGACGGGATCGAACACGAAGCGCTGCAGATCGACGAAGCCAGGCTCGAAAGCCGTCTCGCGATCTGCTACACCGGCGAGCCGCGCCTCTCTGGCACTAACAACTGGGACATTTTCAAACGTCACATCGACGGTGATCCGGAACTGTTCGAACTCTTCGACGGCATTCGAGATTCCGCGCTACGCATGCGTGCCGCGGTGCTCGCTGACGATTGGAACGAGGTTGGCGCAACCATGCGAGCCGGCTACCCCAATCGCAAACGGCTGGCGCCCGGTGTTACCACTCCGCAAATGGAAAAGCTCGTTGAAAAAGCGCTGGCAAACGGCGCCGAAGCGGCAAAGGTTTGCGGCGCGGGCGGCGGGGGATGCATTGCTTTTCTTTGTGCTGAAGGACGAAAAGCAGATGTCGAGCGGGCCCTCAATGAGGAAGCCGGAGCGGAAGTACTCGATTGGAAGTTTTCGCGCGAGGGACTAGTCGTCACCGAATCATAGTTTCGAGTCGATACGCTTGGTGGGAAACGTCAAGGGCGGAAGGTGGTAAAAGGGTAGTGGACGTCTTCTGCCCGTTCCCCTCTTCCCCCGATTTTAGATCATCCACTGCCGCCGGTTATCGTAGTAAGACGGCGAACGATCCGGATAGCGCTTCTTGTATTCCTTGTAGCGAGCGTGCAGCTTTTCATATCGCTTGTCTGACGACTGAATGTGCTTGTGAGGCAGTTCGCGGAGGTGGTCCTCAACCTTTGACATCTTGCGCGATGAGAAGCGCCAATCATAGTTTCCCAGCTCGTAGAGAGTTGTAAGTCCGTAGCCCTGTATCCGACCCGACATGTCCACATACGGATCGAAATAACTCCACGTCAAATCACGGAGCGATCGAAACAGCGGCTTCCGTCCGTGCAGACCAATGTCACGCGACCGCGCAATCGAGCCCCACAGGCCGCGGCGCTGAAACACGAAGATCACATGATCCAGCAAGTCCCACGACTCGATATCGAGTAACAGTGGCGGGTAGCCGTGTTGCTCGAGAATAACAGCCGCGCCAACCGCGGCTTCCAAGCAGTGAGCTTCATTTCGTTTTACAACTTCCCGGAAAGAGCGCAGCGTGGCACCTTCGCGCTCCCAGTTGTAAGGCATGGATGTGAAGTAGCTTTGTACCTGCGCCGGCGCGCGCAATGATTGGATTAGCTGCCACTCACGCCTGGTGAAAGAGTCTTTGCCCGGTTTCGAACTCATTGCCCAAGAGCTTTAGCAGATGAATGATCGAAAGGCAAAGCTGACTCCGAAAGGCGACGATCAACTCCGAAACATCGTCGGGAGTTCGTGGTCACAATTGGGCGCCACTCTCGCTAGGCGTAATCGGTTTGTCTCGCCGAAGATAACGCCGACGCGACTTTTCCTGCTGAAGGCGTGCTGCTTCGCGTAGTTGTTCAGCTCTGCGCTTTTTTGCTTCACGTTCAGGTTTGATTCCCCAATGGTAGGTGATGCCCACCGAGAGAATGAACAGAGTAAAGCCAAAAACACCTGCGAATAAATCCATAACGATTAGAGTTTTGAACGTTCGGCCAAAAGCAGGTGAACTTGAGGTTCTATCTCACTAGAGGTTCCATCTCATGAGGAGATACTAACTGCTCTCGTGTGCCGGGCACTTGAGCCGCACGGAGATTGAGCCAAAGATGTTGCAAGTCTATGGCGGTCCAATGCGTTTTCCGACTCGCTTGAAGACTACCACCCCCAGCTGCTCTTAACCAGGAGGCCAGTTCATTGGCCTCCCGCCAAGCACGTGGACATGAAGGTGAAAAACTGATTGGCCCGCGCCCGCGCCGTTATTGATCACGGTCCGGTAACCACCCTCCCCGAGGCCCGCGGCGTTTGCCACCCGCGCCGCTACCCGCAGCAGGTGGCCGAGCAAGGTCTCATCCTTTTGCGAGGCATCGTCGAGCGATTCAATATGTTCGTGTGGAATCACCAGCAAATGGGTAGGAGCCTGCGGGTTAATATCTCGAATAACCACAGACAGATCATCGCGGTGAACAAAGTCGGCGGGAATTTCCTCCGCGATGACGCGGCAAAACAAGCAATCTGATTCTGACATCGGGTCTCTCTTACTTAGACAAACTGTTAGTTTGCATTACCGCAGGCAACGCGAAATAGCCGTCAGCTCCCGGCGCAAATTCTGCAATCTGCACTACGGCATCCGTATTTAGTTCTCCGTAAATGTGCGGAAACAACTCCGGCCCACCTTCGAGATTCTCGTAACGAATCTCCGGCTTCACCTTGTCGGTGTCAATACACAACAACACCAGTCCAGTCTGCCCACGAAACCGGGCGTCGGCGACTTTGACAACCTGATCCGAGGTCGAGCAGTGGATGAACCCTTCGACCGAAAACAATTCCGGAGCATAGGTTGCCTGACGTTTGGCGAATGCTTCGCGCGTGGTGATGTGAAAGATGATTGCCATGTCGCGCCAGTTAGACCTCGACCGCAATTCCCGACTGCGAACTTTGCGGGAGCGACGCCGTAACTGACTCGCGAATCCGCTCGATATCCGCGCCCACATTGCGCAGTTTCACTTCAATCTTTTCATAACCACGATCGATGTGGTACACGCGGTCAATAATCGTTTCGCCGGTAGCGACCAAACCAGCCAGCACGAGCGAAGCGGAAGCACGCAAGTCGGAAGCTATTAGCGGCGCGCCGGTCAGCGGTGTTGGTCCAGTGACCGAGGCGTGCCGGCCATCAATGGAAATATGCGCGCCCATTCGCTGCAGTTCCGACGCATGCATGAAGCGATTTTCGAAAACTGTTTCCTCCACAACCGCCCGGCCTTCGGCCTGCGTCATTAAGGCCATGTATTGCGCCTGCATGTCAGTCGGAAACTGCGGATAAGGATGAGTGGAGACATCTTTCGCGTTGAGCGTTTTCGGACAGGAGACGCGAAGCGTGCTGGGGTTGATTTCTTCAATGCGGACCCCGACCTCGCGAAACTTTTCGATCACTGCCGTGAGCTGCAGCGGTTCGCAGTCCTTAATTTCGAGCTCGCCTCTGGTAATGGCAGCCGCCGCGATGAAGGTTCCGGTTTCGATGCGATCCGGAATGATGGTGTGCTCGGCACTGCCCAGTTCGGAAACGCCCTCAATCTCAATCCGGCTGGTGCCGGCGCCGCGCACTCGCGCTCCCATCTTGTTGAGCAGTTCTGCGAGGTCCGTAATCTCAGGTTCACAAGCGGCGTTTTGTAAGACTGTTGTGCCGCGCGCCAGCGTTGCGGCCATCATCACGTTTTCGGTTCCCGTCACGGTTACTTTATCGAAACTGATCTCGCCGCCTATCAAGCGGCCGTCGCGTGGCGCACGCGCGATAACATTGCCGGCTTCGAGTTTGACTTCGGCGCCCAGCTTTTCGAAAGCGACCAGGTGAAGATCAATGGGGCGGGTGCCGATAGCGCAGCCGCCGGGTAATGAAACTTTCGCTTTCCCAAACCGGGCCAGCAGTGGACCAAGTGCCAACACCGATGCGCGCATGGTTCTAACTAACTCATAAGGCGCTTCGAAAACCTCAATGTGACTGGCGCTGATTTTGTGGGTTCGCAGTTCCGGAGTCAGCACTGTGGCTCCGAGGTCCTCGAGCAAGCGCCGCTGAGTGATGATGTCGCGAACGTAGGGTAGGTTATGCAGCGTAACCGTTTCGGCGCTAAGCAACGCCGCAGCCATGCACGGCAACGCCGAATTCTTGGCGCCACTTATCGAAACGCGGCCACTGAGCGCTCGGCCGCCGCTAATGCGAAACTTGTCCACCTTGGCAACAGATTAGATGAAAACGCGGAAACGGCAAAGTGGACGGGATATACGATGGCTCAAGAGCGGGGGCAAGCCCGCCTTCCCGACCCGAGAGACATTCAATCAAGAGTGAACAGCACAAGCGACATAGGCTCGGGGTCGGGAAGGCGGGCTTGCCCCCGCTCTTTGGTTCCCGCGTTTGCGCTAAAGTTTAGCGCCATCGCCGCGCCGAATTCTGACGCCGCCATTCGTGGTCATTGCCCTGATGGTCGCTCCGCCGGCGCCCAGATTTGCCGACAGCTCGCGCGTAATGTTGCCCTGCACAGTTACCGGAAAGTCGATGCTCAAATGTCCGTTGACAGTTCCAGTTTCCAGGTGGGCTGAATAGTTTTCCGGGATCGACATCGACACGCCGCCGTTGGTTGTGCTCACGTCCAAAGCCTCGCCATCCCAACGATCACCTGCCAACTCAACGTTCAGTCCGCCGTTAGTTGTGCCACCGCGCACCGTGCCGCCGACATGTCGCAAATTGACGCCGCCATTCTGCGCGCTAAATTCGAGCCGGCCGTTTACATCTGAAATTGAGATACCACCATTCTTGGTAGTCAACGAAAGATTTGAACGTTGCGGCACGAAGATTTCATAGCTAACACTCCACCAGCGGTCTTCGCGCGCTTCCGGACCGGACGCAAAGATTTTTGAGCCGGCAGTTTCAACCTTGATTTGTTTCGCCAGTTCAATAGCTTCAGCTTCAGTTGGCCCAGAGGTTTCGACTCGCGCGCGCATCAGAATCTCATTTCGCTCCCAGCCCTTAATCGAAACGCCTCCGTTGCGCTTGCCATCAACCGCAATCGTATCGCCGGAGACCAGCAAGGTTTGTTCTTTGATTTCGCAATGCCTAACCGATTTATCGCCGGACCAATTGTCGCGGCAAGTCATGGAGTCTTTGTATTCTTTGTTTTTTTCTTTCTGCGCAAAGGTGGGAGCACACACCACACACGTCGTCATCAAGATCAACACACCGCGGGTTAGCAACTTATTCATTTCGTCGTCTCCTTATGGTTGGGCCTCAGTTCCGGTTGTTGCAGTCCAACACCCTACGCTGTGGGCTTTGCGCATTGTGGTAGTTGCCCTGGGGATAGCGGAGTTTTTACTACGACCGCTTCTGTAAAGCAACAGTTCTCTCGATGCTTTGCAGGTCTTTGAAAATGTCGATCAGCTTCCAGATTTTCGGATCAAGTAACTGCTCGACTGCCGCAGCTTGATTGAAGCCAATTTCAAAAAGAAAGTAGCCGCCGGTTTTCAGAAAGTTTGGAGCTTCAACTAACAAACGCCGAATAATCGCGAGGCCATCAGGCCCGGCCGCAAGAGCGATACGCGGCTCGAAGTCGCGCACTTCTCTTTGCAGATCCACGATTGCACTCTCCTCAACGTAAGGCGGATTCGACACGATCAAGTCGAGCGCTGATTGCTGCGGGTCTCGCGGGTTCAATGCTGCAAAACAATCCGAGCGAACAAACTGCACCCGCTCAAGCACTGAATGGCGCGCGGCGTTTCGCTGCGCCACCATAAGTGCACTTGCAGAGATGTCAACCGCGATCGCTCGCGCCTTCTGAATTTCATGAAGCAAACTAACGACGATGCAACCCGAACCCGTACCAACATCGCAAATAAAAGGATCAACGAAGCCGGCGACTAGTCTTTGCGCATTTTCAATCAACAGTTCCGTCTCGGGACGAGGAATCAAAACGTCTTTCGTCACTTCAAAATCCAGAGCGAAAAATTCCTGATGCCCGGTTATGTATTGCTGCGGTTCGCCGGCGGCGCGTCGGTCGATAGACTGATTGAACCGCTCAGACTGTTCTGCATCAATCGGATCTCCAGCGTGACTCAAAATGAAAGAGCGATCTCGTCCGAGCACATGCGCCAGCAGCGATCCGGCTTCACGTCTCGCTTCCGGCACCTCAGCATTTCTTAGCCGGTGCGCGCCTTGCAATATGGCTTCGGCAATAGATATCGACATAATCACTGAATTAGCGAAAGATTCGAATTTCCTTGTGACACTTTGCGTTTTCTGTGTCTCGCAGGGAGTTGCAGTCACGTAAGACTCACCCCCGGAACACGGCGGTCACGGGCGACTACAAAGATCTACAAAGCAGACATTAATGCTTTCGCCAGTAGCTGACTGCGCCTATACTATGCCGCACAAGTTCGATACGAAGAAGTTGAATAGCATGCGAAGTCGCTCGAGGATTTCGGGAACCAGAATCTCATTGCGAGTTTCTTGGTAGTACAACGGTACGAGTCTCGTTCCTCCCGTATAACGACAGGACCTCCAGGCCATTCGGCTTCGGAGGTTCTGACGTTAAGAGGGGTCGAAGTTTAACAACGTTTTCTTTTTCTTGAGGAGCAACTTGGGAGCACTTTCGAAAGCCCTTCTATTGTTCGCCATGAATTGGCTGGACGCGCAGCTGACGATCCTATGGCTGCGTCTGAATATTGCGACCGAAGGAAACGGTCTCATGGCGGGGCTGTTGAATCACAGCGAAGCCTCGTTTCTTTCAGTCAAGCTCTTGATCGGCGCTCTTTCCGCCTACACGCTCTATCGCTTTGCAGAAATTCCGATCGCCCGCCGCGGCATGAAGGTGGTCCTGGGAATCTACCTTGGGCTCATGGGCGTCCACGCAGTCACAGGATTTTCAGCACTAGGCTGGCAGGCTCCTGCCACCGTACTCTCCTATTTTGTCGGCCTGCCGCAGGCTGTCTTTGCCTTGTTTTTCTGAGTACCACTTCTGACGATTCCCATCCGGACCAACCGTCATCAAAAAACGAAACATTACGGCCAAGGATACGTTCTAGGCATCCGGACAAAGCTGCTCCGGTTAGGAAGACTTTCGGTGTGCCCTAATTTGTAACGCAAACTGTTAGTTTGCGTGAATGAGTGGAATTCAGCACAGCCGCAAACTGACAGTTTGCGTTACGAAAATCAAACCAGGGCGGTGCCAGACTTTCGGATTTCCGTGGCGGGCTGCTGCGTCCAAGTTTTGGCTTGCAACCTGGTTTGGGAAGTGCTGAACTGATCCTAGAAAGCAGCAACTTGTGTGATGCGCCAGGCATCTCATGAGCGTAATTGCAGGAAACGTTGGACAACTAAATAACAAGCGAGACATAAGCCATGTATAAACTTTCAGCACGTCAAATATTAGTGATTGCTTTGCTCTCCGGAATGTTTGCCGCCGGCGCGATTGCTCTTGTAGATCGCATGGGAAGCCGGTTCCAGCCGTCAGGTTCCGCATTCAGCGAAGCAACGCCGGCGGGTATAACCAATCCCGCCACCGCTTCCGATGAACAAAACAACATCGAGATATACCGCACGCTTTCACCAGGAGTGGTAAACGTCCACTCGACTTCCTACGCGCGCGACTTCTTCGGCTTCGTCGAGCCGCAGGAAGGTTCGGGTTCCGGATCTGTGATCGACCAGGAGGGCAACATCCTGACTAACTACCACGTCATTGAAGGCGCCACGAAACTCGCCGTCAGTTTTGGCGGGCAGAAAAACTATGCGGCGCAATTGGTAGGAGGCGATCCTGATACGGACCTGGCGGTAATTAAGTTGACTGAAAAACCAAAGGAGCCATTGACGGTAATCACTCTGGCCGACTCCGACAAGCTCGAAGTGGGCCAAAAGGTTTTGGCAATCGGCAATCCTTTTGGTCTTGATCGCACCTTGACGACCGGTGTCATCAGTGGCCTACAACGTCCGATACGTGCTCGCAATGGCCGACCCATCGAAGGCGCCATTCAAACGGATGCATCAATCAACCCGGGAAACTCCGGAGGTCCATTGCTCGATTCACAGGGCCGCATGATCGGAATCAATTCTCAGATTCTTTCGCCGTCCGGCGCTTCCGCAGGTGTGGGCTTTGCTGTGCCGGTGAACATAGCGAAACGCATCGTTCCGCAGTTGTTAAAGTCCGGCGAAGTGCGCCGGCCGAAGCTGGGAATTGGCACGCGCGATGTTGCGCCGTTGAAGAGTCAACTTGATCTTCCGGTCCCAGACGGCGTGATCATTCTGCAAATAGCGCCCGGCCAGGCGGCTGCCGCCGCCGGCCTCCGTGGCGTAACTCAAACCGAGAATGGTGACGTTGCGATCGGGGACATAATTCTTGGCATGGACAACGAAAAGATTGCCAATACAGATGATCTTTACCGCCTGCTGGACAAGCACCAGATCGGGGATACAGTGCAGCTGCAAATTCTTCGCAGCGGTCGACGGATGAGCGTGCCGGTGCGGTTGACGCCAACTCCTGCGCGGTAGGGAAAGAAGTCAGAGGTCAGAGGCCAGAAGTCAGAAACTGGCAGGTTCGCGCAACAATTCCGAACGGTGCACGCAAGTTTCTCCTTCTGTATTCTGGCCTCTGTACTCTGATCTCTATTTTTATGCACCAAACCAACCACTTTTTCGATCTTGGTTACGGTTGGCTCTGCAAACACTGCAGCGCAGCTGACACCGAGGCAAAACATCGTCCTACAGAAACAGGCGGTGGACGGCCGGAGAGCGTGCCCGGGTTGGCGCTTGCTGGTTGGACTGATCCCTCCCGCCAGGCGCTCGCGTGCCCGCGTTGCGGAATTGAGGAGACGATCAGTAACGGCTAAGTATTTCAGATTCCAGATCTCAGATTTCAGATCTCATTCCACTCAGCACTCCGCAATCAGCAATCAGCAATCAGCAATCAAGGCTAAATCAACCGCTTGAGTTTCTTCGTCCGACTTTCATGATCGCCATACTGCGTCTGGTAATCGCTAACACTTCGAGTAATCACATCGAGCGCTTCGGTCCGATCATAAACGTCAACAATCTCAACGCGCCTGGGTGCTTCTCCGGGAAACTGTTTGTAACTAAGAAAATAATGCTTGAGTCGATCAACCAGCGCTTGCGGACACTGACTGATGTCCTTGATGTGGCCGTAGGCGAGGTCGGCCTCAAGCACGGCTATAATTTTGTCGTCGGCCTGCTCGCCGTCAATCATTCGTAGTCCGCCGATTGGTTCGGCCTGCAGAAAGAAGTTTCCCTGAGCAAACGTTTTTTCCGTCAAAACGCAAATATCCATTGGGTCGCCATCACCCTTGATGCCAGTCAGACCGGTCCGTTCCGCACAAAGATCCGCCACATGATCGCCACAGAGCGTTTGCGGAATTAACCCATACAACGACGGGCACATGGATGAAAATCGCTGTGGTCTGTCGACGTGCAGATGGCCCGACTGCTTGTCCAATTCATACTTCACGGCATCGGTTGGCACGATCTCTATGTAGGCGTTCACTGTCGCCGGCGCTCTCTTGCCGAGAGCTACACCATGCCACGGGTGCGCCTGAAACATTAGCTTGAACAAATTAATAGCGGAGTCTTCTTTGGACATGCGCTGCGCCTTTCTGCCTTCTGCGAGAATTTACTCGGTGTTAGAATCCTAGCCTCGCAGCCGGAGGTTTTCAACAAGGCACGATCTTATGGCGACATCAGTAGATGCAATTGAGCGGGCTGAACCACGAGCAATCTCGCTCGGTTGGATCATTAGCGCCAAAGATGACCTCGTCTGGTTGATTGGATCCGTGGCTTCGAGTTACCTGCTGCTGGTTCTTTACGTGAAGGGCATTCTGCCGCTGTTACCGATGATGGCGCTCTGGGCGATTCTCATTGATGCGCCCCATGTTTTCGGCACTTTTTCGCGAACTTATTTCGATCGCACCGAGCGACGCAACCGCGCTCGCCTGCTTTGGGGCTCGCTGCTTTTCTTCGCCATCGGTCCACTGATGGTTTTTGCCGGCGCGGGTCTCGTCTTCTTTTTCATCGGCGCGCTCTGGGCGTATTACCATCTAGTGAAACAGCATTACGGCTTCATGGTGCTCTACAAGAAAAAAAACGACGACCTCGCGCCAATCGATAACGCGCTTGATCGCCTACTCTTGCTCTTTGCTTTTAACTATCCCTTCGTCGCATTCATCGCAAACGATCCGGAAGCAATGAAGCGCGTGCCGGGAGCGCTACAGTCTGGCGTGAATGGACTCGCAAAAATTCTGCTAATCGCCACGATTGTGCTGGCGGTCGCCTGGCTGGCAAGACAAATACAGCGGGTGATCGCCGCCGAGCCGCTGAATGTGCCCAAGTATCTGCTGCTTGCCGCGGCGATCCCGATGCACTGGATTGTGTTGCTAACACCAATGCCGCATAAACCAATCGCGATCGTTGCAATCCTGACGATCTACCACAACCTCCAATATCACCGGCTCATCTGGTTTCATAACAAGAAATACAAAGCTAGCCCCTCTCCGCGAGCGGAGAGGAGTTGGGGAGAGGTGACGACCGGCACCAACCCCACCCTAACCCTCCCCACAAGTGGGGAGGGGAGAATCAAGCTCCGCCAAAAATACGGGGCCGCCGAGTTAATCAGCCGTCGTCTTCTTTACTTTATCGGTTTCGGAATTCTCTTCGGTTTGATCTACCAGGGGCCCAGGCAGATCCTCGGTTACCTCAGTTTGAAGAACGGCGCCGGCGGTGTCGGCGAATCGTCATTCGTAATTCAACTTGGTATTTCGTTTCTCTGGGGCTACGCATTCATTCACTATTACCTCGACTCGAAGATTTGGCGTGTCCGCCGCGATCCAGCAGTCGGCAAAGCACTGAACATGGGCTGAACTTTGGAGTGCGGTGACTTGTCACCGCTTTTTTCAGGCGCGACTTGACGCGCCTGCGCGACACTGGCTCAACCTGTGGCTGCGACAAGTCGCAACAGACCAAAGCGCCGACAAGTCGGCGCACTCCAAAATATGGCTACTTACGAATTCGTCACCATCTGGCGCCTCAAGGCCCCGCAAGAAAAAGTTTGGGATTTGATCTTCCATTCGGAGAACTGGCCGGAATGGTGGCCCGGCGTTGAGAAGGTCGAACGCCTAAAAGACGGCGACGCCAATCACGTGGGCGCCATTCACCGCTACACCTGGAAGAGCAAACTTCCTTATCGCCTCGTCTTCGACATGCAATCCACACGCGTCGAGCCAATCTCAATGATCGAGGGTCGCGCCATCGGCGAACTTCAGGGTGTCGGCCGCTGGCAACTAGCAAACGCAGCTGGGACAACTACTGTTCGCTACGATTGGAAAGTGGAAACAACCAAAGCCTGGATGAACCTAATCGCGCCCATCGCCCGGCCGTTCTTCAGTTGGAACCACAATGTCGTAATGGGTTGGGGCGGTGAAGGACTAGCGAAAAAGCTGGGCGTTACCTTGGAACAATCTTCAAGGGAATAATCTTCAAGAACAAAAATCCACAACCACATCAACAAAAGTCTCCGGATACTCTTCCTGCGGCAGATGACCGCACTCGCGAAACACAACCAAACGCGAACCGGGAATCGACTCATGCAGTCGCTCGCCATCTTGCAGCGGCACCTCTCGATCCGTATCGCCCCAAATCAAGAGCGTCGGTTGCGTGAGCAGATGTGCCTCGCGCGAAACGCGTTCGGCGTCCCAACGCCGCACGGTACGAATGATCGCTCTATGCGCACCACGCGTTCTGAGCGGCAGATGTCTCGCGTCAACTCTGCGCTCGTCAAGCACCCACGAATGGCGATCGTAAACTCGCTTCATCCGCATTCGCAGCAACCGGCGCGAGCCAACCAGTAGCGGTGAAAGAATGTCGCCAATAATCGGCGAACCAAACAGCCGCATCAATAAGTACCGGGTTGGCTTATTGTTATTTACCGCGCCAACCATGACTAACTTCTCAACCAGATCCGGATGATCTAGCGCAATCGTGGCGCCGATCGCCGCGCCGTATGAACTGCCGAGGAAAACTGCGCGGTCGATTTTCGTTTGCTGCAAAAAACTCACAACCATCTCTGCCTGGTTTGCGATGGTGTAGTCGAGGTGTCGCGGCTTTGCCGAGTAGCCATAGCCGGGCAGATCGGGCGCGATCACTCGGTAACCCGCTGCCGCAAACTCCAAAAACACTTTGCTCCAAACGAGGTTCGACGCGGCGAAACCATGAATCAAAATCATCGGCGGCGTGTTTGGATCTCCGGCTTCCTGATAGTGCATACGGACGCCGTCAACTTCGATGAAGCGCGAATAGTCAGCGTGAAAAACAACGTCACGGCTCTCTTCCCATTCGACGTCTTTTGGACGCAACAACAGCTTCGCTGCCACTGACGCCGCCAGAAAACTACCGATCCAATAACGCTTCTTCATCAATTGTCTCGTGCAATCACTACGCTTGGATGTAACGATCCAGCAGCAGCATTAAACTCGGCAACTGCGATCAAATGGCCTTGAGCGTCGCGCATTCTAACTCGCTCACCGTCAACCCACGTTTCTTCGGAAACGTGAACAGGCATGCCGTTTTGGACTCTACGTACGTCGTCAGCATTCATATCGAGAGCTGGAAATCGCGCCAGCGCCGCATCGGTCGGAAGCATCATTCTGCCCAGCGCTTCGTCGGCAACATTGAGTTTCACTTGTTCCAGCGTCTGCGCTTGTTGAATTTCGAAGTCGCCGACACGCGTGCGACGCAGCTCGGCAAGATGCGCTCCCACTTGCAATCGCTTGCCAAAATCTTCAGCCAGAGTTCTAACGTAAGTACCTGACGAACATGCGACCCGAACTTCGAAATCAAACGTACCGTCCAAATTGTCTTTCAGCAGTTCGCCGGTCGGTTTGCTCGCTTCAAACTTGTAGATATGAATCCGCACCGGCTTTCGCTCCACCTCTTCACCACGCCGCGCGAGTTCGTAAAGCTTGCGGCCACCCTGCTTCTTGGCGGAATACATCGGCGGCACTTGATCGATCTCCCCGCGTAAACTCTCGAGCGCCGCTTCGATTTGATCACGGCTCCAGCCGCCAGGTAAGACGGACATTCCTGTTTGTCCAATCCTATCGATTCGTTTTCCGGTAACGTCTCCGGTGTCAGTGGCGTAGCCCAGGCGAATCACCGCCTCATACTCTTTTTCCACCCCGCTGAGAAACTGCGCCAACCGCGTCGCGCGTCCGATCAGAATCACTAACACACCGGTTGCAAATGGATCGAGCGTTCCGGTATGGCCCACCCGTCGCACGTGCAAAGTCCGCCGGATCTCATCAACCACATCGTGCGAAGTCACCCCGGCAAGCTTGTCGATCACCAACACACCATCCATGGGAATTCATTTTAGATGGTCGATTCGCAATTGGCGATTCGGGAATCTCGCTATACAGGAAATGTTCTCTGTGAAGCCTTCGTGTCCTCTGTGTCTCTGTGGTAAATGTCTAATCTGCAGATGCGGCAACGACGTACAAAACCAAAGACCAGTGACGAGGAGTCGCATGCGAGCCGGTGGTCGCCTGAAGAACTACGCGCACGCACGTTTCAACGCGCCGCAAAGTTGCTCGCCGCCAAGCCGCGCTCGATCGCAGAGCTACGCGAACGTTTGGCGGAGCGGTGCCCCAGCAAAACGGTAATTGAAACTGTCATTGCGCGGCTGCGCGAATATGGCTATCTCGACGACGAACGTTACGCGCTCAGCTATGCGTCCTCGAAAGTGCGGCAACAGCCAATCGGCCGACGGCGCCTTGAACTTAGTCTGGCGAAAAGAAAAGTCGAGCGCTCGGTCGCTGATGAAGCACTCGATCAAGTCTTTGCTGAAACCCCAGAAGAAGATCTACTGGATCGCGCGCTTGCGAAACGCATCCGGCTTCGCGGCCGTCCCAAGACTCGCGAAGAGGCGAAGAAGCTCTTCGATCATTTACTGCGCCAGGGCTTCCCGTTTGAACTTGTCAGCCAAAAAGTTCGCGCCGCCTCGCGAGCCGACCTCGAAGAGACTGAATAGGGCTTTGGCTCCTCAACTTGGACAATTTCAGTCACCTGAACCCGCATGCTAAACTCTGAAAGTAAGTGAGCGATAAGCAGTAAGCAGCATGTAGTTAAGAGCGTGACCTCCCGCACACCTTGTATCGTTTTGAGTTTACTGATGACCGCTCACCGCTTACTGCTCACTGTTTGCTGTTTACTGTTTACTGACTACTTCTTATGACTGGAAACGAAATTCGCGAAACTTTTCTGAAGTACTTCGAGCGCAATGGCCACACGCGCGTGCGCTCGTCGCCTTTACTGCCTGCCAACGATCCGACGTTGCTTTTCACTAACGCCGGTATGAACCAGTTTAAGGATGTGTTCCTGGGAGCGGAAAAGCGCGAGTATGTGCGCGCCTGCTCGTCGCAGAAGTGCGTGCGCGCTGGCGGCAAGCACAACGATCTCGACGAAGTTGGGAAGACGGCGCGGCATCAGACGTTTTTCGAGATGCTCGGAAATTTTTCGTTTGGCGACTACTTCAAAGAAGACGCGATTAAGTTTGCCTGGGAATTTCTGATCGACGAACTCAAGATGGATCCGTTGCGGCTTTGGTTCACTGTGTTTGGCGGCGACGACGAAGTGTCAGCTGACGAAGACGCTGAAAGCTTGTGGGAAAAGGTTGGGGCCCCGCGTGAGCGAATCCTGCGTTTCGGCCGCAAAGATAATTTCTGGCAGATGGGCGAAACCGGCCCCTGCGGACCGTGCAGCGAAATTCATTACTACCTCGGCGAGCATCCGGAAGATCCGGAATTCAATCGCGCCGAATTTGTAAATGGACCGGGCGATACGACCATGGAGATCTGGAACCTGGTCTTCATGCAATACAACCGCATCGAGGTGGAACCGGCGAAGTACAAACTCGAGCCGCTGCCAAAACCGTCGGTTGATACCGGCTTGGGTCTGGAACGCACGGCGGTGATCATGCAGGGCCTCAAGTCCAACTATGAAACCGATCTGCTGCGCCCGATGATCGACTTCACCGCAAAGCTCGCCGGACGTGATTACGAGCCGGAAACCCAGGAAGGCTTTGCGATGCGCGTCATCGCCGACCACGCACGCGCTACCGCGTTCCTAATCGCGGATGGAATTCTTCCCGGGAACGAAGGTCGCAATTACGTGCTCCGCAAGATCATGCGCCGCGCAATTTATCAGGGTCGCCACACGCTGGGCTTTCACGATTCGTTCTTTCATCAAGTCACGAACTTCGTTATTGATCAGATGAGTGAGCCGTATCCCGAACTGGAAATCCAACGCGGCTTTATTGAGAAAATGGTGAAGCTGGAAGAAGAGCGGTTTGGCGCCACGTTGACGGTTGGCTTGAGCAAACTCGACGAGGACATCAAACACTTCCGACGAAATCCTATCGAGTTTCAAGCAACTACGGCCCGGCCCGTAATGCCCATTCTAATATCTGACGAAGACAAGGACTCTTATGCGCGTTCCGGCGCGCAACTTCAATTTCCAATTGAGGAGGTCGCTCGCCTTTACGATACATTCGGGTTGCCTATCGATCTGGCTTACGCAATTCTGAGCCAGCACGACGCGATCGTAATCAACGCTGCCAACGTCACCGAACAATATCAAGTTGCAAGCATCAGCGAAGAAGAGTTCCGACAAATTATTCTTGAGGCCCTGCAGAAGTTTCAGCAGCAAGGCGATCGGATTAAAGAGGGAGCAAAACGGTCAACTAAGCCAGTTCATACCGCGTTGTCAGGTCGACGAAGCGCTAAGGCGACATTCAAGGGATACGAAACTACACGAGTGGGGTCAGCAAAGGTGATTGCTCTCCTTCTAGGGGACTCCGAGGTTAACAGCCTGGCCCAAACTGACGAAGGCGAAGTTGTTTTGGATCAAACTCCGTTCTACGCCGAGAGCGGTGGACAGGTTGGCGATGTTGGCAAACTAACAAACCCACCCGCTACCGCAGGTGGTACTGACTTCACTGCGACGGTGATTGATACTTACTCCCCGGCCCAGGGGTTGATTGTTCACAAGGTCAAGATTGAAAAGGGCGCGTTGAAGGTCGGCGATGTTGTCACTGCTGAAGTCGACGTCGAGAAGCGGGACGCCACCCGCCGCAACCACACCGCAACTCACCTAATGCACGCCGCACTGCGCGAAGTCCTGGGCACGCACGTCAAACAAGCTGGCTCGGTCGTCGCGCCAAACTATTTGCGCTTCGACTTTTCACACTATCAACCGCTAACCAAAACCGAGATCGAAAAGATCGAGAATCTCGTTAACTATCACATCCTGCGAAATGAACCGGTGCAGACTGACGAGATGGCCATTGAAGACGCGATGCGCTCGGGAGCAATGGCGCTGTTTGGTGAAAAGTATGGCGAGAAAGTTCGCGTGCTTTCGATAAAAGGCGCGGAGGACATTTTTTCGCGCGAACTGTGTGGCGGCACGCACGTGCGCGCGACAGGCGACATTGGCGTATTCAAGATCACCAGCGATGAGTCGATCTCTTCCGGCGTGCGTCGGATTCGCGCGATCACCGGTTTTGATGCTTTCGAACGCTTTCGCGAAGACGAAATCCTGATCGACCAGGTTGCCAGTGGTTTGAAAACTTCCCGCGCGGAATTGTCTGCCGTCGTTGGAAAGTTACAAGACGAACTGAAGAAATCCCGACGCGAAGCTGATGAACTGCGACTAAAGATTGCTACCGGTGCAATCGGCGGTGCGTCTGCAAATGGAGCGGAAGCCCGAGAGGTTGCGGGTGTCAAAGTACTAGCTCGCGAAGCAAGTGATCTCGATGCGGCCGGCATGCGCCAGCTTTCCGATACGCTGCTCGCGCGCATCAAGTCAGGTGTAGTGGTGCTCGGTCGCAGCAATGAAGGCAAGGTGTCGCTGATCGTACGCACGTCGGATGATCTAACCGGCCGCGTGCCCGCCGGCAAAGTCATCAAGGAGTTGGCGCCGATTGTGGGCGGCAAAGGCGGCGGCAAAGCCGATATGGCCGAAGGCGGCGGCGCACTTCCCGAGAAACTCGACGAGGCACTCGAGGCGAGTTACGGCGTCGTCGAAAAATTGCTGGGCTAGGTTCAACTTCCTGGAGTGCGGCGACCTGTCGCCGCTTTGGTCGGCGTCGCCCCGAAGAATGCCAAAGCGCTGACAAGTCAGCGCACTCCAAAGAGTTGCGCATACTTAACGAAAAGCGCGAGACGTCTACCTCAGACGCTCGCGCTTTTTTGTGGCTTGTCATTCAACAAGCCTCCCCCGCAAGGATTACTCGAAGTCCCGTCGAAACTTCGAACCTTACATTGCTCGTTGCTTGTCTGTGAGCACGATGCTCATTTTTTCCAAAGTCAGCTTGTTCAGTGTGCCGGTAACTTTGATACTCTCGGCCCCCTGATACTTTTTGAGTCCGGCGCGCGTGTCGTCGTCAAGTTTGCCGGTCTGCTCGCCGCCGTAAAAACCACGGTCCTTGAGAATCTTCTGCGCCTGCTGGATCTGATCCTTGCTGGCCCTAAAGATCGGTTTCCTCGGTTTGGCCGCTGTGGTTGAGTTGTTTGAGGTTGAGCTGCTTGAAGTTTGAGCTGCCACTGCTATTGCAGAGACGAACAGTAGCGACAGGATCAGCGAAAGTGTTTTCTTCATATCGTCCTCTTCCTGGTGAAGACGCGCCAACGCGCGTAGCACCACTGAGTAGTTGAGAAAGCGCGCGTATCATTTCTATCTCCACTGAAGAATTCAATTGCCGGCCAAGAACCCTCCAAACCGGAATGTGCAAGCGATTTTGCACCAGTGGACGCTTGCAAAAACTCCGTTATCGCATCAGCGGCTCGGCGCAGCCGGGCGAACATCCAAAAATCTCGCGGCGATTGCAGCAGTCCACCAGAACCCTGACCAAAAATTGCCTTAACCTCACCAAATGTTTGTTTTAACTGAGGAAACGGCAGAATTTTACCGTGTTGGCAATCGTTTAACCGCTATGGTAGTATCTAGCCCGGCCTCGATTGATGAAACAAGAGGCCGCTCCCCGAAACTTCACGCCAGAACATCACGCACGTTCGGCCCCACAGTTCGAAGTAATCTCAAACGGAATCGCATGAAAAAACTTTCCCTGGTTGCTGCTACCCTTCTCCTCTCCGCTCTGCCGGCGTTCGCGCAAAGCGAATCCAGCTTACCCAGCTACCGCGTAGATAACTTTGATTTAAAGGCGGTGCGGATTGAATTACCTACTCCGCTGGCTGCGAAGAAACTTCGCCGCGGACGCGGGCAGACCTCCGCAACCAATATCGATCGTTCAGCTGCGAGCGCATCGCTGGCTCAGACGACGAATATGAACTGGGAAGGCACTCTTAGTGGTTTCACAACCGGCAATCCAACCGTAGACAGTTACATAGCCGACTCCGGCCGCCGCAATTCGGTGGACCCACTGTTGCTTTATTCCATCATGCACCAGGAGTCGACGTTCAAGGCTCGCGCAATGTCAAACAAGGGAGCACGTGGCTTGATGCAGTTGATGCCGGGAACCGCCGCGCGTTTCGGTGTCACGAGCATTTGGGATCCGAAACAAAACATTGAAGGCGGCACTCGCTATATGCGTTTCCTGCTCGACAAGTTTGACGGTGACGTGAGACTGGCGCTGGCTGGGTACAATGCCGGCGAAGGCGCGGTCATCAAGTATGGATATCGCGTCCCGCCTTATAGTGAGACGCAGGAATACGTGCGCAGAATTAGCCGGCGCTACGATCTGATTCGCGATCCGCTCGCCTACCGTTACGCCAGCAACTATTCGCGTGAACAGGTGGCAGCAAATCAGCGCAAGGACTCGGCGCCCTTAAGCATGTACGAGCGCAGCGTGTTTGCAGTGAGACTGCCGGACGGTCGTTTGCAGTTGATAACGCAGTAGGGAAGAGCAGAACTCAGAACAGAGGATTCAGAGGTCAGAATACAGAAGACAGGAGTCTCTCGGCTCCTGTTTTTTATTATAAACCCCTGAATCTGAATTCTGAGATTCTCGGTATCGAGTTCGCTTCCGGATTCTGTCTTCTGTACTCTGACCTCTGACCTCTGACTTCTGCCCTCAACTCACCGGCTGGGTAACGAGAGCTGGCAAGGGCGTGACTACTCGCGCGGCCGGCACGCAAAGCACCGGACAAGGTGAGTTTCTGACGACGCGTTCGATCTCCGAACCGAGCACTGGAGTACCGCCAAATAGTGAGGCGTGAACACTGGTGCCGATCACGATCAGGTCCGCATCCGAATCTGCCGCAAGACGCACTATTTCTTCATAGGGGCGTCCTTCAATGACGTGTGGCACTGCCCGCTCCCAATCTCCGCGGGTTAGTTGTGTCATGCGTTCCTGCACGTAACTACGCAAGCGAGTCAGCGCATTCAAACCACCTTCGGGAAACATTACCGAGATCTGTTCCAGGTAATCACCGATAACATAAACCACGTGCAACTCCGCGCCGGTCTGACTAGCCAACTGTTTCGCGACTTGTGTCGCTGCAACTGACGAAGGCCGGAAGTTAGTGGAAAGCAGAACGCGATTCAAACGCAGTTCGCTCCGCTCACCGCGATGCTCCACAAAATCGTGTTGCGGCGGGCGAATGGTCAGCACTGGACAGGGTGCCTCAGCGATGATCTCTTCCGCGGTCGAGCCAAAAAGTGCGCGCGACAACCCCTTACGTCCATGCGTAACCACCGTTACCAGATCAATATCGTAATCGCGTACTGCCCTGGCAATTTCCGTCGCCGGCTCGCCCTCAACGATCACTGGCTCAACTTCAAGCCCATTGAATAGCGGATCGGCTAACAAGGCCCTTACCTCTGTTCGCAGTTGCAGCAACCAGCGGTTGTCTTGTTCCGTGAAAATCCGTTCCGGCAAAGTGAGCAGATTTGCGGGCACCTTCGCGCTCTGTACGCTGAACAGCACCACGCGGCCGCCACCGTTCCGGGCAAAAGCCGCTGCATACTTCAGGGCCGCACGCGCGTGTGGAGTGAAGTCGGTCGGAAAAAGAATATTCTTAAAGGGATAGATCATTAATTTCGGGTTGCGGAGTTCGGATTGTCAAAACGAAGCTCTTCGCGTGTTCGCCGCGGAGTCTATCAAGAAACCAGTTGACGGCAAATAGTTTCGCCGAAACTCTCTGACGTATTGTTTTTCTCTGGATTTTTCGGCGGGTTCCGTGCCAAACTCCGCCCGCAAATCCCTAGCAACGCCCGGGTAACCCAAACAGCATTTCGCCATCAGCAAATCTCCTTCTGTCACGCGGAGTGAAAATGATTGAAGTAACCGACCTCGTCAAGCGCTACGGTCAGAACACCGTACTCAATAACGCGACGTTTCAAATTCAGGACGGTCAACTTACGACCATCCTCGGGCCGTCGGGCTGTGGCAAGTCAACCATGCTGCGTTGCATGAACCGGCTCGAGCGTTTCGATCGGGGGCGTTTGCGCATCGGCGATGTCGAGGTTGTCGGCACCGAGGAGAAACAACTATCGACAGCGGAAGAAAAGCAGCTGACCAAGCGGCTCCGGGAGCGCGTCGGCATAGTCTTTCAAAACTTTAATCTCTTTCCGCATCTGACGGTGTTAGGTAACTGCGTTCAGGCCCCCACAATCGTCAAGAAAATGGATCGCGCCGCGGCGGCTGACGTCGCTCGCCATTATCTCGACAAGGTCGGACTCAACGACAAAGTTGATTTTTATCCAGCGCAGTTATCGGGTGGACAACAGCAAAGAGTAGCCATAGCGCGGGCACTGGCGATGGAGCCCGAAGTCATGCTCTTCGACGAGCCGACCTCGGCGCTCGATCCGCAACTCATTCAGGGAGTGGCGCGGATGCTGCGCGCGCTCGACGATCTTGGCAAAACGCTGGTGGTAGTTTCACACGACATGAATTTCGCGCGACGTATTTCCGATCAAGTAATCTATTTCGAAGGCGGCCACGCCGTCGAGGCCGGTACGCAGGAGGAAGTCTTCGGCAATCCACAAAAGCCCGAAACGCGAGCCTTCATGCAAAGCTTCCGCGACGAGGAACCAGAAGATGCGGCAGCCGGAAACAATGATGAATCCCCAACTACTGGCAAACCCGGAAAGGAGAAAGAAACGAGATGAGAAAATCTCTACGCGAATTCTCCCAACGGCTCGCTGCAATTTTTCTTCTGCTGCTTCTTTTACAGGCGCCGTCGTTCGCGCAGTCCGCATTGGAGCGCGTGCGCAAGAGCGGCGAGATCAAGATTGGCACCGATGCGACCTACCCGCCGCTCGAATACATTGAAGGCGGACAATTCGAGGGCTTCGAGATTGATCTGGGCAATGCGATCGCGCGCGAGTTGGGTGTGCGCGTTACCTGGATTAACTCCGGATTCGACGGCATTTTCCCGGCGCTTCAGAATGGCTCCTTTGACGCTGTGATCGCTTCAGTGACCATCACGCCGGAACGAAGCGGCTCGATGCTCTTCTCCGATCCCTACTACGACTCAGGACAATTGATCGCGGTTCATCAAGGCACCACTGGAATCACTGCGCCTGAAAACCTGGTAGGAAAGAAAGTCGGAGTGCAGATCAACACCACGGCGCAGCTCGATCTCGAAAAGCGCCAGGGCGTCACAGTCGCCATCTATAACACCATCGACCTGGCGATGCTTGACTTGAAGAATGGACGGATTGACGCCGTGGTTGGTGACGCGCCTGTTCTTCGTTACATGATCCGGCAGAGTTTTCATGAACTCCAAACTGTCGGTCGCCGGTTTACTGACGAGAAGTTTGGAATTGCGTTTGCCCAGTCCAGTGGGGACTTGCGGCGGGCTGTCAACGCAGCGCTGTGGCGGGTTCAGGACAGCGGCGAGTATGACCGCATACACGAGAAATGGTTCGGCGAAGTGGCGGAACGGACTGCCGATCAGGCGGCGAGCAAGGTCCAACCAAAGACGTTTGACTTCAGCATCGTCAAACGCACCTGGCAATTTTTCCTGAAGGGTGTTTGGTTAACGGCACGTTTGGCATTGTTAAGCCTCGGGCTGGGTTTGCCGATCGGCTTGTTGCTGGCGTTGGCGCGCGTGCAATCGTCGCGCCTGTTGGCGGCGCCTGCTGCAGTCTATGTTGAAGTGATGCGCGGCACGCCGCTGCTCGTGCAAATTCTCTTCATCTATTTTGTGTTACCCATCTTCGGAATCCATCTGCCGGCATTCACCAGCGGCATCATCGCTCTGACCCTGAATTGTGCGGCATATATTTCAGAGATCATCCGCGCTGGCATCATTTCGATTGATGCGGGCCAAATGGAAGCCGCACGATCGCTGGGCATGAGTTATTCGCAGGCCATGCGCAACATCATCCTGCCGCAGACGTTCCGTCGCGTTGTACCACCACTGACCAACGAAGCAATTGCGCTGCTGAAAGATTCGTCGCTGGTCTCGGTGATCGGCTTAACTGAACTGGCGCGTACGGGACAGGAGCTTGCCAGCCGCTACGCCGCGCCGCTGACTATCTGGCCGGTGGTCGCAGTCTTCTATTTGTTACTAACATTCCCGCTGACGCGCGTGGCGGAATATCTGGAGCGGCGCTGGCGGCCGGTAACGCGAGCGTAAGCGTGATGAATCAACCTACACAGCTAATCAAAACTTTGCTAAGAGCAGCGTCACTCATTGTTGTGAGCCTGGTCGTAGTCAGTGCTTCGGCCTTCTCCCAAACGCGCAAATCAAACGCCACTAAAGTCCAACTAGGCAATCAACTTACCACGATTCCGGCGCCGGTTGGCTTTGAAGAAGCAGCTTCGCAATTCGAAAACATCAAAAGCTATTTCACGTCTAGCGAAGTTCCGGGGAACGACGTGCTGGCGGTGCACATGCCGCAAGCGGATTGTCAGAAACTTCGGGCGGGCGGTTTTGGGCCGTTCAACTTTTATACAAAAATTTCCATCCGCAAAGGCAATCGTGAACGGGATTACTCGGCCGAGAACTTCGCCGACCTGGTTGCGGAGTTTCGCAAAAGCGGCGCCAAGTATCTCGACGTCAACAGTCCGCAGATGAAGGCCGCGATCGACCGCCTTCGTAAAGGCGCGAGTGAGCTAAACCAGGAAGAAACGCAGATTGACTTTAGTCAGCCGGTTAATCTCGGCGAGTTTGATACCGGGCCGAATGTTTATAGCGCTATGCTCCTGCTCAATATCAAAACGCAAAGCGCTGATGGTGAGCTAAGCGTGCCGATCCTCGGGGGCTTGTCATACGTGCGCGTTGGACAGCGGCTTGTCTACGTCTATACCTACCGGAAGTTTGAATCTCAAAACGATGTGGCGACGCTGCGCGATTTTACTAAGCGCTGGATCGGACAAATTCTAGCCGCGAACCGGCCGCCGAGATCCAAAACCAGGAAAGCATGAACGCCCTACCCATCATCATCGGCTCGCTTTGCGTTATCGCCATCGCGTATCGCTACTACTCCGCTTTCATTGCCGCCAAAGTGCTCGCGCTTGATGATTCGCGACCGGTGCCGTCGCAAACAATGTACGACGGGCACAACTACTACCCGACAAACAAGTGGGTGCTATTCGGCCATCATTTTGCGGCGATATCCGGCGCCGGTCCGCTGATCGGTCCAGTGTTGGCGGCGCAGTTTGGTTTTCTGCCGGGACTGCTATGGCTTGTCATTGGCGTTTGCCTCGGCGGCGCGGTGCACGACTTCATGATTCTCGCGGGCAGCGTACGCCGCAAAGGAAAATCACTCGCTGAGATCGCGCGCACCGAGATTAGCCCGCTGTCCGGCCTGGTCGCCGGGATCGCGATTCTCTTCATCGTTGTCATCGCCCTGGCCGGACTGGGGCTGGTTGTAGTTAACGCGCTTGCTGAATCACCCTGGGGGACCTTCACGGTTGCCTTCACAATTCCGCTGGCGCTCTTCATGGGCCTTTACATGTATCGATTCCGCAAAGGCAAGATTGTCGAAGCGAGCATAATCGGTGTCATCGGCTTGCTGGCGGCGGTTTATCTGGGCGGCCGCGTTGCTGATTCGTCGTTGGCGAACACGTTTACGCTGTCGCGTAACATCTTGATTATTTTGATGGCTGCCTATGGCTTCATTGCCTCGGTGTTGCCCGTTTGGATGTTGCTTTGTCCGCGTGATTACCTCTCGTCATATTTGAAAATTGGCACCATCGCGTTTCTGATCTTCGGTGTGATTCTAGTTCATCCAAACCTGAACATGCCGGCGTTTACACCCTTCATAGGAGGGGGCGGACCAGTTATTCCCGGCAAGGTTTATCCGTTTGTCTTTATCACAATCGCCTGCGGCGCGATTTCCGGGTTCCATGCGCTGGTCGCATCAGGCACGACGCCGAAGATGATCAGCAAAGAAACCGAGACGCGCATGATTGGCTACGGCTCGATGTTGATGGAAGGGGTCGTCGGGGTTGTGGCGTTGATTGCCGCTAGTTCTCTTTTCCCGGGCGACTATTTTGCTATCAACACCCAACAGAAAACCGATGCCCAGAAAGCCGCTTACGTCCGCATGGTCGACACCCACAGCGCGGAAGGATTCAATCTCCAGCCGAGAGAAATTGATAGATTGGAACAGGAGTCAGGCGAGAAGGATTTGCGTGGACGAACGGGCGGAGCTGTGACGCTGGCACTCGGCATAGCGAAAATTTTTGATGGTATCCCGGGACTCCGCGGGTTGATGAAATACTGGTATCACTTCGCGATCATGTTTGAAGCGCTCTTCATACTAACGACGATTGATACCGGCACACGGGTGGCCCGCTTCCTTGTGGGTGAGTTTGGCGGCCGAGTTTATCGCAAACTTGAAGAGCCTAACTGGCTGCCGGGTTCTGTGATCACTTCAGCGCTGATTGTAACTGCCTGGGCGGCCTTCATCTGGTCTGGTTCGATCTCAACCATCTGGCCGATGTTTGGGATCGCCAATCAACTTCTCGCCGCAGTGGCACTCTGTGTCGCCACCACTATGATTATCAACTCCGGTAGGGCGAAATATAGTTGGGTGACGATCCTGCCGTTGAGTTTTGTCGCGACTACAACACTGGTGGCTGGCTGGGAGTCGATTACTGACATCTTCTGGCCGCTCTCCCAAAAGCCGGAGACGGCAACCTTGGGCTACGTGAACATTTCTCTGACGGCGATCATCATGATGGCGGCGATAATTATTCTAGTGGATTCGATTCGTCGTTGGTTTGGATTCGGCAAGCGTCCCGAGAGCCTCCTCAAGCTCGCCGAAGCCGAGGTCTCAGGCTGAGCCGGTCAAGCGCTACGTTGGACAGCCCGCCCGAAAATCGGCAATAATACGCGGTTCTTGCAAGGCTTATCCGTCAACACCTTAGACGCTCTTAACCAGTTGAGGTGCTGAACTGGGGATACCGGCAAGCTTGGGGCGCGCATCTCCGCTACTTAAAAGACCGAAAGGAATCACACAATCGTGGAACTATCGCTGATCTTAACTATCAGCCTGCTAACAGTTTGCTTGGCAGCATTGCTTATCAGGAAGAAAACTACCAAAAAGCTGGCTCGCCTGGCTTTGGCCACAACCGCAACGCAGGCGCGCCGGCTTCGCGGTAAGGGCCTGACATTAGTCGCCGTTCTGGCTGGCCTGGCACTTTCTGCCGCGCCCGCTTTTGGGCAATCGCACGCTGGTGGTGAAGCCAGCTTGATTCTGCCCGACCTTGGCGACGTCACGTTCTTTGGCGGAGTTAATGGTCACAACCTGCTGTTGGTTGGACTCATCGTCTGCATGCTCGGCCTGCTTTTCGGTCTCGGCATTTACATGAACCTGAAGAAGCTGCCGGTGCATCGCGCGATGCGTGAAATCTCAGAACTGATCTATGAGACTTGCAAAACCTATCTCATCACGCAGGGCAAGTTCATCCTGATTCTTGAAATCTTTATCGGCATTATCATCATTCTTTACTTCGGCGTGCTCTCGCGGATGGAACCGTTCCGCGTGGCGATTATTCTCGCCTTCAGTCTGGTGGGCATCGCCGGCAGCTACGGCGTCGCCTGGTTTGGCATACGTGTCAACACCTTCGCCAACTCGCGAACAGCGTTTGCCAGTCTCGAAGGCAAACCGTTTCCGCTTTACGCAATTCCCCTGAAAGCCGGCATGAGCATCGGCATGATGTTAATCAGTGTGGAACTGCTGATCATGCTGTGCATCCTGCTTTTCATCCCCGGCGACTACGCTGGTCCCTGCTTCATCGGGTTTGCTATTGGTGAATCGCTCGGCGCCGCTGCGCTGCGTATTGCCGGCGGCATTTTCACGAAGATTGCCGACATCGGTGCTGACTTGATGAAGATCGTCTTCAAGATCAAAGAAGACGACGCGCGCAATCCAGGCGTGATTGCTGACTGTACCGGCGACAACGCCGGGGACTCAGTTGGACCGAGCGCTGACGGTTTCGAGACTTACGGCGTTACAGGCGTCGCCCTGATCACCTTTATTTTGCTGGGTGTGCGTGGCAATACCGTCCAGGTGCAGTTGCTGGTCTGGATCTTCGTAATGCGCATCATGATGATCATTGCGAGCGCGGCTTCTTATTTCATCAACGATGCGATTGCCAAAGCTCGCTTCCGCAACGCTGATAAGATGAACTTTGAGTCTCCACTGACTTCGCTGGTTTGGATCACTTCGCTTCTATCTGTCGCGGTGACGTTCATGATTTCCTACCTGACGATTCCAGTGCTCAGCAACGACTCAACTCTTTGGTGGAAACTCTCGATGATCATTTCCTGCGGCACCCTGGCAGGCGCAATCATTCCGGAGCTCGTCAAAGTATTTACTTCGACCTCGTCGCATCATGTGAGCGAAGTGGTTACCTCATCGCGAGAAGGCGGACCCTCTCTCAACATCCTGTCCGGGCTCGTGGCCGGAAACTTCTCGGCTTACTGGTTGGGCATCAGTATTGTCGGCCTGATGTCGATTGCTTACTACATCAGCACAATGGGGCTCGAGTCATTGATGGTCGCGGCGCCTGTTTTTGCTTTCGGACTAGTGGCCTTTGGCTTTTTGGGAATGGGCCCGGTGACAATCGCAGTCGACTCATATGGGCCGGTCACCGACAACGCGCAGTCCGTTTACGAATTGTCACTGATCGAACAGGTGCCCGATGTCGAGGCTGAGCTCAAACGCGATTTCAATATCGATGTTAACTTCGGTCGCGCCAAACACCTGCTGGAAGAAAATGACGGCGCCGGCAATACCTTCAAAGCGACTGCCAAACCGGTTTTGATTGGTACCGCAGTTGTCGGAGCCACCACCATGATCTTTTCGATCATGATGACGCTGACCAACGGCCTGACCACCGACACGCAAAACCTGTCGCTCCTGCATGCGCCATTTGTGTTGGGCTTGATAACGGGCGGCGCGGTTATTTATTGGTTCACTGGCGCCTCTATCCAGGCGGTAACAACCGGAGCGTATCGCGCAGTTGAGTTCATCAAAGCAAACATCAAACTCGATGGCGCCGAGAAAGCTTCCGTTGAAGATAGCAAGAAGGTCGTGGAGATCTGCACGCAGTATGCACAAAAAGGAATGTTCAATATCTTCCTGACGATCTTCTTCTCGACCCTCGCCTTCGCGTTTGTCGAACCGTTTTTCTTCATAGGTTATTTGATTTCGATAGCGATCTTCGGACTCTATCAGGCGATCTTTATGGCCAACGCCGGCGGCGCCTGGGACAATGCGAAGAAAGTGGTTGAAGTAGACTTGAAACAAAAGGGCACCCCACTACACGATGCCAGCGTCGTTGGCGATACAGTGGGTGATCCTTTCAAAGACACTTCGTCAGTAGCACTCAATCCGGTCATCAAGTTCACCACGTTGTTTGGCTTGCTGGCAGTAGAATTGGCGGTGTCGATTGCCGACAAGCAGGGCCAGTTTGGAGAGAATGGTCCGCTGATCACTCATGTCCTGGCGGCTGTCTTCTTTCTCGCCTCGCTTGTTTTTGTCTGGCGGTCGTTCCACAAGATGCGCATTGGCAACTTGAAGCCGGGCGACCTGGTCGGGCTGAACCCGCAGCCAGAACCCCCAGGCATAACGAGACCTGAGTAGTGCGAGTTTTGGATTTCGAGTTATGATGACTTCAAATCCAGAAACTCCGAACCGAGGCATCATGAGTACTGCATATCAACAACCCTCGAGCGATACGCTGATCGGCGCCGCGCTGTCGCCGCTGGACTGGACGCGTTCAGTTTCACTGGCGGTAGTTTTCAGCTTGTTGACTGCGCTCGCCGCCCAGATCGTAATTCCAATCGGTCCGGTGCCAATCACTGCGCAGACCTTTGCGGTGTTGCTGACCGGAGCGCTGCTCGGTTCCCGACTCGGCGCCATGGCGATGATTGCGTATCTGCTGGAAGGCGGAGTAGGGCTGCCCTTCTTCTACGGTGGCCATGGCGGCATTGCTCATCTGTTCGGACCGACGGGTGGCTATCTGGTTGCATTTCCGGCAGCAGCTTTCATCACTGGAGCGTTCGCTGAGAACGGCTGGGACAAACGTTTGGTCACCGCAGTCGCGGCCATGTTTGTTGGCTCGATTGTTATCCTGCTGGCAGGCTGGGCCTGGTTCTCTTTGGTGATGCACACGCCAATGCTGGTCGCCTTCAAGCTTAGCGTGTTACCGCATATTCCCGGCGATATCATCAAGATATTGCTGGCCGCCGCAGTCATGCCGACTGGTTGGGCCCTGCTGAAACGCAAAGCTTCGCAATAAACTAACAACCATTGTCGAGAGATACCGGCCAGTCGTAATTCGGCTGGCCTTTTCTTTTACCTGTTTAGTTTTCCTTTGCGCTTGAGCGGGCGGCTATAATCAAGGTTCGAAGGCAAAGAACATGGTCTATACCCTACAAGTGCGTTCGCATCAGCGTGAGGAGTTGGTTGAATTTACCGACGTAGTTCAACAACAGTTGACGGCGTCGAACGAGGAAGAAGGCGTAGTCGAGTTATTCGTGCAACACACCACGGCTGGGCTGACGGTGAACGAAAACGCCGACCCCGATGTGCCGCGTGATATGTTGCACCTCCTGCGAACTCTGATTCCGCAACACGGCATGGGATTTCGTCACGGCGAAGAGAATTCCGATGCGCACATTAAAGCGACACTGGTTGGTTCTTCCCTAACTATTCCCTTCAGCAAGGGCAAGTTGCTGCTCGGGCGCTGGCAGGGAATTTTTCTTTGCGAGTTTGATGGCCCACGCGAGCGCCAGGTAATTATGATCGTGAAGTAGGACAGGCATTCCTGCCTGTCCATCGTTACGCCTGAAATTACAAGAGGGACAGACACGAATGTCTGTCCTACGATTGGGGTCGGCTTCGAAGGCCATGTTCCATCACATCACCCTGTTGCTCATTTGGCTGCTCATAACTCAAACCGCGCCTGGCTCGATCCCGCCGCGTGCTATCGCCCAGGAAACAGTTGCAAAAGTTGAAACCAGCTACGACGCCGCGAAAGACCTCACGACTATCAAACTGGCGCCCGTCCAAATCTCAAGCGAACGAGAGAAATACGTAAGTCTGCATATGAGTCCCGCATTCAGTTTTCCCGGACATCAGCTTGCACAGCCGCCCATCATCGACTTCGAGCTACAAACCGTCGTCAGGGCAAAATTGCTGCGCACGGACCTGTACGTGGTTTTCATGATCGACGGTAAGAAGGTGTTTCTGAGTTCGAATCGCTGGGCTGTGAAACGGCCGGTGCCTGGCCGCGTCTGGGTGGGTGAGCGTCTTGTCTTTCGCATGCCTTACGAGACCTTCGTAAGGATAACGAAAGCCGCCGCGGTTGAAATCAAGTTTGACGCAATGACGTTTTCGTTGGGCGAAACACAGAAGCAAGCGTTGCGAGACTTTTTGAGCCAGATGACGCCCCCGAAATAGCGCTGGCGAGCAACGCCTCCTTTTTTCAACCCATCAGTCCAAAACTTGTCGCGGGAACAATGCATGACTGCTGCAGGGAAACTCCCGTGCAAGCCGGTGCTCCGAGTGTTAACTCCCGAGTGCAGGTAGTTGTGAAATCGAAGCGAAGCCCTGGTCCGACTTTTACTCGCTGAGGTCCTTCATTATCTCAGCAAACTTTTCCACGTCGGTCCGGGTCCGCTCTAACGAGCGCCGGCTGTCGAGGTAGGCTGTCCACACCGGGGTCTGGGTGAGCGCTTTGGTTGTGTCCTGATCGAGCGTTTGCGCCATGAGCGCAATCAGATCGCTAACTACGCGGGTGTGCTCGAGCAGAGATTCGATAATCGAATAGGCCAGCCGCGCCTGCTCCTGATCGAGATCACGCGCGCCATGGTTATTGGAAATCTTTTTCTCAGACATTGGAATTATCAAGCAACTCCGTGAGTTCTGAGTGCGGCAGCAGAGTGTATTCAAACTGCGGCACTTCAAAACACTTTTTTGCGCGCCAGGTTTGAGAGAATGACTCTAATCTCAGCCTCATCCCCGCAAGGTTTTACTACGGAATCGGCTCCAGGCCGAAGATCCTCAGGCTGTCACTTAAAGGATGCAGCGATAGTAGACGATTTCACTTCCTCGATGCATCCTCTCATGAAACGGAGAAAAACAATGGCGCCCAAAGCCGCTTTTAGCGTGTCCCAAGCTTTCCTTTTCACCTCATACCCAATTGGGAAGAAATCGTAGACCCCCAACAACCCACTGCATCAAATTGGTTTGCATTCGGCAATTCACGAGACGGCTAACGCTGTCGCTGATCGTGGGGCAAAAACCGCAATTCAGAGTACCGCCAAGAAAGCCATCGCCGCTATTGCGGCAAAAAACGCAGGCTAATGACAGAACCAAATTCTGAGCGGGAAGCCAGGCCTTTTAACTTAAGTAGGATTCGTAACGACAATCGGGAGATTGCGGAGGCTAGATGTTTGTCAACAAGTCGGACCACGGATCAGGCAGTTTCGCGCACGAACGGAAGTTCACTAACTCGCGCTCGGCAGTCCCCATCAGCCGAAGAGAGTCTTAAGCTGGTACCAGCGGCGAGAAAGTCGTATTTCAAATATGCGAGTGCAATTGTTCGGCCCAAGTGAGGCGAATAAGTAACAGACGTTACTCGGCCCACCTCCTTGTCATCCTCCGAATTAACGGTAGCTCCTACTGCGACTGTCACTGCCTGCTCAAACGTCATGCCGGTTAGCTTCCTGGCGACATGGCCACGATACTTGATACGAGCGATTATCTCCTGGCCAACGTAGCACCCCTTGGTGTAACTGACGGCGTCGTCCAAAGCCGCCTCCGTGACAACGTTGGTTTCGTCCATGTCCGCGCCGTAGCAGGGCAACCCCGCTTCGATCCTCAGTATCTCCAGAGCCTCGTAGCCAACCGGACAAGCACCCGCACTTTGCAAAGCCTCCCACAGACTACCGGCCCGTTCTGCGTTCACGACAAGATCGAATCCGTCTGTGCCCGTATGCGAGGCTCGAATCACTGTGGCTTGGTTTGAGGCGGGACTCGGCGAATTCGCTGGCGCCCCATCTCTACTTCCGGTGTTGTCAGCAATCTGTGTGAGTTGGTTCGCGGCAACTCCCGCGGCGGCATCGCCCAAAACCGTGCGAACGACATCAGTCGCCTTTTTTCCCTGCACGGACAACATCGCAGTTTCACCGGTCACATCTTTGACGCGAAAGTCGCCGGCAAGTGTGAATCGTTCAATTGTCTTCAACACCTTTTCATGCGTGGCGGCTTCGGTGTCGATTAGAAAAGCAGGGCTGACATTCTTATCTGTCCCTTCGTCCATCAAGCGCATGACTCGCACGCTCGCAATTAGTCGACCCTGCACATTCGGAAACGCCGCCGGCATCCAACTATTCACGGCCAGCGTTTTCATGTCGTTCGTGATCAGACCGTTGAGAAATTGCACCGCCTCAGTGCCGCTCACCAGAATGCGGCCGCGGCTGGACAGATCGATCACGCCGCAACCGCACTCGCGCACCGCCGCGTATTCAAGCAACACATCGCCATACGATTCCGGCATCGACCAACCGTTGTGCTCGATCATCTTCGCGCCGAGGCGCTCTTGAATCGCTTCGAGGGGCGACTTGGATAAATCTTTTGTTTCTACTGCTTCAGTCATGACTGGCTAAGGTCGACGGACTAGGGTCGCAGGCTGATTCGGTAAGTTTTGATTTTTGAGTTGAGTGTGGTGGCGTTCATTCCCAGTAGACGCGCCGCGCGCGATTGATGCCCACCGGTTTGCTCCAACGCGCGCCGGATCAGATCGATCTCAAAACGTCGAACCTGGTCATAGAAGTTAATGCCCCGGCCAAGATCCTGCACCGCGCCCATGCTGGCGCCTTCCTCGGACGTGCTGGCAACCGATTGCGGATCGCTGATTTCCGGTCGCAGGCACTCGCGCGAAACTTCGTCGCGCGGCGCAATAACTACCGCGCGTTCAATCGCATTCTCCAGTTCACGAACGTTGCCCGGCCACGCGTAGGCTTCGAGCAGGGCGAGCACATCCGGAGCAATCTGCTCCGACACCTTGCGGCTATTCTCTTCGTTATACTTTTCGATGAAGTGCTGGGCCAGCGGCAGGATGTCCTCGCGGCGGTCGCGCAGGGGCGGGAGTTCAATCGGGACTACGGCCAGGCGGTAATACAAGTCTTCCCGAAACGTTCCCTGCTTGACCGCTTCTTTCAGCTCGATGTTGGTAGCCGCAATGATGCGCACATCAACCCGACGAGGTGTCGTGTCTCCGAGCGGCGTGAACTCGCGCTCCTGGATCACGCGCAACAAACGCACCTGCGTCTCCGGGGGAATGTCGCCAATCTCATCGAGGAAAATTGAACCGCCATCGGCAACTTCAAACAGTCCCTTTTTCGCGGCAACTGCACCCGTGAACGCGCCGCGCGTGTGACCAAAGAGTTCGGATTCGAGAAGTTCGGACGGAATGTTCGAACTGTTAACCGTCACGAAAGGTTTGCCCACACGCGGACTGGCTTCATGAATCGCCTTGGCAATTAACTCTTTTCCGGTGCCGCTTTCGCCGGTGATCAAAACGGTCGAGCGCGCCGGCGCCACCTGTTCGACCAGGCGAAACACTTCCTGCATGATGTCAGAGCGTCCGACAATCGCTCCGCGATCGACGGCGCGGCTCATCGCGCGCCGCAGTATTTGTCGCTCCTCTTCCTTGCGTCGCTGTTTTATTCCGGCGGCGACCGTTAACGAGATCTGTTCATTTTGGAAAGGCTTTCGTATGCAGAGGAAAGCGCCGTGCTCCCAGGCCGCGATGGCAGTATCAAAGGTCGCGTAAGCCGTGATCATGATGATGACGGCATCGGAATCCATCTTCAGAAACTCTTCCAACGCTCGCAGTCCGCCGATTCCCGGCATTGAGACGTCAAGCAAAACGACGTCGTAAGCGCGGCGTCCATAGGCTTCGAGACCTTCCTCGCCGGTCTTGGCCAAATCGACGCGATACCCTTCAGACGAAAGCAGCGTCTCAAGCACTTCCCGCATGATCTCTTCGTCGTCGACGATTAGTACTGAACCTTTTTTAGCCACGCGTCTTTCCGTCTTTCCTGCCAATGAAGTGAATCCTCATGCTTTCCAAAGTGAATCAGTGTAGGGGAGATTAGGGCAAAAAAAAAGCAGCAGGCCGGATGAGTAATGCTACGCACATCACGAACACCGCTGGTCTGATGTTTTTAGGTCGGCCCAGGCATCCCGTACATTGTGCCCATTTATGGGATGCTTACGCGAGGGCGCAAGGACAGTACCTCAAGTGGTGCGCTATGAGCAGCCGCGAGGATCAAATCCTGAGTGGCGTTAATGTCGACCGACCACCTGTCAGCCACCGGCTGCGCGCTTCGCCTGGGCAAACCAACTTCATCGCGGATCTCATTCTCTTTGTCCACGGCGCAGTTTTCGTCCCCGCAAACTGAGTGGCCGAAGATTTCATGCGCGGTGACCATGTACCGGGGCTGCTCTATTTCTGTACCAGCCTCGCCAACAACTTTGGTGCTCGCGTCCGGAACATAAATATCTATTCGAGAGGGGTTATCCCCATAAAAAATCGCTGTTCCATGACCGACATTACCGGTAGACCCATTTGCAAAAGTGACCTCTTGATCGATGGTGGCCGTCGAGTATTTCGTAGTTAGTTTCGACTGAATGACCTTTAAAAGAGACTTATATGCCGGCGAAGCAATCTTCAAATCTACAGCGGCTGGATCTACGACTTCGGTACTTCGTCCCGCTCGTACCCGAATGTTTGCGGCTTCGGACCTGCGCAACACTGAATCTAGATCAGACCTAAGCTGCCGGGCCGATCGCTCATCGATGGGGATCAAGCCTTGTTCATCGGGATCGTATTTCAAAGGATGCTCGGACTGGGGTGTAACTGATCTAAAAACAGTCTTAAGCGGCGTGGCTGATGGCTCATCGCTGGAGACCAAGTCTCGTCCATGAGAGTCGACATATTTCAAAGGATTCTCGGACTGGCGTATAACTGATCTAAAAGCAGTCTTAAACTGCGTGGCTGATGGCTGATCGACTGGGACCAAGACTGGTACATCGGGATGGAAATATTCTAAAGGATTTCCTCCTTGCTCTGGGGTTTCGGTACGCTGAGGACTCACAAGCAGCAACGAGAGGCAACAAAGAAAAGCGGCCGAAACAGCCGCATGCGCTCTTGCCCTTGCGCGTGGGCGTCTAAACTTCGAAATTGAAAAACCTGCAATCGCAACTAACTCATACCAAAACCAAAGCTGACTTTGGTCATCGCGGTTTCGAACTCTAAAGCGGTATTCTTCCTCCAGGTCGCCAAGCTCGCTTTTGGCAGATTCACCCAACAGGAACTGCAACAAGCACATCCCCTTCCGGGGCGCTCGTAACTTACCTGTGTCTGGCTTCATTCTCATTGTGGGCGTGGGATTTCACCAACAAATATCTAAAACTTGCTATCCAGTAATGATCTTTGCGATCAACTTGAAAACCCAAATCAGCACTTTAAGACCACCGGAAATAAACCCGATTTTGAAGAAGAATCTCCATGAGAGACGCGATAACAAGGAACGAGCTACTTCCGCATAAAAACAGCACACCGCGCTTTTTCTTCCAAACTTCGCGATTGCCTCACGATAATCCTCGAACAAATCTCCAATCAGATTGATGCGCTCGGTTCTGGCCAAAAAGCAATACAACAAAAGTTCACCAAACCGCGGTAGCGCTTCCCGTCTTTTCACCGCCGGTGGAAGTCTTTCGGTCTCTTTGAGGATTAACCGCGTTGAGATCGACCCATTGCCCAAAACTGAAGCTTGGATATTGACGGAGAAATGGCGACTGGTTGAGCCACAATTCGGACACGGTCTTCGCAGCGAAGGGTTTAATCCCATCGCTTCATTGACGCCGAACCCGCAGCTATTACAAAAAACCATTATGTTAGTACCGTTTCAGTTCAACTCCGCCTACACCAGTTCGGGTTGCAAGCTGGCGAACATTTTCGAACGAACCTGGTAGCGCGATTTCAGGGCTTCCCTCCCTACGTTTTCAACTGTCAAATAGCGTTTGGCTCGGCCGCCCCGCTCAGTTGTCGCTCCTCCTTGACGCGAACTTATGTACCCCTTTTTCTCGAGGCGATCGAACGTCGTATACAGCGCTCCAAAGGAGGGGTGGCGATCTGTTTCAACCTCGATCCAGCGGCGCACCGTGACGCCATAAGCGTTGTCTGCCAGGCTAAGAATCGCCACGAGCACGATCTCTTCAAACTCTCCCAAGCGTCTCTTTTCTTCTAGTTTCTTCTTTATGATTTTCATTTGCCCTGCATTGTAGGACAAATCGCCCAGAGGTGGCAAGTTGGAACTTGTGTCCAGCTTCTGGTTATGGGCTGACGGCGTCTGGGGTGGGTTACAGAATTTTTTGATGCGACCGACGCGTTAGTCCGATAGAGCTAAACAACGACACTGGCGTCATCCAACGCCGCTGCTGAATCGGCTTTCGTTTCCGCCTGCAAAGTCTGAATGAGCGGACGGGAGGGAACGGTGGGTAACGTAATGCGAAACGTGGTGCCCTGCCCGGGTGTGCTTTCAACGCTGATGTGGCCGGAATGCTCCTGAACAATGCCGTACGAAACGGCGAGACCGAGTCCGGTGCCGCGGCCAACTCCTTTAGTTGTGTAAAAGGGATCGTAGATCTTTGCCACATTTTCCGGCGCGATGCCGGTGCCGCTGTCTGACACTTCAATCATCAACGAGTGATCATCAGCAGGAATTGTAGAAATTCTGATTGAGCCCCCTCCAGGAAGCGCGTCGCGCGCGTTCAACAGGAGATTGGTGAACACCTGCTGGAGTTTCCCGCTGTTACCAATTACCAGAGGCGACTCGGGATCGTAACCTCGCTCAATTTGAATTTGATTGCCGCGCAGCTGCGGCTCAAGCAATTGCAAGGTGTCGTCCAGAACGCGGCTGATGTCCAGTTCGGTAAACTCGGTGGCGTCGCCCGTGCGCGAGAAGTTCAATAGATTATTGACGATGTTGGTGGCGCGTTCAGCCTGACGGCGCACCTTCAGCAAAAGCGCGTGCTTGGGATCTGTTTCCTGCAGCATGCCGAGCAGCATCTGCGTGTACGACGAGACACCGGTCAGTGGCGTGTTTACTTCGTGCGCGACTCCAGCGGCAAGTAAGCCGATGGAAGAAAGTTTTTCGCGTTGCTGGAGCTGCTCTTCAAGACGCACGCGGGAGGTTACGTCCTCCAGCACCACCAGGGCGCCAGTTTGTTCCTGCGAATCTTGTAACGGCGCAATCGCGATGTTGAGAACCAGCGGATGGCCCGTAAAGGTCGCGGTGTGAATCTTGTAGATGTTGCGAATTTCCTTGAGACGCCAGCTGTCATTACCCAGCACCTGGCGCAGCGTGTCAGTAAAGTCTGCGGAGAATAAATCCTCAACGCGCTTGCCGACTGCTTCCGAGCGACTCAGATCGAGGATCTCTTCGAGCGCGGAATTCATACGAGTGACGCGGCCTTCGAGATCCACGGCCAGCAGTCCAACGTTAATCGACTCGATAATCGATTCGTTAAACTCTTTCAGAAGTTTCAACTCTGACGCCCGGTCACCCTGTTCCTGATAGAGCAAACTATTTTCAATCGCCACCGCTACATAGCCGGAGACCGTGAGCAGTATTTCAACGTCCTCGGACGACAACAGCGCGCCGTCGCCTGAGCGCCCCAGGCCGATGACAGCAACCATCCGACCACGCACCACACAGGGAACATAGTAGTGAAGCGCGCGCCGCACAAACCCGGATGTTTCTGGTATCAAGTCCAAATCATCGGTCCGCACTACGCCCGTCTCGGCGGAACGAATGCGGATCATCTCGCGAAAGTCTGGCGGCACAACGATCTCTGAAGAAACACCAGCCGCGCGCGCCACGCGATAACCTCCCGGCGACGCTTCGTCTTCAATAAAAATTGCGATGCGGCCAACATTCATCACCTGCTGCAGGCGGCTGACGAGCGAATCGAGCAAGGGATCGAGGGCGGTGGTTGCAGAAAGCGTGCGGCCAAAATCGAGCAAGCTGTGGCGCATGTCGTAACGCTCGCCATAGAACAGCCGGTCAATTCGTTCCTGCAAAAAGTTCTTCACCGGAGCCGCAATCATCACCACCGCAGCCATGGCGACAATCGCAATAACCACCCGCAGGGTCAGTTCGCCCGATGTTGCAGGCTGATCTCCGCCAAGCGCGTAGAGTCCGCCGAGATAGACGACCGAGCCCAGCATCAAAGCGATGGCCAAAGTGGTGAGCACATAGACGAACACTCGACGCACCACGAGTTCGACGTCCATCAACCGGTAGCGCACTACCGAATAGCCAAACGAGAGCGGAATAAGAATCAGCGGCAGGACGGCTGCATCAGTGAGCCAGGGGTCGGCTTGCGCACCCAACAAAAATCCGATGCCATAGAGCAGTGTGAAAGGCGCAACCGCCAACAGCGATCCCCAGACAAGCCACTTCATCTGCTGCCGATTCAGCGCGCTCTTGGCCTTGGCCCAGGTACGAACCAGGAAGAAGACGCCGGCGACTAATGCGACTACAAAGTGAAAGAAGCTGAGCTTGTAAAACAATCCGACAACTTTGTCGGAAATGTGCGGCACAAGCTGAGTGAGCACGCCGTAAAAAACAAAACTTGCCAGCAGCAATAGAAGTAGCGCCGGCACGTAGAGCAAGACGGCGCGCCAGCGCCTTTTCTCAAAGATTTGCTGGCGTTGCGGATAGACAATACAGAAATGAAGAAACAGCGGCGCGAACAGAATCAAGGCCGCATTTTTCAAAAACGCAATTGCCAGATCGAGATCTCTGTAAGTGCCGACCTGCGAGTAGGAATGGAAGACGAAAGCTGCCAGGCAAACAGAGGCAAAGTGTAAAGCAAACGGCGCTCGCCCTCCCTGTTTGAAAAGCACAAAGAATCCCACAAACAGGTAGACCAGTCCGATGAGATTGATATAAAGACCGCGCGGCGTCCATTTGTGCGTGGCGTTCAGATGATCGAGATCAGCGTAGTAGAATCTGCTCTCTTCCGGGTAGGAAGGACGTTCAATTAAGTAATGAATATTCCCGCCGACGTGGGCCTGCTCCAGATAAACCGGAACCCGATCTGCCCGGCCAACTTCTTCATACCTGGAATTGTTCAGACTGATCGCGAGTAGGTGGTCGCCGGGAAAGATTTGCGCGCGCGCTGCGGCGGAACCAGGTTCGACCACCTCGGCTACGACGCCCAGCTTGGTATCACTCCAGGTGACGCCGTCCCAGGGAGGAGTGTCGTGCTTGAGCCGCTGGCCAAAATTGAGAATCCCCGCCGTCACCAGCAGGGCGGCGCCAGCTAGCACCAGCCAAGTCCCAGTTGTGAATACCGATCTCTTCACTTAGTTCTACTTGAAAAAAATATCAACACTCCCGATCTCGTTGGAAAACGCAAGGTATGTTCCCCAAGGCCATTCGCGTCGGTCTATGTTGATACCGAAACAGGTTTGGCAAAGACTGCTGCGATTACCTCGTCAGGCCGTGGCCTAACCGCCCTGAGGGTGATCCCCGGTCGGCGTTCTAACGAAACTCTCGTTAATCGCGCTATCCAACTTTTTGGACTTTTCCGAGTTTTTGGAGAATAGCTAGTGGGGCAACAAAAACAAGCGGGCGCGAAAACCGAGGGGACGGAAAGCGCTTGCCGTTTGATCCATTCTCCATCTTAGAACCTAAGCGAGATCCCGCCACGGACCGAACGCCGGCCGGTGCTCAGTTGCGTTAGGATCTCTCCGTTCTCGGTATTTGGCTGCACATCAAGTAGGTTACGCGCGTCAAGTATCGCTTCAGCCCTGACGGGCAAACCGAAGCTTGGCAGTTCCTGAGTAACCTGAACGCTCAATGACGGGTCATAAACTGCGAGGCGGCCCGCGAAAGGATCGATTGCAAACACGGTGGCGTTTGGCGAGAAGCGCAACACGGTGCGGATGTTTGTGTGTGAGCCCAGATCAGCGGCCAGTTGGAACGCTGCAGTTTGGAAGAAGCCACCCGCAAAGATTTCCGTTGGTTGCGAGATATCCCCCGAAGCGAGTCGCTGCCCCCTCCCAAACGAATAGCCACCCGAGGCAGTCCACATTCGGCTGAGCCTGCGCGTGTAAACCAGTCTCATACCTCTGGACGCTCCCTGCTGGTTAGCGACATCGATAAATGTTTGGCCAGTCGCACCCGCGAACGCTGTCATCGGCGTACTTAACAAGCCAACACCACGATCGAGAGTCGTATCGAAGAACGCAGCGCCTTCGATGCTGGACCGATTGTCGATAACTCTTTCAACGCCAAACTCGAGACGATGGCTACGGTCCATTACTGCCCGGCCATCAACGTAGGCCACCGGTCGTCTGCCGGCGTCGCGGAAAGGAACCTGAAGGCCTTCAAATGCTGCAACACTTTGAACGTTGTTTTCGTCTCCGCCTGGCGCATAGGCTGCGCGCAACCGCGTTCTCGCATTTACGTCATATTGGATTCCAATGCGCGGGTCGAGAGAGTGAGCGCTGCCCTCACCAAGGAAGCGAGAATAGTCGAGACCCAGTACCACTACGATGCCATCGCGGACGATCCATTCGTCAATTGCTCTTACGGAGACTTGACCGGGGCGTGTGTTCGCTCCGGCTGGTGGATTGTCACCTGTCGAGATCCAAATTGGCTCTCCGTAACGCACCGTGCCGAGACTTAGCTCCAGGCGATGACGCAAACCGGCCCGTACCTGAGTGCTCGCTTCAAAACGTTGCGGGCCGTTCGCACCGATGGTCGTCTGGCCGGCAAAAACCAGTTCAATACGATCATTCGGGGAAGCGGCCAGCGCGAAATTCAGGCCCGGATAACTGGCGCCAAATGCGTTACCAGCGACGTAAGTTTCGACAACTCCCTGAACCTTGGTTTGAGACTGCGAGTTGGAATCCTCGGTACCGGCATCAGCCGGAGTAACACCATCGGCGGGAGTCTCCGCCGACGCACCCGGCTCTCTTCCCAGTATCGCCTGAATATCGGCGTCTTCGCCTTCCTGTGCTTGAAAAATTGAACGACGCGTTTGCGCCGAGCGCAAAGTCCATTTCACATCGTCGCGGTCTTTGCGACGCTCGGGCAAAGTATTCCCAGAACCGACGGGCTCGAGGTTAAAGCGGTAAACAAGTTCCTGTGAAGCGCGGACTTCAACCGAGGAGAAGACGACTTCGTTGAAGCCGGCAGCTATCGCGCGAATGCCATAGCGTCCGGGAGAAACTCGGGCACTGAATCGGCCTGCCGCATCGCTGCGCGTTTGTTTGATAAATTTGCTCGCACCATCTCGCAGCAAGGAAATTAGCGCGCCCGCCACCGGGTTCCCTTTGTTATCGATCACCGCTCCAGTGATCGTCGCGAGGTTTCCTCTACTCGCGCTGGCTGCCGGCGCCTGGCTGTAGAGACCAGCCGAAAACACTATGAGCAACAGGCTGAGCGTCCTTCTTCCTATTGTGTTCGTACTCAAGTTCTTCTGCACCACCTTCATCTTACGAAACCTCCTACGCGTCCCCGGGGAAACGTTTTGAAGCCGCTCGACTGTGACTGTGTTTTGCGCAAAATAGGAAGAGGTCTCCTACGGTTTCTTGCCTTCTCGAAATGCTGCCAAGGCAGCCTTCCCATAACAGCAGAAGGCAAACTAGTTCAGGCCAGGAGACTTACCGGAACCGTTGAATATTTGGCATTTTCCGCCGTAATCAAAGCTCTGTCAAGCAATCCGGCCCCTGATAGCAGTCTACTTTGGCTCCGCTTTGCCGCGGGTTTCCCGCGTGCTAGGATGCGAAGCGACACTAATTTCTACCCGTTTTTGGTTGTACATTCGATGATTGACGAAGTTCGCTTAACCCGACTCCCCAACGGCATCACGGTTTTGACCGAGCATATGCCCGGTTTGCGGTCCGTTACGGCCGGAATCTGGGTCCGCCGCGGTTCTCGGCACGAAACTCCGGAACAAAACGGTATTTGCCACTTCATAGAGCACGCCGTTTTCAAAGGAACTATGCGCCGGACTGCTCGCGATATTGCTGTGGAGTCAGACCGGCTTGGGGGGAATCTTGATGCCTTTACGACCCATGAGATGACTGGATTCGCCATAAAGGTTGCGGACAAAAGCCTGCCTGCGGCGTTTGACCTGCTTGCCGACCTGTTGGCTCATCCGCGATTTGACCAAACTGATTTGGATCGCGAACAAAAGGTAGTCCTCGAAGAAATGAAAATGGTTGAAGACACGCCCGATGAATTGTTAGGCGAACTCTTCAACGCCGCCTATTTCCCCGGCCATCCACTGGGACGACCAATTGAGGGAACGGAGGAAACTGTTTCTTCTTTTGACCACCAGACGATCGCTGCGTTTCACTCGCGCGAATTTTCATCCGCTAATCTCGTAGTAGCGGCCGCGGGAAACGTCAATCACGATCAACTGGTGGAGTTAGTCGGAAAATCTTTTGGCAGTTGGCCTGATAACGATGCCACAGTTCCAGTCAAATTCGTTGAAGAGTCACCCACGACCGCTGCGCCGATTCTGATTGAGCAAAAGAAGGAACTCGAGCAGGCCCACTTGATTTTGGCAGCGCCCTGGCCAAGCTCAAAAGACGACGATCGTTATGCGGGCAGCCTGTTGGCGTCGGTAGTCGGAGGCGGCACTTCAAGCCGGCTGTGGCAAACGATCCGCGAAGAGCGCGGCCTTGCTTACTCTGTTGGCGCTGGAGGCAGCACGTTTTCCGATGTCGGCGTTTTCACCATCTATGCCGGTACGTCCCCTGAACATTTAGACGAAGTGCTCGATCTCTCACTGGTCGAAATGCGCCGCGTGGTTGACGAACAGGTTCCTGAAGACGAATTGAAACTGGCAAAAGACCAGGCGCTGTCTTCAATTCTCCTTGGGCTCGAGTCGTCAAGCGCGCGCGTGAGCGCCCTCGCCCGCCAGGAAATAATCCACGGCCGTCGGATTACGCCGGAAGAAACCATGGCAAAGATCGAAGCAATCACTGCCGCCGACGTGCAACGCGTAGCTCGCGAATATTTCCGCAGCGAGGCGCTCGCTCTCGGCGCGCTCGGAAACCTCAACGGCTTTCGCGTCGACCGCGACAGACTGAAGATCTAACGTAACGCGAACTGTTAGTTCGCGTCCGGTGCGCGAGCGACCTGTAAAGAATTCCCAAACTCACAGTTTGCGTTACCTCGATCGCTGTAGCCGTTTCTGCCATTAAATGCTAAAGTTTCCTTCCACACTTTTTTGTTAGCCGGTTCGTAGTTCTAATTTCCTAAACATGAAACTTACCGTTCTCGGCAGCGGATCAACTGGCAATGCGGTTTTGATCGTTGCGGGCGAGACTCGTGTTCTCGTTGACGCCGGTCTGAGCGCTAAAGAGATCGCGCGCCGGCTCGCCCTCGTCGGCGAAGACGTACATAAGCTCGCTGCGGTGCTGGTGACGCATGAACATGGCGACCACGCCGGCGGCCTGCGCGTGCTGTTACGTACGGTCGATTGTCCGGTCTACATTTCAGCCCAGACCGCCGATGCGTACGTAAGTGAGCGCGCCAATGTAAACGATGAAGAACCACGCAAGCGCGCCAAAGCTTTAACGAATCGCGTGGAACAAATCGAGTCGAGTAAGGGCTTTCGCATTGGTGAAATCGACTTCCATCCATTCACTATTCCCCACGACGCCGCAGACAATTTCGGCTTTACGGCAACTCATCAGGGCGTAAAGATTGCGACGCTGATGGATTTTGGACACATCACAACTCTGGTCAGCGAGCGTTTGCGCGGGTGTGCTGCGATAGTGATTGAGTCAAACCACAGCCGCGACATGCTGAAGGCGTGCGACGCTTATCCCTGGGAGCTCAAGCAACGAATTCTGTCGCGGCTGGGTCATCTTTCGAATGAAGATCTCGCGGAGTGGATCCGCGACGGCTTCGACGGTGTCGCTGAATATCTGGTGCTGACTCATCTGTCGCAACGCGCGAACAATCCCTATTTAGCCAAGATTTGCGCCGAAGTCGCTTTGCAGGAGCGCGCGCCACTCTTCCGCGGCGACACGCAGGTTAGTCTTTCCTTTCCGAAGGAACCGACGCCGTGGATCGAGGTTTAAAAAGGGATGGGGGATAAATGCGGAGGGATGAGGTCAACTCCTTGGAGTGCGCTGACTTGTCAGCGCTTTGGCCGGTTCCGATCTGGAAAGAGGTGCGTGCTTATGCTGCTGGTCGCTATCGCAAGTTCTGCGTGCGCGACCAACCAGGGCAGCCGCAATCTTCCTGCGGAAGTCGAAGCCACAATCGGCACGATAAGCGAAGAGATCGCGGCTGAACGTTACGAGAAGGTTTACACCGACGCGTCTGAACTGTGGCGCCAGGATGCCACGCTCGAAGAGTCGACGGCGACTTTCAAGAAACTCAGAGCAAAGCTTGGTCTGGTTGAGAGCCGCATGCTGCAGTATGCGAGGGAAGAAGAAAATTCCGGCGGACCGCTCAAGGGTCGAGTATATATCGTCGCCTACCGGACCAAGTTTCAGAATGGTGAAGCCATGGAAACATTTACGCTCATTGAACGCGATGGTCACTGGTTGCTGGCGCGCTACTTTGTGAATTCAACGGCGCTGAAGTAGGACAGACATTCTTGTCTGTCCAATTCCGCCTGCAAGAAGCGGGACGAAACCAAAGAACAGACAGGCACGAATGCCTGTCCTACTAAGAATGATCGAACGATACACATTGCCCGAAATGGGCGCGCTCTGGACCGAAGAGAGCAAGTTTCAGCGCTGGCTGGAAGTGGAAATCGCCGTCTGCGAAGTCCACGCCGAAATGGGAACTATCCCCCGCGATGCGCTCGACCAGATCAAATCGCGCGCGAAGTTCTCAGTCGAGCGAATAAATGAGATTGAGCAAACCACTAACCACGACGTAATCGCGTTCACCACCAATCTCGCTGAAAATATCGGAGACGCCGCGCGCTTTGTTCATTACGGTCTGACGTCGTCTGATGTTGTTGACACTGCCAACGCGCTTCTCTTGCGAGCGGCGTGCGACATCCTACTCGAGAAAGTCGAAGCGCTGCTGGACACGCTCAAGACACGCGCCTTCGAGTTTAAGCACACTCCGCAGATCGGACGCACGCACGGAATCCACGCCGAACCAACTTCTTTCGGCTTGACGTTCGCTCTTTGGTACGACGAGCTGCGCCGCAATCGTGAACGCCTGCGACGCGCCCGAGAAACGATCGCGGTCGGAAAAATAAGCGGTGCGGTGGGAACGTTTGCACTACTCGATCCGGAAGTTGAGGAGAAGGTTTGCGCTCGGCTGGGTTTGAAGGCCGCGCCCGTTTCGACTCAAATTATTCAGCGCGATTGTTATGCGGAGTACTTATGCACGCTGGCCATCATTGCTTCATCGCTCGACAAATTTGCGCTCAACATCAGGCACTGGCAACGGACCGAAGTAGGCGAAGCTCAGGAGCGTTTTAGCGTCGGACAAAAGGGTTCGAGTGCGATGCCGCACAAGCGCAACCCAATTATCTCCGAGCGAATCTGCGGGATCGCGCGCGTAATTCGTGGTCACAGCCTGGTAGGACTCGAAAATGTGGCTCTTTGGCACGAGCGCGATATTTCACATTCTTCAGCTGAGCGCGTGGTTTTACCTGACTCGAGCATCGCCCTGGATTACATACTGCACAAAGCAACGAATTTGATTGCGGGACTCGTGGTTCACCCCGAGCGCATGCTGCAAAACCTGCAACTCACGCGCGGGTTGATCTTCAGCGGTCAACTGCTGCTGGCGCTTACGCAGAAGGGCGTCTCGCGCGAAAACGCGTATGAGTGGGTACAACGAAACGCGATGAGGGTTTGGGATCAGAACGAAAACTTCCAGGAGCTCCTGAAGAAAGATGCGAACATCAAGTCGCACCTTTCTGAAGCCGAGATCGAGGGAGTGTTCACCTTCGACACGTATTTACGAAATGTCGATACGATCTTTGATAGGGTATTTGGCGCGCAATAAAGATTTACTTGTCGACAATCTTTTCCGCCATATTCCCGATGAACGGCAGTTTGAATTTTTCTCCCTGGTAGGCTTTGTAAGCGGCGAAAACCAGCCCGGCGAAAAGCAGCAAACAGACAAGCGAGAAGAGCAGCCAGATTAGCATTACCAGCAATCCCATTATGGCGCCGCCCCCGCCGCCGACCACGGCTCCGCCAACGCTGAAGACAGCGGTCAGGATTGACGCCAATATCGACAGCGCGATCAGTATTACGGAGTTTGCAATTCCAAAAAGGATTGACTGCATGGCGTGGAATCGGACGAAGCGATTCTCCTTTTCCATGAAGTAAAAGATCAGTCCGACAATCCAGATGTATGCCAGAGCTGCCGCAACTTTAGGATCCAGACCACCAATACCTGACGAGGCTGGCGGTTGACTGGACGGTGGAGGGTTCTGCATGATTCCGATTCTCCTGGTTCTCGAGTGTCTGAAAACTTATTAACTAATACTTAAAAATGCGCGGGGCCAGATAGTATGCTATCCGCTACACATGAAGCAATGTTATGTCCTACTATGACTAACGATTGCTGAGCTATTCGGGAATGGATCACAAATAATGAAAGCGAAAGTCTTCGTCAGCCTTAAACCGGGCGTACTTGATCCGCAGGGCAAGGCAATTCAACACTCCGTCGAGCTGCTGGGCTTTACCGGAATCGCCGATGTGCGTCAGGGCAAGTACTTCGAAATTGCTTTGCAGGATTCAGCCGACCAGGAACAAGCGCGCGAATCCGTCGCCCGCATGGCGCGTGAGGTCCTTTCCAATCCAATTATCGAAGACTACCGCGTGGAGATTGAAGGGTGAAGTTTGGAATCATAGTTTTCCCCGGTTCTAACTGCGACCACGATGCGTATCACGTGATCTCAAAGCAGGTTGGCCAGCCGGTGGATTTCATCTGGCATCGCGAAACGGATCTAAGCTCGTTTGATGCGCTGATCATTCCCGGCGGTTTTTCGTATGGCGACTATCTGCGCGCGGGCGCACTTGCACGCTTTTCGCCGGTTATGGACTCAGTGAAAAAGTTTGCCACGAGCGGACGCTTCGTGCTGGGCATCTGCAATGGCTTTCAAATCCTTTGTGAAGCGGGCCTGTTGCCCGGCGCCTTGATCCGCAATCGCGATTTGAATTTTATTTGCGAACACGTTGCGGTTCGCGTCGAAACTTCAGATACGCCTTTCACCAACGAAATGACACCGGGAGCAGTGCTCCGCATCCCGATTGCGCACGCTGAAGGAAACTACGTTTGCGACGATGTGACTCTTGCAGAGCTGCAGCGCGAGGATCGGATAGTCTTTCGTTACTGCGACCGAAACGCAAACGTTACCGTAGCAGCGAATCCCAATGGCTCGCGTGATAATATTGCCGGCATCTGCAATCGTGCACGCAATGTTCTGGGCTTGATGCCGCACCCGGAACGCGCTTGTGAAGACCTGCTCGGTTCCAGTGACGGACGTGATATCTTTCGTTCGCTTGCGGCCACCCTGGCAGCGGTGGCTTAACTGCTTTATCTTTTGGACTCTGATCCCCGGAGAAACTTTGAAATGAGACACCATCCAGCCTGGCTCGCCGCCGGTCTTTTAGCTTTTGTTGTTTTGGCTTGCAATCTTTCCAAAAACACCAACAACAGCAATTCCAACTCTACTTCCAACGCGAATAACTCGAATTCGAGCTCCAGCACTGATTCAGATCTCGGCTCCGGACAGGCCATCAAGGAAATTCACATGGCCAAAGACGACGGCAACGGCGGCCCGGGCGACGAAACTGATTCATTCCAACCGGGCGACCGCACCATCCATTGCGTGACCACCTTGAAGGCAGCGAAGTCAGGAACGCAAATGAAGTTTTCCTGGTGGATCGTAGATGCCGACGGCACCAAGAACCAGAAGATCAAAGACATTGATTACAGCACGAGAGCGCTCGAGAATATCGTGCATGGACATTTGACTCTGCCGCAGGATTGGCCGATCGGAAGATACAAGGTCCAGATTTATGTTAATGGCGATCTCGATCGGACGCTCTTTTACAGCGTACGATAAGCGGTCGCGTTTGCCGCGACTGATGTAACCAGAACTGAACAAATGAAACGAATTCTTCCGTTTGTAATTATTGCCGTGGTGCTGGGAGGAGGCTTGTTGACCGCCCGGTATCTCCAGGGTGCGTCTACCGAAACTCCAAAGCTCTCACCCAGTCCAAACGCTTCTCCAAACGCTTCAGCGGAGGCGAGTGTCGTCGCTCCGAATGAACCTGGCGCCGAGCCGTCCCACGCACTAGGGGATGCGAAGGCGCCAGTCACGCTTGAAGAATTTGGCGACTTTGAGTGTCCACCTTGTGGCATGCTTCACCCCGTCTTGAAGGGCATTGAAACCGAGTATGGCCCGCAGAAGGTGCGCATAGTGTTTCGCGAGTTTCCATTGGTGCCAAATCACGTTCACGCACTCGCCGCTGCAAGAGCCGCCGAGGCTGCCGGACTACAAGGCAAGTTCTGGGAAATGCATGACTTGATCTACGAACACCAGAAAGACTGGCATGAAGCTTTTGATGTTCGTCCGATTTTCGACGGTTATGCCAAAAGCATCGGACTGGATATGAAGCAATTCACGGAAGAGAGCGCGAGTGAGATAGTCGAGCGGCGTATCTTTCTCGATGGCAAACGCGCGCATTCGCTGGGAGTGTCGGGTACGCCAACAGTGTTTCTCAATGGCAAGGAAGTTCCCTTCCAATCTCTGGCCCCAGACAAACTGAAGCCGTTGATTAACGCTGAACTCGCAGCGCACCAATGAGGAAAGTGGGCAGTGGAAAAGACCAAACCCCGAAGTTGTAGTAAGTGTCCAGCATAAACGAAACCGATAGGCCAGTCGTCGCTCGCCGCGCAGCCATCCTTTATGGCGCGATTGCTTTGGTTTCGCTTATTGGACTGACCGACGCAATCTATCTCACCGTTGAGCACCTTTCCGGACGCAGCGTTCGCTGCACCATAACTTCCGGCTGTTCTGAAGTACTATCGAGTGAATACGCTACTGTCCGCGGGTATCCCCTGGCGGCGCTCGGCGCTGTGGCCTACTTCACGGTCTTCAGTCTCGCCACGCTCGCCGCCTTTGGTTATCGCGGATTAGGCAAATTGTTACTGCCGCTCGTCGCGGTGATGTTTCTCACCACGCTCTGGCTGCTCTATCTCCAGGCATTCGTTATTCATCACTTTTGCCAGTACTGTTTACTGTCAGCCCTGGTCACAACTGTTTTGACTGTACTTGTAGCAGTAAGCAGTAAGCCGGTGCGCGTCAAGTGATTGGCTCACTGGTTTGACCCCCTCATCTCAGCCTGCTAACCTTTTCCTTTCGTTCCCCATTCAACTCAATTGTTTTTTTCGAAGGAGTCATGACCTATGAGAAAGCTTGCTGCAATTTCACTAATGTTTGCGCTGCTTGCCATCGCTCTTCTTGTAAACGCACGACCCGCTACTGACATTCCGGCGCCGCCAATCATCGGTGCAACGATTGCCGATTTCACACTTCCGGATGCCGGCGGCGCCGCACATTCGCTGGCTTCGTTAAAGGGCAAAAACGGCGCGGTATTGATCTTCATTGCGACGCAGTGCCCGGTTTCGAACGGCTACAACGAGCGCATGGAAAAACTCGCTCAGGATTACAAGGCGAAAGGGATCAGCGTCATTGGCATTAACGCCAACTCAACTGAGTCGGCCAGCGATGTGAAGGATCACGCTGCCAAAAACAATCTGACTTTCCCGATTCTCAAAGATGAGGGAAATAAGGTCGCTGACGCGCTCGGCGCCACCAGAACCCCGGAAGCATATTTCATCGACGCGAGCAACAAGCTCCTTTATCACGGCCGCATAGACAACAGCCGCGATATCACCCAGGTCAACACGAGTGAATTGCGTGACGCGCTCGAAGCCACTCTGGCCGGCAAGCCGGTTCCCAAAACGACTGCCAACGCTTTCGGTTGTTCGATCAAGCGTCCGGCATAGATTGTTTCTGATGATACGCATTTCAAAAACTCAGCATGCTCGCCTCATTATCGGTTGCGTGGTAATCGCTGCCGGCATTTTGTTGTTGACCTTCTCGGCGGCGGCCCAGGGGAAGACGGTTCGTAAGGCTCGTGGCACTCCGGCCGTAAAGTCTCCAACGGTGCCGGCAATCAACGCCGAGGAGATGCAGCAACTCTTGAAGCGTGACGGTAACCGTCCGCTGCTGGTCAATTTCTGGGCTACCTGGTGTATCCCTTGTCGCGTCGAGTTTCCGGATCTAATCAAGATCGATAAGGATTATCGCGCCAGGGGCCTGGATTTCATCGCCATCAGCCTCGACGATGTCGCCGATCGCGAAACCACTGTGCCGAAGTTCCTTCGTCAGCTGAAGGCGCAGATGCCCGTCTACTTACTGAACGTACCTGATCCGGATCCGGCAATTAACTCAATCGATCCCGAATGGGGCGGGGTGTTGCCGGCCACCTTCCTTTACAACAACAAGGGCGAGGTGGTTTACAAACATTTCGGGCCGATCAAGACGATCGAATTGCGCAGCGCTATCGAAAAACTGGTAGGCACTAAGGCAGTAAATAGTCCCTAGCAATCGCCGAGATTCCTTCTGCCTACTTTCTATGGAACAAATCACTCCCGACGTCGTCTCCGCTCACAATCTCAGCACGGAAGAGTTTGAACGCATCAAGTCGCTCATGGGACGTGAACCTACGTTCGCCGAACTGGGCATCTTCTCGGTGATGTGGTCGGAACACTGTTCCTATAAATCTTCGCGCGTTCACCTGCGACGACTTCCCACTACCGGCGAACGCATCATCGTTCCACCTGGCGAGAACGCCGGGATCGTTGATGTAGGCGACGGTTGGTGTGCTGCCTTCAAGATCGAGTCACACAATCACCCGTCTTTCATCGAGCCTTTTCAAGGAGCAGCGACGGGTGTTGGCGGCATTCTCCGCGACGTTTTTACGATGGGCGCCCGGCCCATCGCAGCGATGAACAGTTTGCGCTTTGGATCGCTCGATCATCCGCAGCACGGCCGTCGCAACCGGTCGTTGCTCGCCGGTGTTGTTGGCGGAATTGCTCACTACGGAAACGCGTTTGGCGTCGCTACCGTCGGCGGTGAGGTAGCGTTCGACGATGCTTATTCACTCAATCCACTGGTGAACGCATTCGCGCTTGGCTTAGTCAAACGTGATCAAATCTTTTTCGGTAAGGCCACCGGCGTTGGCAATCCGATCCTTTACGTCGGCGCCAAGACCGGACGCGATGGGATTCATGGCGCGACGATGGCCTCGGCAGAGTTTGACGATGCTGCACTGGCGAAACGTCCAACCGTTCAGGTCGGCGATCCTTTTCTTGAAAAGTTGTTGCTCGAAGCCTGTCTCGAGGCCATGCGCAGCGGAGCAGTTGCAGGAATTCAGGACATGGGCGCCGCTGGTCTGACATCGTCTTCGTGCGAAATGGCGGCCCGGGCGAACACCGGAATAGAAATAGATTTGTCTTTGGTGCCGCAACGCGAGCAAGGCATGACTGCTTACGAGATGCTGCTGTCCGAATCGCAGGAGCGGATGCTGATCGTGGCGCACTCCGGACGCGAACGTGAAGTGATCGATATCTTCCGCAAGTGGGACCTGGACGCGGTAGTTATTGGTCGCGTCCGCGACGGCCACAACATGCGCGTGCTTCATGAAGGCGAAACCGTTGCGGACATTCCGGTGGCCGCGCTGACGGACGAAGCGCCGCTGTACGAACGGCCGATGGCCGCGCCCAGTTCAAAATCCAAATTCCAAATTCCAGATACCGAAGACCAAAAACGAAAGGCCCAAGACCAAAGTCCAGAGAACGAAGTACAAAGTTCGAAGCTCAAAGTTCAAAACCACAACGATTCGTTACTCAAACTCCTCGCATCACCAAATCTTTCGTCAAAACAATTCGTCTATCGCCAATACGACCACATGGTGAGAACCAACACGGTTATCTTGCCAGGCGCGGACGCCGCGGTAGTGCGGATCAAAGAGACTCGCCGCGCGCTGGCAATGTCGCTTGATGGCAACGGTCGCTACTGCGCCGCTGATCCGCGTGAAGGCGCGAAACTGATCGTGGCGGAAGCGGCGCGCAACGTTGTTTGTGTTGGCGCCCGTCCCCTCGCCGTTACCAACTGTCTTAACTTCGCGTCACCCGAACGGCCGGAAGTGATGTGGTCATTTTCGGAAGTCATTGACGGCATGGCGGAAGCGTGCCGTGCCTTCAACACGCCGGTTGTTTCCGGCAACGTCTCCTTCTACAACGAGACCGAGGGCCGGGGAATCATTCCTACTCCGGTGATTGGGATGATCGGTCTGGTTGAAGACGTGCGCCGCGTGGTGCAACCCGGTTTCAAACAGGCGGGTGATGTAATCGCTTTGCTCGGGAACACTGCAAACGACATTTCTCTTAGCGAATACACGGCGACGATCGACGGTGTTTCTACCGAGCGTATGATTGCGGACGGTTCGGTTCCCAAACTCGATCTAAAGCTCGAGTGTGCGGTGCAACAGGTTTGTCTTGAAGCTGCCGAAGCGGGACTGCTCGCATCGGCCCACGACTGCGCCGACGGCGGCCTTGCCGTCGCTCTCGCTGAATGCTGTTTCTCATCGCTGAATCGCAGCGGCGCGGGCGCGGAGATTGATATCGCTGAAACTTCTTTGCCAGCGACGAGCGCGCTGTTCAGTGAATCACCTTCGCGAATCATCCTCAGCTTCCCGACCTCTTCTCTGGCGCTGGTCGAGGATCTCGCCGCCCGTGCGAATTGTCCCATCGCGATCCTGGGCCATGTCGGCGGCGGCCAACTGCGAGTCAAACTCGGCGGTGAAGAAATCATATCGACTGACGTTAACCAACTCGAAGCCGTTTGGCGCGGCTCCCTCGCTGAAAAACTCGAAGCTAAAGTGATGGCCGCGAGTTAGCGTCAACTCCTTGGAGTGCGGTGACCTGTCACCGCTTTGTCAGGTCGCGACCTGTCGTGACCACGAGTCGTCGAGTTCAACCGTAAAGATTTCGGCGTCAAGCCGCCGAAGGCCAAAGCGGTGACAGGTCACCGCACTCCAAAGAGTCTCGACCCAGCCATGCATCCTGTAATCTATCTCAACAAAGTGATGCTAGAAGCCACGAAGGCACGGGTCGCGCCCGTTTCGTCGGCAATGTTGTATGGCCGCGGCGTCTTTACCACGGTGGCGATCTACAACGGCGGGCCCTTCCTCTGGCCGGAACATTGGCGCCGCTTAAGCAGTCACGCCGAAAAACTAAACGTCGAGTGCGCCGGACTTAATGAACGCAACGTTGGCGAAGATCTGAGAAAACTTTGTTCAGTCAATCAGGTGAAGAGCGGGCGCGCGCGTGTGATTCTGCTGGCGCGCAGCGGTCGGGATGTGTGGCGCACAAAAAAGGAAAGTACGCGCAAGACTGATCTCTTGATCATGACCGGCGAACCGCAGAAGGTTCCGGCGGCGGGGATGTCGCTCGCTGTTTCGCCTTATCGCGTTAACACCATGTCGCCGCTGGTCGGAATCCGGAGTTTGAATTATCTGGAGCAGGTGCTTTCGTGGGAAGAAGCACAATCAAGAGATTTCGATGAAGCAGTCACGCTAAACGAACGCGGTGAAATCGTTTCCGCTACGATGGCCAACATCTTTTGGTTCAAGGACGGCACGCTTCACACACCCGCGTTAAGCACCGGAACGATTGCCGGCATCACGCGAGCGGCGGTCCTTGAGCTTGCAGCTAAACAATTTATTCCGGCGGTGGAGGGTGTTTACGAGTTGGCCGATCTCACGGACGCTGATGAGATTTTTCTCACTTCTGCCAGCCTCGGCGTCGCGCAGGTGACGACTTTTGATTTCCGCCGCTACTCACTTATCAGCGGCAACAGTTGCTCACGACTTTCAGACGCTCTCCGAGAACTCACTGCAAAACTCTGACGATCGACGAAAGTGATGCCAGTTTGAAAAGGGCAGTCACATACTTGGCTCACCTGGGCGATGAGGTCAGTACCGTCCGCGGTAGCGGATGGGTAAGCTGCGGATTTACTACGACCCACCCGCTACCGCGGATGGTACTGACCTCATCACGGACTTGAGTCATCTCAGGGCAGATCAAAAATTCATGCGAGTAATTAACTTTTTAAAACTCGTTTCGTTACGCAAACCGTCAAACACCGGATCGACGTTTAGATAAGCCAGCCAGACAAATCGTTCGTCGTAAGCCTTGTAGAGCCAATCGATGGCTTGGTCTTTGTTACCGAGGCCCGTATGAATCAGCGCTATACCGTGGGCGGGCACATAGACGTCCGCGGATGTTGCTTCGTTGGTAAGCGAGTTCAACGTTTCTTCAGCAGCAGCCTGATCTCCCGCGAGTGCGAGCGCATGCGCGATCACCGAGCGACCGAGCGGCAAGTCGCCCAGTGTCTGCAAACCTTTTTCATAAGCCACAATCGCCTCACTGAACATTCCCTTTTGCACGTAAGCCTGGCCCAGGAAATAATGCCCGGCAATGAACTTGGGTTCGAGATCCAGAGTGCGCTTGCATTGCTTGATCGTGTCGTCGTAGCGATGAGCAAAAAAGTAATACTTGGCCAGCGCCAGATTGATTGTCGGCGCCATCGGGTCAAGCTCCAACGCCAGCTGGCCTTCGGCTTCAGCCTGGGCAAACTTTCCCATCGCCGCCAGGTACCAGCAGTACCATTGATGCGCCGCGGCATAGCCCGGGTTTAACTTTAGAGCACGCTCGAATTCAACCTGGGCCCTCGTCCACTCCCAGTCAAACCAGAACGCGACGAGCGCCACTGACGCATGGGCTTCGGACAAGGCCTCATCGCCCTCGAGTGCTTTGGCTGCGGCCGTCGTAGCTTTCGGGCGAGTTGTCTGTGATGAAAAGATGCCGTAGTAGTTCAGCAACGCGTAACAGTCGGCGAGCCCGGAGTATGCCGGCGCGTAACTCGAGTCTGCCTGCGTAGCTTCTTCAAATGATTGGATGGCTTTTTGCAGGCTGTCCGGTGTGCGCCGGTTCCAGTAGTAGCGGCCCTTGAGATACGCCTGATATGCGTCCGTGTTTCTGGTGTGGCGTTTGGTCAGACGCTTCTTGTCTTCGCCGGTTAACTTAATACGCAGCTTCTCTGAAATCTCGCGGGAGATTTCCTCTTCAAGTTCAAGAATGTCTGAAAGCTTGCGGTTGTACTGCTCGCCCCACAACTGCGAATCGTTCAGCACATCAATCAACTCGGTTTTGATTATGAGACGGTCGCCCATTTGCAGCAGTCGTCCGGTGAGCACTGCGCGAACGCTAAGGTCCTGTCCAATCTGTTGTGGATCGACTTCCTGTCCCTTGTAACGAAAGACGGTGCTGCGCGGCACCACCCTCAGCTTGGGCAGGCGCGAAAGGCTGTTAATAATACTTTCGGTAATGCCATCACAGAGATACTCCGCGTTAGGATCGTCGCTGGCGTTAGTGAGCGGCAAGACGGCGAGCGAGTTGGTGAACTTGCGAGCCTGTCGCCTTCCTGACGAAACTGCGCTCTCGTTCGACAACACGCCGGGAGTCTTCTTTGCCGTCTCAGTTTCAGTTTGAACATTTTGTTCCGGCGCGAGAGTCCGTTCCAGCTCGTTGTTCAGTTCCAGCTGCTGCTTGAAATGCCGCAAGTCAACCAGAATATCTCTCGCCGTCTGATACCGTTCTTCACGATCCTTGCGCAGGCCTTTGCTGATGATCCATTCCAGTTCGGCGGGCACTTGCGGAACATAGCGTGATAGAGGCAACGGTTTCTTTTCCAGTATTGAAACTGTGACGTGGCTCGGCGTTGCTCCTTCAAACGGCGGGCAGCCGCCAATCATTTCATAAATGACCGCGCAAAGACTCCAGATGTCGGTTCGGTTGTCCACAGCCAGGCCCTGAGCCTGCTCAGGCGACATGTACCTGACTGTGCCCATTACGACGCCAGGATCGGTGTGGGGAAAAATCGCCCCTCGATCAAATTCACTGCCGCCGCGATCGGTAAGCTTGGCCAGCCCGAAATCTAAAACTTTGACGTAACCATCGGGACGCAACATGATGTTTTCAGGTTTTATGTCTCGATGCGTGATGCCGGCGGCATGGGCCGCGGTCAGGGCGCTCGAGATCTGAATAGCCACGTCGAGCGCCTCGCCCAGTTTCAACCCTCCGCTTGCAATTACCTGGCGCACTGTTTGTCCATCAATGAACTCGGCCACAATATAAGGTCGGTTTTCCAGTTCCGCGATTTCATAAATCGTCAGAATATTTGGATGATTGAGAGCAGAAGCGGCGCGCGCCTCCTGCTGAAAACGGCGGACCCGATCAGCCTCCAGCGTAAATCGATCTGGCAGTAGCTTGATGGCAACCTGACGATCAAGCTTCGTATCGTGTGCCTGATAGACTTCACCCATCCCGCCTGTGCCGATGCTGGCAAGTATCTGGTAGTGACCGATCCGGGTACCCGTCAGGGAATTTGTTTGCTCGGCGATAAGCAGACGGGCCACTACTCCCGCGACAGGTTGCTCGATAAACCCATCGCTACATTCATGAGAACTCACCAACGACTCGATTTCCTGGCGCAGATCTTCGTCACCATCGCAAGCCTGGGCTATGTAAGCCGCGCGCGCAAATGGCTCTCGCTCCAGTGAGGAGTGATAGAGATCGTTGATTTGTTGCCAGCGCTCAGGTGTCATTGGCGGATTCAAGTTTGAGTGCAACCTTGAGATTCGTTTTCGCTCCAGCGGAGCGAGATGTTTATAGCAACGGAATGGCCTTGAAGAACCTCGCTCCGCTCGGAGCGAAATGCACTTAGCCGCCCATCAATGGCGGGAAGCCAAACACATTGCGCTCCGCTGGAGCGTCCGATTGAGAGTGCAGCACCAAGCTATAAACATCTCGCCCCTACGGGGCAAAGTAATCAAACAACCTTCTGCTGCCCTTCCAGGTAGAACCCGCCATCTCTTCCTCAATCGTAACGCGAGAACTCGCAGCGAAAACCATCAGAACGGTAGTCGCTAGCCCCTACTGATCTCGCGGCGCAACCAGGCCTTGGCCAAGCTCCAGTCGCGCATTACCGTCACGTCTGAGACGTCCAATAGCAAGGCCGTCTCTTCAACTGTAAACCCACCAAAGTATCGCAGTTCGACAATCTCGCATTTTCGCGGATCAATGGTTGTGAGTTGATTGAGTGCCTCATCCAGCGCCAAAACATCAGCCGCGCGCTCGGGACTTAACACCGCACCTTCGTCAAGCGGGACATGGATCGCTCCGCCGCCACGCTTTTCGTAAGTGTGACTGCGAGCGTGATCCACCAGAATACGTCGCATCAACCGTGCGGCGATTCCAAAAAACTGTGCCCGGTTCTGCCAACGCGTGCGTCTCTGATCGACAAGCCGGAGGTAGGCGTCGTTGACAAGGGCGGTAGTTTGCAGTGTATGGTCAGGGCTCTCGCGGGCCATATAGCGATGGGCCATACGACGCAGTTCGTCGTAAACAAGAGGGATCAACTTATCAAACGCGGTCTGGTCTCCGTTGCCCCAATCCACGAGCAATTCAGACACTTCATGTGATGGCAGGGCCGACATAGATTTTGAAGCTGAATCAACCTCCAGAGCGGGCGAATTGTATCGCTTCACACCCTGGCCGAGCCAGGTTTGCCGTTGCCGGAAAAGATTAGCGACAGCCAACGATAGGTTTCGGCGCAATTTCTCGCGTTATCGGATGAGCCAAAAATGCACTGAATCCAGAGTGTGTTGGACCTGGTTTAACTCGCAAACAGAAGGAGAACTTTATGTTCAAGAAACTTGCATCGGTAATTCTCATCGCCGCGATAGCCTGCACAATCGGCGGCACTTCCGCGTTCGCAGCTAGCACGTCTGACCCTTCCGTGAAGGATGATCCTGCCAATATTCCAGCTGAAGTCCCTGAAAAAAAAGCGCCCAGGGCCAACGAGCAATTGAAAACTAACATGCTCAAGTTGGTCGCTGATGCTAAGGCCGGCAGAGTCAGGCTACCTGCCAAATCACAAATCCAGCCGGGCACGAGCAACAATTTATCGAAGGGCAAGAAAATCGCCATCGGAGTTGGAATCGCAGTGGTAGTCGTGGCGGTTATTGTATTCATACACGAGAAGAACCATTTGTTCGACAATTTCCGGCTGGGCAACTAGAAACAACCAGCCGGTTGCTGCAATTTGAGAAGCAGGAGGAATCTGCCTTTCCTCCCTGCCTTCGGATACTTTGCCGGCTGATACTCGGAGTCGAGCGACCTTGGGATTGACAGTCCTACCTCAGGCGATTACGCTGGGCGCGTTTTCTAAGGCAAACCCTGATTCCTCGCTATCCAATCAGGGACGATCCACCGGTACCATTATCCAGGTGCTACACGCGCTACCGGACCAGTTTTTGGATCAAGCGCACCGTGGATAAGGAGAATGGGTTATGAGTAAGGTCATACTAGTAAACCCGGCAAATGCGACCGTTGGCTACAGCGTAATCACGCCCCGCTGGCTGTTTGTTATCGCGGGTGCAACGCCGATTAAGTTTGCTGGTGACCCGGTAATCGTCGACGTGCCGGTCAAGGCTTTTGATCCTGAAGCTGTGGGCCCGGGTGACATTGTCGGCGTTGGCATCCACACCGGAAACTGCCGGCCGGGTTATCGCGTCGTGCGTGAAGCAAAGAAGCGCGGTGCGACGGTGATCGTCGGCGGCGTTCACCCGACTATTTTTCCGGATGAACCACTGGAAATGGGCGCCGACGCAGTCGTCAAAGGAAATGCGGATCTCATTTGGAAAGACATCCTCGAGGACGCATACATGGGCCGGCTGAAACGCGTTTATGACGGTGGCCGCGTGCCCGGAGAATTGATGGTGAAGGCGCGTTGGGACCTGCTCGATCCTAACAAATACTTGATGGGGTGCATTCAGACGGTAGCAGGCTGTCCTGAAAATTGTAGCTTCTGTTCGGTGTGGGTAACTGACGGGCGTACGCCGCGCCTGCACACCAACGATCAGATCATCGAAGAAGCCAACGAACTTTATCGCATGGGCTTCCGTTACGTCTTTTTCTCGGATGACAACTTCACTCCGGCGACACTCGCGCGCATTGCCAGGGAAACGAATCCGCAAACCCGCGCCAATCTCGAGCGCGTCCGCGAAGATCGTCTCGAACTCTTTGATCAATACGACAAGGCTGGCCCACCCGCGCTCTATGGTTTTACCCAGATGACTTCCGAATGTCACTCCGACGACGAGTACATGGACGCGATGTATAGCAAGATGCGACTGCGCGGCGCGCTCATCGGTGTTGAATCATTCACTGAAGCCGGTCTGAAAAATGTAAACAAGACGTGGAACCCGGTGGGTGAGAAGATGGCGGAGGCGATTCAAAAGATTCAGAGCCATGGAATCATGGTGCTCGCCTCGATCATCGGCGGACTTGAAAGCGATACACCGGCAACCCTCAAGACGATGCGGGAGTTTGCACACTTGTCGGGCACAGCGTTCGCGCAGTTTCCGCTCTACAGCGTCTACCCTGGGACCAAGGACTATCACGAAATGATTCGCGACTACAAAAACCGTGATGACGCGAACTACCAGCCAAAACATGCCGTGCAAATCGTGAAGGAAAAGTTTTGGCTCGACTATGACCATACTGATGTGGCCGTCAAGCATCCGACGATCCCGACTGAAGATCTGATGAAGGAGTCGCAGGAGAGCTGGAGTGCGTTTTATAGTTTGAAAGAGATCATAGCGCGCACTCGCAGTGGCCCGATGAGTAACCTGCCGATCAGCAGTCGGATTGTCTACGCGGTGGCGTGCCTGGTGTTTGCGTCGCTGTATCCGGGCGGGATAGCTGCCGACAATGTACGCAAGACGAAGCTCAGTTTGTTTGCGCGGCTTTCAGTGCGCGCGGCGATTCGCTTGACCCGACGAACGTACGACTGGGGAATTCGGCCACAGCCTCAACCGCGTCCGGTTGCCGAAGCACGCCGGGCTGCGTGAACGACAAACTCGGAATACCACCCAAGCGATTGTCTGGGACCGCGGGCGTCCCGCCCGCAACGAGCGCCGCAGGCGCGAATCCTCAATCTCAACCGGGAAAAACTTTTTTGCGCTTCGCGCTCATCGCGGGCGGGACGCCCGCGGTCCCAGACAATCACTACCTGGCATTCGGCGGATAATTCTCAGAAACCCGGGACGATCATTCGCGTCATCGCTTCGGGCTTTTTTATTTTTTGTCCCACCATCCAGGCGTCAGCCTCAGCGATTAGTTGTTTTCCGCGTTCATCTCGCAATCGCTCGCCCAACCGGCGTCGAGCGGCTGCCGCGTGAAGATGCATCTCAGCGCGCTCAAATCCCTGCACCGCTTCCGATAACAGCGTCGTGGCTTTCTCAGCCTCCCCACGCTGGTGCGCGATGGTCGCTCGAATTAAGGTCGCAAATGGCTTTGACCACGACATGTTTACCTTTTCGATCTTACGCGCCAACTTTTCCGCCAACCGCAGCTTCGCGTCATCACGACCTTCAGCGCTGGTCGCCAATGCAGTCCGCGCGCGGAGTTGCATAGCCTCGACCCGCACGGCCGGCGTGCGCAAAAGCAGCGAATCCTCGAGCGCCGGCCACTGACCCTCGACATGCTTCCACGCTACTTCGGTATCACCGGTGTAAAGCTCGATCTGCGTCAGCGCATGCAGCGAGACGTAATGCTGCAAATGAAATCCCACCTGCGGCCACGACTTGAGAGCCTCGATCACGTCTCCCCGCGCTTTGTCAGGATCGTCTGCGACCAGCCAGATTAAGTTCAAACGAGTGCGCAGTTCCATTGCCGCAAACAAATTTCCCTGTTCCAAAGCGGCGGAAAGCAGCGCCGGCACGCGTCGTGAAACTTCAACCAACTCTCCCATCTGAAGCAGCGAGCTGAGCTTGTAGCGATTCGCGACCGTAAGCTCCCAGGTGACGCCGGTACAACGGTCGCGCAAAACTTCCGAAGCAACCTCGCAAAGTTCCGCGGCCTTTTGCCAGGTTCCGGCCAGATAAGCGCAAACGCCACGGGCCCACATTGAGATAGCGATGGCGTGTGGATGACCAACCTTGTTTGCGAGTTCCTCGGCTTGTCGCGCAATTTGCGCGGCTCGTTCCACGCCCGCTCCGCCACGCGCCGCAGTCCAGGCGGCTTCGAAAGCCATCGCCCGCGCGATGCGGTAAGGTTCGCCCGCTCTCAATGCCAGTAAAAGATGACGACTCTGGAAATCTGCACCGCGAATAAGATCAACTGAGCCCAACCCTGCAGCAACAGCGTAACAAGTATCCACACGCACCAGATCGAATTCCGGTATCTGGCCCTCGTCGCGTTCAGTAAAACTCAAACCTCGCACGCGGATTTGAATGCGCTTAAGTATTAAAGAAAACAGCGCGCTTCTTGGTCCGGCGGGGTAGGTCAAACCAATCGCCGCGAGCACGGAACGAATCAGCTCCAAACCTTCGTTGATGTGTCCGCCCATCAGGAGTTGTTGGGCGGCGCGTCGCTTGAAGTCGAGACTATGGCGCGCCGAGGTCAACTGCGCCAGATCAAGATAGGCCTGCGCCGCTTCCGCCGGACGACCGGCGTTGACCAGCGCGTCGGCAAGTCCGCGTTTGAGATCGACGAGCTCAGCGTCGCGCGCGGGCGCTAGTTCAAGGGCCCGGCGAAAGAAAGCTGCGGCTCGATCGAAGGCGAGCGCGCTGGCCGCTTTTTTAGCAGCCACAGCAGCATGAGTGGCAGCGCGCACTCTTTCACCCGCGCCCAGGTAGTGTTCAAAGAGAGCTTCAGGATCGTCGATGCCGCGGGCCTCGAGCGCCTGGGCCAGCCGGCGATGGATCTGCGTGACTTTTTTTGGTTCGAGTTGAGCTGCGAGCGCTTCGCGAATGCGATCGTGATAGAGCTCGAGCGTGTGTTCCGCGCCACCGGTGCGCAAAAACTGCGCAGCGCGCAAAGTAGTAACCAGCGGCAATTCGTCGCCCGAAAGCTCTGCCGCCTGGTAAGCCACTTCCGGATTAATCGGTCGACCGGCAACGGCCAGGGCGTCGATGAACTGGCGCGCACCCTTTGGCAAATGCCGCAGGCGCGCGTCGAGCATTACCGCCAAAGTTATTCCGGTGGTCGCCGTCTGATCGCTGGTGAGGGCGTAACGAGCGAGCTGTTCGAGCAGAAAAGGATTTCCGCGGGCTTCACCGAGTATGGCGTCCGCGAACGGCTCCAGGACCGAGGCGCTTGAACCGAGCAGGTCGTGTAACAGCGTATAGGATTCCGACTTTGAAAGGGCGCCAACCAGAACTTCACGACAACTCTCACTACCAGATTTTTCCAGCAACGACTTAAGGAACGGCTTGCTTTTTAGGTCTTCGCTCCGAAAACTCGAAAGCAAAAGCAAGGGCGGTGAATCGGGTGGCCGCAGCAGGTCTTCAACCAAACTCGTGCTATCGGCGTCGGACCATTGCAGATCGTCGATGTAAAGCACCAGCGGTTGCCGGTCGCAAATTCGGCCGAGCAGTTCGCGCAAAGCAGCAAAACCTTTGCGTCTCAGGGTGAAGGGATCGGGAGTTTCATGTTCGCGTTGCGGCGCATTGAAAACTGCATCCACTTGCAGCATCACCGGAAAAAGCCTGGCGAGTGCCATGACCTCGCGCGGCATCAGGGCTTCGGCCCTGGCTTCCGGCAAGGACATCAAATACTTCGTCAGACTATCAACTACACCATCGAGAGCTTTGTAAGGAACTGACTCGCGTTCATAACAACGGCCTTCGAGAATAACAACGTCCGGATGCTGCTCGCGCGTAAGATCAAGAAAGTATCGCGCCACCGCTGTCTTCCCCATTCCTGAGCTGCCGTGGACATAAACCGTGACAGTCTGCCCGCGTCGCGTGACGTTGAATGCGTTTGCGAGTTCGCGCAACTGACGTTCGCGACCGATGAATGGAGTTGTTTGCGCTACCGACGCTGCGGGACTGGCTATCGGCCGCTGCAACGGTCCAGTGCGGCCATGTCCCAATATTCGCAAAACTTCACGACCGGTTGGCCGCTCATCCGGTTTGCGGCGCAGCAAACGCATGCAGAGGTCGTTGAGCTCCGGCGGAACACTCTTTACCAGTTCACTCGGAGCGGGCGGATCGAAGTTCTGCTTGTTCATCATCACTTCGAAAAACTTACCGGAAAACGGAAGCCGTCCGGTAAGCGCCTGATAGAGCATGACCCCCACGCTATACCAATCGCTGGCGCGCGAGATCGGCAACTGCGCACCTTGTTCGGGAGACATGTAGTCAGGCGTGCCGGCTAGCGTCAGGGTATCGTGATGTTCTCCCCCTTCAACTTCAGCTACCAGACCAAAGTCGAGGATAACTACTCGCCCTTCCTTAGTTACCAAAACGTTTGACGGTTTGATATCGCGATGAAGTTTTCCGGTCTCATGTAAACCGTGCAAACCTTCAACCAGCTGTCTTAAGGCGACGTTGAGCAGTCCCAGGTCCAATTTCGATTGCGCGAGCGCAGGATCTTGAGGAGTCTCCGGTCGCTCGCCCGTCAACTGCGACACGCGAATGGATTCCAACTGTTGTGTCTCGGCTTCGTAATCTGCCAATAACTCCTCGTCGGACTCAGATGCGTTTACCGTCTTGCGGAGAGTTGGCGTTCTTGAAGACTGAACGTGTTTGGCGTGATAACCGGGACGGACGTACTCAAGAAAATTTACTCCCTGGACCAGCTCCATCGTGAAGAACCAGTACTGGCCGTCAGACATAAACTCATATAACGCAACCAGGTTTGGATGCGAGACGTCGGCTAACGAGCGAAACTCATTTTTGAATCGTGAGATGTGTGAAGCTTCAGCGCGAGTGAGTGTTTTCAGCGCCACTACTTTGTCAGTCTCACGATCGTGCGCTTCGTAGACGACGCCCATGCCACCCGAACCCAACCGGCGACGAATGCGGAAACGCTCAGTTCCCAGGAAGTCGTTAGAAATCTGGCCCATTTGGTTGATCTGAGACTACATAAGCGAACGCGAGAATATAAGCTAGTATAGATTACTCCAAGCCATCGCGTTCCGGCAGGGATAGATCTTAATTATTGAGGTAGTGACCGAATTTGAAAATCCTCTGCGCAGCCTCCGTGTTCTCTGTGTCTCCGTGGTGGGTGTTTTGCCATAATTTTTCTACCACCTAGGCACGGAGACGCTGTAGGCTGAAAAAGAGAAGACAAACTTAGGGCTACTGTTATTGCGGACACTTAAGGAGACTGAGATGGACTGGCGCGTGTTTCTAACAACCTTTGGCGTGATTTTTCTGGCGGAGATGGGCGACAAAACTCAGTTGGCCGCAATGACGATGGCAGCACAATCCAAAAAGCCCTGGGCCGTCTTCATCGCCGCAGCCCTGGCGCTCGCCACCGTCTCCGCAATTGGGGTGCTGGCTGGCAGCCTCCTCGGCAATTACCTGCCACTCGTTTGGATCAAGCGCGTGGCGGCAATGTCTTTCATTGTGATTGGAGTATTGATGCTGACAGGAAAATTCTGAAGGACGGGAAAAGGGGAACGGTAAACAGGGAATTCGGGTAGGTTGGTTCTAAAGACAAACTGGCGTGGGCCGTAAAGAGCTTTTCAATCTCTCGTTTTTCATTTCTCATTTTGCATCTGGTCGGACCGGGTTTGATCTCCGGCGGCGTCGACCCACCCACCTTGTTTCTTCCGTTTCGGAAATGGTAAATGCGAAATAAAAAATGAGATATGGAAAATCATCTCGCTCATCTTCCCTTTTCTCCCTTCCCCACTTAACCTGTTGTCCGTTTCCGTTACGTCTCTTGTTAGTCTTGTTGAAGGAACCCCATGCCGCAAACTCCCCACACTGAACGCCACTTTACCGCCGGTGAGGTCGTACGCGATGTCGTCATTGGTATGTCTGACGGCCTAACTGTTCCTTTTGCATTAGCCGCGGGACTCACCGGCGGGTTGCAAGGCGCGGCGAATCCAACCGGCATCATCGTTACCGCGGGCCTGGCTGAAATCGCCGCTGGTTCCATCGCGATGGGACTCGGTGGTTACCTCGCTGCGAAAAGCGATGCGGAGCACTACGCCAAAGAACGCGAACGCGAGAAACGCGAAGTTGCCGAAATACCTCACGAAGAAATGCGGGAAGTAGCTGAGGTCTTTCAAGAGTACGGACTATCCGAAGCAGAGACCTGGCCCATAGTTGAAGCTTTGCGCAAGCAGCCGCAGAAGTGGATCGATTTCATGATGCGTTTCGAACTGGGTCTTGAAAGACCCGATCCTAAGCGCGCGCTGACGAGCGCAATCACCATTGGCGGGGCTTACGCCGCGGGCGGATTCGTGCCGCTGGCGCCTTACATGTTTACCCGCAACACTACAACCGCCCTGTTTGTTTCGATTGCCGTCACGCTGCTGGCGTTGTTGGTCTTTGGATTTATCAAAGCTCGTTTCACCGGAACACAACCAATCCGCAGCGCCCTACAGACTGCGCTAATCGGCAGTGCGGCGGCGGGCGCCGCCTTCATGATTGCGAGGGCAATATCGTAAAAAAGTAGTCGGCCAAAAGCAGTCAGCATTCAGCCGGGTCACTCGCCTCTTTGTGCTGACTGCTGATTGCTGACTGCTGACTGCTTATTGCTGACTGCTTATTGCTGACTGCTTATTGCTTGACCCTCATGCCATCTTCTTTAACAAGCAGAGTTCAGTCCGGCGTTATCTGGAACACAACCTCGGTTGCCTCCACGTATCTTCTGGGACTAGTGCGCTCGGTAATCATGGCGCGGTTCCTGCTCGCCGAAGATTTCGGCCTGTTTGGCATGGCGTTGACGGTGGTCACCGGCCTTGCGGCCCTCTCAAACATTGGCCTCGACGTCTCCGTCATCAAGTCGAAATTCAAGGACGATGAAGCACTCGCAAAACACCTCGACACGCTCTGGACAGTTGATCTGATCAGACGCTTGCTGCTTGGGCTGCTGATGTTGGCCCTGGCCCGTCCCGCCGCAAAGTTCTACGGCGAGCCGCGAGTTTCTCAGTTGTTGTTGGTGCTGAGCGTGCTGCCACTAATTCAGGGGTTCCAGAACATCGGACTCATGATTCATCGCCGGGGCGTTCGCTTTCAAAAAATCGTCTGGCTCGAACTCTCAACGAACTTGCTGACAGCCATCGCTACCATCGCGCTGGTCCTTTGGACGCGGAACGTTTGGGCGCTGGTGTTCAGCCAGTTAGTCTCGGCGTTCATCGGCGTCGCGCTCTCATACGCCTTTCACGCGTACCGGCCGCGCCTGCGTCTCGACAAGAGTTCACTCAGCGTCGCGCTTGAGTTCGGAAAGTATGCTTTTGTGATGGGCGTGCTCGGCTACATCATGTCGATGGCCGACAACGTATTAATCGGCAGACTCTACAGCGCGGCGCTCTTGGGGACTTATGTGATCGCTTACAACCTCGCAGTGCTGCCACTCCACGGTGTTAGCAACGCGATTGTAAGCGTGACCTTCCCGGCGTATACGGAGATAGCGGGCGGAGAAACGAAACGTCTCGAGCGTGCTTTTGTACGCGTGTTTGCGGTTAGTTCCATCTTGCTGACACTGACGACAGCGTTATTGTTATTGCTCGGCGAAGAGATTGTGGTCTTCCTTTACGGCGGCAAGTGGCGAGCTGCGGGAACAATTCTCCGGATCCTGGCGCTACTGGTCTTTTGCAAGGGACACGCAATGCTTGTATCACCACTGGTGGTTAGTATTAGAGGGATAGCTCCCGATGCGAAGTTCAAGTTGTTTGAAGCTGTGACGTTTTTAATTCTGCTCTATCCCCTAACGACCAGGTACGGCGCCCTGGGCGCTGCCTGGGCCGGAGCAATCGCGTTCTTCGTGATGATGATCAATCGGCTGCGCGTGGCAGTGCGTTTGCTTCCCAACATCTCAAGCACGATTCTGCGAACAATCTTGTCGGCAATTGCGGCGTGCGTACTGGGAGTTGTGCTGGGTGACGTCGCGCTAAGATCTGTGGCGAGTGTTCCGGGTCGTTTGTTATTAGGTGGCGTGGTCGTTGCTGTAATCGTAACGGGAACAATGCTGCTTCTTTCACTACAACTGAGAGTTGAGTTGGCACGGGTTTTCAAGTATTCAAGTGATTTGCTGGGACCGCGGGCGTCCCGCCCGCAATGAGCGCGAAGCGCGAACAGTAGATTCCTAATTGCAATTCCCCGAATGCTGCGCGCGTGCGGCGCGTTTGTGGCCGGAACGCCCGCAGTCCTAACAAATCACAGGCTTTTAGTCCCTGACTATTTTCGTGAGATAATTCCCTCTGTCCTGAAAGCCAGCACTGAAAAGAGTTCCCTAAGCTATGAGCACTGCAGTCGAAGAAACCGCGGACGTTCCCAAATCAACCACCAGCAAGTGGGTTTACCTTTTTGAAGAAGGCAGCGGGGACGACAAATCGCTGCTCGGAGGCAAAGGCGCAGGCTTATGCGAGATGACTCGCGCCGGCTTGCCTGTGCCGCCGGGGTTGGTTGTCACCACCGAAGCCTGCAATGCCTTCTTCGAGAACGACAAGAGTTTTCCGGACGGCATGTGGGACCAGGTCAAGGAAGGTTTGCAAAAAATTGAAGAGAAGGTCGGCAAGAAATTTGGGGACGCAAAAAACCCGCTGCTCGTTTCTGTCCGTTCCGGGGCTGCCTTCTCGATGCCGGGAATGATGGACACCGTCCTGAACCTTGGCCTCAACGAAGAGACTTTACAAGGCCTGGCCGAACAGACCGGCGACTTGCGTTTCGCGCTCGATGCCTATCGTCGCTTTGCATCGCTCTTTGGCGAGATTGTCATGGGCGTCGCTCATGAAAAGTTTGAGGGCGTGATGAATCGCTACAAAGCGCAGACCTCGGGAGGTCGCGACACGGATCTGAATCCAGAGAACCTGCGCGACATCATCGCCGCCGAAAAACAGATCATAAGAGCCGAGCAACACGCTATCCCTGAAGATCCATACGAGCAACTACGCGTGGCCATCAAAGCAGTTTTCAATTCGTGGATGGGCCGGCGCGCCATCGACTATCGCCGCGTAAATCGCATTCCGGATTCGCTCGGCACAGCGGTCAATGTGCAGGCAATGGTTTTTGGCAACATGGGCGAGAACAGCGGCACCGGCGTCGCGTTCACGCGCAATCCGTCAACCGGCAAGAAAGAACTCTATGGCGAGTATCTACTGAATGCGCAGGGCGAAGACGTCGTAGCGGGCACCCGCACGCCTAACCCAATCAGTGAACTCAAGAAAGAACTGCCGAAAGTCTACCAGGAATTTGCCACGATCACGGCCCTGCTCGAAAAGCACTATCACGACATGCAGGACTGCGAATTCACTATCGAGCGCGGCAAGCTTTGGATGCTGCAAACGCGCACGGGTAAGCGGAGTGGCGCTGCGGCCGTGCGGGTTGCAGTGGAAATGGTAAGCGAGAAATTGATCGATCGCGCCACGGCGATTCAGCGCGTCACTCCAGAGCAGCTCGATCAACTATTACATCCGACGGTTGATCCCAAGACGAAGGCATCGGTGCTGGCTACCGGGTTGCCGGCAAGTCCCGGCGCGGCCCAGGGTACAGTCGTTTTCAGTCCGGATGAAGCCGAAGAACTCGCACGCGAAGGTGCAAAAGTAATTTTGGTGCGACAAGAAACTAGTCCCGACGATTTTCACGGCATGGTTGCAGCCCAAGCGATCGTTACCGCGCGCGGTGGCATGACCAGCCACGCCGCGGTGGTTGCGCGCGGCATGGGCAAGCCTTGCGTCAGCGGGGCCAATTCGCTTGATATTGATTACGGCCAACAACAGTTCACCGTCGCCGGCACAGTCGTTACCAAAGGCGATTGGATCACGGTCGACGGGTCAACCGGTCGAGTGTTTCTCGGCCAGGTGCCGACGATGCAACCGCAACTCGGTCCGGAGTTCTCCGAACTGATGTTGTGGGCTGACAAGTATCGCCGGCTGCGCGTGCGTGCCAACGCAGACACGCCACGCGATGCGAAAGTGGCTCGCCAATTTGGCGCTGAAGGAATTGGACTGTGCCGCACCGAGCACATGTTCTTTGGCGATCAACGACTCGCCGCCATGCGCGAGATGATTTTGGCAGACGGCGTCGGCGCCCGCGAAAAGGCGCTCGAAAAACTTTTGCCACTACAGCGCGGCGACTTTGTTGGCATCTTCCGGGAGATGGTTGGTCTACCGGTAACTATTCGCTTGCTCGATCCTCCGTTGCATGAGTTTCTGCCAAACGCCGAAGAGTTGATGAGCGAACTCAGTGAGTTGAAGATGGCGGTACGTTTGGCAACTACTTTGGGCGACATGGACAACTTGCTTGACGAGATCGACGAGAAACGTCGGCTGCTCAAGCAAGTCAACCGTATTCGCGAAGCTAATCCAATGCTTGGATTCCGCGGCTGTCGCTTGGGACTCGTGTTTCCGGAAGTCACCCGCATGCAGTGTCGGGCAATCTTCGAAGCAGCCTGTTTGGTACAGGGCGAGAAGATGAAAACGGAGTTGGAAATCATGGTGCCTTTGGTTTCACTTGACGAGGAACTCCATCAGCAGCGGGAAGTGATCGACGAAGTCGCGCGCCAGGTAATGGGCGAACACGGCATGACGATCGACTACAAGGTAGGCACAATGATCGAGCTTCCGCGCGCCGCCTTGATGGCCCACGACATCGCGGCTCACGCTGACTTCTTCTCTTTCGGCACAAACGATCTGACGCAGACGACGTTTGGTTTGAGCCGCGACGACTCGAGCCGGTTCCTGCCCAATTACGTCGAACGCAAGATCATGCCTGACGATCCTTTTCAGGTGCTGGATCGCGACGGCGTAGGCCAGTTAGTTCGAATCGGCACGGAGCGCGGACGCAGTGTAAAACCAGATCTCAAGGTGGGAATTTGCGGCGAGCATGGCGGCGATCCAAGCTCGATCGCCTTCTGCAACGAAATTGGACTCGACTACGTTAGCTGTTCGCCCTTCCGCGTGCCCGTCGCGCGACTGGCTGCAGCGCAGGCATCGCTGGCGGTTAAGGCGAGTGAAGAAAACAAAGTCCTGGCGAGAGCCGACGTCTAAAGCTTGTAGGACAGGCATGCTTGCCTGTCCATCATTGATCAAAAAGACAGACAGGAATGTCTGTCCTACTCAAAAAGGAGTCATTATGAGGAAGTATGTTTGTCTCTTAACGTTGTTGGTCGTCACTGCCTTTACGGCCGTTGCAGTCAGTCTCCCTGGCGAAATTCCTGCGGTCGGCGCTGCCGCTCCGACCTTCAAACTAACTACAAATGAAGGCAAGGAAGCAAACTTGTCCGATTTCAAAGGACAGTGGGTGGTGCTTTATTTTTATCCGAAAGACTTCACCAGCGGCTGCACGCTCGAAGCTCACAACTTTCAACGAGACATCGCTAAGTATGAGCAGGCGAAAGCCGTGATCCTCGGTGTCAGCGTCGATACTGCGGAATCGCATAAGGAGTTTTGCGCCAAGGAAGGCTTGAACTTCAAACTGCTTGCAGACATTGGCGGGAAGGTTTCACAGGATTACGGCTCTACCATGGATTACGAAGGCAAGACATATTCAGCACGAAACACCTTCATTATTGACCCGAAGGGCCACGTCGCCAAGGTGTTTGTAAAGGTGAGCCCAGCCGGCCACAGCGATGAAGTGTTAGCAGCCCTGGCCGAGTTGCAAAAGCCTTCGAACTAATCTCTCTACGACGTAGCTGACGCGCCCGCTTCCAGCAACCACGCAAGTGGTTGTCTGGGACCGCGGGCGTCCCAGCACATCACTTTATTTCTATCGCAGCTCCAGCAATCATTCTGAACGAGCCTCCAGTTTGACGCTTCACGTTGAGCTAACTCACAGTCGTCTGTGCTAAACCACTGCTGTCCCCTCAGTTTGTTCCACAGAAATCGTAGTTTGGACTCTGAAGAGAGTGGCACGCGGAATGATATGTCACGGGCGTGCGACCCGCCTTCGCGTATCGTTTCAAAAACTAAGGAGAGTGAAATGCGAATCATCTGTGACCACTGCGAACGTCCGATCTCCGGAACGGTTAAAGTTCTGGCAGGAAGTTTCAACCTTCATCCCGACTGCATGATTGAGCTCGGCCGGGAAAGAAAACCCCAGCCGGCAGCCTCATGGCAGAGCCCGGAATCCTCAATCATCGCATTTGTTGATTCACCCCGCGCACAACCGAGATGAGCGGATACTTCTTTCTCGACTCTTTTTAGAAATCAACCAATGCACGTCTCCGTTACAAATGCCATCCTGAGTTTTTCTGCCGCCCTCGTGCTTCACGAGATGGGGCACTTCTTTGCCGCCCGCGCCTGCAAGGTTTCGGTAACGGGGACGGGCTTTGGTTGGGGACCGAAGCTATTTGGTTTCCGGGTAAAGGGAGTCGAACATAAACTCCATCTATTGCCACTCGGCGCCTACATTCGGATGGACATGGCAGTCTTGCAAAAACGGCCACTACTGCAACAATTGTTTGTGCTGCTTGCTGGAATTGCCGTTAATTTCGCACTCGCCGCCGTCGCATGGGGCAGCTTCTTCGGTAGTCTCAATCTCGTGCTCGCTCTCGCGAACTTGCTTCCTTTGTACCAACAAGACGGATGGAAAAGCGGAATGGTCGTGCTGCGTCGCGTCTTTAAACGCCGGAGTCCACTCGTCGAATGGTCTTTCACACTTTCGCCGGGAGTGGTGGGTTTGTTCCTCCTCATACGCGTTCTGTTTTGCTAGCCGGACCCATCCTGCATCGACTAATTTCCCTCGATCTCAGTCCCGTTCGCAAAAGGAAAAGGAATCTAGTCTTTACGTTTTCGCCGCGCCTTCATGATCATGCAAGATCTCGCCGGGTCGCGCGTTCCACCTCACAAGCAAATCACTCTCCCGTGTTCTCCTGTTTTTTACAACTTACTGGCGGGTCCTCCTTCAGTGCTTACGGAAGAGACCCCGACCGGAGCTGCGCCTCAATGGCGGGGTTCATCAGTGGGAGAGGATCAATGAGCAACAACGAAGTCGCGCAGCTTTTCAATATGCGTTCCCACAATCCGTCGTTCTTTGCGGTTAAAGACAGCGTCGCTTTTCAAGGTGAGGAGTTATTGGACTTTTGCATCCCTGTGAATCTCCACTTCCCGCCAGTGGCGCTGGTCAATATGATCCGCGATCAGCTCAACGACATCCTTCGCTATTACCCCGACTACGCTGACGTTCATCAGCAGCACATTGGCGAGATGACCGGGCTGGCGCCGGAGACAATCGTCCCCTGCAACGGTTCGACCGAAATCATCACCACCCTTTGTCAGCAAGCAAGAGATCCGATTGTTACTTCAATTCCGACTTTTGGTCGTTGGACCGACTTGCCCGAAGAGTTGCACGTCCCGCTCTACACCATAACCCGCCGGCGAGAAAACAATTTTCGGTTGGAGGTTGACGAGATCGTGCGACGCGTGCGTGAGGTAAAGGCGCAGACGCTTGTGATCTCCAATCCCAATAACCCAACAGGCGCGTGGCTAACGCTTGATGAAATCAAAGCACTCACAAACGTGCTCGAGGATCTAAACACTGTCATCGTTGACGAGTCGTTCATAGATTTTTCAGATTTGGAAACTGCAGCTGCATTCGCCGCCGACACTCCGAATCTCATCGTCGTCAAAAGCATGGGCAAGTCCATCGGTTGGCATGGCGTGCGGCTTGGTTATGCCGCGACGGGGCGCGGGCGCGCGCAGGTCCTACGTGCTCGTCTGCCGTTCTGGAACATCAACGGTCTGGCTGCGTTCGTGCTTCGCAACATGACGCTTTTCAGAAGTGAATACTACGAGAGCTTCCTGAGAGTAGCGGCAGACCGCGCGTACATGACTGAACAACTCTCCTCCGTCCCGGGTCTAAGGATCTATCCCTCCAAAGCAAACTTCCTCTTCGTTGAATTACCAGAGAGAATTTCAGGTCGGACGCTGCGTGACCGTCTGCTACGAAACTACGGATTAATGGTGCGCGAATGCAGCAACAAGATCGGTTCGAGTGAGCAGTACTTGCGGCTGGCAGTTCAAGGCAAAGCCGCAGTCGACTCACTCGCGGTGGCGTTGCGCGATGAGTTAACACATTTGCAAGTTAGTGATTCCAGCTTCTTAGTGAAAGGCGCTGGGCATTGACTTTGCACTTGTTGGAAACAACAACGAATGAAGTGTTCGTTTAGCAAGTAAATGCCCGACGAGACTCCGACAGTGACCGGAGTGCGACCGTACACCTGTACCGGAAAGCTACAGCGGATCGTTATCAAAGGAGGAATGTTATGCCGGCAGAATCAGCAGCAAAAGTGACAACTGATCATGGAGAAATTCAGCGTTGGGTGGATGAACGCGGCGGACATCCGGCCCGTGTGAAAGGCACGCAAACTAAACAAAGCCCAGGAGTCCTCAGAATCGACTATCCAGGTTTTTCCGGAGAGGACACTCTGGAACAAATTTCCTGGCAGGCATTCTTCGAGGGATTTGAAGAGAACAAGCTTGCCTTTCTCTATCAGGAAGAAACGAAGGACGGCGCGGAGAGCCGGTTCTCGAAACTGATCGAACGCGAATCAGCGAAAGAAAAAACCAAAGCGGCCGGCAAGTAAGACTGCTACTTCTTTCAAAGTCGAAGGTAAAGGTGGGCATCGGTCCACCTTTTTTCTTTTCGGCGTTGCGGTCAGCTGTTCATTTACGACCGCTCCTGATTCTGTCATAATCCGCCCCGTTTAGGCCTCTAGTTGAAAGTGCGACCCCGCGAGCGTTTCGTCGTCGGCCTCACAATCCGGTTAATACATTACGACTCCACAGGAGAACCTCATGGCAAACAATGAGACTGAGAATGTCAAAGTCGCTCGGGCGACCCTGCGCGGTCAGAGCCTCGCACCCGGTGAGATGCTGGCTCTCGCCAGAAAACTAAAAGACGAGCGGCAGTTCGGCTTTGCCCGTCGGCTGCTGGCTCGGGCCCTGATCGAACCCAGTCTCAGTGACGATCCGGCGTTGCGTCTCACAATTCATCAAGAGGCGGCGGTGTGCACTTACAAAGATCCCGATCTGCAGGCAGACGCGCGCCTCGATCGTGCGCTCGACATCTTGCGTCAGTCTTCCGAGGACATCAATTCCACCCGCAATCAGGAGACGCTGGGAATCACTGGAGCGATCTACAAACGCAAGTGGGAACTGGACAATCAAAAACAACAACTCGAACGCGCGCTCAGTTATTACCTGCGCGGTTATGCCGAAGGTCCCGCGAAAGATCAGGGCTACACCGCCGTCAACGCTGCCTTCGTGCTCGACTTACTTGCTCATCAGGAGGAAGAGGAAGCCAGTAAAGCAAAGGTGGTCTCTGAAGTAGCAAAACGTCGTCGGGTTGAAGCAACGGAGATCCGCAATGAAGTGGTCGCGCAAGTGGCGCCGCTCGTCGACAACTTCGCCACCAAGCCGCTGCAGAGCAAGTGGTGGCTCTACAGCACCGTCGCCGAAGCACACTTTGGACTCGGCGCGTACCAGGAGGCGGTTCGCTGGCTCAACCTCGGGAGAGCAGACGCAGAGAAGCGCGGCACTTCAATACCGCCCTGGGAATACGAGTCGACCGCGCGCCAACTTGGACTTCTTGCTCGCATTCAAGACATTTCTGACGCAGCCGGAATTGACGAAGTGGAAGCCCGAAATAAGAAAGCGTTGGATCCACTAAAACAATTCTTCACTGAACGGGAAGTTGAAAGTGCGTATGAAGGAAAGTTTGGCCTGGCGTTATCGGGCGGTGGCTTTCGGGCCGCGCTGTTTCATCTCGGAGTACTCGCGCGTCTCGCCGAGCTGGGCGTGCTCCGTCGCATTGAAGTTTTATCGTGCGTATCCGGCGGTTCGATTATCGGCGCGCACTACTATCTCGAAGTTCGTAAGTTGCTGCAGACGGTCCCCGACGAAGAAATCAACCGGCAGCATTACATCGACATCGTAGCGAAAGTTCGAAAAGATTTTGTTGAGGGCTTGCAGAGAAACGTACGCGTGCGCGTGGCTGCGGAATTAACCACGAACCTCAAGATGATTGCGCTGCCGAAGTACACGCGCACGATGCGCGCCGGCGAGCTTTATGAAAGTGAGATCTTTTCACGCGTGCTCGATACCAAGGCCGACGATCTGCATCTGGACGATCGCAAACGAAACGGTCCGCGCTGGCTAAACGGGCTCTATGTGAATCCGATCACCCCCGCCGACAAGCCGGACGAAAACTTCAACTTCAAAACCGACAACTGGCGACGGCGAGCGAAAGTACCCAACCTGATATTGAACACTACTTCACTCAACACCGGACATAACTGGCAGTTCACCGCTTCCTGGATGGGAGAACCACCGGCCGGCATTGATAGTCAGATTGATGGTAACGACCGCTTGCGGAGGCTCTACTACCTCGATGAAGACACACCCAAAGAGCACGCCACAGTGCGTCTCGGTCATGCGGTTGGCGCTTCTTCATGCGTGCCCGGACTCTTCGAACCCCTGATGCTGGATAACCTCTATCCCGAAAGGGCGGTGCAGCTCGTCGATGGCGGTGTCTGCGATAACCAAGGCGTCGGCAGTCTGCTCGAACAGGATTGCAATGTCATCCTCGTAAGCGACGGCAGCGGCCAGATGGGCTCCGAGAATCACCCGAGCAATGGCCTTCTGGCAGTGCCACTAAGATCGAACACGATTCTCATGGCCCGCGTTCGTGAAGCGCAGTACAACGAGTTAAGCGCCCGGCGGCGCGCCGGTCTGTTGCGTGGGTTCATGTTTGTTCATCTGAAGGATGATCTCGACGTCGATCCGATCGATTGGATTGGCTGTCTCGATCCGTTTAATGCTTCCGATGATTCACGACCTGCATATCGCCGCGGACCACTGACTCGCTACGGTATCGCCAAGGACATCCAGGAACTCCTCGCCGGCGTCCGCACGGACCTGGATTCTTTTTCCGACGTCGAAGCCTTCGCGCTTATGACCAGCGCCTACCGCATGGCCGAACATGAGCTTCGTTATTCCAAATGCATTGAGGGCTTTTCCGAACCGGCAGAACCATATCCGTGGGACTTTCTGGCGGTTGAAGAAGGAATGAAGGGCAGCGGGCCAAAGTATGATTACTTGAAAAGACAACTGAGCGTGAGCGGCTCCCTCGCCTTCAAGATCTGGAAACTCTCAAAGCCACTGAAGGTCACTGCGATTGCGTTAGCAGTGCTTGCACTCGCCTTTGTCGTCTGGGCGATCTTCCATTGGGCCACACTCACCGTGGTTCCCAGGATCACGATCTGGGATGTCGCAGTCTATGTAGTCACATTTCTTCTCTTAACACTGGTGACTCTGGTGGCGGGAAAGTGGGTCAAACGAGCGCTGCGCTGGCGAGATACCATACGGCTGCTCCTGCTGGGCATCGCCATGGCGGTGCTTGGGTGGTTATTCGCACGCCTGCACCTGCACATCTTCGATCCCATGTTCTTGCGTGGGGGCAGTTTGGAAACTTTTAAGAAGATCTAGACTGAGCCGGTGAGAAATGTGGCGGCGGAGAGATTGACCGCAAGACGTGCTGAAAGTGAGGTCTATTTACGATTAGCTATTGACGATTTACTACTTGTTTTAAACGCTCTTCTCTTCGGCTAACGACTCAATCGCCCGATACACGGCCCGCACGCTGCTCCGATCCAATTCCTTTGCAGTCTCAGACAACTGGGCGTACTCAACCATCAACTCTTCCCCTGATTCGCTCTTGCGCGTGGAGACCCCATGCGAGCGTTTCGTGTCCATCCACGCTTCGTGAACTTTGGCGGCAACAACTTCAATATCCGGCAGTTTCACTTGGGCTTGATTGTAGGAATATTTGGTGCACCCGGCATGATTCGAACATGCGACCCCCTGATTCGTAGTCAGGTACTCTATCCAGCTGAGCTACGGGTGCCTAGGTCGGTAAATAGTAAAGGGTAAATCGCGAATAGTGAAGTGGCCAGGAAAAGTTTGGAGTTTGAAAACGAAACGCAGAAGCCTCGAAATCGAAATTCGAAACTCGTCATCGCGCAAAATAGCCCGGCCGGCCGCGCACGATGAGTTCCGGGTGACCTACCTCAATCTTTATTTCATGCCATTTCCCATTGCGCACGCGCTCGCCCGGTGCTTGATAAGCAACGGTATAGAGTGTTCGCAGTTCCGCCGCCACCTCCGCATACAAACGAGCCATTTGATCCAGTCGCTGAATGTCATTGAGTCGCCCGCCGGTTCGATCCGCGAGTATTTGCAAACGCGCGCGCGCGGTACTGTAGATTCCCGTAATCACCGGATCAGGCAAGGGCAATCGTTTGGGATCGCCTGAAGGCAATGCCAGGGGAAAGATTGAAACTCCCTGACTATCAGCGGCGCTCAGCACCGCGTTGAGTGTTCGACTCATCTTGGGGTCAATTGCGACGATTGCCTCTTGATCAGTCTTCACACTCGAGAGCAACGGGCGATCCGCATTGCGAAGATCTGTATCGAGTCCGTCCGTCAAAACAACAACTGCTTTCCGGCGCTGCTTACCTTCCTTGTCCAACTCATTCAGGGCAAACTTGAGCGCCTCATAGAGGTGCGTCTCGCCGCCGCCGTCCGCTCGTTCAATCGAGTACGCCAGCTTGCCTCGGTCCGTTGAGAAACCTGACAACACTTTGATCTTGGCGTTGAATTGCACAATCGCAACTCTATCTTCCGGCGCCAACGCATCGAGGAAACGCATCGCTGCCTGCTTAAACTGTGGACGAAAACTCAAGGTCGATCCTGAGACGTCCAGCAACAGAACCAAACTAAACGGAGAGTCCGCCGGATCGAAATGAAGGATCTGTTGTTTGACGCCATCCTCGAAAACAGTGAAGTCGTTTCGCGAGAGCGAAGTAATCGCGCGGCCCTGGCTGTCGACGACGCCAACATTCAACTGCACCAGGTTTGTTTCCGTGCGGATAACATCATCATCCTGTCCCTGCGCGTGAAGTGGCGTGCAAACCAATAGGAGGGCGCCAAACAGATTGGCAAGCAGATAACGAGAAAACTGTTTGTGAAAATATGAAAGCTTCATCGGTGAAATTTCTGATTCTAGACCCTACGGCAATAGCGCATCGGAGATGCGCGACGAAGACAGCCAGAGGTGCAACCTCCGGATCACGCGTTATTTCAAATTCACGCGGCGGAGCCGCGCCCAGAATCTTTGCGCGTCTCCAACGCTCACAAATCATAAGATCTCAGTAGCCGGACGTTCCACGTCTGGCTACCTTTTCATCACGGCTCCGCGGCGAAAATCATTTGGATCCTGAGTATCTCGACAAGCAAGACTTTTTGCAATGCAGCGATCTCTGGCAACTAGTACCGCCGCTTCAGGAAGCCCGGAGGTATCTCTACAATTCAGACGGACGGCTGGCGCCACTTTCGGACGCGTTATCTGCGTTTTGAGTTGCTTATTAATGCTACTGAAGCGACTGAAACGGTCGGAAAGACCGACGAAGTTTGAGATTACGACGCGGCGCAGTTTTTCTTTGGAACATCGTTCGAAATCTCGGAGTTCCTCACAATGTACAAACCAAATTTTTGTTCAGAATGCGGCGCGAAGCTGCTTCGGCTGCGCTGGCATTTTTGGACTAGCCGCAGGTTCTGTAGTCACTGCGCGCGTCGCCTGCGCAAAGCGCGTCTCCTCACAACTCTATTCGCTACGCTCGGCTTGCTTGGCGCCGGTTACGTTGTCGGCCGCGTCCGGCGTCCGCCACCACTGCCATTGAGGATCGAAAGAAGAGCAGACTCACCGCTCACTGACAATGATGTTATGGGAAGGTCAAATACGCGCCCGTCCGCATTCGGATCAAGCAAGAGCGAAAACACAAACAACTCATCTGCTTCGGTCGAGGAAGCGATCTATATCTGCGGCGCTCGCACGAAGAAAGGCATACCCTGCTCGCGGCGTGTGCACGGGCCAGTGCGCTGTTGGCAGCACCAGGGAATGCCGGCGATGCTGCCACCGGAGAAGTTGATGATTAAGGGCTTAACTCCATAACGCCTCGCTGCAAATGCGCCGAATGTGTCGCAAATGATTGGCCGATTGGCCGGCTAGAGCTTCAATGCGACTACCTGCGGAATGTTGAGTAATCCGGAAGCGTTACAGATATCAACGTCGTCGTACTCCGAGTGAATATTGGCGGGATTCTATCGGACCTTCTTGTTTGGTTTACAGTTTGGGGACGGCTTCGATCAGGCTCGAGACTGTCACCTGATGTGCGTCAGAGGCGAGCGCGACCCAACTTGCCCCTTGTGCCGCGGCGCTCGCAGGTATCGCCGCTTCATAGATTCCGTTTCCCAGGAAAACTGTGTGCACCTTGTTCCACTCGCGCTCTAACCAAGGTTTATCGTTGAGACAGTAGTAGGCAGAACCTCGCACCGATTGTCCAATGATGCGAAAGCGCAGTCTGACTGCGTCGTTATCCCGACGAGCCAACTTTTCGGTGGCGACGGTCGGAAATGGAGTGCCCCGGCTCTCCAGGTAGAAAGCAAAATAAGGTTCTTCCATTCCGAGCCAACTCGACGGGAATTCCGTCATCACGCTGCCGCCCGGAAGGGAAATGGTGTCAACGGCATTAGGCGCGAAGAGTTGGTTCTTCGGACCCCGAACTGCGATTAGCGTGGCCATTACGGCAGGCGGCCAAAAGTATTCATGGTTGGTAGCCGCCGCGACGAAATAGTTAGCGGTGATCCCCTGCGCCCGTCTGCCGGCGTCGAGGTGTTTAAGCCACCTGGCCGCCTCAGCTTTTGGCAGTTGCGACAATCTCTCCTGCCACGCCGAGCCGCGATCGTAGTAACCGGCGCCATAAACCGAAAAGGTCGCCCGCACTGTTCTTCCGGCCATCCCGCTAACCATCGTGGCCACGTAACCGCCCCAGGCAACACCGGTCACGCCAATGCGGTCCATTCTTACGTTTGGTTGGGAGCGCAGCAACTGGAGCGCCTGCCACCCGGCCAGCACGCCATCGAAAACAGGGCTCGAGGTCACATCCGGCCGGGCTGTGATGTACTTACCGGTGAAGTCGCCTTTCCAGGGACCAGTGGAGTAAGGAATAAGCTCCGGGTCAGCGATACCGGGAAGGTCTGGAGCAACCACCACATAACCGCGGGCCGCCCAGGCAATCGCTTTTTGTTGTTCCGCCGCTCCCCTGCCGCCATGCAGGATCAAGAGGCCGGGATGTTTGCCGGGAGTTAGCGGACTGGCAATGAGGGCGAAAACATTCGAAGGCTGTGGGCCAGTTTTCGTTTGCACCATACGCGAACGAAAGACGACGCGATGTAACTGGACGTTGCCTAAGGTTTCGTCGCCGAGTTTAGTTACTATCGCCGGCGGTTTAGGAGAAAGGTAAGGGAGAAATGGATCGGTTGGATCAAACGAAGCCCGGACGTTCACGCAAAGCGCAAGCACTGCGAGAACTACAAATCGCTGCTTCATAGACAAAATCGCCACCCCCGCACTCGCATGGAACCGCCAACTCGCCGCGCTGCGAAACGCGATTGAGAGCTGGCAAACAAATCCTTCCCGTTTCAGCTTCCCGAACTTGCGGGACCGACATCGAGTAATGTTTTGACGGTGTCGCCATCGATAACAACCATGTCCATCCGGTTGAAGATGCCGCCATATTGGCCAACACCAATACGCGTATCACCGGCGTTGATTGGCGCCACGTAAGAATGGATGCCGGGTGTCAGGAAGACCCCGCCAAAAGTGTTGAGGTAAACCCGCGCGTCGGGCGTGCCGAGTGGATTGGTAGCGTCACGAGTAGTCACGAAGAGATCGGAGCGTCCATCTCGCGAAACATCGACGGCGTTCAACCCGTTTGCGATTCTGTCCGCTGGAATAACGACCTCCCCGGAGCTAACGAAGGCCCCGGTTCCGTCGCCGGTGTAGATGCGCACTCGATCGTCGCCGAGCACCGCGATGTCCTTGTTGAAGTTGCCCGCTAAACTCCCAAGCACAAAATCGATGGCGCCTCTGGCAGGCACCGTAGCACGAACGGTTATTGACGATTCAACGGGGCTGCCGAAAGTTGTAGCGGAAGTTCGCGGATAGACCACCAACTTCGCAACGTTTCCCGCGACCGGCTTGACGACAATCAAGTCCAGTAAAGCGTCGGTGTTGATGTCGGCGAGCGTCAGGGAGCGCAACGGCACGGATGAATCCACCGGCAGGACCAGCGGAGCGCCAAAGCCTTGCGCCGAGTTGTCGCCGAAACGGACTGTCAGCGAAGTTAGACCTGAACCGCTGGTTAAGAACGCTGCAACCGCAGGCGTATTAGATTGGCCGTTTGTATCAAGTCCGGTAGCAGTGTAATCGCTTTCGCCGGCAAGCCCGGTCGACAGTGTTCCCAGTGGTTGCATTGCTCCGTTGTCAAACAAGAGATCCGTTACGCTGGCCGGTCGCCCAGGAAGTTGCGCGAGCAACCGTTGCTGTTGGCCAAAGTTGAGGTTCAGGTTGGCGGCGGAATTGACAGCCCCAAAAGGTAACAACACGTTGGAATTCAGGGTGAACTGCCCACCGCTAAGGGAATAGATCAAACTCTGGCGATCGGGATAGCCAATGAAGATATCCTGCTGGAAATCTCGATTGAAATCGGCGAAGGCCACCGCGGTCGGCGCCGTTGGCCCAACCGAAAGCGTGATTGTGCCGACATCGGTGTCGCCGCCTGAAACAGGCGCCGTAGGCAGCGACGCATTTGCGGCGGGGTTTCCCCCGATGGTCGCGGTCGCACGCGCCAGGATCTCTCCACGCACCGTTGGTGTGTTCGGGATGCTGAAGGTGCCGTCAAGTCCGGACTGGGCCGTGAATTCGCCAAACACTGAAACGGTGGCGCCTGCTAGCGGCTGCGCCGCAGTATCAAGTATTCGTCCGGTCACGGTTGTGCCGGGATCAGGGACGACAGTGAAAACGCGCGAAGCGGTCGTTCTTTGACCCAGATTGTCTTGCGCCGTTACGTCCAACGTTAAGGTGGTGACGCCGGTCGCGACCGTATGCAGTTGAGTGTAGGGAGCATCAGTGTCGGTAGCGATGATTGTCCCGTCAACTGAAAACTCGACTTGCTGAACGCTGATGTTGTCACTTGCGTCGGCAACAAATTGCACGATCTGACCCTGGGTCAATTGCGTGCCTTCAGCCGGAGCGACAATATTGATTGTCGGCGGCGGGTCTGGAATGACGCTGACGGTACGCGTTGCCGTAGCTGTTTTGCCAATATCGTCGGTGGCCGTAGCTTCAAATGTCAGACTCGTCACTCCCGTCGGCACCTGATAGAAAGAGAAGTTGCTGAAGATTTCGCCGTTAACCGTGAATAGCACCTGGGCAACAAACCCGTTGTCATTCGCGTCGGCAATAAGCAGGACTTCTTCGCCTTCGGCAAGAACCTGCCCCTCGGCCGGACTGGTGATTGCGATCGTGGGCGGAGGATCCGGGAAGACGTTGACCGTCACCGGCGCAGACGCAGTGTTGTTGCCGCCCGTATCATAGGCCCGGGCCTGGATCGTTAAACTTGTCGCCCCACGCGGAACCGTGTAGGTGATGTTATAAGGCGCGGCCACGTCTTCGATGACCGTGACTCCGTTCACGATTAACTCCACTCGGTCAACCTGGACATCATCCGTCGCCTTAATGGAGATCGGCAACCGAGATCCCTGGGTGGTCGATTCGCCGTTTTGCGGCGTCGTGATAGAGACAGTCGGCGCGATTCCCGCAGTGTCGTTCACCTCATTTTGGGCCGCCTGATACTCAAGGATGAACAATTTCGTGGTGCCCGACGTTCCGTTGCCCATGTGGTCGATCTCATCCGTCGCAGTCATGTAGATATCTGGACCAGAAATCGCGAGACCCGTGCCATAGAAACTACCAGCGGGTGATCCGGACGGTGAAAAGTCTAAGTTCGCGCGATGGTCCGGAGCGCCGGGATCGCCAAGGTCAAAGAGCAATGCGAAGTTCAGGAACCTACCGTCCGCACCTGCGGCATACCTGCTGCCCAGCGCGATATCTTTAAGATTAAAACCATCTGCCGTGCTGGCGATGATCCGTGGATCGGCGGGCACGCTGAAGTCGACCAACTGTAGGCCCGAGCCGTATGTGGCCACATAGGCATACCGATTCTGCACTTCCAGATCCAGCGCCAGCGACGGTGTTTCCGCGCTTCCTACAATAACCGGCGCGGCAGGATTCGCGGCGTCGACGACCAGGACGAATAGTCCGTCGGCCACGACTGCCAAATCACCAGATACAGCCACGCCCCAGGCTGTTCCCGGGGTATCCACGAAACCGAGCAGGGTCGGCGCCGACGGATTACTGATGTCAACAATCCTTAGACCGAAGTCGCCGTCCGCCACGTAGGCGCGCGTGCCGCTGACCGCCACGTCGTTTGCTCCGCCGGGCGTATCGAGCGAGCCAAGCAGCACCGGGATTGCAGGCGTGCTGACGTCGATGATTTGCAAACCACTCGGGCCATCGGCGACATAGGCCGTGCTGCCCACAACTCTGACATCGTTGGCATTGCCGGGCGTGTTGAGCGTGGCCACAACCACCGGATTGCTGCGGTCGTTAACATTAATCACCACCAGGCCGGCTTCCCCCGCGGCCACGTAGGCATAATCCTGCGCGACATCGACGTTGTTGGCGTAACCCGGAAGATCCAACTCGGACAACATGCTGGGTGTAAAGAGCGAAACCAGGACGGGCGTATCCGCAGACACGGTTCCGCTCGCCACCCGGATGGTTGTCGATCCGGCATCAATGCCAACCACGCTGCCGAAACTATCCACCAAAGCCACGTTCTCATCGAGCGATGTGAAAGTAAGACTCGGGGAGCCGGTCAGGTCAAACGTAGTACCGTCTGTGCGTACACCGGTAACGTGCAGCTCTACGAAATCCTGGCCCAGTAACGCGTTAAGGCTGATATTCACCGTACTCGGTGTTACTTGAAGACTGGCCAGTCCGGTGTTTGCCGGCGGCGTGCTGTTCGGATCGTTCGGGTCGTAGCCCAGACTAACTTCCTCACCATCGGAAACCCCGTCGCCGTCACTGTCGGCATTGTTCACACTTAGATCGAGCGCCACCTCGTCGCCGTTGGTCAGGCCATCGCCATCGGCATCGCCATCAGCGTCGGAAGGATCGTTCGGGTTGGTTCCGTTCGCTGCTTCGTCAGCGTCGGGCATGCCGTCGTTATCGGAGTCTTTTTTGAAGACAAACTTCCCGGCATCCACAGTGCCGTTCGGCGGCAAGGCAACAGTCCTCGTTTTTCCTTTCAGCGTCGCTTCACCTTGCGAGTGCACAGGCGTAGAGAACTCCAGCGTCAGCAGCGAGAGCGCTAAAAGGGCAACCATCATGAATGGCAACTTTCGATGCCATGAATTCATTTGGGCGCGGCTACGCATCGTGTGTACTCCTCAGTGGATATTCAAACCGACTCCATCTGCCTCGCCGCGTTTCCGCCGACGAGTCATGTTATTTACGAGGTTGCGCTCTCGTCTTCAGTTAAGCACAGGCCGTCTTACCACCCGAATTTTTTTCAGCTCTTCGTCAGAGAAGTGGACCGGCGCATATTGTCCTTGCGTCATAATGCTCGTGGGCGTCGGCGGCGTGTTGTCTACTGGATGAAAGAGGCCGAAGACGTGCCCAGTTTCATGCGGCATGGTTTTCTTCTGAAACGCCACTCCGTCATAGCTCTGTGCCTTGGCGGCGTCCCGAATGCCCTCCGCGAAGATCAGCACACCGTAAGTCCGAGGAACGCCGATCCCCTGTGAAACGTTTAGCTCCTTGTTCGGATCGCCGTCGGCAAGATAAAAGCCTGCTGTGGTGCCCGGAGTGTAGGCTTCCGCTTGAAAGGCCCCTTGGTAATACACCGTCCAGAAATTGTCAGTGCTTACCACTTCTCTGCCCTTCGCGAGCTGAGGTACAACTTCACCCAAGCCACCCGTTGCGGGCGCTTCGACGTTGCGGTTGAAAGCGGGGGTCTTCGTTCCGGCAGCCAGATCGTAGACCGGTTCGATGTATCCTTTGGCGAAAAGATTCTTGGCTTCGTCAGTGCTGGTTTGCATTAATTCGAAAGGCGTGCCCGCTTGCGCTGCCCCGGGGTCGCTTAGGAAAGGTGTAGTAGCCTCATCGTCATCCTTGAGCAGAAACGGCAGTTTTGGATCTCGGTCGACGATCACTTCCTTACCGTTCGTACTGACCACGGTAAACTCCACCCCTGCCACCGTCAGCTTGCCGTCTTTGTAATCGATGTTGGCCGTGACCTTCTTATTGAGTTTGAAACTCTTGAGTGTGGGGTCGCTCTTCTCGATGTCGGTGCCGGTTACTCCGTTTGCTCCGTTCTTGTCCACTAAGCTGAAGGATAGATGGATGCCGCCGGTCTCGACGAAGTCCGTACCGTTGCCGTCAATGCCGGTTTTGGTAGCCAGGCCCGCGCCGGTCCCCACTTCAATTGCTCCTTTTTCGAACCGCCCATTGTCCTTCTTTACGCCGCTGCCACTCTTATTAGGGGAGTTGTCGTCAAGAGACGTCGCCGGAGTGGTAACCCCGGTCCCATTGGCGGTCACGAACAGCTTGTTGCCGTCGATTTTTGTCACGTCGCCCTTCAGGAAATTCCGTTCCGCATCACCGTCGCCGGTGGGCGGAGCGGGCATCGAGTCGATCTCCATGTGTAGGCGCCGCCAGACCGTGAGCAGTTCGGTTGCCAGTGTCTCCTCGCCTTTGGTTTGATCGGCGGCAGCTTTCTCGTTGAGATCCTTCTTGTTCTTAGTGTCTTTGATCTTCCGCTTGTTCACTGTCAGAGCTTTAACCACATCTTCCTTGACACCGGCGGCGATCTTGAAGTTATCCCCCGGAGCCATGGTGACGTTGAAAACGACGGAGGCGGTGCCATCCGGTCCGGTTGTCAGCTTCGTCGAGGAGGAGGTTGTGCCCTGAAAATTTCCATCCATCGGCGTCGTATCGCCGGTGCGTCCGGAAGTCGGACCCTGGTTGTCGTTACCGTCGTTGTTCGCGGCGAAGATGCCGCTGGAATCGTCAACGTCGAAGGAGCGGACGAACACGTCGATGTCCTTCTCAGCCTTGGTGAGCGCGATTTTCACGCGCACTGTTCGCTTGATCGCGCCGGCGACCGTGTCAGCATCGGGGAAGATGGCCCTGCCGCCTCCCATTGGGTCCGGGTTATCGAAGAGCTTGCCGTCGATCTCCTCAAACTCGATCGTCTTCACCTGCGCGCAGTCTTTACACTGCGCCTCGACGGCGACCACGCCGGTTGAAGAGGGAACAGTCGCCATGTAGGTCATGTTGCCCTCTGCGTTTTTTCCCGTGGGGCGAGCCGTGCTCGGGCCGGCGAAGCAGTCGCAGGTACAGGGAACATCGGAAATCGCGGTGACCACGGTTTCCGGCTTCGGCGGCGGCGGCGGCGTAGCGTGCCAGGCGCCGACGCGGATGCCACTGCCGGGGTCGCTGGTGATTTGCTTTCCGTCAGCGCTGACGGTAGCCGTGCCGACCTGTACATAACGTCCTGCTTCGTGATCGAAGCTCATTAGCAACACCTGGGACCCGGCCGGAGAGTTGTCTACGTTCGGCAAACTGACTTCCAGAGCCGGCTCGAAGATCGCCCCCGAAGGCTGGACCGAGATGTACAGGTTGGTTGCCAGCCCATCTTCCAGCGTCATCGGAACACGGTTATTTGGAATTCGGGTGATGGACAGACGCTTGTCTGTCACGTCAGGCGGAAAACTCACGTGTGTCCCGGCCCGCGCCGTCACTCGCGCGGGAGGCTCGCCGCCGACCACCGGCAGCGAGAAGCTGATGTCCTGAGTGACGACGTTGTTTGCGTCGAGCGGCATCGCGACGCCGCCGTTGACTCTGGGGAGAAACATCGGTCGCCCCAGGTTGTTGTCCACGCCCGACAGCACGTCGATGTCGTAAGAAATGTTGGGCCAACGGCCGGGCAACGCGATCTGATCGCGCCCGATGATTTCCACTACCTGGTGCGGTCCGGCGAGGGCGTTCACGATCTTGAAGCGACCGTCGGCACCCGTACGTGCCTGCTGACCGCTGATGCGAACGAGGACGTTCGGAAGCGCGCGCAAGTTCTGGTCCTCCACTACACCCGAGACGCTGGTCACGCCGTCGTCTGAAGGGTCTACTGTGTTAGCGATGAACTTGGGCGAAGAAGAGATGTTGCCGGCGAAATCGGCGCGGATTAGTTGCAGGCCCGGTTCGCTGCCGGAGACGTAACGCGCCGCCGCTCGCCCGTGTGAGTCGGTCGCCGCCTCGATAGTGTCCGAGCCCAACACGAACTGGCCGCCACCCTCGAGTACCGCGAACCTCACCGTCAGGTTCTCGACCGGATGGCCCTCGCTGTCCGTCACGATGGCAATCACCGGCCGCGGCAACTCCGCGCCGGCGAGTCCGCGTTGCGCGTCGCCGCTGGAGATGTTGATCTGCGCGGGCTGGCCCGGAGCTGGCGACAGGTTTGGGTCGCTGGTAATGGTCACTTGCGTCGCAGGCGAGTTATTGCCGTCGACATCTGTCGCCGTGATGGAGAAAAGGTTCGGCCCCGGTTCCAACGTGACGCTGGCAATGAAGAAGCCGGTTTCCAACGTCGCGCTGGTGGTGACTGTAGGGCTGGTGGTGCTGCTAATGGTAATGACGGCGCCGTTCTCTGCCCGCCCCTCGATTGATTGAAAAGCGAGTCGCGTGGGCGAGCCGACTCCGAACAAGATCGGGGCTGCGGGAGGTGTCCGGTCTTTGCCGACAAGCTGCAGTTTAGCTTTACCCACGTTCCCCGCGGCATCCGTAGCCGTTATGACGATCTCGTTTTCGCCTTCAACGATGGGGACTCCTTCGATCGTGAATGCTCCGTTGGGGCCGGCGGTCGTCGTCAGGTTGTTGATCGTTACCGTGACGGCGTTGGCGTCCGCAATGTGGCCGCTGATCGCGGTGGTAGAAGTGTTGATAAGGCTCTCGTCTGCCGGCGTTAGTTCACTGATTACGGGTGACGTCACGTCAACGACGAAGGTGCGTATGACTTCTGCGCTGCGGTTGCGGGCTTCATCTACGGCCACCACCTTGAGCGTGTTCGTACCCTCCTGAAGCGGGAGGAATTGGTCTTCGCGGAATGATCCGTCCGGCGCGACTTCCACTCTGCCGGCTCCGTTGATCTCGATGTAGGTCGGCGATTCGTCAACCACTGAGCCCATTAACACGGGATGGTTCGTGATTGCTCCGGGGGCCGGTTCGGTAACGGTCACTTGTGGCGGGGTAACGTCGGTGTAATGCTCGATGCTGCGCGTCTCCTCGCGCTGGTTGCCGACGGCGTCAACGGCGCGCACCGTGATCGTGTTGGCTCCCTTGATCAACGGGATCGTCGCAGTGAACCTGCCCGCCGCGACCGTGGCCGAGACTCCGTTGACCGTCACGGTGAAAGGCAGGTCGTCCTCCACCGTGCCGCTGACCTCAAACTGCGGCATGCTAATCACCGAGTCAGCAGCGGGCTGTTCGATCGTTACGTCCGGGGGAAACACGTCACTGAAAACAGCGCGAGTCACTTCCGTCCGGTTGCCGGCCGCGTCAACGGCCGCAACCAAAAGTGTGTTGCTACCCTGTGTGAGCGGCACGCTGGCCGTGAAGGTGTTGCCGCTCAGGGTCGCCTGGATGTTGTTGACGACGATGGTCGTGACGGTAGCGTCAGCAAACGTCCCCGTCACGTTTGTTTGTAGCGACGCGATGGTCGCAGCCGGCGCCGGCTGCGTAACTGTCAACGTCGGCGAGGTCGAGTCGCGAATCACTCCGCGCGTGGCCTCACTATGGTTGCCCGCTGCGTCCGTGGCGACGACGGTGAGCACGTTCCCGCCTTCGCTAAGCGGCACTGTCGCGCTGAATGTGTTGCCAGCCAGCGTCGCATTTACATTGTTAATCTGAACACTGGTCGCGCCGTTGAAGCTGCCGCTAACAATGATCTGGCTGCCGTTGGTTATCGTGTTAGGAAGCGGCTGGGCAATTGCCACTGTAGGCGCAGTCGTGTCGCGCACAACATGGCGCGTAACATCAGCGTGATTACCAGCGGCATCGGTGGCCACAAGCAGCAAGCTGTTCGCACCTTCTGTCAGCGGCACGCTCACTGAGAAGCTGTTGCCGTTGAGCGCCGCGCTGATCCCATTGACCGTGATCGTGGTCTGGCTCGCGTCGCTGAACGTGCCTGATACGGTTACCTGCGTCGCATTCGTTAGTGCGCCTTCGACCGGCTGCTGGATCGTTACCACCGGCGCCGTGGTGTCTCCTTGTTGAAGAATACGCAAGAGGCCGCCGTTGCTCGTGAGCCGATCACATATCACATTCCCGATCAGACTACTGTTGCCGTTAATCGTTACCAGACCCGAGGGCGCGGTCACTACTCCATAAAGCGCGCTGCCGCCGTTGAGCGTCAGGCCCCCGGCAGCCACGTTCAGACTAAGCCACAACGGATTGCCGGCCGCGCCCATCGCGGCGTTAAGCGTAACTGCCGTCGCGCTAGTCACCAGCACGGGCCCGACAACCTGCAACTGGCTGCCCCCGTTGAGCAGCAGCGAGTTAAAATTGTAAATCGCTGGCTGCGTTGCTCCGGCTACTCCCAACACAAAACCGCTGCCGCCGTTGGCTGTGAATTTTCGGTAGGTCCCAGCCGGCACAGTTATCATTCCCACATTGCCGTTGAGCGTCAGGTCCCGCAAGGTCGCGAAGTTGCCGGGACTCTGACTGGAATTGTTCAGCGTCACGTCTCGGGTTCCCGTCGACGCCGGCGGCGCTGCGACGTTCGGCATTGTGCCGGGATCGGTTCGCGTCACCAGATGGCCCAGTTGCGCACCTCCGTTGATCGTCACTTGGTAATTGGTCGGTTGCGCGCTGCCGCTCCCCGGCACCGTGCCGCCAAAAGTTGGGCTACCGTTCAGGTGGACCGTCGGCACACCGGGAACTAACAAATCTCCAGTCAGCACTCCACCGCCGTTAAGGGTCGTATTTTCGCCGGTCAACTGTTGTACCGACCCTTCGATGCGTCCGTTAATCGTGAACCCGTGGCGTACCAGCGCTCGCGAGCCAGGCTGCTGCGCGCGCATGATGTCTGTCTCGCTGAAAACCGCGAACAAAATCACCGCGCAAAACGCAACAAAGAGAAGCGCGCGCGCGGACGCATGACTCTTGACACCAGAAAGAACTCGCATCGCAACGCGGCCTAAACCGGCCAAGAACTGCTTTAGCGGGCTATTGATCATTTTCATGGAGTTGTTCCTATCGGGTTGTCGCCAAAAGGACGCCAGGGCCAGGTGGAATAGATTTCGGGATGAGCGTTTAGGTAATTGCGCCGCAGCGTTTCACCTACAGTGTCTATGTGACGCGCCTGATAATTGTCTTGTTCAACTTTAGCGAGATCAATCAAACCAAACCGCCAGTAGAGACCGCCAAGTTTGAAGTGCGCCTCAGTGTCGTCAGGGTCAATCGCTAGAACGTGTTCGTAAGCAATCTGGGCCTCTTTGTCACGCCGCTGTAACAAATAGGTCGACGCCAATAGCGACCACACCTGTCGATCCCTGGGGCGCTCCTTTGCAAGAGCTTCGAGGTCCGTGAGCGCCTGGCTATACCTGAATTGCTTGATGTTCAGCAACGCGCTATAGAAGCGGACACGCCCATCCGTCGGTGCAAGCTCAAGCGCCCGCGCAATGCATTCGTTGGCTTTCGCAATTACATTTTGCGACGCCCCGGCGCGCTCCATTTTCATGTAAGCCAGTGCGAGATCAACTGAAGACGCTGCTTCGTCTGCAGTGCCTTTCGCTGCCAGAACTCGGGCTTGCTCGAAAGCCTCAGCGGCAGCTTCATATTGCTGCTGGTCAAACAGCGCCACGCCGTATGCCCGCCATCTTTTTCTTAATTCGGCGGACTCGACGGGACTTTTAGCAGTCGTTGCTGTCGGCGCCGATTTTCCCTTCGGCTGAATTGCGACCTGAAGCACAACCGCGGCTGAACTCATTTCGACAACCGGGGATTGTTTCACTGGTTGCGATCGTTTGACCCAATCGAGGAAACGGCTGTTGAAGCGCCGGTAGTTGAGTCGGGCCACCAACTTTATCGGACCTCGAGCTGTCAAAGGCACATCGAAAGTGAATCGCCCAATGTCAGCGCGGCCCGCTGGAATCTGACGGTCAAAGGCGCCTACCCGAGTGTGCCAGATATCGTGACGATCAATTTGCCGGCCGTCGTCCCCGATGGGAACGGTCCGGTAGGCGTGAGCATCCCATTCGAGCGTTCCGTCAGCGCGAACCGCCCCACTATGAATCAGCACTTTCCCCGTGGCATCCGTCGCCTGAAACTCCAGCCACGCCTCAAACATGTCACGCAGCTCGGCCGGAAATGCATGGCCTACGCCGCGATTGGCAACGACAACATCAACCGACAACGTCTGTCCCGGCACAATGCTCGAAGAGTTAACAATTGGCGCGAAACTTTCTGCCTGACTTGCCGCTGATGCATGCACTGCAAAAATATCCACCGCGACGTTTGCTGCTTTCAAGAGATCTGACGTCGCCTTGCCCTGCTCTGTCCAACCATAATGAGCGGGAATTGCAGTGTTGCCGCCGGGCCATCGATGCGATGCGTAGCCTGTAAGCTTCTGCGTAGGCATGTGGCAAGATTGACAAACCTGGCGTGGTCGCACGGAAAGAGGCTGCACGGTTTCGCCGGCGAATGCCGACTGCTGCCACTCGTCATAAACGCTGAAGGTGCGAAACCACTTTCGTCCGTTCAACTCTGGAACAATCGCCGATTTATGACAGGTGGCGCAAAACTCTGGTTGCTGAAGCAGCGGCCGCATGACCGCGCGGCTGTGCGATCCCAGATCAGCCAGGATCTCTTCATCAGTTGCATCTTTGATACGCCGGCCATCCTTGAGTTCTAACAGGGCCGGCGGGGCGATCACATAACTGCCAATGCCCTCGGTTGTGACCGACTGAATGCTGTGACAGACCGAACACGACACGCCTTCTTCGTCAAAGGGTCGCTCTATCTTCGAGTTTTTTGACAGCGCGCCTGAGAACAAGGCCGCCGGGTTATGGCAACTCTCGCAATGACGCGTGACAACAATTCCCCGCTCGCGGATCAAGTGGTTTACGTTGGCCTGGTAAAAAGGCTCGCGGAAGGCGTTGCGGTGGGCAGACTGGTTCCACTCAAGATGAGTGGCAGCATGGCATTTTGCGCAACGCCGCGCCGGAATAAAATCGGACTGGCTGATAAGTTGGCCGCTGGTGGTTTGCGCATTCGAAGGCGCGAAAGGCGAAGAACCAAACGGCATCTCATAACCGTTGGGTGGAATGAAGTGTCCGGCGCTGCCGGCGGCGAGCACACTCCAACCCACCGCTGCAGCAGTTCCAGCGATGCCTACCAGGATCAACGCTAACTTGAACTTGTTTGTCATACTGGTGAGAAGCAGTCGCACCCCGACTGTGCCGTTATGTGACCGTAAGCTACGCTCCAATTGCCGTGGGTCCGTAGTAAGGTAATTCAGTTTGTTCAGAGTCTGGGCGCTTGGCTTCAGTGTCTGGACTATGGGGACGCTAGCGAGGAAAGGCGCCCCTTACCTCAAAAGTCGTTGGGTTGATGATTATGAAGAAACTCAACGCGAGGCTTTCTGGTGAGTCGCGGCCTGAACCAGAAACATCAAGAACAGTGCGCAGTGAATCTACTTGAGGGCCAGTTGGATTGTCAACCAAATATGGCCAATTTTGGCCCGCTAATGGCTAGTTCTCAACCACCCCGTAACTAATGAGTTCTGCTGCGCGGAACCCAAATTATTTGCCTCAACTAACAGGAACGCTTCTCAGATTCTAAACACCCACTGCATGAAGCCTCGCTGCAAACGCGCCGAGTGCGTGCCAATGATTAGCCGGCTAGGGCCTCAATGGCCTCACATTCTCGTTTGGGACAAGAAGTGTGACACGATGCCCTGTTGACCTGGGCCACTCCAGGAGTTGACGGTGTTAGCGCGCAAATTGGCGATGCTGTAAGAAGTCGGAAGACTTAGCAAACTTTGAATCATGGATCTGATTTCCGGCTGGCGCGTGCTCAAGATTTTCTCCAAGTGTGTCAATGCCAGACTAACCGATTCGCCTGGTGGGAGAAACGGTGGAAAGTAGAACTCCGGCCCGAAGCGGCTAAAGGCCATACAAGACTCTTCCCCCAATTGCGAACGGCATCGTTCGCTTATCAGTGCCTGGCTGTCGTTTTGGGGCAGCAGAAAGCCAAAATCAGTTTGAGAGGCCAGGGCCTCGACGGTGGACGTTATCCCCGGCGCGCTTAGAACGCGCTGGGAGGAAACCAGCAACTGCAAGAACTCATCGTGAGCAAAATGTCTAAACTCCACCGAAGAAGCGGCGCCCACCGATCTTCGCAGATAGTTTGCCAGCGGCTCGTTACAGCAGAAGACGATCCGCTCATAGCGTTGCTCAGCCTCCTCCAGGATCGATGATGTCAGGATGAATCCGTACTTCTCATAAAGCTCGGACGGTGCGAAGGGGTTTGCACAACCCGCAAAGTTCACTAATAGTCGATTAACTTTTTCAGGTGGGACTTCCAAACTGCTTACTGACTCAATCGGGGCGACCAGAACCAACGGGCACGCAAGGGACCAATCCCGAATCCGTTCCCGCGACAACAGGTAGTCTTGAACAAAATAGACTGCGGCATTTCCAATACCGGCAGGCAGTGACGGCCACATCCACGCCAGGCTGTCAACAAAGTAGAGCGGCGGCAGATCGCTTCGCCAGAGAGTAAGAATATCCAGGTTTAGAACTGAGAAGACTGCACCGTAGGCAGCCAGTTGCGGTAACAAGGAGACAAGTGTCTCGTGCCGATCTACATCTACTTTGACGAGCGAGTCGAACGCTGCTGACTTTTGAGCATAATCGTAGCCAATGCCAGCCCCGAAGTAATGAGTTTCCAAATCCGGAGCTTGGGCCTTCATCTCCGAGGCGATGCTGACCGCTTTTGAGACTGGTCCAAAACCAAAGCTGGTGGCGACGAAAGCACACGAATGCTTAAGAGAGCGGGTTGGCCGAGGCTGCAGCAGAGGCGTCATGAATTGAAGTGATTATCTGGGTTGCCAAAACTTGTCAGCGCTTTAGCTTGCTTAACTAGCCACTGTCTCTTCTGAACTTCCGTCGCTGGCAGTCTGCTCTCCGGGAATCAGAAGATTGAGTAAGGCTGTTGCCGCCTCGCTGGCATGGTTGCGCGGCACGAGGTTGCGCGCAGAGCGGGCCGCTGCTACTCGCTCCGCTGGATCGCGGAATCTTTCAATTATCTGTCGCAACGCCTGGCCGTTTGCCCATGAGTCAAGGACAACCGCGGCCCCGGCGCTTACGGCGCGCTCGGCCCGCGTATTTTGATCGTCGGCCCATTTCTCTTGGGGCAGGAAAACCGCTGGCACACCGAAGTGCATTAGCTCATTGAATGAGTTGTAGCCTGCCGCTGATACCGCGATGTCAAAGGCTGCCATGAACTCGGCGGCGTTTCCCTGGGCCAGCCAGGTGAGGTGGTCGCCATAAAAACAACTCCCGCGATAAAGTGGGCCAGCCCCTATTACCAGGTGAAGACCGGGAATTCCACTCAAGGCTTTGTAAGCGGTTTGAATCAGAGGTTCAGCGTTTGGATCTCCGCCTCCGCCTGCGGAAATATAAACCGCCAGCAGGTCGTTGGCGATGCCTAGAACTTTGCGCGCCTCTTCGCGGCTGAGGATTTCAACTCGTTCGCGCACCATCATTGGTCCAATGTAACGGACCCGGTCACGGACTGCCGGCGGCACCAGCACGGGCTCGTTTTGCTCATACTCAGGGACGAGGATGAGATTGTAATGTGAAAGCGCGTTTTGAAACTCCGGCAAGCCGGCATGAATTTCTTTGAGCGGTCGATAGATAAAAGCTGTCTTCGGACAGCCAATCAGAAAAGGGCTTAACTCTTCAAAATAGCCTTGCGGGAAGGTGTCGACCAGAAGCAGGTCTGGCTCCAGGGTCCTCAGAGTTTCGCAAACCCAAGGTCGCGCCATTGCAAGAAATCGTGTTTCGTCGATACCTGCTTCCGCAACTACTGTCCTGGACGGCAGCTTGAAAGCGGGAAATCGTTCAGCAAACAGGAGCGCGCCGGCTTCACTCGAGGTGAGAAAATAGATCTCTGCTTCAACCTCGAGCCGTTTCGCGTGACGACGCAGCCAACGGCTAATAGCGATCAGGCGTGTTACGTGGCCGGCGCCCACGCCGTTGATCGCATAGTTAACAATTCTCAGTGGCTTTCTCATCGAGAGGTCGCGGTCTCATGGCAATTTGCGAATGCGGACCGCGCTCAACACCGGCTCGCCTCGACTGGCGCTAAATTGAACCGTCACTCCCTGACCGTGTGCGGCGTCTACCGGAAATGTCTGCGCCCCTGCCCGCAAAGCACCGTAACTCCGGACCAGATCAAGATTCGCAATGACGGGCTTTCCGTTCAAAGAAACACTGAACACCCGCTCCCCCGGCTGCTCAAAGTATGGCTCCGCGAAGCGCAACTCAACCTCATATCTTCCATTCGCAACGTCGAATCGGTACGAGTCAAGGCCCTGCAGTAGGGTTTGATATAAGGGATCATCTGCAGACCCTAGAATGTTCTTCGCTGTATTCGCCGGCGCTCCGCCCGTGTATCCCCAACTCCCGGACGAGTACGGTTGATCGGCGTCCCAAACCAAACCGGCGGCGTCAATGTACTGCGACGTAGAACCGACGTTGACAGCCAGCTCGCGAAAAGGAATCAGCGGATCAGCAAGTGTGGACGGACGCACAAGGAAGCGCACGTCTGCGCGGTCCCGCAACTCGCGGCCGCCGATCCGTCCGCGCGCTTCGAGAGTGTTCAAGCCAGCCTGGAAGGGAACGTTCCAGGTAACCAGTTTTGTGGACCCGACGCTTTTGACGCCGAGAGATACTTTGTTTACAAACAACTCCGCCATTGAAAGGTTAGTGTAGACCGAGACCGGTTGAACAACCTTGGGCTGGCCGCGTTTGCCGTGCGGCCCTCTTACTTCCGGGTTGGATCCAGTTCGGTTTAGCCAATCGTGAGTTGCGATGTGCAAGACCGGCGCGCTTGAGAATGTGGCCTCATAAAAGTAGTAGATATCTTTCGGCCGGCGGTCGAAAGTAAACAGGCCCTTGGTATTGATATGGGGAAACGACTCGCCACGCGCCTCAGAACCAAAGTCGTTTTGCGCCCAGATGGCGCTGCCGGCCAGATAGGGTCGCGCTTCCAACTGCGGCACATAGCTCTGGTGATAGAGTTGCGCCCAATCTGCTGACAGGTCGCCTCGCATGGGATGAAGCGCATGAAGCCTGGCATCGTAATCAGCTCCGTATTCACTAACAAAAAGATTACGGTTGGGAAACCGCCGGTGCTCGTCGTCAAGGAACTTGCCAAGCCCGGCAAAGTCTTCGTAGTACCAACCGAAGTACATGTGCCAGCCGACTACCTGCGGAATGTTGAGTAAGCCGGAAGCGTTATAGATATCGGTGTCGTCGTACGGGCGATTGGCCGAGATCGCTGTCACGCGTGTGGGATCTTCCCTATGGGCGAGTTCGTTGAGAGTGCGGGCAAGAGCGACGACCTGGAGCACGTAGCCCGGCTCGTAGTGCAGCTTGAGGAAGACTTCATTCATCAAACACCACATGATGATCGACGGATGGTTATGATGCTGGCGGATCATTTCCGTTAACATCACCTGGCAATTGCTCGCGAATTCGTTGGACGTGGAAATCTCTCTGACGATGGGCAGCTCCTCCCACACCAACAATCCGATTTGGTCGGCGGCCTCCAGGACAGCCGGATCTTGTGGGTAGTGGGCCAGCAAGACGCAATTCAAACCCAGCTCCTTCATAAGGGCCAGGTCCCTAACTTGTATTTCGTTCCTCACCGCGTTGCCTAACCCGAAGTAGTCCTGATGACGGTTGGCGCCATGCAGCTTGTAGCGGTTGCCGTTCAAAAAAAAGCCCAGGTCGGGATGAAAGGAGAACCAGCGAAACCCCAGCGGGTTGGTGATCTGGTCCAATAATTTTTCACCATCGAAGAGTTGGGTCCGGAGCGAATAGAGGTAAGGTGTATCGGGCGACCAGAGATGCGGCTTTCGGATCACCAGGTCACCCTGTTGAAAGGCGGCTTCCGCTCCCCCTTCAACCGACAGCTTGGATTCTCCAACCGCCACGGTCTCTCCGATACCATCAAGCACGGTATTCACGACTCGAAGCCGGCGAGTTTGGCGGCTGTTGTTGGTTATCTGGCCGCGCGTTCGCGCAGTCGCGCTTTCGGCGGAAACGTCGGGTGTGTCGACATAGACCCCTGCGGATGCGTAATCAAGCATCGTGAAGTGCACCGAATCGGTGGCCACCAGCCAGACATCCCGGTAGATGCCGCCATAAAGATTGAAGTCTGCCGTTGGTGAAGGCGGGAGGTTCTCGTTGCTGCTATTGTCGACCTTAACCGCAATAGTGTTCTCATTGTTCGCCGAGTCAAACGTAACAAACGAGGTGACATCAAATACGAAAGCCGTGTAGCCTCCCTCGTGTCGGCCAACGAACTTTCCGTTAACGAAGACTTCCGCAACTTGATTGGCTCCCTCAAAATAAAGAAATAGTCTTTTGCCCTTGAACTGTTCGCTCAGTTTGATTAGCTTCCGGTACCACCCGATACCCATGCGATAACCTGGGACGTCATCCTGCGTGTCCTCAACGTTCCAGGTATGAGGAAGATCAATTTTTTTCCAAGCAGAGTCCTTGAACTCGCGCTGCTCTGCGTCGCTAGTGTCCGATCCAAAGAACTTCCAATCCTCATTAAGCAACACGCGAGTGCGAGGTTCGGAAGTCGTTAGGCTAGGCGTCCCTGGGCTCCGCGCAAGTTTGTCCTGCGCGGCGCCAGTGCAACAGAAGAGAACCACCAATAAAATTATTCGAACCGGGGAAGGAATGCGATGCTTGAACAAAAGGAGTCCTGAGATCTCGAAACTACTTGCTTTGGTTGCGTTCACTTAAGATTGGGAACTTGTTCGATCATGCTCGATACTGTCACTGGTCGTGAATCTGATGCAAGCGCTACCCAGTAGGCGCCCTGTACCGCTGCGGCAAGCGGAATGACTGCCTGATAAAGACCCTTTCCCACACCCGAGACTTTGACCTTGATCCATTCTCGCTCACTCCACGGTTTATCGCCCAGGCAATAGTAGGCTGAGACTCGCACTGAACTGGTTTGCTTCTGCCGATGTAACGCTTGTGATGTAGCTGTTCCACGTGCCTTATTTTTCTCACCCTTTTTGCCGGATGTGGACTGCCACCGACGTATCGGCTAACTGACAAAAGAAAGAGAACTCAAGGACAATTTCATGCAAGGATTTGTTTCATGATCGCTGATTACTTTGAAGCTGAAGCCGACTGCTTCAATTTTCTGCTCACAATGATTATCAGCAGACAGTTGAAAATCGTCTCCGGCATTCTTTTCAAGCTACAGGTCGTCGTATCTACTTAACTCGCTTTAGGGTTCGTTTGTAGGTTACCTGATCGCCGATGATGAGAGTGTTTTCGCCTTTGAGCTGGTAGGGCCTGGCCTGTGACGAGCCCACCTGACTTGGATCCCAAGCGCCTTCCACCTGCACAGTAATATTCTTCGCATCAACTGTGTACGTTCCGTAGTACGCAATGTAATTGTTGAATATTGCCAGCGCCTCAGTTGGTGTCGGACTATCGGGCGTGGCGATTTTCTGTGGCGGCGTTGTCATGATTTGAATTGATGCGTGCCCGGTTGCATCGTAAATAAAATAACCAGAGGGCGGATTGCCGAAGGTGTATGGCACCCAAGGATCTGACGCTGAACTTCGATCTTCAGCTGAAATCAACTTCCACGTGCCGACAACTGCTTTGGCAAACTTCCTGGAGGGCTTCTTCGAACTCGAGATGGTCTTCTTCGTAGCGGTTTTTGGACTCATTGTTGCTCCTTGAGGTGTTGGTGGTAACGGTTACGTATTTTCAGAACTCCGAAGTTAATTACTGCTTGACTTGGGCCGTGAGGCCTCGCTACTGCTTCCGGTTCTGATTCTGATTCGTCTCTTATCGTTCATGTAATTCAAACCGACACTATACTGCTTGCTCATTTTCATTGACTCGGAATCGTTGTGAGCCTAACATTCGTGGCGTTAATCTCGTAATAGGCGCGTAAAGTTATCCTCCCTGCTGGAAATTGCTTTTCACTAGAGCTTTCTGCCGTCCGTTCTCACGATCAAAGCCAACCGTTTTAGTGCGGCAATGATCCCTGGCCCTCGAAGCGGACTGTGGTAACAACCCTTCATTACTTATTGAAGCTGATCGAGAGCGGGAAAGAAAGAGTTGATACTTCACATGATCTCGCGAAGGAAAAACAGTATGCAAAAATCGGCCATGCGGAAGTGTAAGCTGAGCTGCGCAATATCAGTCGCGTTGCTAGGTCTGGCGAATTTCGGTTGCCAACCGGCTCCAAATAGTAATGCTGGTCCAACGCCTTCACCTAGCCCGGCTCAAGTCGTGATACCACCGTGGCCTCAGGGGTTCCCTGCAGGCATGCCGGCAGTTGCGATCAGCGGGAATATTCCGTTGACAATCCAGGTGCCGTCAACTGTGAATTCACCAGAACAGGCGCGACCCTTTTTCGATTATTTCTCATGGGAATCATTTATCGCCTTAAACTGGCCCACCGCCAGCGGTTCCCGAGGCACTCCCGATCAGCCGAACAATGCCAACGTTTTTCTCAATGCGCCGAACGGCACGCCGGTCGTCTGGGGAACTTACAAGGATTCCTTTGATTTGTTCGGACAGAAAGATCAGCGACCAAATGCCTGGGATGCGCCCGATGGCCCAGTCTTGCCCTGTGCAAATGCGCAAGCCGGTCAAAAGGCCCTTATCTTCGTTACCAAGGGCGACACACCGCTCATGGAAACCAAGCAAGCGTTCTCAGCGCCACTAATCGACCAGCGATCCAATTACGTCTATTTCGACATCCGCTACGACCAAGCGGAGTACAACTTCATTCGCGGGCAGGACAACGATCCCAGCTCGTGGCTCTACTTGCTAAAGAACCTCGCACCCAAAGAGAACGCGCAGTTTGGCGTGCAGATGCCGATGAGCACTACTACGCCGAGCAACGTACTCGGCTCCATAATGATCAAGGCGGCCTGGCGGATTCAGACGGATAAGGATGATCCGAAACGCTTCTACGCAACCAACGCGTTGATTTTCAATCCACAGACCAAGCAGTGTACACAAACACCCATTTTGCTGGTCGGTTTCCACATCGGGCACAAGGTTGCACCGTTTACTGCGTGGGTTTGGTCAACTTTTGAACAGATCGATAATGTGCCGCCCGACGCTGATGTGACTCCAAAACCGCCCGCTCCTCCGAACGGTTACTCTTTCAATAACGGTACGGCCACGCCTACAACAAACGGCGGCTTTAGTTACAAACCGCCACCGCCTTCAGCTCAGGCAACACCGCTCGTTCCGGTTCAGGTGACGCGCGTCAATCCAATTCCTGACACGCCCGCAGGCGCTTCGACCCGCGACGTGAATTCCTTTTACCAGCAGTTGTTGAAAGGAACCCCATGGCAATACTACCAACTTGTGATTACGCAGTGGCCTTCCAATCCAGGCCTGAACAATTTTGTGTTGATGCAGAACGGCGGCATCTACCCGCGCGATGCGGAAGCGGCCTTTCCAGCAAACGGCGCGATTAATACGACTCAGGAAACATATTTTCAAATCCAGAGCGATGCCGCCGGAGCTGGCGGTAACAGCTGCATGAGTTGTCATTACCGAGCAGGGCAGTCTGATTTCAGTTGGGGCTTAAACCGGAGGGCACACTAATGGATAAGAAGACAGAAATTGCGATGCTCAAGCGACGAACTACCGCGCCCGCAGAAGAAACCGGAGCGACCGCAATCAGCGCGACAGCCACGCTTGAACCTCCAGCAGAGTCTCAGCCGGTAACAGGCAAAAGTTCCGGTTGGTGGATGTACCACGGCGACCCCGAGCACACTGGTTTTGTTGCTGATAGTGATCTGACCAGCGCTAGCGTTAATGCGACAAACTTTGGGACGCTCTTCACCCTGCAACTTGGCGGACCAATCCTCTCGGTGCCGGCCATTGCTGATGGTTTCATTTACGTGGGGCTCGGCAATTACCACCAGGCAGATGGAGGCAACGGCGGCGCCCTGCACAAGATCGACATACAGAGCGGCCAAACAGTCGAAACCTTTAGCTGGAATTTAGGTTCCGACAACGAAGACATACACAGTTTCACCGGTATGGGTTGCACTCCCATGGTGACTGGCGATCGCGTTTATTTTGGCGCCTTCAACGGCAAGCTCTATTGCTTAGACAAGGAGACGTTAAAGCCGCAATGGAACACTGATCTGCGCAACGAGGACCTGGCCCACAATCAACCCATCACGAATAGTAACGGAGTGCCGCCTGCTCCACCGGCTGTGATATGGACGTCGCCAGTGATCTCGGCTGATGGAACAAAACTGTATGTGGCTTGCGGAGAGGGGGAAAACCCACAACTATATAGTTTCGTCTTTTGTCTTAACGCCCAAACCGGCGATGTCATTTGGATCTACTGCACCAATATTTTTTGCACCAACGAACACAATCAACCTAACGTCCTGCCGGTAACGGCGGTCCAGGTTTTGCCGCCGCCGAGCGACTTCAAGATTTTCGATGGCGAGCCGATCGTAATGGGGTGCTCAGTTTGGGGAGCGATAGCATATGACCAGGATCTAAATCGCATTTACTGCTCGACTGGAAATCAACAACCCGAACCCAGCGGCAACTGGTCGGGTGGGCCCTTCAAGCCGGAGCTGCCGAGTCCTGGTTTTTCCAACGGACTACTATCGCTTGACGCTGATACCGGCGAATACAAAGCGTTCTTTCAGGTGCCGCATGAAAGTCATTACCGCGAATCGGATTTTGATATCGACATTGGCAGCGCGCCGGTAATTACCAACCTGGGAAAGCGCAAGGTCGTCATCATAACTTGCAAGAATGGCGGCTTCTTCGTGTTGGATGCAGATACGCTGGAACTAATAAAGTGGCGGCAACTCCTTCCTTATTACAACGATAACACCCAGATTCCGACGGTTGACGCGCACCCGGCGGATGGCAATGCGCTGAATCCGCATGTTGGCAACGACGAGTCAAATGCGACACCGGGAGAAAATTATTCAGGAGTCTTCAACACCGCCGCGCTGTATCCTGGTTCGCCAACAATTTCGCCGCGCTTTTTTATCGGCATGGGTGGGCCGAACTACCACAATGCCTCGCCCGGCATCGACTATCAGTCGACGCCGTTCATGCGCGCGATCGACTTTGACAGCGAAAAGCTCGATGACGCCTGGCCGATGGACAATAGCAACCCGAGCAAGTATTTGAACGCGTCGCACGTTGATGAAGCCAACGGCATTTACGCGGGCATGTATACCAGCGCGGGTGAATGCGGCTTGAGTTCGCCCGCCGTAGTCAACGACGTGGTGTTTTGCACGACGAGCAAAGTTGCGATTTACGCCTTCAAAGCAAGCGACGGAACATTACTCTGGTGGGACGATTTAGGCATGCAGACCGACGGCTATAACGGCGGTTATGGTTACTGTCTTGGCGCGGCTATCTGGAAAAACTACGTCGTGGCAGGAGCCCTGGTTTTTGGCAGAGACGGCGGTGTCTTGCGGATTTACGGGCCAACACCGGCAACAAAATAGGAGAACGATAATGCCTGTTTCTTTCAGCAACGACATCATGCCGCTCTTCAATCAATTTCGAGGACAAATGATGTGGCGGTTCGATCTGACCAATTACGAACACGTCAAGGCGAACGCCAGCGTTATCTACGGACGCATCAACGGCGGAGGCATGCCGCCGCCGCCTTTCGATCCGTTAACTCTCGATCAGATCCAAATGTTTCAGCAGTGGATGGACGAAGGCTTTCCGCCGTAAAACGGGAGAACACTGAAAAAAGGAGGAGGTGCAAAAGAGAAGCTTCGGGGCTACTTCCGCTCTTATCTGCTTCCCGGCTAACACCTTCCCCTGTTGACCTCTTCGCTTTTTCGCTGTCTAAAGTTTCTCGAGCGCCAGCGCTACCCCGATAACTACGAGCGCCACGCCGCCGAGCACCTCGGTGTTAATCTTCAAAAACTTAGCCGCCAAACTCCCAAGCCGCAGACCGATCAGCGACATCAACGCACTCATCAAACCGATCACGCCGACCGAAAGCCATAAAGGAAATCCGACCACCCCTAAACTTGCTCCAGCGATTAGATTGTCGAGACTTAGTGAGAGTGGCACGCCCAGCACAATCCAGCCGCCCGGTTCTTCTGCTCGCACCCCCGAATAACGCTTCGCCAAATAGATCACGTAAACGCCGTAAGCGCACAGCGCAATCGGGCCCAGATACTCCGTCCAGCTACCTACAAAACTAACAAGCGATTTGCCGATCAGTAGTCCGAGAAGCGGCGCCAGCCCGTCACATAAACCAAAAGCAACAACAATCTGAAGCTGTCGCAGTGAGCGAAGCTTCAACGCTCCCAGCCCCAGTGACACGCGAAAACTGTCGAGGCTAAGTACGAATCCTAAGACTAGAAGTGTTCCTATGCTGGTCATCGTAGGAAGAGTGAAAAGTAAAAAGTGAAGAGTAATTTTGCTCAACTCCGTGGAGTGCGGTGCCTGTCACCGCTTTAGCCGCGGCGGCTTGACGCCGCTATAGCTGAGGTCGCGTCAAGCCGCGACCGACCACAGCGCCGACGAGTCGGCGCACTCCAAAGAGTTGAAATCTATTCCTCTTCACTTTTCACTTTTCACTTCACAAGCTGCAGCGCCAAATCTTGCCGCTGCCTGGTTCAGCGTCAAGCTTGCCCTTATCGAGCATTTCAAAAGCGCCGAAGTCGAGTATGTAAAGTGCGTTGTCTGCGGCACTAAAGCGCACGTCGATTGGTCGCAGCAATCCGGCTTGCACGAAGCTATGCATACTCCAATCGGCCGGATCCACGCGCACCACCGAGCGTCCGACTTTCGGTCCTGAAGGCGCTGTCATTGGTACTTCATCACCAAACAACGCGACGAAGAGTTGACCCACCCAGGGCGATGTTGGTTCAGACAAGACTGCAAACTTAACGGCGGCGGTGTGCGGCGGAAAACGAAGCAGCGGTGCTTCCGGCGCCGGGAGCGCATCGTGATTAGCAAGCAAAAAAGTTGGAACTTCGCCACGCTCAGGTTTGTAGCGCGGATTGGTAAACGGATCGTCTCCAACAAAATCCGGCCAGCCATACCACGCACCCTGACGCACCTCAAACAGCATGTCCGGCACATTGCCGACGGGCCGACTACCACGATCATCGGCGCCTTGATCGACCGCGAACAGTTTTCCATCCGGAAGAAACCCGAGCCCGTAGGCGTTTCGCAACCCCCAGGCAACCAGTTCGAGTTCACTGCCGTCAGCATTGCAACGCATGATGGCGGCGGTGCACGGCAGCTGCGCAGCAATTTTTTGTGCGGGCTGCGTCTGCTCTCCAAACTGAGCGAACGCTCCGGTTACAGCTTTAGCATCCGGTTCAGCGCTGAGCGGATCGCGCGTCTCAATGTTTACTCCATTGAGCACGATGTCGTAACCCGGCAAATCGTAGCCATGCGGCAGCCGCCGCAGCCAGCCTAACTCGTAAGCGTCGAGCCCGATGATGCCCGTGTTCGTCAGCGCTCCCTGACTGAAGTAAAGCTTGCCGTCGGGAGCGAAGACGACCATGTTGGTGTGATAGTTTCCCGGGCCCGGCAAGTTGTCCAGAATCACCGCGCGGTCGCTGCCGTCGAGGTTGAAACGAGTAATGCGGGCTGGGTGGCCGCCCTCAGAAACGTAGAAATGATCTTGATGAAGGGTGAGGCCATTGACTGGCGGATTCAGCTCCTCAATCAGCAAACTGCGCTGACCATTTGCATCCAGACGCCAGATGCGACCGCCCGGCGGCGCGCCGCCGAATGGCAGACCTGATTCAGCAACATAAAACTCGCCGTCGTTGCCGAGTGCCAGGCTGGTTGGGAAAGAGAATCCGTCCGCAACCAGCTCCAGCACTGGCGTATCGTGTTGTGGCGTTGTCATCTCGAGCATTGTATCTGCTAGATCGAGTAAATATACAAACGACCGTTTTGGCTTCCGACCGCCACATACTTGCCATAGATCGCAGGCCCCATCATGTAATACGTTCCGCCCACTGACGGCGACGCCCACAAACACAGACCAGTCGCTGCGCAGAGCGCGTAGAGACGCGACTTCGTTGTCGAAATGAAAACCACGTCGTTAACTACCGCAGGCGAGCTCAAACCAGACTCGCCGGCCGTCGTGTACATCGGCGGCACCGGCACGGAGTACTTCGGCGGGTTTGTGCCGGCGGTGGCCCAGGCATCGCCAAGTGAACCCCATTCGACGCAACGCATGAACGGCGTGGTGTTGAAATCGATCGCGGCAGCGTAGCCGCCGAGCCCAATGTAAAGTCGCTTAAGACCGTAGTGAACGCTGGCCGTAGCGAAGATGCCGAAATAGTTTTCATGCGGTCCAGCGCCCGGATCGATGGCGGGAAACGGATTGCCGCTCGAATCGTAAGGCAACATCTGCCGCTGACCAAGCACGGCCATCGTGTCCGGATCGAGCAGGAAGAATGAACCGTTCTTACTGCCGATGCCGATCACCAGCTTGCCTTCGCGCCGGAATAGTATTGGTCCAGCCGGCACATCGACGTCATCGTCAACCGGCCGATAACTGCTGGCTACTGGAGGTTGAAAGAAACCCTTGAACGTACCGCTCGTGGCGTCAAGCGAGATGCAGCCGTTTGAGTAGTTGGCTTCTGGAAGCGGTCCATCGGGGATGGCGTTTCCGGTGCCGATGTAAACGCGATTCAGTTCGCTGTTATAACAACAGGATGACCAGGGCGACGCGCCTTTTTCAGCCGGGTCGGCATGTGAACTAAAGCCTGGCGGCAGTGGGCCACCGACGACGGAGCTGGGAATAACGTTTGGCGTGTTGTCCCCGGGGCCGAATTTGTTCGTGCAGAAGAGCCAGATAACGTTTCCGGTATTGGCGTCAAGGCAATAAACAAATCCAAACGTATTTGACTCACCCTCGCCAAAGCCGACATAAACGCGACCGTTCACGACCAGCGGTCCACTCCAGCCCTCAGCTTCGGCAGAAGCATTGTGAGACACGGGTTGATTGTGGGCCGCGTCGAAGTTGCGCAGGTCAGTGACCCAAATCAGCGCCAACGTGGTCGAGTTTAGACAATAAAGCTTGCCATCAAGACCGGAGAAGTAAACTTTTCCGCCGGTTACTGCCGGCGAACAGCCGATGCCGGCGAATCCCTGCCGCGAGCCCTCGCCGACGGCTGTGTTGAAAGTGAAAGTTGCTTCGGTAACTCCGGTGGCGAGATTGATCTTATAGAGCGTGCCGCCCGAGCCGCTGGCTGCAGTCGAGCTGTTACCCGTGCCAACGTAAACACGACCGCTGACGATCGAAGGGATTGAGATGATTGGGCCGTCGAGCATAGGGTTCCACTTTTGGGTCAGACCGCCAACAGTGGAACTGTTGATGCTGCTGCAGGTGGCAACGCCGGTTAACTGCGCGTCGTGATGGTAAGTCCACCAGTTTGAACCGAACAGCTTGCAAAGAAATGGATACGGCCAGGGGATCAGATCAAACTTTGCGAAGAAGTCGCGCAGGTTTACACGTTCGGCCCATCGCGAGTTACTCCCCAGCCCAGCAAGGGCCGGATCAAGCTGGTGGCGCGCTTCGGGAGACAGTTGATCGTCGCCGCCGAGTTGTTGCGGTGAGAAGACGAGCGCCTCCTCAGGCAAACCGCCGGGCAGCGGATTCACCTTGCGCACCCGGTCGCTAAATTCCTCGAAACTCAAACCGCCGGGGAGCGGGAAGGGCTGGATCGCACCGCCGTTGCCGCGCACGATGTCGTCTTCGGAATGAATGCCGCGAGTTTGCGCGTCGATCGCGGCCAGCCGGCTTCGTAATTCTTGTAGCGTCTTCGCTGGTATTTCGCGGAGCAGGGAGAACGCATCATCAGTTAAAGCTTTGGCATTCTCCGCTGAGCTTGAACGCTCATACAAACGTTTGTAAGCGAGCGCGCGGATCAACTCGCGCACCACTCCATCGCGCGGGAGGGCCGAGAGAATATAGGTACCAGGTTCGCGCACCTTAGCCCACGCGTAACCTAACTCCTGATTGAGACCGGAATTCCAGATTACTTGCCAGGCGCCCGCACGTTCGTCGAAACGAACGAATCTTGCGGTTGCTGGATCGATTCCCTTGAGCACCTCCCGGTCTAGTGGCTGTATCAGGACTGACGACGATAAGTCCTGGCCCGATACGGCGACAGTAACACCGAGGTTGAAAAGCACTCCGTCAGGCGCCGGATGCTGGACCGGTTTGACATCGAGGACGACATCTTTTTTCTGCCGATTCCCGGCGGCGTTGAGTATAGAAGGTTTGCCGATTCTGATTTTGTCGCTCATTGCTTTCTCCTTTGTGCTGCGGTGTGAGTTAGTGCAGTTGAGGTTTCGGGGACGAAGCCGCGCGACATTTCCCAGTGAAATTCTCGAGCGCGTTCGCGCCCTAACGCACAGATGCTTTAGCTGTGTGATCTCCGCTGGTCCGGATCGACTTACCCTGTACTCGTTCGTCCACTTTATTGATCCGTTCTCGTTGTCCCTCCTTTTTAATTCGGGCCGGGCGCACCCGCGTCGAGCCAGGCAATTAGTACTTGCCTCTTATCAGCCGACATATCGCGAGTTACTGGCATGTAACGCGGGTCTTCAAGCGGATAGGCAAGGACATGCTTAAACGCCTCAATGTTTTGTTGATAGACCTGCGGGTCGGCGAGCCCTGGCGGAAAAAGACTATCCATGAACGGATACAACTTCGCGTATTGCGAAAGAAAAGGTTCGACGCTGGCCCAGGTTGGCTCGGCCTGATAACTGTCAAACACCAACACGCTCAAGGTGCCATTCGGGTCAGGCGGGAAACCGTCATCCTGATCCTCCGTCCAGGTAAAACTCACGTTATAGACCTGCCCATCGATGAAGTGGCGCGGGTTGCCTGGGTCAGCCGCGGTCATCTCGAAATTCGCCACGCCGTCCGCGTCGGTAGTAACACTGCCGATAAACGTCAAGGCAGACGCCGGCGTGGCGACGGGAATCACCGGAGTGGGCGTGGCCGGTTGTGGAGGCTGCGGCGAGAACGGCGGCGCTGCGGAAATCGGCGCCGGCTGCAGCGCATCCCCGTTGAGCGCCAGACTGATTGACTGGTTCGCCGCCCGTTCGCCGAACTGGACCGCAATCAGATCGACGCAGGCGGTGTCGCCAGGATTCATCCGGTAGACGATCTGCGTCGCGTTGATATAAGTGCAGTTTGCGCCTTCCTGAAGCGGCACCACCGGAGAATCTCCGGGCTTCGTAGTCTGAACGATTCCGAGCGGTGTGCTCCTCAACAACTGAAGCTGTTCCGCAGTGGCATCAAACTCCTGGATTCCCGCCGTTGTCAGATAGGCGTTTTGCGAGTAGTCGTATTGGCCAAGCATGCTGGGACTGCCGCTCGGCGGCACAATCGCCAATTGCAAAGTTCCCAGATCGGGAGGTGGGCCCTGGGGCGAGGTCGTCGAAATGCTGTTTCCCAGATCCAACAAAACCTTCCCACGCTTTTCGTCAACTCTCGCGTACCCAAACGATAGCGGACTGTTTCCACCCGCCGGCCGCAGGGCGCGACCGATCACAAAATTTGGCGGCTCATCAGCGAAGTCAGGGCCGATCGTGCCGACAATTCTTCCTTGATTAAACTGCGCCGAGCCACTGTCGTCGTTGTAACCATCGACCACAAATTTGATCGAGAGACTGTCAGGACTTAATTCCCGAAGTTTTTGCAACAACGGCGAACTCAGCTGGTCGCTCCAGGAAACATTCTCCAGCACCGATTGAAAATAAGCGCTGAACATCGAGTCAGGTTTGCCTTTGAGGACTCTGACAAAAATGTCGTTGAAGCAAACGACCGCAAAGTCGCCGACGAGATAGTCGGAGTTGGCAATCGCCAGCTTTACCTGCAGTCCCCAGATTTGCGAAACCATCTGTTGTTCGGTATCGAGATCAACCAATTTTGCCGGACTCGGATTATCGGTGCTGGTCACTGCCGCGGAAAGTACAGGATCCTGTGTTACCGCTCCGCCGCTATCGAACGCGCTTTTTACAGTGCAGTTGAGGAATTGCCAGTAGTGATTGCCGTTGGGATTCCACGACGGGTAAGGGTCCGTTACGTTCGGTTCGAAGTTGCTGCCGGTATTGTTAACCGTTGAGGGCTTCGCGATAAAAGTCCCGGCGAAGTGCAATCGTGGGATGTCGAGGTAACTCATCTGCTGTCTCTCCTTAGTTGATGTTGAACGCGTTAGCGATCCTTAGTTGGACGGTTCGGAGTTGTAGCGGCTTGCTCTAGCGAGTAGAGGTTCGAGTAGCCGACCCACAAACCAAAACAGACCTGCGATCAAAAGCACCACGCCAAACATTAATACCGTACTCTGAAACTTTGCGACGGACGCCCCAGTCAGCGCGTAAAGGAACGCGGGAGGCAACGAGCCCGCCAGCGCCGCTAACGTCAGACTGGACCAACTCATCGGCGAAGCGCCAGCCATGATCGCCACCGTTTCCGCCAATAGTGGAACTGGTCGGGTCACGATAATCGCGATCACACCCCAACGCGCTAACAGACGATCGGCACGCGCGCGTTCGTCAGCTGTGATCAATCGCTGCAACAATTTTCCGCCGCGCCGTCCAATTGCGAAGCCGAACAAAGCCGCGCCCACGCTGCCCACCAACGAGAGGACGGTCCCCAGCCAGACTCCGAACAAGGCGCCATGAGCAACCATCACCAGGCTCGACGGCACCGGCAACACCACGTCGGCTATCAACAATCCCACGCCCAGAGCTCCCGCTAAGAGGCCCCCATGTTTCATCAACGGGGTCGGGTCTGTGAGCAGGGTAATTCCCAGCGCCTGAACGATCACGAAGAGCGCCGTGAACAAAACGATCAGACCGAGCATGATTAAGACATATCGTTTCATTGGGCGGACGCCTATTTTGTTCTAAATAACTCGAACGTTGTTCCCACTACCATTGATCGTCCCGGCGCCGGCGCCGTTTGAAAGTGTTCGAAGTACAAACGGTTAGTCAGGTTTTCGACGCCGAAAGTAAAAAGCATGCGATAACTTTCGCGGCGCACTGTGTAACCGCCGCGCAGCGATTGCACCGCAAATGAGTTGAGACTGGCAACAGTGCCATACTGCGTGGCGATTGCCGCCGAGAGATCCAGCGGATCGGCGCGTGTGACGCGCGCCTGATACCGAACTTCGTATTCGCCGAACCAGGATCGCTTAAAGTCGTCGAAGCGCGCGCCGCTAATCGTGCGGAAAGGCGTGATGCTGGAGAGTGGGGCAGCAACGGCCGAACCACTCAAGGGCACTGGCGTATCCGCGCGATTGTAGAACTGCGCCAACAGCTTCAGTGTGTTCTCGTCCGGAGCCAGGTTTGAACCTTTAAGCCAGCCAAAAGTGGAAAATGGAGTAATGGTTCCAACATGACCGAGTGCCAAACTCGTCTCCGCCCCGCCTTCAAAACCACGAATGCGCGCCCGCGCGGTGTTCGTTCGTTGCACGTAGAGCACGCCGTGAAAAGGAAAGAACGGCGAAATCGGATTAATCCCTTGCGCGGGATCCGGCGGCACAAACAACGGTGGTCCAAACGCCGAACCAATGAAATCTTTTAGATCGTTGTTGAAAAATCCGAACGAAGCGTTCCATTTCGCCCGTTGGATTTTCACACCGGCGTCGTACTCTCGCCCGCGCTCCGGCTTCAGCGTCGTATTCGGAATGACGAGCACGCTGAATGTTGAGTCGCCGAAATCGCGCAACAGATAGCGTTCGGTGATTCCGGGTTCGCGATAACTATTTCCCCAACGGAAGTAGGGATTGATTCCCTGAGGCAGGCGGACGACAACGCCCACGTTGCCCGTCACCACGGTGCGCGACGTCGTAATGCCACGAACGCCTTTCACGAGATCGATGATGCCGGCGGCTCCCTGCGCGTTGATGGCGCCCGGATTGGCGAGCAATTGCGCGAAGCTAAGATCAAGCAGGCTTGACTCGACGCCGAGCGGAAAACCGCGCGTTACCTGCGCCTCGGTATGCCAGTTGTCAACGCGAAGTCCGCCGGTAAAACGCAGCCAGCGTGTGGGCTCGTGCTCGAGAAGATTAAACCAACCCCAGTTTCGATAGACAGAATTGGGATTGCTCGCGCGGCCACTAATCACGCGAAAAGGTGCGACGAAATCAAGTCGTGAAAACTCGTCCGCGGATGACTCACGCAGGTAGCTGACGCCCGTAGTTAGCATCGTGCTAACAGCCGGAGCAAACGTCGCCTGAACATCGATTCCGTATGTCGTGATCGAGTTTTTGTTTTCCGAAAGATTTCCGGAAGTAAACACCGAGCGATTACCGGTGAGCACTGGTATCAAACTACCCGGAGTATTTGGATCGGATGTAAGACTCCAACTGCTCCCGTTCAGAATTGGGGAAGTGATCGTATCGTCCGGAAACGAATACTTCTGGCGATAGAAACTAGCGGCGAAGCGCGGGAACCATTTCGTCAATTCCCTGCTTTCATAGCGCAAGCCATATTTGTCGAGTCGCCGAAAACTATTGAACTGCGTTCGCTGATCGGTTGGCGGCGCGATAAAAGAGAACCCAAGGTTCTTGTCTTGGCCATTCAACTGGCGATAGCGCAAGCTTTGGCTTTTGCCCGGCAGGAACCAAACGTCGATGCGGCTATCGAATCCGTTGGCCTGGCCATTTCTGATCTCGGCGCCGGCCGGCAGGTTCCAAACGGCGTAAGTGCGGCCCACACCGTTGCCAACTACGTTTGCCATGTCCGTAACCAAGCGGCCGAACTGCACAACTTGTTCCAGCGGTATCGCTTGATTTCCCGAGTGATAGTTCGACTGACGAAACAGCGAACCGCTCAAACGAAAAGCAAATTTCGGACGATTCCAATTGATTGTTCCCGTTCCTCGACGTTGAAGTCCGTTGCTATGCAGGTCGCCGTCGAAACGCAAACCGAAGTGCGCAGCCTTGCCATCAGTTTGAGCTGCAGCGGTTACCAAATTGATAACCCCGGCCATCGCATCTGAACCATACAGGCTGGAGCCGGTGCCACTGAGCACCTCGATCGATTCCAGTTGCGTAACCGCGACAACTCCAGGAGAAACGCCCGAAGTCGGATCGCTTCGCATGTTGTTAAGTCGCTCACCGTCGAGCAAGATCAAAACTCTGTTTGAAGCGAGTCCGCGCAGCCGGGGACGTTCCAACACAGGATTGGCGATGACCGCAGTGAGGTTGGGAGTTCGCTCAATGGCCCGCGAGGTCGAGAGCGGACGCCGTTCTTCGATCTTCGTTGCATCAACGACAGCGACAACCTGCGGTGTGTCAGCAGCAAGTCGGGCGTTACCTTTGCCGGCGGTCACGGTGATACTGCTTTCAATAACTCCGGGCACCAGCGTAAAGTCTTCAGGATAATTGCCAACTCGCCGCAGCGTGATGGCTCGCGCCCCTACGGCAAAGCCCGCGGACCTGACGGAGAGCCGATACGAACCCATTCGCAAATTATTCAGTTCATACCTGCCAGCCGAGTCGGTCTTCAAACTCAAGGTGTGCCCGGTGCCGATGTTCAGCAGTTGCACTTCAGCGTTGACCACCACCGCGCCGGATTGATCACGCACCGTCCCGGTTACAATCGCGAAGGTGGCTTGGGCGATACCCGTGTTAGTGAAGCCGAGCGTCACCAACAAACAGATTGCGCTGAGGTGAATGAGACGCCGTAACATGAAATGAAATGAGGAAGCTATAGTCGCCTTGCGAGCGACATGGTCGTTACACGTTGCTCACAAACGCTACTTGTATTTCTCTGACTGTCATGGACCGTTCCCAAAAGTAGGAGTGAGTAAATGGTACCCGAACGGAAAACTCTATCTGCCGCCCGCCACAATAAAAGCTCAAAGAGCAATCCGTTTTTAAGTTGCTCTGAGAAACGGGCAGCCAGCAGTTGCCAATCGACTTACCCGGGTTGACTTTTATTTGGAACGCGACGCTTCTGTAGATTAGGCGAGGCCTGACCCAGGAGTCAATACCGTGGCCGAACTATCAGTGGGCGAGGCTGAGGAGCTGCCAGTAAGACTGGGTTAGTCTCTTAGCTTGACTGGCAATACAAGGCCTGCCGACGATGTTGCCGCAGGACAATTGCTGGTGAAGGATTAAGCACCCGCACCATAGCCAATCAGCAAGTCAGCCGCTACACTTCTATTCCATTAGGATATCGTTAGGCCCTTCGCCCGACCTGATGACAAAACCTCTAATCAGCGTTGTAATGCCCGTGCATAACGGACGGGAATTTCTCGACGAGAGCATCAAGAGCATTCTCGCGCAGACTCTGAACGACTTTGAGTTTGTGATTCTCGACGATGCTTCGACGGATGGCTCAACTGAGTTGTTACGGGAATGGGCCCAACGAGACGCACGCATCCAGCTTCACCACAGCGGCAAACAGCTCGGCCTTGCGGGCAGTTCAAACCTTGTAGTCTCTAAAGCTCGCGCTCCCATCGTAGCGCGAATGGACGGTGACGACATCGCGCATCCCGATCGTTTACGGCGTCAGCTGATCATCATGGAGAGTCACCCTGATATCGTCGTTATTGGAACTCTCTGCGATGGAATCGATGCCAGCGGCCGAGTTGTACGTCCGCGCGATCGTTGGCGATTGCTGCGCCGGTCGGCTTACATTCCCTTCCCGCACGGTTCGACAATGTTTCGCCGCCAGATGTTTGACGAAGTCGGTGGTTACAACGCGACTATGACTGGCGCAGAAGACCAGGACTTGTTTCGGAAAATGGCCTTGAAGGGACGTGTCGTAACATTGGCGGACACGCTTTACAGCTACCGCTATCATCTAACCAACGCCACGCTCCTGAACGGAACCACCGCCGTGCGCGAAGACCTACACCCGGCTCACGACGCGCTCGCCGGACTCTATATGATGGGCGCAATGCGACTCTGGGCCGGCCAGCCGCCAGATCTACTCGGGCCGATGCTCAGGAAGAAATCGTTGCAATGGAACCCGAAGACTTTTGTGTTTCTTGCGTCTGCGCTGCTGGGCCACTGTAGCGCGCCCAGCTTGCGTGTGTTGCTGCGTTCATTCATTCGCGCCCGCGATCTTTTTGCCAGCCTGCGAGTAAAAGACGGGAGACACTACGAATGGCGAACAGAGTAGGCCGTTTAGAAGAAGAGCGGGGGCAAACCCACCTTCCGGACCCTGATCTAATTGGAATTGAGTTTTGATTCGACACTGACAAGCTTTCAAGCGAAAAATAGCAGGCCACTTGGAATCTCTCAAAGGTCAGGAAGGGGGCTTGCCCCCGCTCTTTTCTAAGCACTGCACTATGAAAGTTCAATGCCTATGAATCTTTTACTTCTTTTCGCCACCGTTCTCTTGGCCTCACCGCTGTGGGCGTTGCAAACCAGCGGTGTACAGTCGCGGCTGCGCGGCGTTAGCACGGTGATGGCCGCAACAGTGCTGAACAGTCCCAAGGCTGTGGCAATGAGCGTCTATGTCGTACGGGCCTTCATTCAGATGCGGGAGCGGCTTGTGGCCAACCGGGAGATTCTCAAGCGGCTGACGGAAATCGATAAGCCGCTGCTGGAACATGACTCTGTACTGTGGGATATCTACCGGAAACTGTTGCCGCTGTTGAACCCACCACCCGAGCCGCCCAAACGGCGCATCGGTTTCGGGCCGGACGACAAAGTATGATTGTCCGTCACTACCACTGACCTCGGCTTACTGCCCTCTCCTCATCTATCAGCTAATTACCCACGCATCGAGTAGGCTGCAATTTATTCACTACTTAAGCGATTCGCACTAAGATTTCTTCTGGGGGATCTTTCGCTGACTCTTAAACAGACCTCACTCTCAGAGCTCATCGCAGACTGCGGACGATCCGCTTGAGGGTTCGCAGCGACGCCAGGGTTTTAGACTGCTCCTGCTTTAGCCAGCTTCCTTCCCAATAATGGATTGAGTAAGTATTCTCCTTAATGCAATCCGGCGAGAATTTGCTGGTCCAGGGGTAAGGATAAAAATATTCCAGCGGATAGAGTGTTACCTCATTTATCTCTTGTAGTCCGTACTCTTTCAAACCCATCTGCCTTAATATCGTTGTTGTTAGCTTAGGGGAACGACAAAATTCACCCGTCTCAGCGAACAGCTCTTGAAGCAACTCCATACTCCGTTTCAAGAATTGATGCCCCGGCTGCGCTCCTAAGACCGCAGTGTTGACCCAATCAACCTGGTTTTCCCTGGCTTGAAAACCAGCAAAACATTTGTGATGTAGAAGTGGGGCAAGATTCTTTATCACCTCGATATCTGTATCCAGGTAAATTCCACCCTCAGCATAAAGGGCTTGTAGTCTTACGAGGTTTGACAGCTTCGACCAGAATTTTTTGGCATAGACTTTTTGGGAATAAGCACTGTCGAGCGAACTGTTGGTTTCGTTCCATTCTTTTATTTGATAGTCAGGCATTACTCTACGCCAACTATCAATACATCGCTGATTGAGGTCGCTCTTTGCATTCTTCCCAAACCAACAGTAGTGAATTGTCTTGGGGATCATTTTGAAAAAGTGAACAATGAAGAGTGAAAAGTACTAACGAGTGCTCAGTACTGAGTGCTGAGTGCCTTAACATCACCGAAACGTCTTTTCTCAGCACTCAGCACTTTTTACCTTCCGCAAATCACTTGATTGTTTTGACGGGCCCCGCTGGTTTCGCCGGCAACTTCACCGGAGTCTTCAGTCGCGCCATTACCTCCGCAATACCCCGCTCGAGCTGCGGATCGCGACCTTCGATCTCTGACTTCGGATCGTTTTCCACTTCGATGTCCGGGTCGACGCCGTAGCCCTCAATCACCCAGTTGCCGTTTTCGTCAGTCAAGCCTGAACCCGGCACGAATATCTGACCACCGTCGATTAGTGGTCCGCGAGGTCCTATCCCAACCACGCCGCCCCACGATCGTTTACCAATCAGTGGTCCCAATCCGGCCTTACGAAACATGTAAGGAAAGATGTCGCCGTCGGAGGCCGAGTTCTGATCCAGCAGGGCTACCATCGGCCCGAGAAACACGGCATCGGGGTAGGTGTTTCCGTCGTCGTCAGTACGCCCATAGTTTATCCCCAACATTTTTCGACGCAGTCGTTCGATCAGCATTCGCGACACGTTGCCGCCGCCGTTTGCGCGGACGTCGACAACCAGACCTTCTTTACCGAGTTGCGGGTAGTACCACTTGATAAACTCGCGAATACCGTCGGCGCCCATGTCAGGAATGTGAATGTAGCCCACGCGGCCACCGGTCGCCTGGTCCACCTTGCGCCGGTTGCGATCCACCCAATCCAGGTAAATCAGTCGCGACTCATCTGTAATCGGGCGGTAGGAAACGATGCGAGCGCCATCAAACGACGCTGTCTTGTTAACAGTTAAGCTCACCGGATTGTCGGCTTTGTTTCTGAGCAGCCGATAGATGTCGTCAGTCGCCTTCACTTCTTCGCCATCAATCGCCAACACATAATCGCCGACGCTGACGTTGACGCCGATCTCTGTCAACGGCGAACGGTAGATGTCCTCCTCGTTTTCGCCGTTAAAGATCTTCGAGATGCGGTAGCGCCCGGACTTCTTGTCGAGCTCGAAACGCGCGCCCGGCAAGCCACTACGCGGCCGTGGCGGATTTGTAAAATCACCGCCCTCGATGTAGGCGTGTTGAATCGTCAACTCCGAAATCATTTCGCTGATCACGTAGTTGAGATCCGAACGATGCTGCACGTATTGCAGCAGCGGCTTGTATTGCTCGCGCAGGGCTACCCAGTCAAAGCCGTGCATGTTGGGGACGTAGAACCAGTCGCGATAACGACGCCAAACCTCGTTGAAGATTTGGTTCCACTCTTCAGCGGGAATTCGATCGACAATGAGGCCGCCAGTTGCAACGGGCTTTCGCGATTTATCTCCCTGGGGCGTCGCGTCGTAAACGTTGTATCCCGGCCCCTGGGCCACCATCAGCTTCGAGCCATCGTCAGACAACACGTAGCCGCGGACGTCTTCGGCAATCGTCGACTCTTTGCGATCCTTGAAGGCAAAGATTTTTAGCAACGTCGGACGATCGCCGGCGCGACCGTAGTAGAAAGCCGACCCGGTTGCATAAATCAGATGCCCGGTTTTTGCGGAGAGGCCGCCATAGTTGTCGGCGCCCACCGGAACGCGCGCCGTGCGCGTCACGATGCCGACAAAGTCGACCGTCATTGTCGCGGGTGGTTTAGCATCCGGCTTCGACTCGCCTTGCGGAGCTGCAGCGCCTGCGGCCGGCTTCTCGCCCTCGGCCGGCGCTTCCTTTGCGGGCTCCTTTAGTTCCTTATTGATGTCTTTGACTGGCGGCTTTGGTTCTTCACCCGGCGGGCCCTTCGGCTTCGGAGTGTCGTCAGCCTTTGTAACTGTGACCTCGTCGCTTTCAGGCGGGAAAGGATGCTTCACATCCTTGCGCAGCGCCAACGCGTAGATGTAGGTCGGACGGTTCGCCGCATAGTTAAATTCGATGTTTGAAATCTGCGGCTGAAACTCGCGATCGGCAAGGAAATAGAGATAGTTTCCTTGCGGGTCCCAGGTCGGACTGTACGAATTGAACATGTCGTCAGTGACTTTGTTCACTTTGCCGTCTGTTGGATTCCAAATGCGAACAGCCGAGAAGCGGTTCGCGTTATCGTCATAACTGAAGGCCAGATAATTTCCGCGCGGCGACCAGGTGTAATCGCGAATCTGGCCGTGGGGCGCGTCGGCAATCTGGGTCACCTTGCGATCCGCCAACGTAACCACGTAAAGCTTTCCATCCTTGTCTGAAAACGCAATGCGCTTACCATCGGGCGACCACTCCGGTTGATAACGCATGACGCCCCCGCCACGCGTGATCTGCTCTGCCGGCTTCAGGCCATCCTGCTGAATTATGTAAAGCTCCTCTTCGCCGCTCATGTCGGAGATGAACGCGATGCGACTGCCATCCGGCGACCATGATGGCCATTTATCATGCGCGCCGGAAGAATGCGTCAGGTTACGGGTTGGGCCTTTTTCGATGGGCGCAGTGAAGATGTCACCGCGGGCGCTGAAAAGGGCACGCTCGCCTTTTGGACTAAGGTTTACTGACTCAATGTTGTTTGCCGCAGAGATGCGGCTGGGACGACTGGCCAATCCCTCGTTTGGCACGTTGATGGAAATCGCCGTGCTTTTTTGTGTCGTCGTATCGAGGATCTGCAATTCGCCGTCCAGCTCATAAACAATCCGGTTGCTACCATCGGAGCTGGGCCAGCGCACGTCCCAGGTTTTGTTGTTAGTTATTTGGGTAGTCTTCGCGCCACTAAGGTTGTAGGCGTAGAGATTAAAATGGCCGTCGCGATCGGAGTTGAAATAGATCGTGTTACCGAGCCAAATTGGATCGCGAGTAGCACGCGGGCCTTCGGTAATCCGCTTCGCGTCGTAAGTTTTCAGATCGAAAATGTATAGCGCGTTTGCCTGTCCGCCTCCATAGCGTTTTTCCGGACGGAAGTCGCGCGATTGCGGCGAATAAACAATCTTGCTCGAGTCAGGCGAGTAATCACCCGAACCGGCTTCCGGCATCGGCAGCGCTTCAGCAGCTCCGCCCTCAACTGAAACGGAATATAGACGGGCGATCGGCAACGCCCACGAGTCTCGCTGCGACTTAAAAATGATCCGCTTGCCATCGGCCGACCAACCATAAACCTGATTGTCCCACCCCCAGCGTGGCGTGAATGGTCCTTTCGCGGGATAGAAGGTAAGTTGGCGCGGCACTCCTCCTCCCGAAGAAACCACATAAACCTGTTCGTCGCCGTCATACTGCCCGGTGAAAGCGATCCACTTTCCGTCAGGAGAAAACTTACCAAAGACTTCCATGCCCGGATGCGCGGTTAGCCTAACGGCTGCTCCGCCTGATGTGGGCGCGGTCCACAAGTCGCCACCATAAGTGAAGACGACCCGATCGCCGCTGATGTCTGGAAAACGCAATAACTTTGTTTGTGAATACGCAGCCGAGGAAAGCAGCAGCACCCCGACGATGATGGCCAGGCAACGGATTGAAATAATGGTTTCTCGCTTTAACAAAACTAGTCTCCTTAAAATGCGGTGAACGGTGAAGAGTGAAAGGTGAAAAGTCAGAACTCAGCACTCCGTACTTTTCACCCTTCACTTTTCACTTTTCTCATTTCCGATTCTTGAACGCGTCGTAAAGGTCGGTATGCCGACTCTCCAGTTTCACTTCACGACCGTCGATGAAAAGATGCCGTATTGCAGTTCGCGTTTCCAGCAAGTCGCCATCAGCGACAACCAGGTTCGCGATCTTGCCGACCTCAATTGAGCCCACGCGATCGCTCACGTTCATGATCTGCGCCGGATAAAGGGTGACGGCTTTGAGCGCCTCAGCCTTCGACAAGCCAAAAGCTGCAGCCATTCCGGCGTGATACGGAAGGTCGCGTACGCCGGCGCCGCTGTCGCCACTCGAAATACAAAACCGCACCCCAGCCTGTTGCAGCTTGGCCGCGTTTTCGTAGTGCGCATCGTAAAAATCGTCTTCACGAGTGGGCAGATCGAGAATTCCAGTTAGTATCACCGGAACGTTTTTCTCTTTTAGCAACGCCGCAATTCGCCACGCTTCGTCGCCGCCGAGAATGACCGGCTTTAGTTTCAATTCTTCGGCAAAGCGAATCGCGCCGCGCATTTCACTTTCACGATCAGCGCGAAAGATCACTGGGCGTTCGCCGCGCACATAAGGAACGAGCGCTTCCAAAATCACGTTCTGATCCGGGCGCGGCAATGACTTGTCTTTCGCATACGCATCCTGCGCCCGACCGTAAGCTTCAGCGTCCTTCAGCAGCTTCCGAATTTGTTCCACCTGACGCGCTGACGTTGCCAGCGTTTCGGTGAGATTTGTTGGTTGCTGATCGCCGCCGAAGTCACCAGCACGATTGGCAATGCGGGGATAGTTGATCACCAACGCTGCGTATGGAACCAGCGCCATTTCGAGTGGGGTAGTGCCAATCAAGTTGATGATCGCGCCCTGTCCGGCAATTAACCCGCCAACCGGAAGAGTGAGCGCGGTGGTGACGCCGTCGACACGCGTTACCGCCAGGTGCGCGCTGTGCGGGTTGATAGCAATAATTGCTTTTGCGTTCGGATTTAGATCTCCGACTTCTGTTGTGTCCACTGTTCCCGCAGCACCCTGACCGACTTCCGTGAGACCAAGAGACGTTCCGGCATCTATCATTCCCGGATAGACAAAGAGGCCGCGACCCTCAACAATCTGCGCGCCGGCAGGAACACTGACGCTCGCGCCTAACGCGGCGATCTTGCCATCACGAATTACGATGGTTCCGTTTTCAATATCTGCTCCGCTAACGGTGACGATGTGCGCGTTGCGAATTACGTAAGTGCCGCGAGGCGGCATCACTCCATCCTGTGTGGTGGGGTTGCCGATCTGTTGCGCGGACATTCGGGCCGAGCAGCCGAAGAGGAGTGCGAACAACAGGAAGAACAGCTTCGCGAGAAGGACGGATTGCAACTGATTGCGGCGCGAGATCGGTTTCACAGCTTGGGAGTGGAGATCCTTACGCCGAAAGCGTGAAAGATAGTAGCCGGTGGTCAAAGCGTAGCGTAGACCACCGGGGACCAAAGAAAAATCAATCGGCACTCTGGAAGAGTGTAAGAACGACTGTGGCACCCCTCCGGGGTGCGAACAATCAACCGTCAGTTTCCGGAGGTCTACGCTTCGCTTCGGCCTCCGGCTACTTTCTTGCAACCCTGCAGGTTGGCAGTTGCTGTTCATGGTCGGTCTCCCTCCCACAAATCATCATCCGTCTGGCTGGGACGCCGGCCGCGCGGACTCGGTGGTGACGCGCCTCGCGCCGGCGGACGATTGGGTTCCGCTTGTTCGAGTTGCGCTCGTTCCTTCAAAAGTTCGGCACGTTTGGCCAAGTCCTGCTGACGATCGAAAAAGACTTCGCCGTCGATGAAGGTTGTTTCGACGCGCGCATAAACGCTAAGCGGGTGACCATTCCAAATGGCCAGGTCAGCATCTTTGCCAACCTCAAGCGAGCCCACGCGGTTCTGAATCCCCAACTGAATCGCCGGATTAATCGTGACGAGTTTAAGGGCCTCTTCTTCGGTAAGGTTGCCGTAGCGCATGGCCTTGGCTGCTTCAATGTTGAGACGCCTGGCCCGTTCGTCAGAATCAGAATTCATTGAGACCACAATGCCGGCGCGCGTCATGATTGCAGCGTTGTAAGGTATCGCATCGTACGCTTCGATCTTGTAACCCCAGAAATCGGCGAAGGTGGAAGCCCCGGCGCCGTGGCGGGCAATTTCTTTTGCCACCTTGTAACCTTCAAGCACGTGCTGGAAAGTTCTGATCTTGAAACCAAACTCATCCGCGATATTAATCAACATCAGGATTTCATCAGCGCGGTAACAGTGCGCATGGACGTAACGCTTTCCTTCCAGGACCTCCACCAGTGGTTCCAGTTGTAGGTCGCGTTTCGGCGGAATCAGGTCCCGTTCTCGTTTGGCGACCGCCGCGCGATATTCATCCCAGGTCCTTTTGTAGTCGCGCGCGCGTGTGAAGGCGTCGCGAATAACTTCTTCAACGCCCATCCGCGTACCCGGGTAGCGACGGGTCACGCCCGGAAGCGCAGGAAAATTGGAACGCTTCGGGTTCTCTCCCAGCGCGAATTTGATCCCGGGCATCGCTCCGGGAAAGATAAACTCTTCAACCGGCCGGCCATATTTGATCTTAACGACTGTGTTGAGTCCACCGATCGGGTTTGCCGAGCCGTGCAGTAGATTCAGCGTGGTGACTCCACCTGCCAACTCGCGATAAAGATCCACGTCGTTAGGGTTCAGCGCATCGCGCGTCCTAACCATGGAAGTGACCGCCAGCGCGCCTTCGTTAATAGCGTCGAGCATTGAATGCGAGTGACAGTCGACGATGCCCGGCATAACAAATTTTCCAGCGGCATCGATCACGCGCGCGTTGCTTCCGGCCTTCAAACCCTTGCCGATAGCGGCGATCTTTCCCTTACGAATCAGGATGTCGGCGTTTTCCAATGTGCCGTGAGTTATCGTCAGGATGGTCGCATTGCGAATCAATGTTTCGCTCGGCTCGCCAGATTGCGCTCGCAAAGACTGCGGAACGAAACTCAAGCAGACGCCCACAAGCATGGCTAGTGGGAGTAAACGCGCGGTGGCTTTTCGACTTTTAGTTAATCTCATCGTTTGGTTGCTCGGTCGATTAATCGCGTTAGGAAGAATGTTTATCGCTCAGAAGACATCGGCGCAGGTGGCGGTCGTTTGCCGGTAAATGAACCTGGTGAACGGCCGGTAATGTTGACGGCGCCCTTCATCTCGTCGCCGGTGATCTTCCCGCTAAAACTCGCTTCCGTAGTTTGACCTTCAAGCGTAACGGGCGCGGTAAAGCCGATTTCGCCTGCGGGACCCAACGTGGCGTTCGCAAGATCCACCGAGCCCAGCGCGCCCTGCATAGATCCACGAAGCCGATCGCCTTCTTGTTGTAACGTAAGCGTCACAGCCAGTTCGCCCTGGCCCAGATCGACCATGAGCGGCCACGCGCCGCTCGCGCTATTGCCTGGTTGTGCGCCGGGCGTGGGCGGACGGAGCTCAATCGGGCGGCCGTCGATGAAAACATGAGCAACGCGACTGCTGCGATCAAACAGCTCACCGCGCATGATCGTGAGGTCCGCTATCTTTCCCGTTTCGATTGAACCCAGCCGGTCGGCTACGCCAAAAATTTCGGCAGCGCTGATTGTAAAAGCGCGCAAAGCGTCATCTTTTGCAAGACCACCCTCTATGACTTTCGCAGCATTCGACATCAAGTCGGAAATCGTCGTGAGACCACCGGATTGAAACGCAAAACGCACTTTCGCGGCGGCAAGTTTCCCTGCGGTCTTCGGTGCGGCGACGCGTTCGCGCAAGACTCTCAGCGGTTCAGGATCCGCCTCGGGGATCGCGGCGGTAGTACGCTTGGGTAAGTTTAGTGAAAGCAAAACCGAAACGTTCGCTTTCTGTAAGCGATCGGTTAACTGCCAGGAGTCTGCACCACCGGCAATGATCGCTTTCAATTTGAACTCGTCAGCCAAATCGAGCGCGCGTTGAATCTCGCGTTCCCGATCCGCGTACATCACTACCGGCATGCGACCGTCAAGCACCGGCAGCAGCGCCTCCAAAGATCGATCCGGCGCGGGTCGACGAAGGCCGCGCGGCGATTGTTCGTAGATACGCTGGGCCTCGCGATATCGCTGCGCGTCGAGCAGCATCTGGCGCAGCGTGGCAAACACGCCCAGCAGAGAACCGGGATAGCCGCTACGCAGCGGCGCAAAACCAACGTGCATCGCCACCGGCGAGCGCACGATCATCTGCTGCGGGGTATCGCCGGCGAGGTTGATCAATGCTGACTGGCCGATCCAGATTCCACCACGCGGCGCCGTTAGCGCCGTGGTAATTCCAGCGCTGCGTTCACTCTCAATCAAGTCTCCGCCCGGCTTGATTAAGTCTTCCGCTAAAATCTCAGGCTGCAGTCCGACTGCCTGAGTCGAATTAGAGGTGCTGGGAGTTGGGGGGCGCAGCAGCGCCGCCAGAAAGCCGCCGCCCTGGCCGCCAACGGGAGCCGGAGTTGGCGAAGGTTCAGGCAACCCCAAATTTGTATTGGTGTCGATCAGACCGGGATAGACGGTCAACCCGCTGCCATCGATCACGCGAGCGTCCGCCGGAATGTTAACGGTCGCGCCGACTGCCACAATTAAGCCGTCGCGAATAACGACCGCGCCGCGGTCAATCACCGGACCGGAGACGGTAACGATGCGCGCGTTTGTGATCGCGTAAGTATCCGTCCCGCTGCGCTGGGCCTCGACGGGGACAAGTGCTGAACTTACAACTGAAAGTAAGGCAACTGATGCGGCAAGAAACCGCCGTTGGACTCTTGGCATGTTCTATGAAGTCCTCAATCGAGCTCGGGCGACAGAGTTGTTTGCCGACTGGGGAGCAGCCCGGCAGACTTTCGTATTGTTTATTAGAAGGCGGAAAGCTTAACTCAGAAAGCCATCACAGTAAACATTAGGCGCAGATTCAGGAGGATGTTACGCAAACGCGACACTCGAGGTTTCAGCGTTGGCAGCCGCCAAGCGCGGTTGTTGGCAACTGTGCAGGTGGTTAAGACGACGTGAGGTCCATATTAAAAGAACAACTGAAGAAAACTAAAAATTTTACCCTTTACCCGTTCCCCTTTACCCCTTGGCCTTTTTCGTGGCTACCACTTCACGGTTCCTTCCTTGCTCGTATCAATCTCCGCTTGTTCTGTCACTGGTAACGACTCGCCGAACAAAAACCCTTTGAGGTTGTCGAAGAGAAAATTCTGCGCATCGGGACTGGTTAGATCCAGCCCGTAGTGATTGATTATTTGCGTCTGCTTTTGTAACCAACCCGCCCAGCAAGGCTGACAGATCTCCGTAGCGATTCGCTGCCCCAACTCATTAGGAAACGGAGCAAAGCCAATCGCCGGACGCTTCTCGCCGCAGTGTTTGCACGTGATGTTGTCAGCCATTTGTTCAACTCCTTCGGATAAGTTCTGAGTGCTGAGTTCTGAGTGAAACCTGGGACTTGGACATTGATACCACCCAGCACTCAGGACTCAGGACTGATTCTTCGCTTCCCCAATCGCCTTAATCACTTCGTCATCCTTGGGCCGGAACAACCCGAGCGGCCTGACGTCCCGATAGCGCATGACTCCCTTTGCGTCGATTACAAAAACCGATCTTGCCACTTTGCCGGGAATTAACGAGCGCGCACCGTAAAGATTTGCCACTGTCGCAGACGTGTCAGACAACAACCGTAACGGCAGTTTGTGATGTTCGGAAAACTTTTGGTGCGACTCAACTGAGTCAGTCGAAATTCCCACCACTTCCGCGCCGGTCGCCGAGTAGTCTTCCCAACGATCTCTGACCGAGCACATCTGTCGCGTGCAGATCGGCGTTTCGTCACCCGGATAAAAAAGCAAAACTACAACTTTGCCGCGCTGGTCTGACAAGCGCCACTCGCCGCCGTTGCCATCCTTGAGGCTGAAGTCAGGGGCCGCTGCGCCTACCTGGGGGTCTGCTTGTTTGCTCATAGTTTTTTCTGACGATCGTTGTACCGCAAACTGTTAGTTTGCGACACATCTCCCCTGGTTGTGGAACTCCGCGAACTAACAGCTTGCGTTACAAGTTAATCATAAGGTTGCCCGTTTGTCTCATCGAGCGAACGTATTCACGACCAGCGCTGCAAATACCAAGAAAGTTGCACATGCGACAATGCGCGGCGGTGTGCACGGGGAATTCGCCCGGCTCGCCAGAAGAAACGATCTTCATCATGGCGTCGTCGATTGCACGCTTGCACGTGTCAGGCGAAAGCATTTCAGCCGGCAGGTGAAATTCGACGTTAGGTTCAAGAAACTGCAGCGTGGAAATGATCGTTGAGCCATCGGGCAAAATGGGCATCAGCTCGCGAACAGCCAGCGCGTAGGCCTGCATCTGGAGTTGATAGTCCGCGGCCGCATTACGCACGCGTTCATCGATTGAAGATTCAGCGACTTCGATCGACTTCGGAGCCAGTGCATTAAAGTCGAAAGCAAACTGCTCAACCGCTTGCTGGGACCGCGGGCGTCCGGCCCGCATCGCCTGCGCGGAACTCAACGCCGTGTCGGCTTCAGAAACAGGCGGGCGGGACGCTCCCGCTCTCACAGAAGCGCTTGACGCAGACTCCCCGGCCGAAAGCCTGCCGCTCAAGCGATTCGTTTTGAAGTCGATAATCTCGACATCAAACCCGACGCCGTTCGCCGCGGGTGTCACGAGTAACTTATCGATTGCTCCGCTTAGAATCCCGAGCGGGCGACGCAAACGAAAAGCGAGCTCGCTCCAAAGACCTGCTTCACCGCGAGGGCCTTGATTCGCAATCGGTACCGTCAAAGCCGCACGCGCTCGCTCAACACGCTCGAAGACCGCGCTGCACAAGTAGTTCTTCCCGAGCGGCAACAGCTCCGCGATTGCCGCCTCCCGGTCGATTTCAACTAGCCGATCAGCAAGCTCTGCCTGGCGTTTGCGTAAAATGTCTTCATAACTTTTCCGCAGCCGTTCTTCCGCATCATCACCGGACAAATAGGTTTCGCAGAACCGGTGAATCACGGCGCCCTTGAGCGTGGCAGTGAGATTCGCCGGCGGCTCCGGCGCTTCGGCGTTGTTCCAAACCGCAATTGCATCAGGCGCCGGCGCATGCAACACGCGATCAAAATAATATTGACGAGGACAGCGCTGATAATTGATCAACTGCGTAACACTAAACCGGTGAATCGCACGACTATGCTCCGCCTCGATTGCTCCTAACAGCGGAAACGCTTCGGGAATTGATTCTGCGGTTGCGGCGATCCGTTCCACTGCTGCTTCCGGAGCAGCTACTTTGCTTTCCGTCAATATCACCGGCTCGTCCGCGAGGTTGACCGTCAACTGCAGCTGCACGTCGGTCCCGAGGTTAACAACGCCTGATCTGGTTTCTGCCGGCATCTCCAACGACTGCCAAATCCAGTTAAGCCAGGTGCCGCTGCCTCTGGCCAGCCTGTCGAGTTCTTTGGTGGTGCCGGAAAGAATCAATCGATCCTGCGCGCGCGTGGCCGCGACATAAAGCAGGCGCATGCTTTCAAACTGCTCGCGCAACGCGTGACGTTTTTCGAAACGAGTAAAAGTCAAACCAGCCAACGGACTGCCACCGCGTCCGTCAGGGACTTTCAAAGTCAATCCATGTTGGCGATCCAGCAGCACCCAATTATCCGGTGGCCGCGACCAACGCTGCAGGTCGGGAATAATCACGATGGGAAACTCCAAACCCTTGGCCTGGTGAATCGTCATCAGCTTAACTGCGTTAGTCGCTTCGTCGATTTGACCTTCGCTTTCGCGACTCCCGATCGCTTCGAATTCCTCAACGTAGCGTACGAAATCGCGAATCAAGTGCGCGCCCGAACGTTCAAAGCGTTCAGCCAGCGTGAAAAGTCGCTGCACATTAGCGAGCCGCTGCGCGCCATCGAAAGTAGCCGCAATCACGGGAGCAAACTCAGAACGCTCGACCGCAAATCGCAGCAGCGTTGAAAGTGAGTAATGATGCTGTCGCGCAATCAAACCTTTGATCAAATCGGCGGCGCGATCGAGTAACTCGTGTTCATCGTCGCTAATGTAAGCAATGTCGCGGTGGCGCCGCAGCGCAAGATATAGCCTCCGCGTTTGGGTGAAATGACGCAGCGGATCTCCGACGTCAACTTCATCAAGCGCCGGCGCACAGCGCAAGGCAAGCAAAGCGTTGTCAGAGATGCCGCCCAACGGCGAACGTAAAACCGCCGCTAAAGCCAGTTCGTCCGTTTTGTTATCAAGGAACCGCAGCAGTTGAATCAGATCCTTGATCTCAGCGCGCTCATAAAAACCACGGCCCAGGACGGTTTGGTAAGGAATGTTCGCGCGCCGAAAAATCGACTCGTACATTCCCACTTGTGTCATAGCTCTGAACAGGAGCGCGATGTCGCTGTACTTAACTTTAGGAATGTCGAGATCACTCTTGCTGTCACCAGGATCGACGAGTGAAATGATCCGGCGCGCCAGTTGTCCAGCATCGAGCTCCCGCGAATTCTGCTCTGCTTTAGGATCGTCCTCATCGCCTGACGCTTCCGTCGTGACCATCAACTCCACCAGCGGACCGCTATCGCGCAACTCGCGCTTCGCATCGCTCGGTTCGTGGCCCACATAACCCAACTCTGCCCGCTCGCGTGGCGCCAGCTCGTCCGCAGGTGCGAACAAGCGCTCGAAGAGGTAGTTGAAAAAATTTATCAGCGGCGGCTGGCTGCGAAAGTTTAGGAGCAACGGTTTCGACTCGCCGCCTTCTGCGACCAGTCTCTCAGTCATCGCACTGAAGACAGCGACGTCGGCGCCCCGAAAGCCATAGATCGATTGTTTGCTGTCGCCGACGATAAAGAGGTTCGCGCTGTCGCGCCCGCTCGTCTGTAACGCCAGTTGTTCAAGCAGCCGCCGCTGCAAACCATTCGTGTCCTGAAACTCGTCGACGAGAAAAAACTTGTAACGTTCTGCAGTGCGCGTCAGGACTTCAGGCCGCTGCAACAGCTCAAGAGTGCGAAGTTCGAGATCGTCGAAGTCGAGTGCCGATATCTTCTGCTTCTCTTCGTTAAGCCGCTCGTCGATTCGCGTGAGCACGAGCGAAAGCACCAGCGCGTATTGCTTGGCGAACAGATCCAAAGAAACCTGGGGCACGCGCCCGAGCAATTCTTTTCCCCATACCAAACCGTCCAGAGCCAACACATGCTCCTTAACACTTCCCGCTGCTGACGGACGCAGGTCACGAAAACCTTCGACGGCGCGGCAATAACCAGCCAGCTCCTCGATTTCGGGAATTTCGCTAATGAAGGAGCGGAAGCCGGACCAGCTTTCGGTAACCTGCGCGTGATTGAGACGCGCAGCGGGCGTTGTTCTGCGCACGGCGAGGAAGTCTGCCATCGTGCGCGACAATTCAATTACCGCTCGTTCATGATCTTCTTCAGTGGCGTGGCTTTGAGCAGTCTTGAGTGAAAGCTCTCGCAACGAAAGGCCCTGCCCACGAACGTCCCGATAAAGTTGGCCCAGCGCTGTCGCTAACTTACCGCGACCCACCCCCAGGGTTAACCGCGAAATCTCGATATGGCCCGCACTGATAAACTCAGTCAACGTTTCTTCAACGACCGACTCCAATAACATCGCCGCGCGATGCTCATCGAGCAACAGAAACTGCGGATCCACTCGCGCTTCAACCGGAAACTCACGCAACAACCGCGCACAGAAACCGTGAATGGTGGTGATTACCGCGCCATCCAGGGTGCGCTTGTAGTTGAGCCACTGCTTCCGCTGGTCTGCTGCTGCAGTTTGTAAAATCAGGTTGAGTTCGTCGCGCAGCCGTTCGCGCATCTCGTTTGCAGCACGATTGGTAAACGTGATGGCGACGACCTGATCGATGTTGAGATTTGGATTTTGGCGGAGGATGTGCAGGTAACGCTCGACGAGCACAGTCGTCTTTCCGGAACCCGGCCCGGCCGTGACGGAGATGTGCTTCTTGATCTCGTAAGCAGCGGCGGCCTGTTCAGGTTGTAGTACGCGCTTCTTTTCTTTGAGAGATTCGCTCAAGGTTGTTCGTTCTTATAAGGAGAGCGACTGGATTAAGGAGTTCGATCACGACAGCGATTCCCATTCATCTGTGGGAATCTCTCGACCGATGATTCTTTCGACTTCGCGCATCATCATGCGAAGCTGGGGAATGGAATACTCCTTGTTCGACGGAATCGACAGTCGGCAATTTTCCTAAACCATGAACTGATGCTTCGCGCCCGAATACAAAACAACGAAACCGAGCTGGCGCAACCGGCGAACAAAGTCGTTGCGCTTACACGGTCTCCATTGGCTCATCTCCGGCTCCTTGTTCAGGTCGATTCCGTCCACGACCGGCAGGCGGTGGCCTAATTTCAAACCCAGTAGAATCGATTCCTCTAACGTAGAGCGGAGTTCCGCTTCAGACGCTTTCAACGTAGGGCCAAAGGCTACGACTCCTTTGCACGAGGCGATCCCGCCGGCAAAGGAGTTGTCGTCTAACTTGTCGTACTCAGCTTCACCGATTGCGCGGTCGATGTAGTCGGTAAGAATGTAATGTGCACTCATAGCAACCTCTCAAGTTTGGACGATAACAACGTCTGAGTTCTAAAACAAGGGAACTGCGGCTACTATCTCCCACCCTCTTCGAGGGCTCCTCGATTCTTACCGTCGATGCGATAACGATCGTAGCGACACACGGCGGCGAAGTCGCAAAACCGGCAGGTCTTTTCCTTCTGAGAAGGATTCACTGCAAATTGTCCGGCGCGCAGGTGATCGAGAAAGTCCCAAATTTTCGCGATTGCCTCGTCGCGAATCTGCTGCCATTCCTCGTCACCAATAACTCCGCCCGCCTTCTTGCCAATTCCGGAATAGTCCAGGAGGCTGGCACGATGTAACCCTTTGTTCCTGCGCTCGCTGCCACCGCGGATTACGTAGTAACCACCACCGGCGATCTGCGCCCCGGGCAAAATCAAACGCTCAAGCGCCTCGAGATAAATCGGCAGCTGTAGACTGCGGCCGGATTTAATGTCGTCTTTCGTCGAGCCGGTTGAAAGTTTGTAGTCATAAGCGATCACTGTGTTATCGCTGGCTACGTCGACGCGATCGATCTGCCCGCTGATTTTCATCGTCTCTTCGCCAACGAAGGTTGAACGCGATAACTCCAGTGCCCGATCAGTCGAGTCAGGATCACGCGCCGCAGACTTCATACCGCCAAACGCAACTTCGAAATATGCCGGAACGACTCCCGCAGCCGCAGCTTCTTCCTGAACTTCCAATTCATAAAGCAGAACCTGATCCAACAGAATCTTGCGAATCTCTCGATCAATCTTCCATATCTGCTGGTTGAGCGGCGGCACCACGCGTTCATGCTCGTCAAAAACGCTATCTGCCAACTCTCTTAACTCCAGCCGCAGCCCGGCTCGATCGATGCCGGCCAAACGCTGACGCCGGTGGCGCTCAAAGAAGCGACGCAGGATGTCGTGTAACAACTTGCCCGCATCGATCGCCTGCAGGTCGAGCGCCGCCTCACCGCGCGGCTCCAGCTTCAGCACTCGTTGACCAAAGAAACGGTAGCCACAATTTCCGTAGACGCTGAGACCACTCGCGCTGTGAACAAACTCGGCGCCAAATCGCTGGCGCAATAGAGCCAGCAAATGTGGATCGGTGATCTCGCCATCGTAAGGTCCAAACCGCGGACTCGCACGTTCGCGTTCGATCTCAATGCGGCGCAAAGCCGAGCTGCTGAGGAAACCATCGTTTCGCGCTAAGGTCAGCAGTCGTTTGATCTGAGGTTGAGGCAGAAGTTCCCGCTTGTCGCCGCGATGCCGGTGTCGCTCCTGCTGCCGGACCAGAGTGATGTCGAGCTCGCCACTCGTAGAAACTTTTTCCAGGTTCTGGCCCTCGTAGTCGCGCCGGATTGTCTCCGCGTCGATCTGCAAAGGGGCAACGGCGCGGCGCAACTCATCAATGTAGTAGGAAGCTACGGTTTCGGAATCGTCTTCGAGCGTCAGCGGCCGGCTGAGATAGAGTCGCTCCGTCGCGCGACACGCCGCCTGGTAAAAATAGTGTTCCTCTTTCAGCAAGGTTGCCGGAGAAATATCTTCAAGCGTCAAGCCGTAGCGCTTCAACCGTTCGCGCTCTTCGTGGGGATAAATCCAGTCGCGCGAGGCACGCAAGGGGAAACCGCCCTCAATCAAGCCGGCGATGAACACAACGCGAAAACGCAGGCCACGAACGTCGGTTGCTTCCAGCACGCGCAGGCCGTCACGATCCGCCTGACCATAAACCTGCGACTCAGAACTTAGCGCGCGACGGACTTCCTCGATGAAAGTTGAAAGCCTGGTTGGCGTTGACTCTGGAGCGGCGATCGCCGCGGCCATCTCGATACTTTTTATCGCGGCGACAAAAGCACGACGCAACGCTTCAAGGCTGTTGTAGTTGAGCATCGCGCGCGGCAATTCGTCGTCCTCCGTCGCGCTTCTTACGGGCCGGGTAATCCGATCGCGAAAACTCAAACTCTCGAGCAATTTCATCAAAGCCATACGCAAATCTGCGGGCGTTCCTTCCCGTTTCACGGCCTCAATTCTTTCAGCAAACGATTGCAGCACCAGCGCCGTCCAGGCCAGCGCTGCCGGATGAATGTCGCGCGACGGGCGCCGCTTTCGTTCCGCATCAGCCGCTTCAACTTTGGCAGTCTCCGCATTTTCGATCTGGTCGGCTTCGTCCGGATCGCGCGCTTGCTCGATCGGATCGATATTCAGAAGTTCTCTCGTTGCTGCAGCACTCGGTAGTTCTTTGATCAATCGCGCCGCCCGATCCAGCCAGCCACTCACGCGCAGTTCGCTACCTACATAAGCGAATGCATTCTCGAGCGCGTCGGCGTCCCAAACGCCAATGCGATAACGCTGCTTCAGTTTCTCCCGCTCGGCGGCGTCGTTCGTCGTTATCGCTTTCTCTCTCTCAACTAAAAGATCGCCATATTGCGAATCAAACTGTGACGAAAGCGCGGCTAGATCGTTGTCGTTCAGACGGAAATATTCAGACTTGATCAGATCCGCCAGATCGGAGACTCGCGGCACAGCAGCTTCATCGCGGGACATCTCTTCCAAAATCGCAAACAACTTCAGCGCGGCTCGATTTGCGGGAACGTCGTTGGCCTCAACTCGCGATTCGATATTGCACGGCAGCAACTCTTCGCGCATGACACGCGCGATCGTTTCTGCATACGCGGCTCGCTGTCGCACCACCAGCGCGATGTCCGCCAAACTATATCCGCGCTGTAACACGAGTTGTTTGATCTCTTTCGCGATCTCACGAATCTCGGTGTCGCGATCGCCACATTCGAAATATTTGATCTCCGACTGTTTGTTCCTCGAGTCGCTCGACTCATCGCCTGCCTCATCACCATCTTCAGCGACAAGCTGAAGCTTATCGGACAACGAGGGGTTGAACAGATTCTGGCGCAACTCAGCAAGCGCACCGACGGTAGGAATCAATTCGCCGCAGCTTTGCTTTTCAGCAAACGGGACGATCGACGAAAGGTGTGCGATGGTTTCCTTGAAAGGAAGAAAGATTTCCGGGTTGCGCTCGTCGTGATTGAGATTCACGAGCACCTCAGGAACCTGAGGAATCAGGCGCTGTAAGATCTCACCTTGGACCGGGGTGAAATCGAAGAACCCGTCGAGCACCAGCAGTTCGATGTCGGCAAGCCAGGGAATTCGCACGGCCTGACCATCAACCTCGCCGCTAAGAACGCGGAACGCGCGCAATTGATCCGCATCGGCTTCGCTGAGGAGATGGCGATCGAGTAGTTCTGTATAAGTCGCATAAATCAGCGCCACTTCCTGGTCGAAATCATTCTGCGTGTGAAGTATTCGCTCGTTGCTCTTTAGCGATTTTGCTTGCGGAGGCAGATCACTGAAACGAGCCGCGATTATTTCAGCAACTTCCACCGGCGATTTTGCGGCGCGTTCAATTTCGCCAATCAAGGTTGCGATGGTGTTGACGCAGCCGTCGCGGTTTGCCAGCGGGCCGATGGCTTTCAGTTGGCCGCTAGCCATCAGACGCGACAGGATCTGCGAAACCAAACTCCGCTTTAACGGGAGCTCTTCCTGATCGATGGGAACTCGTGGGGGGAGTGCGTGACCTGAATCGTCAACGGCTGTTGCCAGCAGTCGTCTTACAAAACCGCGAAAAAGATAGACGGGGAGTTCGCCCCAAACGCCGCGGTTATTAACGCCATCGAGTAGGTGTTGAGTGACTATCTCAAGCAGCGGATGGGAAGCTGCGAGGTAGAGAAACCTCTCAGACTTGCCGGCGGAGACGAGTTGCGAGCACCGCTCAATTAGCTGTGAACGATTGTTACCGAGGAGAGGGCCTAACCAAATTTCTCTTGCCACGAATTTTCTCCACAGATTACGCAGATTTCACAGATTCAAAACAGCCCAAAGTGATCTGCGGATTTGTTGTCCCTTATCTGTGTAATCTGCGGATAATCTTCAACTCTCACTGCTACCAGCGCGTTTCGCGTTGAGCAACGGAAAAGCATCATCTTCTTCAGGTTCCGCCTCGGCCGCCACTAAATCCGGAAACAAACCACCTTCATCCAGATTCAGCGGGCGCGCCAACTTATCGATCGGCTCGAGCACTTCGATCTCTTCGCCGGCAAGCGCGCCGCGTTCCTTGAACTTTCGCGCCGTCACGAGCACACGAGCTTCGAGCGACCCGACGCCCCGGTTATACGAATCGAGCGCGCGGTCGAGGCCACGACCAATGTCGGCAAAGTAGCCAGTGAACGTACGCAGTCGATCGTAGAGATCTTTGCCGAGTTTACTTACTTCATGCGCGTTGCTGGCCATCTGTTCCTGACGCCAACCATAGGAGACCGCCTTGAGCAGCGCGATCAAGGTAGTAGGCGTGGCGATGATCACCTTTTCGCCAACACCGTCTTCGATCAGTTTTGGATCTTGCTCCAGCGCAGCGCTATAAAATGTCTCGCCCGGTAGAAACAGCAATACAAACTCTGGCGTCGGCTGTACCGCTTCCCAGTAAGACTTACGACTCAAAGCAGTGATGTGTCCGCGAACGAGCCGGGCGTGTTCTTTCAGTTTCGCCAGACGGACAACTTCATCAGTGGTCGAAATCGATTCGTAAAAAGCATCAAACGGAACTTTTGAATCAACTACGATCGTGCGATTGCCGGGCAACTTGATGATGAGATCGGGACGAATGCGACTATCTTCCGTTGCCACTGTTTCCTGCTCAAGGAAATCGCAATAGGGCAACATGCCGGCCAACTCAACCACTCGTCGCAATTGAATCTCACCCCAACGCCCACGCACGTGCGGCGCCCGCAATGCCTTCACCAGATTTCCAGTTTCCGCTTGCAACTGGATCTGTGAAGTCGCTAAGCCCTTGACCTGTTCCCGTAGTTCGGAATAGGCGCCGGCCCGGTTCTTTTCCAACTCACTAATTTTGAAATCAACTTTGTCGAGCGATTCGCGGAGCGGTTTGACTAACTCATCAATTGCTTTCTGTTTGAGTTCCAGATCGCCCTTTGCGCTCTCCTGAAACTTTTGCAGCGTTGAATGCGCCAGATCGAGAAACGACTGATTGTTGTCCTTCAACGCATCTCGCGAAAGCGCTTTGAATTTTTCTGATAATTCTTCCGCAGCTTGTTGGAATGAATCCTTCCGTTCCTGCGCCGCGCGGCGTTCCCCTTCAAGCGCCGCTTTTAGTTGCACGCTCTCTTCGCGCGAATGTTTGTGCTCGCCGATTTCGTTGTTGAGGGTGAGCTGGAGTTTTTGTAACTCCGCTTCTCGCCCACCGAGGCGCTCTTTCAAAGTTGCAAGATCGGCAGCACTAGCCGAACTTGCTTTCGTTCTGAGTAGAAACCAACTCGCCGTCGCGCCCAGCGCTACGCCAACCAACAACACCACGATCGATAGAATCTGACTGTCCATTAAGTTATTTGAGAGTCTAACAAATCCTGTTGCAAACGCGAAACAGCGGCCCGCCTACGGGCTAGAGTTCTTTCGAAGAGCGAGATCACCGCCCAAAACAGGCGACCATTCGTTCGTAAACTTTGCGGGTCACGCGCACGTCGTTCAGGTTGTACTCACGAATCTCGGCCAGCTTTCCCGCCTGGTGGAGTTCGAAAACTTTACTGCCCTCAGCAGTGGCGGTCTTGCTGGATTCAATCCCGAGCGCCCAGGCGATATCGTCAAGACTGACGCGCGAACGGCGGTCACCGAGCCACCAGTGATGCATCGTGTCGTAGACCCCTCGCACCCGGTATTCACCCAGATCAATGAATGGCCTGGCGACGATGCCGTTCACCAGGCAGCGCTGAAAAATAAACGGCAGATCAAATCCGATGAGATTGTGACCGACGATTTCATCCGTGTCGCAGTCGAAATTTTTCATGAAGTCGAGGAAAGCCAGCAACGTCTTTTTCTCTTCCTGCTCTTCTCCGTCTGCAGTTATGCCAAACACCGCCTCGCGCGAGTCTTGCTCTACGCCAAAATCGAAACCCGCAACCGAGCCTTCATGAACGGCGATAGAAACTATGCGACCCGAAGTTGCACTGAGCGACCCGAGCTGATAGCAGCGTTCTTCCTCAATCGCAATGTCTTCCAGGTAGCGTTGCTGTTGTTCGAGACGCATGTTGCCGAGCTTCAACAACTTTTCCAGCTGCGGTCCGACCCGCTCGCGATAGTCCGGCAGCGTCAGCGTTTCAATGTCCATCGTGTACGCGAGCGGCAACACCGGCTCCGCGTTTTGATGTTCGCGATATAGTTCGAGACTAATCGGGCGATATTCAGTAACCACAAACTGCGAGCGATCCTGAAAACTTTCAAGCTTGCCCGTTATGCCCCAAAGTCCCGGCTTGATTTCCTTCCACGCCTCGAGCGTCTCGCCCCAGATTTTCAAAGGCAGCGATCCGGTCGCGTTACACGCAATCGCGTCGGCGAAGCGCCGGCCTTGTTGAGTTCGCTTTTCCTTCACGGAAGTGATGACAACCATCAGCCATAACTCTTCCGCGAACGGAATTTCGGGGATAGGAATGTTTCCGCGCATATCGTTCTCTAGGACATGAGGTCAGTACCACCTGCGGTAGCGGTGGGTCTTCGGATTTTCGATTTGCGATTGCCGAATGCCAATTGGCTTTAACTGGCAGATGCCAATCCGAAATCTGCAATTGACAATCGGCAATCAAGAGACCACCCGCTACCGCAGGTGGTACTGACATCATCCCGCTACAGTGTCAACCCGGCGTTTCCAAATTCAATTTCCTATTCTATACTGCCGTTACCCTAAATCACCGCTAACGTCCGCTTTGACTCTGTTTTAATTTCGCTGGTAACGCAAACTGTTAGTTTGCGATCGCCGCCGATTACACATCCAGTTTGCGGAAGACCCTAACTTTAGATATCGCAAACTAACAGTTTGCGTTACAGACACGATGTTTTTACAAAGTCAAACTCTACCGCGCGCAGAAGCGCTGGCGCGAATACGCCTGCTTTCAGGCAAAGATCTGCGGCCGCTGGCGGAACAATATCGCGTGACGGTTTGGAAGAATGGTCACAAAAACAAAGGTTGGGCCGGGCAAGTTATTGAACAGTATCTCGGCTTGCCACAAAACTCTTTGCAAGCGCCTGACTTTGGTTCGTGGGAACTAAAAGTCGTGCCGCTGGTGCAGCGCGCGGATGGCACGTTGCGGGTGAAAGAGTCGATGGCCATCACAATGATCGAACCCACTGAAGTCGTTGCGAATGGATTCGCGAACAGTCATCTCTACGACAAACTGCGCAGCATGATCGTGGTTGCCAGGGTCTTTGAAAACGTTGCTGACACAAAGTCGATCCTGCACTCGGCAGCGGAGTTTGACCTCGACGATCCGGCAATCCGCAAACAGGTCGAAGACGACTACGAAGCTATTCGCGAGTTAATTCGTGCAAAAGGCTTTGAGAGTTTAACTGCCGATACTGGCAAGTATGTACAGGCCCGAACTAAAGGACGTGGTCACGGCAGCACTTCGCGAGCGTTTTATGCCCGGGCATTGTTTGTGGCGCATATCTTGAATTTGCAAAAGCTTGCGTGGATGCCGAAGGTGTTTGCGAATGGCGGAGAAGAGCGGGGGTGAACCCGCGTTCCTGACCTCGAGGTGATCAAACTTGATTTCCTAATTCCTGGTTCAGAGGCTTTCGCGGTTGGTGTACCTGCTCGCTTCGAGGGTCTCTCAGGTCAGGAAGGTGGGTTTGCCCCCGCTCTTCCTGAAGCATGTTCAACCTCTGAATTCATTCTACCCGTGAGCATCATCCAGATCATTTTGTAGTCGCCCATGAATGACCACAGCGGATATTGAAACGTCGCCGGCTTGTTTTTCTCGATGAAGAAATGACCGATCCAGGCAGCGCCATAGCCCGGCACAAGCGCTATCGGGAAGAGCCACCATTTACCTATGACGATGAAATAAACCACGCACCCGAGTGCGATGGTAGTGCCAATTAAATGCAGGACACGCGTAGCCGGACGGCTGTGCTCGGCAACGTAGTGTGGCCAGAATTCGGCGAATGATTTGTATTGCTTATCAGACATGACGTTTTGTAACGCTGGACGGGCAAGAATGCCTATCCTACTTAAAGCTCAGAAAACAAATGCATGAACTGCTCCAGACCGAGCGGCTCGACTGCAGTCAGTTGCAAGTTGTCCTCGACGTGTTCAAGAGTACTCATGCCCACCAGGGCCGTGCATATTCCCGGCGCTGAGCGCACAAACTGTATCGCTGACTGCGCGTCCGTGGAAAGCGAACCCAGGGTTTCGCGCAGCTCTTTCGGCAATCCTTGCGCTACGCGTCCCTGGAAAATCGAAGCACTGGACATGGCCGTCACGCCCAATCCAGTCGCCGCTTCAAGCGCGCAAACCCGGTTCCCAGCGAGCGTTTGATTGGCCAACGTCAAAGCCTCCGGCATCGCCAAATTGAAAGGCAATTGAATAAAACGAAAGCCATGCGCTTCGCCGCCAACCTCCCGCGCGATGCTCACCATGCGCTCAAGGGAATGATAACCATTCGATCCCGCGGGCACGCGAAACCCGTTCCAGGTGGCGACGCCATACGATTTCAACTGCCCCGCGCCGCGAGCTTTCTCGAGCGACTCAAAAGCGGCGTGCAAGCGCAAATAAAACTCTTCCTCAGAAACATGACCAACCTGCGACTCCGGATTATGGATGTAGTAAACATCCACACAGTCGAGCTTCATGTTGCGCAACGATTGCTCAAGTTGGTTCTGTAAATACGCCGGGGTCATGCAATGACTGCCGCCAACGAAGTCTGCAAAGTCAGCGATGCCAGGTTTGACGAAAGTCTCTTCGACGTATCCCCTTATGTCGCGCGGCGGCGCGCCGTCAAACGGCAGATAACCACCCTTCGTGCAAATAACCAATTCGTCTCGCGAGAATCCGTCTGCCATCAACTGCTGCAGGGCTTTGCCAATCGCGCGTTCGCTCCGCTGAAAACGATAGTTGGCTGCGGTGTCAATAACATTGGCTCCGAGTTTTACCGCGCGCGAAATTGTAGCGGTGTAACGCGCGTCAGTTTCATCGTCGGCGTTGCCGAGATAGGTTCCGGTCCCGATCGACGACAGCCAAAGACTTTGCTGTTGACGAAAATGGTTTTCGGCGGCGCGATCCTTGAAGCGTTCGCGATAGCGGTTTGTGCCTTCGAGTGTGGCGCAGTTCGGTTGGGTCATATTGGTTCGAGAGATCAGTCAACTCTTTGGAGTGCGCCGACTCGTCGGCGCTTTTCGTTAACCGGCGATTTGGGCGCGACCGCGTTTAATTAAATCTCGGCGCCAAGCCGCCGACGACAAAAGCTGCGATAGGTCGCGCACTCCAAATAGTAGACGAAATATACGCGGGCGCTCCGGCGAGCAGCAAGCGCTTCATCGTTACACTTGCCTGTGTTAGCTTTGGCATTCCAACAAACACCTTAAGGAACGCGCCAATGAATTACTTTCTTAACTGGCAAGAACATACCGGATCGCAACCAGAGAAGTTTTACAAGACAACTCTATGGCAAGGCGAACACCCGATGGTTGGATTGAACTGTTTAGAGCCGGGCCAGACCCAAAGCGTACACGCACACCAGGGCGCGGATAAGTTCTACTTCGTGTTGCAGGGCAGCGGAACGTTTATAGTTGGAGACAACGAGCAAGAGGCCGGCGCCGGCATGTTGGTTGTCGCGCCCTCAGGAATTCCGCATGGCGTTACTAATACTGCGACTGAACGGCTATCGTTGCTGGTTACAATCGCACCGCCTTTCAAATGAACACATCGAGACAAGACAGGCTCCCCGAGACTTCACTCGACATCTCAGCAGCGGAACTGCGCGAGCTTTCGTCTCGCGTCACCCAACTCGTCACTGAATACTTCGCGGAAGTCTCCACCTTGCCTGTTTTTCCCGAAACAGTTGGCGGCAAGACAATCGCAGAATTAGGAACGAGCCCGCCACTCGAAGGCGAGCCGCTTGAACAACTGCTCAACGATTGCCGCACGATCATCGATAACAGCAGGCATAACGGCCATCCGCGGTTCTTCGGTTATGTTGCTTCGCCGGCAACCGCTCCCGGGGCGTTCGCGGACTTGATCGCTTCCGCGCTGAACGCAAACGTCACCTCTTGGCGCTCCGGTCCCGCAGCTACAGAAATTGAACGGACCGTCGTGAACTGGCTCGCTTCATTGATTGGCTATAGCAACTCCGATCAACCAGCGCACGGACTGCTCCTGAGCGGCGGCTCGATGGCTAACCTCACCGCGCTTCTAATAGCGCAGCGCGCGAAGTCGGCACCAAAGGTTGCGTCTGCCGGTTTGTGGAATTCGGCGCCCATGACCATCTATGCTTCTGACCAAATTCACATGTCGATCCCGAAAGCCGCTGACATTCTTGGCCTGGGCCGAGCGCAGGTTCGACTGATCGCTTGCGACGACGACTTCCGCATCAACGTGGCCCAGTTGCGCGAAACGATCGCCGCCGATCTCCAAAGTGGATTAACGCCTTTCTGTGTAGTCGGCAGCGCCGGCACGGTTAACACCGGCGCGGTTGATCCGCTCGACGAGCTTGCTGACCTCGCCCACGAATTCAATCTCTGGTTTCACATCGATGGCGCGTACGGAGCCCTCGCCGCGCTCGACCAAACCAAACGATCTCTCTTCCGCGGGCTCGACCGCGCTGATTCAATCTCGCTTGATCCACACAAGTGGCTTTACGTTCCGATTGATTCAGGCTGTCTCCTCTTTCGCGACGAAGCGCGCGCTCGGTCGGCTTTCAGTTTCGACGGGGCCGACTACATCAAGGTGCATGAGCAAGACGAAGCTGAAGCATTCGCCTTTTGGAACTACGGCCCGGAACTATCCCGACGCTTCCGCGCGCTGAAAATTTGGTTGACGCTGCGTTATTACGGCGTGGAACGAATCGCCCGAACTATCAGCGAAGACAACGCGATGGCGGCGTATCTGGGAGAGCAAGTTAAGGCAGCAACGGACTTTGAGCTGCTCGCCGCTCCGAAGTTGAGTATCTGTTGCTTCCGTTATGTCCCGGCGTCTTTTCAAACCCGCTTTCAGAGTCCTGATGACACGGCAAAGATCGACGCCGATCTGGACCAACTGAATACCAACATCATGAATGCGGTGCAGCGTGGTGGACGCGCTTACCTCTCGAGCGCAACGATCCATGGCAAGTTTGCCTTGCGCGCCTGCATCACAAACTTTCGCACCACGCGCGCAGACATCGATGAGACGCTCGAAATTATTCGCGAAGCAGGGCGTGGGCTGGAATGAATCAGGAGACTCCACCGACCTACGAACATGAGTTGTCGATTTCCCTGGAACTCGCCCGCGAAGCAGGCGCGGCGATTCTCGACTTCTACGAAGGTCCGCTCCACATTGAACAGAAATCCAGCGCCGAAGATCGCGAACCCGTTACGCAAGCTGACAAACTCGCCAACGAAATCATTGTGTCGCGATTGCAGCAGGAGTTTCCGGGCGATGGGATTTTGGCGGAAGAGTCTATTGACACTGCTCACCGGCTCGATAAATCACGCGTCTGGATGATCGATCCGCTCGATGGCACGACCGGCTTCATCGAGGGCAACGGAGACTTCGCGGTACAGATTGGTCTGACTGAAAACGGGAGCTGCGTGCTCGGAGTTGTTTACCAACCTTTGACTGGCGTTCTCTATCGCGCGGTTCGAGGTGACGGCGCCTGGATCGAACGCCCCGACATGAGACCAGATCGCGGTCGGGTATCTGATAATCGCGATGTATCAACAATGCGCCTGGCGGCAAGCCGTTCACATCCGAGCCCGCGTATGGACAAAGTCCTTCAGGCTTTCGGTTTGAAAGAGAAGGTGCTGCGCGGATCGGTGGGCATCAAGGTGGGTTTGATCATCGAGCAGCAATGCGATCTCTATGTCCACCTTTCGCCACTTACGAAACAATGGGACACGTGCGCTCCGGAAGTGATCTTGAACGAAGCCGGCGGCCGCATCACCGACCTGTTCGGGCGTCCGCTTCGATACAACCACACCGAAGTTAAAAATCGCAACGGCGTCGTGGCCAGCAACGGCGTTTCTCATGATCGCATCGTCGAACTACTGGAACCGCTTCTCACTGAATTTGGACGCCTACCGGTTGAGTAGAGAATAGCAATGATGACTGGTCCCGGATGAGGTCAGTACCACCCGCCGTAGTGGGTGGGTTTTAGAAAATCCCAGGCTTACCCATCCGCTACCAGGGACGGTACTGACCTCATTGCCCTCCAGCAGTAACATCAGTTAATAACTACAGCCAAATGCGAATTCATGCGTTAATATCTCGCCTGCCAAGCACGGAGTTCTATTTTGTTTAGCCGCACTAAACTCTTTCTCCTTTTTCTGGGCCTTTGTTTGGCGCCGCTCCTGCTGCTGGCGCTCGTAAACTACTGGACCGGAGTGCGTACGGCCGAGGCGGCGCTTGAACACGAGCAGCAACTGCGGATCGCGGAAGCCCGGGATCCAATCACACAACTCCTCAACGACAACCAAAAGCGGTTGAGCGCTGATACAACCTCAAGCTCTGAACCTTTGCTAGCCGCGGCGCACCGAAACGGGCGAATTGGCGTGGTCGTTGCCCTGCTGCTCGCGACGCTTTCCGGTTGGCTGCTTTCGCGACGGTGGGGCCGACAAGCTCGTGGCCTTGAACGAGTCAGAGAGGGCGTCGAGGCGATCGCCCAGGGAAAACTTGATCACCAGTTTGAGTTGTCGAGCGATCAACTCCGACCGCTGGCGAACAATTTAGACTTGATGACCCAGCAACTTCGCGAGCAACTCGCCCGCGAAGCTGAGACCAGGCAATTTCAATCCTTCGTGCGCTTGTCTGCAGTTTTGACACACGATTTGAAAAACGCGATTGAAGCCTTGTCGTTGACCGTAGGAAATATGGAGCGCCATTTTGATAACCCGGAGTTTCGCGCCGATGCGATGAAATCTCTCACCAGTTGTACTAACAACTTGAGGTCGCTGGTCGCACGTTTGAGCAATCCGGTGGTCACTTTGAGCGGCGAACATAAACGGCCCGTGCCCGTCGATCTGGTGCCGATGTTGCGACGAGCAATCTCGCTGACTGCGGAACCGGCGAGCGGCAAACACGAAATCAAGATCGACCTTCCGGAAAAGTTGTTTGCACTGGTGGATCTCGAACGAATGGAAAAAGTAGTTGAGAATCTGGTTATCAATGCTCGTGAAGCAATGACTAAAGAAGCCGGAACGATCGAGATCGTCGCCGGTACTACCGACGAGGGCAAACCGTTCTTCACGATTAGCGACACCGGCGAAGGAATGAGCCCGAGATTTATTAAAGAGAGACTATTCCGTCCCTTTGCCACTACCAAAAAGCGCGGCGTAGGTCTCGGACTCTACACCTGCCGCGAAGTTGTGATTGCCAATGGCGGATCAATTAGCGTCGATTCGCGCGAAGGCGCTGGTTCAACATTTCGCATCGTGCTACCATCGGCCACCATCGACCAGCGCGGCAATAACGACTCGCATAACAAGTCTCACAGTTAAGCTAATCCCGGCGTTCTTGTAGTTCCATGAGAGCTCGCATTCGTTTGAAGCAAACTCGACCAGATGAGTAAACCTAGCCAGTCCGGGGCAACTCGACGCAAAGAAACTATCCTCGTCGTCGACGACGATGACGCAATCCGACGCCAACTGGTCTGGACGCTCAACGCTGATTATCGGGTCCTTCAGGCAGCGTCTCGAACGGAAGCAGTGAAGCTGCTGAAAGACGAAAGCGTTGATGTGGTAGTCAGCGACTTGCACCTACCGCCGCGGCTTGAAGACATAAGCGAAGGACTGGGAATCATCGAAGCCGCCCGAGAAACAGTACCCCCGGCGCAGGTAGTGGTCATTACCGGAACCGACAACAAGAACGCAGCCTGGGAAGCAATCAAGCGTGGCGCTTATGGCTTCTTTGAGAAACCAATCGATCCCGCTGAAGTCGTGCTCATTGTGAATCAGGCGGCCCGGTTACGGCGGCTCGAAGTTGAGAACGCGCGCTTACGAGACGAGTTGGCCGGCGCGCGAGGTTTCGGTCGCTTGATTGGCTCGAGTCAGACGCTCGAGAAAACCCTGAAGCAAGCGCGCTCGGTGGCGAATACCAGTGCAACTGTTTTGATCATCGGCGAAAACGGAACGGGAAAAGAAATGCTGGCGCGCGCGATACATGAAGAAAGCGAGCGCGCTAATAATCCGTTCATCGCGGTGAGCTGTGCTGCGTTGTCTGAAACTTTGATTGAGTCAGAGTTGTTCGGCCATGAGAAAGGCGCGTTTACAAACGCAACACACGCGCGCCTGGGAAGGTTTGAGCTTGCTGATGGCGGCACCTTGTTTCTCGATGAGATTGTCGACCTGTCGCCAAACGTTCAGGTGAAACTCCTGCGCGTTTTGCAGGAGCGTGCCTTCGAACGGGTGGGTGGCACAAAGACCTTGACTGTGGACATTCGGTTAATCGCTGCCAGCAATCGTGATTTGGAAATCGACGTTGCCGGCCAGAGTTTTCGGCGTGATCTCTTTTACCGGTTGAATGTGGTGCCTTTGGTGTTGCCGCCCCTGCGCGAGCGAAGGGAAGACATTCCTGGTCTGGCGGCGCACTGTGCGGCCAAAGCCGCGGAGAAACATGCGCGCGCGACACCGCAGTTGAGTGCCGAGTTGATCGATTCGCTTGCGGAATACGAATGGCCGGGGAACGTTCGCGAACTAGAAAACTTGATGGAGCGACTGGTCCTGCTCGATCGTGAGGCGACCCTCGGACTGGAGTTCTTGCCGGAGAAAATGTTGCGAGCCTTGCCGGCCCCTGGCGTGCCTAATGACAAAACCTTTGAAGGTTCAATTACAGCGTTGAAGAAGCAATTGATTGCAGACGCACTGAAAGCTGAAGGCGGGAATAAAGTGAACGCAGCCAAACGCCTTGGCATCAGCCGCTCTTACCTGCACCGGTTGATTGGTGAATTTGGACTGTGAAAAGACAGGAGCAGGAGCAGGAGCAGGAGCAGGAGCAGGAGGGAAACGGAAAGGGCGCTGCGAAGTTTCATTCGCGTAGCGCCCTTTTTCCTGATTACTGCTCACTGCTTACTGCTGACTGCCTCCTGTCCCTGCCCCTGCCTCCTTCTTCACTGACCGGGTGCGGTCGTAGATCCTTTTTCGATCAACCCGCCAACTCTCACAATCCAGATCCCAGTGTGCACGTCGTTGAAATAGATCAAACCGTTGTGGGGCTGTGCGCCCCAGGTGAAGGGAAGGTTGGGACGATAGCCCTTCGGATCGCCGGCCCAGAGTCGACCGATCTCACGACCCTGGCGGTAGAGATCTCCGCGTAGTTCGCCTGACACATCGACGATGCGGCCGCCGCCGTTGTAATAACCCATGTACATAACATCGTTGTCGACCCACATATTGTGCGCGCCGGCTTCAGGCACTGGATATTCGGCAACTTTGCGCGGGTGATCGATGTCAGAAACATCCACGACATGCACGATGCCCCTGACCGGGATTCGCTTCGGATCCAGAATATCGAAACGCCCGGGAAAGACTTCATCTCCCACGAAGACATAATTCTTATAGCGAAAAACTGAGTGAGTGCCGGCCAGCCAGCCGTTGCCGTAAAGCTCGTGATGGTTGAAATGTAACTGACTCACCAACTGCGGATGCTCCGGGCTGCCACCCTTGATGCCGTTGCCAACGTCGAGGATCACAAGTCCATCGCGCCAATAAGCGAGATAGGCCAACCCATCCTTGACTTGCAAGTCATGCAGGTAGCGACCGACAACTTCACGGTCGCCTTCGGCAGTCGTGATCGTTGTCGCTACTTCATTGGGAACTTCCCAGCGAGCGACTTCTTTAGGGTGCTTCACATCAGCGAAATCAATCACACGCATTGAACCGGTTGCGTCGTCCGTCAAGTAAACGTAGTGGCCGTCAACGAATGCGCTATGCACGCCGCCAGTAACGGTCGCTGTGTATTCAGAAATTGTTTTTGGATGCGCCGGGTCGGAGGTGTCGAAAAAAGCGATGCCGTTTTTGCGATTGGAGGCGCCTTCCCGCGAGATGACTAGAATCTTGCCGTCCGCGGTAGTACTGATGTCATTCACCAGGCGCGCATCAACTTTGACTGTATCGGTTAGTTTCGGACGCGTCGGGTCTGAAATGTCATACACGAGAAACTTGTCAGAGATCGTAGAGAGGTAGGCATAGTTTCCAATTACCCATTGTTCCGCCGCCTCAAAATCCTTGATCGGCGCGCGACCAACGACGTCGAGAGTACGTTCAGCATTGCGCGCGGCAACAATCACAGAAGCAATGGCCTGCTGCGATCCGCTCGCCGCGCTGATCACATACGCGCCGGGCAAATCCGCAACGAAGCCGCCGTCGGCATCGATCGTTGCCGCCGGACCGGTAACCGTCCAACGCACCGCGTTGTTGTCCGCCAGGCCGCTGGTCGCATGCACCTCAAAGTGGACCACGTCTCCGGTGCGCGCCGTAGTCGATCTCGGGACAACTGAGAGGCCGGTCAGGTTATTGTTAACAACTGTAAGATCTACGCTGCCCTTACCGCTGCCGGAAGACGCGCTGATCGTCGCTCGTCCGGCTGCAACGGCGGTCACCACACCCGCTTCGTCAACCAATGCAACCTCGGGCTTGTTGGAGGTCCAACTTAGCGCCGCATCTGTGCGGGGATTTCCTTCCGAGCCTCGTGCAATTGCCGCCAGCGCCACATTCGCGCCAAACACCAGTGGCCTCTCGATCGGCTCGATATCAACGCGCGTGATCGGTCCAACCTTCACCGTAACCTTCATCAGTACCGACTTGCCGCCCACGATTGCTCCTATCACCACTTCGCCGGGGCTAAAGAAAGAAACCGTGCCCGACTCATCAATTGCAGCTAGATCAAATGGCGCAGCAAACCACGCTGTCGCAGGCGCGTTCGTTTTCTTGCCGGCGGAATCTTTCAGGAAAGCGGTGAACTTCACTTTCTGACCTACTGAGATATCAGTGGTGGCGGGCGCAATTTCAGCCCTTGGTGAAGTCGATTCCTGAGCGGTCGATGTAGTCGTCGCCAAAGCTACCAGCAACGCGAAACATACGACGCCGAGCAGGGTGCGAAATGTGCGCATCATGATTCTCCTGAAATGTTCTCGTAGGAATGTATTGCGAGACGAAGCGGATCTTAATCAGATAGCAATAACTAATCAAGCAAGTGTCAAGCGATTGAGCCTTCCCTAACTTGAACACCATCGTTCCTTCAGCGATCATCTACTCAGCATGGCAAACATCCTCGAGCGGCTGCCGGAAAACGCGCCCGGCGATTTCTTTGTCGACGCAAGCTGCATCGATTGCGACACCTGCAGCCAACTTGCGCCTGAAGTTTTTCGCGATCACGGCGACCAGTGCAGCGTCTATCACCAGCCGGAAGGCGAAGCCGATACGCGTCTGGCACTCATGGCGCTGGTCGCCTGTCCGACGGGTTCTATCGGAACCACGGAAAAACACGATGCACATATCGGCATTGACGCATTCCCGTCGCTTATTGCTGAGAACGTTTACTTCTGTGGTTTTACTTCCGAATCGAGTTTCGGAGCCTGGAGTTATCTAATCGTCAGGCCCGAAAGCGAAGGCGGCAACGTCCTGATTGATTCGCCCCGCTTTGCGACGCAACTGGTAAAACGAATCGAGAAACTCGGTGGTATCAGGCAGATGCTCTTAACGCACAAAGACGACGTCGCCGATCACGAATTGTTCAAAAAGAAGTTTGGCTGCGAACGGATCATGCATGCTGACGACGGCGCGGCCCGTCTTGGTGTCGAACAAATTCTTAGCGGCGAAAATGAGATCCAACTTGATAAAGAGCTGCGGGTGATTCCTACTCCGGGCCACACGCGTGGCCACGTCGTTTTTCTCTACAAAGAAAAGTTTCTTTTCACCGGCGACCATCTCGCGTGGTCGCCAAAGCGGGAATCTCTCACGGCCTTCCCCAGCGTCGCCTGGTATTCGTGGCCCCGGCAAATAGAGTCGATGGTTAAGCTGGCGCGTTACGATTTCGAGTGGGTGCTGCCCGGCCACGGCTCAATCCATCACGACAGCAAAGCAAACATGCGCTATCATCTCCAATCCTGTATTGACTGGATGAAAACGCGTGGTTAGATGTAACGCAAACTGTTAGTTTGCGGCTGGGCGTAACGCAAACTGTTAGTTTGCGGATGATAGGCGAAGGTCGCTCCCGTAAATGGAACTGGGCAGCACGAAGACGCAAACTAACAGTTTGCGTTACCTGCAGTCGAAAATGAGGACACTATGACTAAGAACGTTAAGATTGCGCTTGGCTGTGGCGCTGTGGGTTGCCTTGGCTTGATTGTGGTGGTGATTGCTGTCGGCGTGTTCATCTTCACCGGCGTCATCAAGGCGCCCGGCATTTACAGTCCGCCGGATCGTAGTTCCAATTACAACTACAACCGCAATTCAAATGTCAGCGTTAACGTAAACACCAACGAGAACTCGAATTCAAATTCAGGCTCCTCGACAATGTCGGACGACGACAAGCACAAGCTGCTCATGGCTGCGAGTTTTGCGAACGACACTGAGATGATGCAGAGGGTGATGCGCAAGCTTGGCTTCGTCACCGATACTGGTGTAGCCCCCAACTACGCGCAGTTTCTTCAAGAGCACGCCGAATGGGCCCACCGGAACCAGGCCTTCATTGACTCGGTCAACACGGAGGCAAGCGCGCGCGCCTACCTCAACGCGCATATCGATGACTGAGGCCCAATTCTTAGCCCAGCGTGCTCCCGATGTCAGTTGTCAGTGGCCAGTTGCAAAATCCTCTTCGTTCGCATTAACTAACTAAGCACAACTGTACTGCTGAACTGACAACGCATGGATCCATCCCGCATTCGCAATTTCTCAATTATCGCGCACATCGATCATGGCAAGTCGACGCTTGCCGATCGTCTGCTCGAGCTAACCGGGGCTGTAACTGGTCGCGATATGGAGGCGCAAGTGCTCGACGACATGGATCTCGAGCGCGAGCGCGGCATTACTATTAAAGCGCATGCGGTGCGGCTTGATTACAAAGCGAGCGATGGACAGCAATACATCCTGAACTTGATCGACACGCCCGGGCACGTCGACTTCTCCTACGAAGTCTCGCGGTCGCTTTCAGCCTGCGAGGGCGCGCTGCTGATAGTCGATGCGTCGCAGGGCGTCGAAGCGCAGACACTGGCGAACACTTATCTGGCCATCGAAAACAATCTCGAGCTTATTCCGGTCATCAACAAAATCGATCTACCAGGAGCCGAGCCGGAAAAGGCAATCGAACAAATTGAACACTTCATCGGGCTGGAAACTCATAACGCGATTCTCACCAGCGCCAAAACGGGCGTCGGCGTTGCTGATGTTTTGGAAGCGATCGTTCGCGAGGTGCCGCCGCCAAAGGGCGATCCCGATGCTCCGCTCAAGGCGCTCATCTTCGACTCGTGGTACGACTCTTATCGCGGTGTGATTGTTCTCTTTCGCGTTATCGACGGCACCATTCGCCCCGGCATGAAGATTCGCTTCTTCAACGCCGGACGCGATTACCAGGTAGAAACTCTGGGCGTCAATCGCCCGCGTCCAACTCCAATCGATCAACTAAGCGTTGGTGAAGTCGGATTCTTAACTGCATCGATAAAGGCGGTGGCTGACGTGCAAATCGGTGACACTGTTACCGAAGCCGCGCGGCCAACTAAAGAGCCGTTTCCTGGTTACCAGGAAATCAAGCCCATGGTCTTTGCAGGTCTTTATCCAATCGATACCAACCAGTACGAAGAACTGCGCGACGCGATGGACAAGCTGCGGCTCAACGACGCTTCGTTTTTCTACGAGCCTGAATCCTCAACCGCATTGGGCTTTGGGTTCCGTTGCGGTTTTCTTGGTTTGCTGCACATGGAGATCGTGCAGGAACGTTTGGAGCGCGAATTCAATCTCGACCTGATCACAACCGCACCAGGCGTGCGTTATATCGTCACCACGACCGACGGCAAGATCACCGAGATCGATTCGCCGGCAAAGATGCCCGACCCTGGTCGTATAGTGAAAATTGAAGAGCCCGCGATTCGCGCCACGATCCTGACTCCCGAAGAACATCTCGGCGGCATCCTGGCGCTGCTCGAAGAAAAACGCGGCCAGCAGAAGGGGTTTGAATACATCACCGCCAATCGCGTGATGCTGACCTACGAGCTGCCGCTCAACGAGATCGTGCTCGATTTTTACGATCGCTTGAAATCAACTTCGCGAGGCTACGCTTCGCTCGATTATCATTTGGCCGGTTACTGGGAAAGCGATCTCGTCAAACTTGATGTGCTGGTCGCGGGCGAACCGGTCGATGCGTTGTCGCTGGTGCTACATCGCGATACAGCCGCCGCTAAAGGTCGCGCCCTGGCCACCAAGATGAAGGAGTTGATTCCGCGCCAACTTTTCGAAGTGCCGATCCAGGCTGCCATCGGCGCCAAAGTGATCGCGCGCGAGACTGTGAAAGCGATGGGCAAGAACGTGATTGCCAAGTGCTACGGTGGCGACATTTCACGCAAACGCAAATTGCTCGAGAAGCAAAAAGAAGGCAAAAAGCGGATGAAGAAAGTCGGCCGCGTGGAAATTCCGCAGGAGGCATTTCTCGCGGTGTTGAAAGTGAATGAGTAATGCAGGCCGATCAGCTGCCTATCTAATGGGACTGTGAGACTCAATCAAACTCACCATCCTCCTTAGGCTCGACAATTTGCTCGGCGACCAATTCAGTCCAGGTTTTCGTCACTTCTTCGTTAGCGTCCATTGACATCAATGCCTTGCTTACCGCGCCCTGTTCCTTTTTCAATTCGGGAAATGTCAAAAGCAACATCGCCAAATCGCGCCAATCTGTTCCAGCTTTTGGTTGACCCCGTCTGGCGTGATACGAGATAACCTTTTGCGCGATGAGATCAGGAGGGGACGTTACCAGTACATCCTCGATCCTCTCTGCATGCGGAAGTGATTCTACTGCTCGCAAATCAACGAGATGGCGGTTCCCTGGCTTCTGAATTTGAAACAGGCGGTATCCTTTGCCGTCGCCGATTGCTCGCACGCGAATGGCGATGTGAAAGCGTTCGCTCAGGTGCTCGCGCAGTTCCTCCGCAAGTTCGACCGCACGTGTAGAGACCAGATCGATGTCCTGGCTCATGCGCGGCTCTGCGACATAGGCGTTAACAGCCTGCGCTCCAAAAAGAACTGCATCTTCGCGCCCGCGCAAAAACTCCAGTACGGCGGCATGAATCGAAGCGAGCGGCAACTGTTCGCGCATGGCAAACTCTCCGAATGTCAGAACTCCAGCGTTAAGCATACTCAGAAAATAATACGCTCCTCTCCCACAGCCTCCAAGGTTTCTGAGCTTCTATTGAGTCATAGTGAAGCCCGCATTTTCGCAGCTGCCAAATCTATGCTAAAAGCTCTGGGCAGCATTCCAAGCGAACGTGGCCCTTTTTCAGATAGATCAAGATGCCAATAGTAAGAGAAAAGCAGGAGCGGTGAGTTGATGACTAGCCTGCTCAAAAGACTCTCCGCGGACGCAGAAGCAGAACTTCTGGTGCACTGCGCCCGGCTGGAGATCGATGCGGAACGGGCCGAACGCATTCGCATGCTCGTTCGATCAGAGTTGGACTGGACCAAACTGCTCTCACTCGCGCAACGCCATGCGCTAATTCCGCTTTTGTTCTTCCAACTCAGTCGAGTAGCTCCAGACCAAGTTCCTTCAGATCAATTCAAACAGCTTCGTGATCGCTCGCAAAGCAATTCTGCTTTGAACGTGATCCTAACCGGCGAATTGGTCTGCCTGCTCGAACTGTTCGAAAAGAATCAAATCCCTGCGGCCCCTTACAAAGGACCGGCGATCGGCGTTGGAATCTATGGCAATTCAGCGCTACGACAATTTGCGGACCTCGACATCATGGTGCCGGAGAAAGATGTTTGGCGGGCCACCGAATTACTGATTGAGCGGGGCTACCAGGCCCACTTCACGATCCCAGCTCGCAAACAGTCGAGCTTCGTCCGGCTCAGCTACGTTCGCCTATTCAAGCATCAAACTGAACGCATCACGGTTGAACTCCACTGGCGCCTGGCGCCACGCTTTTTTGGTGCGGAGTTCGACACCGCCAAACTTTGGAACAGCTCGCGCAGGATCGAGTTGCACAGATCGAGCGTTCGCGTCCCGGCCGCGGAAGACCTCGTTTTGATGCTATGCATCCATGGAGCAAAAGACTGTTGGGAAAAGCTCGAGTGGGTCTCCGGCCTGGCGGAGCTCATTCGCTCAGAGCCGCAACTCAATTGGAACGAGTTGCTGCGCCAGGCAAAAGATATTGATTGCACAATGATCGTCTTACTCGGTCTCGCGCTTGCTGCTGACTTATTGGACGCTCCAGTTCCAGCCGGCGTTTTCGATCAACTCGGCGGGCGCAAACGAGTCGCTGCGCTTATTCCTCAGGTTGTCGATCGTTTCTGCAGCATCGGGGTAGCACCCTGGTCGTTAACTGCTCGAGTCAAATTTCATCTGGCGTTGAAGGATTCGCTCGTCGACAAGTTTCGTTATTGTGTGCGCCTGTCGTTGACTACCACGCCGGTCGATTGGGAACTGATACAGCTGCCTGAATTTGCCTCTTTTCTTTATTTACCTTTGCGCGCGCTCCGCCTGCTCAAGAAATACGGCGGCGAAAACGCACAGCTACCTGCCAAGCGCGGGACCGTCGGACCAGTCTGACCTCATTCATGATCACTGGTCGCGACATCATCTACATCTCGAGTATTGAATGGGACTTCCTGTGGCAGGCCCATCAGGAAATTGCGCGGCGCCTGGCAGCCGCCGGAAACCGCGTCCTCTACATCGAAAACACTGGCGTACGCGCGCCTGGATTGCGAGACACAAAGCGCGTCGCCGCACGCCTGGGCCGTTGGCTGCGGTCGCTCAGAGCGGGCGGCGCACGCGAGGTCGCTCCGAACATCTTCGTCTATTCGCCACTGGTTATGCCGCCGTTTGGTTCAACCTGGCGACGCCTGCTCAATCGTCACGTCTTTCTGCGACAACTGCGCCGCATCACGCGAGCGCTGCGGCTGCGCGACGTGCTGCTTTGGACTTACCTGCCTACCGATACGGCTGTCGACATTATCCGTGCCTTTCGAACTGAACGCAGTTCGGTTGTCTACTACAACGCCGCTGACTTTTCGTCATTAACTCCTAACGCCGGAAAACTACAGGCGAGCGAGCGGGAACTAGTGCGCATGAGCGACGTCGTGTTCGCAACTTGTTCTCAGCAGGCAGCCAGATTCGCTGCTGACAACAGCAACGTGCACGTATTCGCGCCGGGAGTCGACCTGTCAGCGTTTCCGGACGAATCTGCAACGAGTGGTTTACCGGATTCGCTCAACCTTTCATCCTTGCCGCGTCCGATCATTGGGTATCTGGGAGGACTGCATCGTTTCGTTGACTATGATTTGGTCGCCACCATGGCCCAGACGCGTCCGTCCTGGTCGTGGGTTTTTCTGGGAGCGCATCAAGTGCCGCTGGAAAAACTGCAAGGATTATCTAACGTTCATCTGCTGGGCCAGCAACGTCATGAAGAGTTGGCCGGGCATCTGCGTTTCTTCGATGTGTGCATCGTACCTTACATAAACACGAGCGAGACTACGACGCTCGTGCCGACGAAAATAAATGAGTATCTTGCCGCAGGAAAAGCGATTGTTAGTTCCAGCCTGCCAACCGTGTGTGAGTTCAATGAGCAACATCACATCTTGTCCACAACAACCGCTGTGGCCCATGACTTCCTGCAAGCGATTGAGAGTGAACTTCCCACGGCCCATGACCGTCAACTGCGAAAGCAGAGGCGAAAAGTTGCCGCGCTTGCCGACTGGCAAAGCCGCTTGGAAGAGATGAGCGCCTTCATAGAAAGCAAATAGGAAATCAGCACCAGCTGGGGTGCAAAACGATGGGCAAGCATTGTGCCCAAAAAGGGATTTGAAAACAGTTGAATGTGTTAGAGTGCTTTACGTGCGAATGTGATCAACTCACGAAAAATTTCCGCTGGTTGCGCTCTGAAAATCCATGCGTACCAGCCTCGTCCCTGCCTAAGAATCTGACGTGAACGTCGCAGCTCCGCGCACAATTCGCCGAACCACCGATCAGAGTTGGTTTCTTGCGGACCTCCGCTGAGAATCACTCATGTACGAAAGAGTACATTGACGAAGCTATTGGTCTGTGGTAAAAACGCAGCACCCCCAAGAAACTACGCAGTTTCGATTCGGTAAGCTTCTCAGTTCTAAAACGATGGTCGGGCCATCACAGATCCGAGGATGGAAAACTGAGGAAGTAGCTTAGAGCCGCCCCTGTGGCGACGCCTGCCAACGAAAACAACCCATCGCCCTTAATTTAATCAGCCCTGATCCAAGGGGATCTTGGAGGAGATTGAAACTATGAGACGCAGAGTAATCCCGTTTTTGGCAATTTCGCTCGCAATATTCCTGGTATCGCAAACAATCCAACTGGGTCACGCCCAGAAGAAGGTTCCCCTGCAGTCTCCTCGCGCTGCCAACCCTCGGGCAGAAGTAAAAGAAACGAATAACACTCCGGTTACCGTAAAGGGCAGCGGCAGAGCACCGCGGCCATATGCTACTGGTAGTGAAACCGAACCGAACGACACCTCAGGCACCGCTACAGCACTGACTTTCACCCCAACCGCGATTTCAACCGGCGCTATTAATCCTGGCGGAGACATCGACTTTTATACTTTCACAGCACTGGCAGGCTCTCGCGTCTGGGTTGAAACGGACACCGGCGGCGTACAAAACGCCGGCGCTACGTCGCGCGATACGGTTATGGACCTGCTTGCAGCTGACGGCACCACGGTCATTGAAAACGACGACGACGACGGCACCGGCAACGGCGGCGACGGCACCATTGAAACCGGTCTGGCCTCGCTAATCGCCGGCCGGACGTTGACTGCCGGCGGCACGTATTTCATTCGCGTGCAGGCGTTCAGTGCAACCGGAATTGTTAACCCCTATCGTTTGTTTGTTTCGCTCACCAACGTAGCGGCAACTCCTGAGGTTGAAGCAAACGACACGGCCGCAACCGCAAACGTGGCCAACTCGCCGGCCCTGCGTTCAGGCTCAATCGGAGTCCTGGGCGACGCAGACTACTATTCGGTTTCAGCAAATGCCGGTGACACCATCTACTTTCCGGTTGATACCGACCCGGACCGCGATGGGACCGGCAGCGATCTAGTGGTTGAGTTCCGCAGTCCGGCGGACGCCGTACTTCTGTCGGTCGACTCATCGATTTCTGGCGATGTCGACAATCCCGCAGCAGAAGGCGCGAACTACACGGTGAACGCCTCCGGTACTTACTTCATAAAAGTATTCTGGTTTGACGATGAAGACACCGGCAACTACGACATTCATATCGTCAATACGAGCGCGGTCACCTCGCCCCTGGTCATCAGCGAGTTCCGCGTGCGTGGACCGAGTGGCGCGAACGACGAATTCGTAGAGGTCTACAACAATAGCGACACCAGCACGACTGTGGCATCTCAGGTTGGCAGCGGTTTCGCAATCGCAGCCAGCGACGCTATCGTGCGCTGCACGATTCCGAATGGTACTGTCATTCCGGGTCGCGGACACTACCTATGCACTAACAGTTTGGCCTACTCGCTCGGAGGTTATGCTACTGGCGACGCTACCTACACGACCGACATCCCGGACAATGCCGGCATTGCCTTGTTCAATAACAACGTGCCCGTTAACTTCATCCTCGCGAATCGCCTGGATGCAGTTGGTTCCACGTCAGAAGCAAACACGCTTTACAAAGAAGGCACCGGTTACCCGGCCTTGACACCGTTCTCGATTGACTACGCGTTTGTTCGTGACGCCTGCGGACAGCAGGGCTCAATTACGAATCTCACGCCGTGTCCGCTGACAACCGGCGTGGCCGATACCGCCAACAACGCCGTCGATTTCTACTTCGTGGATACCAACGGCACGTCGGCAGGCGCGGGCCAGCGACTCGGTTCTCCGGGACCGGAAAATCTCGCCAGCCCGATTCAACGCAACGCTTCGTTCGCGGTAGGTCTTCCCGACGTTTGCGTTGCCGGTTCGTTGCCGCCCAATCAGATTCGAGATCTGACCAGTGTCCCGGCACAGAACAGCCAGTTCGGCACCATCGAACTTCGCCGAGCTGTTGTTAACAATACCGGTGCGAACGTCACGCGCCTGCGTTTCCGCGTGACTCAGCAGACGACCTTCCCGGCACCGTCCGGCACGGCCGATCTGCGCACTCGGACCACCGCGGACACGACCGACAATTTCTCGAATTCACCCTGCGGCAGTGGCACCTCGGTCATAACCGTTCTCGGTACGACACTTGAGCAGCCACCTTCGCAGCCAAATGGCGGTGCTTTTAACGGGACCTTCTCCGTTGGCACTGTCACTTTGGGAACGCCGATCCCGCCGGGCAACACCGTTTTCGTGCGGTTCCTGTGGGGCGTACAACAGACTGGCAAGTTCCGGGTCGGTATGAACATCGAAGTTTTGCCGTAACCGCAAAACGCTTAGGCTGAAACCTGAGTCTGTGCGTCTAGTTTGCTTGACCTTGTATTTTGAGGAGTTGAGCAACGCCAGACGCACAGACTCTTGTCATCCAAACTCGACGAAGTGTATCAACGGTCAAAACGAGAGGAACCATGCTCAAATTGACTTTCAAAAACTGTCTCGCCCTTATCAGTGTCGTGCCGCACCGACTCTTACCTCTGGCACTTGTCGGTATCACCCTGATCGGTTGTTCACAGGTTGCCTTGGCGATTACACCAGGTGGAGGCGCCGTGGCCGATCTGAGCATATCGAAATCCGCCGATGAGTCGGTTCAGCGCGGTCGCGAACTTACGTACAGCATCAACGTTACGAACGAAGGCCCCGACAGTGCAACCGGGGTGACAGTCACTGACGTGCTCCCGCCGCATACATCGTTCGTAAGCGCTATGGCCAGTCAGGGCACCGTTATGAACGCGAGCAATACGGTGACTGCAAATCTCGGTACGATCGCTATTTTCGAGGGCGCGAGCGTCACCATCGTCGTCGCAATCGATGCGGACACCCCGCGCGAAACCATTATTAACAATACGGCGACGGTTACCTCTGGATCGACTGATCCCAATCCTGAGAATAACTCCGCGACAGCATCCACTGCGGTTACGGGCCCGTTCGCAGGCGATTTGGTTATAAGTGAATTCCGCTTGCGCGGTCCGGGTGTGGGTAAACAGCAGAACCGGATAAAAGGCGCCGGCAACTCCGCCAGCGATGAGTTCATTGAGATCTACAACAACACCGGTGGCACCCATTTTGTAAGCGCGACCGACGCTTCCGCAGGCTACTCCGTAGCCGCGTCTGATGGAGTGGTGCGCTGCACCATACCTAACGGCACAGTGATCCCGGCGGGCGGCCATTATCTTTGCGTCAATTCAGTTGGCTACAGCCTGGCGTCTTACCCGGCAGCCAGCAACACGACGGCAACCGGTGACACCAGTTACACCGCCGATATACCTGATAACGCCGGCATCGCGCTCTTCAGTAGCGCCAGCACTTTAACCCTGGCCAACCGCCTTGACGCCGTCGGGTCAACTACTGAAGCAAACACGCTCTATAAAGAAGGCACAGGCTATCCAGCAGTAACCACCAACAATATTGACTATTCGTTTTATCGTGACAATTGCGGTCGTCAGGGATCAGTTGCCTCGTTACAACCTTGCACCATCACCACCGGTGTAATCGATACAAACAACAATGCCACTGACTTCATTTTTGTCGACACCAACGGTACTTCTGCCGGCGCCGGCCAGAGACTCGGCGCGCCGGGACCGGAAAATCTTTCCAGTCCGCGCGAGAACAATGCCGGCTATGCCGTCACCCTGCTCGATCCCTGCGCTGGTGGCTCAGCAGCGCCGAACCAGGTCCGTGACCTGACCGCCGACGCCGGCAACAACAGCACCCTGGGCACAATCGAACTTCGTCGCACAATCATAAATAACAGCGCCGGCCCGGCAACGCGGTTGCGCTTTCGCGTAACTCAACAGACGACCTTCCCGGCGCCGAGCGGCACCGCAGATTTGCGCTTGCGAACTTCGCCGGATCTCGAGGTAACGGTTGATAGGGCCCCCTGCGGCGACACCACCAGCGACATTACGGTCCACGGAACAACCCTTGAGCAACCACCCAATCAACCAAATGGCGGCGGCTTTAACTCTACGGTTTCCGCAAACGCTGTTGGACCGGGAATCGTGGGACGGCCGGGCGTGGCGCCGACAGGCGTTCAGGGAGTTCCGCTCAATCTGGGTGAAGGCATCGATCTGCGATTCCTTTATGGTGTGCAGCAGACTGGCAAATTTCGCATTACCTTGAATATCGAAGTGTTGGAATCGGCGCCGGTTGAAGAAGAGCGCGTCGAAAACGAAAGCAAGCCGACCGCCGCGCCGGTCCAAAAGAAACCTAGGTAGGGCAAGTATGATCGGGCGGGGATTCGGACAATTGAAGAGCTTTTTAGTGGCGGCAATTCTGGTTGCCAGTGCGGCTAGCGGCGTTGCCCTCGCTCAACAACCTGGAGCGAACAACGGCAAAACCGCATGGCGCGTTCGAGTGAAACAAAATGGCGGTTACTTTATTACCGTGCAGGCCAAGGAAGTGTTGCTCACTGAAATCGCTGCTGATCTTTCGCGCCGCATGGAGGCGCCGGTTGTTTTGAGTCGTGTGATGGCGAAACAGAAGGTCACGGTGGATTTTAAGGACATGCCGCTGGAATCAGCGCTGCAGTTGTTGGCACCGAATCCTTATGTGCACTATGAACTCCAGGGCGGGGCTCCACCGATTTGTCGCGAAATATTTCTGAACGCATACAACGAGCCGACTCCGGTTGCTAAACTCGAGAACAAGAACATTTCATTTGTGCTTACTGGTGACACCGAAAGCGCTGACAGCAAGGATGATCCCTTGCGGGTAAGCTACGTGAACCAACGGCTCAGTGTTAACGTAAAAAAGCAGTCGCTGACTGCGGTACTCGACCGGATCGCTTCCGCGCTGGGAGTTAACTTCAGCATGAAGCAGGACACGAACGATACTGTCGATCTTGACTTCAAAGAAACACCTTTGGAAGATGCGATTTCCTATTTTCCACCGTCAGTGCATTTGCACGTTCGCAAAGATATTCAGCGCATCAGCGTGGTGCCGCTGCTGCTAGAGTTCGCAAACTAAGATCGATCTAATAACTTTTCAGGGGATTAGGTAATGGAAAAAAACAAAACTGCAGACATTCTAACCGTAACTGATAACGCTTCTGAACCTGTTGTGCCGGTCGCGCCAACCAGGGAATTCATTGAGCCCGAGATTTCTGAACCGGTAGACATCCTGGCCGCAACCAAGTTCTTCCTCCAGGTTACGGGCGGCGGCGACGTTTAGGGCTGAACCTCCACTCGATGCCTGAAGTTTCGTCTGTTGGTGGTTCAGCCGGGCTCGCCCCCGGTCAACGGGAGTCTGCGCCGAACCTCGTTAGATACTACTCAGTTGCCGATCGCATACTGGGTATCAAGGGAGTCGATGAGCCAGTCCTCAATCTGGCTCACGATTTTCTAAGTGGTTATTACCTCAACCAAACCAACCTATCTACAACCGATCAGCCAGTTCACCTGATCGAGATCCACAAAAGTCAGCCACCAGCTTCGTCGCCCGCTGATTCCAGTTTCGAGATTGAGGACGGCCATTGTTTCTCCATCCGCGATCAGATCACGCTCGAAGTTAACGGCTCGACTATCATCATCGGCCCGCCGCAACTGCAGCGAACCGATATCTGGCTCTCCGCCAGCACCGCCGGCAGACATCCCCTGGCGCTCAACAATGTGATTCTTTACGCCGTTCAGGGCGCGTTGCGTCGGGCCGGTCTCTACCAGTTTCACGCCGGCTGCGTTATCTCTAAAAAAGATCGTGGCGCTATCTTGCTGGTCGGCGATTCTGGTTGCGGCAAGTCCACATTGACTGCCACCTTGCTCCTTAACGGTTGGCGCTTTGTTTCTGACGACAATCTCCTGTTGCGCGAGTCTGCAGCTGGAATTGAGGCTTGGGCGCTGCGGCGTTACTTCACGTTTGACCAGGCGACACTGAAGGCCTGTCATCTCGATCTGTTTACTGAAGCGGTGGGCAGTCGCGTGCCGGGCAAGGAGGAAAAACTTCGCTTCTATGCACGCCAGGCATTTCCAGAACAGTTTGTTGACTCGTGCATCCCTGAAGCGATCGTGTTTCCCCAGGTAACCGGTGAAGCAAAAAGTCGTATCGAACCTCTGAAGCAGGCCGACTCACTGGCACGATTGATCAGGCAATGCCCCTGGGCCACCTGCGACGCCGCCGCCGCTCCTGATCATTTGCAAGCTCTTTCCAAATTGGCGAGACAAACCCGAAGCTATACACTCTTCGCCGGCCAGGATGTCTTCGCGCAACCAGCCTCGATAGCTGAGCTGATAGCGCAACAAGTTGAAATCCTTTAACATCCCCTAATGACTGATTCGAGATTTGTTCCACTGAAGCACATCGTCGCCACCCAACTTGATGACGGCGAGGGCGTTCTGGTCGATCTGAATACCAAGCAGTACTACCAATTAAACGCGACCGCGATGTTAATTTGGCGCGCGCTCGAGAGCGGCCACCCCTTCGATCAAATAATTGCAGAAATCGTGAGTGTCTATACCGTGGATAACGACCACGCGGTAACCAGCGCTGAGCGACTACTTAACCAGTTTCAGCAACGCAAACTGGTACGCCCTGCTGATTAATCTTCGAGAAAATTTCCGTGACCAGCATCGCCAGCAAGAGGCGCCGGCGCTACGGTTTGCTGGCTGCCACGATTGTCACGCTGATTGCAATCGCGCCCCAACTCTACTTCTGTTTCCAGCGTGGTAGTCAGTGGAATGGCAGTTACGCGCAAACCCATGGCGATGAATCCGTCTACGCGGCCTACCTAAATTCGCTGATTGACGACCGGCCGCGACGTAACAACCCCTACACCGGACGTGATGACCAGCAGTTTGCGGAATCATACCTTTCGGTCCAGGCGTTTCCACCAGTGCTGCTTGCGAGGTTCGCTCGCTTCACCCACCTCTCAACCGCAAAACTTTTCATGGGACTCACGGCGCTGGTGGCGTTTGCTTCGGCGTTCGCAATCTTCTGGCTGCTGTCGTTGATGACCGGCGACGATCGAATCGCGGCCGTTGGCGTTTTACTGGTGTTGTTCCTGAGCTCCTCAAACTTGATTGCGGAACATCTGTTAAGAATCGGTGAATCAAACAACTACCTGCCCTTTCTTCGCCGCTATCTTCCCGCCGTTCCTTTTCCGTTTCTGTTTCTCTATTGCGGAATGGTCTGGCGCCTGCTTAGAGCTGGCAGCAAAAAAGCAGTTGCACTTTGCGGGCTCGGCGCCGGCTGTGCGTTTGCGGTGCTAGTATTTTCCTACGCCTATCACTGGTCGTTCGCGCTTGCCTGGACCTGCTGTTTGGCCGCAAGTTGGCTTCTCCTGGGCCACGATCGAAAACAGGCATTCCTCCGTTTCTCGCTCCTTGCTGTTTTGATACTGGCGGCGCTGGCGCCTTATTCGGTCCTAATGTCACGACTAGGTTCGACGACCGCAGAGGTTACTTTCCTGGCCACGTCACACGCGCCTGACCTCTTTCGTTTGCCCGAAATCATTGGCCTGCTAACACTACTGATTCTTGGTTGGCTGCTTTTCCGGAAAACCTTGGGTGCAAGCGAGCCTTCAGTACTGTTCACGCTCGCGTTCGCAGCAACGCCGTTCATCGTGTTCAATCAACAAATTCTAACCGGGCGTTCGCTGCAACCGTTTCATTATGAAGTTTTCATCGGCAACTACACCGCGTTGCTCGCCGCTTTCATGGTTGCCTGGCTCGCATTCCGCAACTTCCTGGTTAGGCGTACCGGACTGGCGCGAGTTGCAATCGCAGCTCTCGCTTGTGCAGCAATACTTTCAGGCGCCGCCGAAGCCGTCTTGCTCAGCAAACGACAGTTGAGAGGCAATGTGATCAGCGACGGAGCACGGCCTGCCTTACTTCGTCTGGCTGAACTTGGAAAAACACGCGGTGACGGAAAACCAGATACCGGATCAGTTGTGTATGCGCCAAACTTCGTAGTTGCGAACGCCCTCCCTACGACAGCGCCACAGGCCGTGCTCTGGGGTCAGTATCTGTTCCTCTTTCCCGACGTGTCGCTGGCTGAAGACAAGGAACGGCTGGCGCAGTTTCTTTATTACAAGGGGGTGAGTTTTACAAATATCGATGAGAACAACTTCGAGTCGCTGAACAACGAGAAGGCTTACTATCTCACCTCTTTGATCAGACGAGGTCGCTTCAATCCGCGACTGTCGGTTGATTGGAAGCCTATCGCGCCTGAGGAAGTTCGCGGCGCCCTCGACTATTACGCCAATTACGTGGCCAACTTCAATCGCGATCGGGCCTCGCATCCGGAACTGTCGTACTTATTGGTCAACGTGGACGACCCTGCAAACTTTGGCAACTTTGATCGGTGGTATGAACGAGATCAGGGCGAACGGGTTGGAGACTATTTGCTCTTCCGCGTCCACCTGAAGCCGTAGTGAGGTCTCGAGGATCTATTGGGCGAACCGCAGGAAACCGTCCCTGAAGAGATGCCGTACAAAAGCGAGCTTACCGTTTTCAGTAAGCGATCCCGGAAGTTGTCGCGGCATAAACACACGCTGTTCTGCAATAAAACGCATTGCCGGGGCAAACCCCGCCGGCAACCAAAGCTCCTTTTGATCGTAGGCAAGACCGGCCATGGTGCCGTCCGCTGCCAAATAAAACCGCAACTGTCCATTGCCTTCGAGCGCCGTGTCGTTTTCGATCGACTGGTCACGTCCAGTATTAAGCGTGCGCGCAAAGCTTTCGGCGATCTCGTCAACCGCGCTTGCAAAATTGGCCTCGCGAGCGAATAGCTGCACCCGCTCGCGAAACTCTGAAGCAAACTTGTCGCGGTTGAGACTGTCGCGGAAAACTCCTATCGGAAGCGCGCGGCGCAAGTCGTCGTGTCGCGAAGCCGCCTGGCCGAGCGCGACAGAGAGCAGATCCAGCCAGGTGAGAACATGAATGCCAATCGTAAGGTGGACCGACGGATCGTCCTGAGCATCTGCCTGGTGCAGAAACCCACGCGGCAGATAGAGACAGTCGCCAGGTTCCAACAGCGCTTCGATCACGGGTGGGCCAAGTTGCGTCTCGCTTTTGTTTCCTGTTTCAAGATTACGACTGCGTCTTAGGGCGTCGCGCTCATCTTCGAATGACAGTGGCGGCACGAATTCCAGCGGCAACGTTTCGCTGGGCGCAAAAATCTGCCAGCGCTTTTTGCCGAATAGCTGGAGCACGAAAACCTCGTGTGTGTCGAAATGCAAATTGAAGCCGCGGGAATTTGCTGGCGTGCAATAGAGATTGGCCCGCGCCGGAAAGCCTAATTCCTCTTCGATGTTCCGACACAAGTCTCTGAGTGGTTCACAAAATCTCTGAATTGCTTTCACTCGAATCGTTGCGCCCTGGTTGAACCAGCCGGCAATTGCCCCCTTAGAATCGCTCGCAGCATCGTTCGTCTGATCTCTTCCGATCACTTCGACCGCTTCGGCGGGCAATCTTTCAGCCATTGAGAGAACGCCGTCAACGTCGCTGGCGTCGATCAGTTCATGATGCTGGGTAGTTCCGCCATGCTTCACCAGGAGCGCAGCCAACTGCCAATACTGATCGAAGAAGTCGGCGGCGGCGTGTGGCGCTATGAGATAACTGAAATCGAGCTTCGCCATCAGTTTCCTTCGCCATCAACCGGCTTTTGTTTTGCGAGGCTGGCGAACGAGGTTAGTTCCATTACAAACGGCGCAACTGAAGGGTAAACGTAAGTGACTGCATACTCCGGTTTTTCAGTTTCAAAAATCGGTCGCCCATCTGCTTCCAACCAGGCGTGTCCCGTGAGCGGGCCAGCCGAGCCTTTCCGCACGCCAAAGTTTATGGTCGTCACTACGCCCCTGTGGCCAAGATAGCGATGAAGAATCGCAGCCCGCTTCCAGCAAATCGGTTTGAGAAAGAACACGTTCAGACTAAGCAGCGCGTCAATAGCGGTAGCCAGGTCTTCATGATTGTCCGGCTGGGACGAGTACCGAGGTGCCGACCCGGAAACCAGATGCAACGCCCGGGGCAGAGACACTAACTTCACAGCAGCGGACAAGGTCGCCACCCACCAGGCCATCCTCAAGATCAGAAACGCACGTCGCGGGCGCGACAAGAACAATCTGGTTGTAGTTGAAACAAGACTTCCCATTTGGCGTGCTTCTGGCTTCCGAGTATGCGTTTCAGATTCTAATGCAAACCGCACTCGACCGCGAGAATCCGGGTTAAGTGGTACTGGGAACCTGCAATCAAGCGTCCTACATGTTAATCTTTTTTCCCGTTAAAGGAGGCCCTTACCAATGAAGATTTGTTCGGCACTTATTCTTGCGACCCTCTTTTCCTGCACCGTCCTTGCTCAACACGCAAACATGGACATGAAAGAGAGTGCAGAAAAACCCGCGACTCTCGTTGCGGGAATGGGAACGCTGCACCATCCAGTCTCAACAGCGAACTCGGAAGCGCAAAAGTTTTTCGATCAAGGTCTGGCTTTTGTCTACGCGTTTAATCACGATGAGGCGATTCGTTCTTTCAAACGCGCAACGGAACTCGATCCCAATCTGGCCATGGCCTACTGGGGCATTGCGCTGGCGCTGGGTCCGAATATCAACCTCGACGTTGACCCTGAAAGAGAAAGGGCCGCCTACGATGCGTCACAGAAGGCGTTCTCACTCGCATCCAGAGCGCCGGATAGCGAACGGATCTATATCGAGGCTTTGGTGAAGCGTTACTCCAACGATCCTAAAGCGGATTTGAAAAAGCTGGCGGTTGATTACAAAAATGCGATGGGTGTAGTCGTCCAGCGCTTTCCAGATGACCTCGACGCGGCCACGCTATTCGCTGAAGCGGCGATGGATTTGCGGCCTTGGAAGTTCTGGACCATTGACGGCAAACCGGCTGAAGGTACCGAAGAAATCGTAGCAACGCTTGAATCTGTCTTGCGTCGCGACCCAAATCATTTCGGCGCCATTCACTATTACATCCACGCAGTTGAAGCGTCGCAACATCCTGAGCGAGCGCTGGTATGGGCGCCAAAGCTTTCTACGCTGGTTCCGGCGGCCGGGCATTTGGTCCACATGCCGGCACACATTTATGAGCGCACCGGCGACTACTACGCCGCAGCGCTGAGCAATAAGGAAGCGGCGAAAGCTGACGAGGCCTACATCCAGGCTCACGGCGGCCAGAGCATCTATCCGTTGATGTACTACAGTCACAATCTTCACTTCCTGGCGATCGCTTCAGTGACAGTGGGCCGCTTTGACGATGCCATGTCCGCAGCGAAGCGACTGGAAGCGTACGTGGGTCCGCATCTCAAAGAAATGCCGATGCTCGAAGGGTTCATGACCGTGACTCCGCTCGCTCTGGTGCAGTTTGGTCGCTGGGACGACATTCTTAATACGCCGCAACCCGATCAGAAACTGGCCGGTGTCTCTGCTGCCTGGCACTTCGCGCGTGGCATGGCCTTTAGCGCGAAGGGCAAAACTGCGGATGCCAAGCGTGAGTATGCCGCATTGTATGAAAGCGAGAAGGCCCTTCCCGCGGATGCAGCTTTCGGACTAAACAGAGCGAGTCAAATTCTGAAGCTTGCCGAGATGGTTCTGGGCGCGCGCATCGCACCAATGACGAAGACTGATACGAGGCAGAGTCTGGAACTCCTGCGCAAAGCGGTCGAACTGGAAGATGCGCTTGCTTACGACGAGCCGCCCGCGTGGTTCGTGCCAACCCGACAGTTACTCGGCGGGGCCTTGTTGACCAGTGGCGATTACGCCGGCGCCGAACAAGTGTTTCGCGCGGATCTGGAAAGAAACAGACGCAGTGGTCGCTCGTTGTTTGGACTAATGGAAAGTTTGAAAGCGCAAAAGAAAGACGTTGCCGCCGCGATGGTTCGGCGCGAGTTCGACAGCGCCTGGAAAGACGCCGATACGAAACTGACGGTTCAGGACCTCTGGCCGTAAGAGTGGGTTCAGATCCGCAAATCGACCGCTTCAACAAACTTTGCTACGGCCAAATAGAATTCAACAACGCGGCCAGTCGATAACCTCCCCACGCAACTCGACGATTGGCTGTCTTCAAGGCTTTGGCCCGATAAGCCGCAGTCGTCTTGCCGCCGTTCGTGATGCCCGGGTAGGTCACGGTCTTCGCAAGTTCAAAACTCTCGTCGGCCCAGCTTTGGAAGTTGAACGGATCATCGAGATGCAACGCTGGATTAGTTGACGGATTACCTTGCATCGCCCTTGCCGCGGCGGGCGGGATCAGGCCAAGCGGCGGCGGGGCGAAGTTAGGTCCCGTTGGCGGAAAACTACCAATGCCTCCATCCCAATAGCTGTGCAGGTTGGTCTTCTTCAGCTGGCCGTTGCTACCCGGCACCATGATCGACACCAAATTGCCGCCGCGATCTCCTTCGGGATGGGTGCTATTGACTTCGGTGGCGCAGTGAAGCGGTTGATGAATATCGCCGACAAAGTGAATGATCAACCGCAGCGCCTGCGCTTGCGCGTTTTCGTCGGTGCTGGTCTTCAGTATGTTTACGTTTTCTTCAAGGGCGGTGACGATATTGGGCGTGGGTAAAGCCGGCAACGGAGTGCCGTCAGTCGCAAACGGCGTGTCGATAAAGTGGAGCTCTTTGAAACTGTCAAACGCCGCAAACGGTCGCAGGTCGTCGGCCCAGTGTGCCGCATTAACAAAGTTCATACTCTGGGCCGATACCGTGGCCGGATTGATTGGGAGCAACAACAGCGCGTTGGCCTTGGCCTTTGCGCGGGGGTTCAGCCGCGCGAAGGCAATCTGCGCCACCATCATGTGTCCGCCCGCTCCCCAGGAGAACGAAGTCAGCGGGGTGGCGAGAATCAGACACGCCACAGCAAGTGCGATCGAGAGGGGGAAAAAGCGTTTCCTTTTCGTATTCATTGGAGGCTACTCCTTGGGTGAATGATGGCCTCAGATGAGAACAGAAGCCGAAATGAGTTGCAGCGATCGAGGGCAGGTATCGTCACAATTCAAGAATGCGAAAGCAATTGACTGCCCTGCCTGTTTATCGTCAGTGACGCGAGACTTATAACACGACGAACAGCCTTGGCGCTAAGTTTAGCTGAGACAACTGGTACCCATGCTCCTTGCTGACCTCGGGCCTCTGTGGCTTATGCTATTCACTCTTGATTGAATGTCTCTGACCCACTACCTGCCAAAACCGTCGTTTCTTCCTCAAACGAATCCGTGCTAAAACGCTGTCACAGAATTATGAAAGCAGTCACCATATTTTGCGACGGCTCAAGCCTCGGCAACGGACAAGCCTCTACGCGCGCAGCGGCAGTGGCGATGCTCGGATTCAAGGGTGTCTGGCGCGCAGTCGGCGAATATCTGGGCCATGCCACTAATCAACAAGCGGAAGTCGTGGCCGCGGCCCTGGGATTAGAAGCGTTAGTGGAACCGTGTAGCGTTCAATTGTTCACTGATTCGCGTTACGTAGTGGAAACGATGAGCGGTCGCTTTCGTCGCAAGACGAATCATCAGTGGTGGGCGCGACTCGATAACGCGGCGGCGCGGCACAAAGTTAAGTGGCAATGGATACGCGGGCATGATGGCGACCTGGTCCAGGAAGCGGTCGATAAGGCGGCCCGCAGCATCGCCGCCAGCGGCAGAGTTGATGAAGAGATTCTGCGCGCCGCGCTAGATAGAGTTGGAACAACCGGCGCGTTGGAATCTGCAGCAATCGAGGAAGCGTAAACCGCATGACTGAATCACAGTTTAGACGTCCTCATTTTTTTAATGGCAAGCTGCTGACCGCCGCAGATCTGGATCTCGAGCAACAGTATCATCGCGAAAAATCAAAGTTGCACAACCGTGCCTTGCATGGCTTCGGAATAGTGTCGGGTCTCAAAGTTTCCGTTGACGCCGGACAGATTGTTATAGAACCGGGCCTGGCTCTGGACTGTGAAGGTAATGAGATTCTTATCGCCGCCCTGCAAACCGTCGTTCCTCCAGTCGCATCCGACTGCTACGCGAGCTATGTGAACCTTCTTTACGCGGAAGAGAACACCGACCCTGTTCCTGGTGGTGAAACCTCAACCATCATTGAAACCTTTGAACTGACCTTCGGCCCGGAAAACTGCAATCGGGGTCACCGGCATCAGCGCGCGCGTTGGCTTGCTTGCGGACAACCGCACGCGCTCACCATTGCCAAGCTAAAACGCGCTGCCCACGGGTGGCGAGTCGAGCGTGGCTATCGCTCGCCCGTAGTCAAATAGTGGCAGTGATTCTTCAAAAGAGCGGCAACGCCTTGGGGCTAGTTTCAAACTGAACAGCACCAAATAGTTGTTAATTCGCTTTCACCGCGCTTGATCCCTATAATTCCGCATTACCGTTAACCTGACATCTCCCCGATAATCAGCTTCGAAGAATTTCTGTAATAATGCCCCGGCGTATGACTCTGCTCAGACTAAACAGCTTGACTCGACCGTCTCTTGAGGGACGCGTCGTCGGCAGTCTGCTCGGTTGCATCTGCGTGCTCTTAACGCTTGGCGCACCGCTTCAAGCACAACAAGCGCAACCAACGGGTTGGGAGTGGCAAAACCCGCTGCCACAAGGCAATACGATCAACTCCGTCAGGTTTGCTCCCGACAAGAGACACGGTTGGGCCGTTGGCAGCGACGGCGCGATCCTGCGCACACGCAATGGTGGTTTCGAGTGGGAAACGCAACTCTCGCCGGCCGTCACCACGCTCTATGGACTCTACGTGCAGAGCAAGTCGCGCGCAGTAATCTCGGGCGCGGGCGGTCTGATCATGACCACGTCTAACAGCGGCCAGCGCTGGATAACTAGACCGACAGGCACTAAAGATCATTTGTTCTCACTTACGTTCGCTCCCGGAAATCCGATGCTCGGCTGGGCAGCTGGCACTTTCGGCACGCTGATCGCCACCACCGATGGCGGCATTACCTGGAACCGCCAGGCCACCGCCACCTCGGCGCATTTATTCTCGGTCGCATTTTTTGACGCCAAGCTTGGCATCGCCGTGGGTTCGCGAGGCACACTGCTGGTTACCAACAATGGCGGCGTTGAATGGAAGCGATATGCCGGATTGGGAGACGCATTTCTCACCGGAGTTTCCTTTGCATCTGCCAAGCGCGCGGTTGTAGTTGGTTATGAAGGCACGATCCTGCAAACGGATGACGGCGGCGCAACCTGGCGAAATCTGAACCCACTGGTCACAACCGATCTGCTTTCCGTTTTCTTCACTGACGAATTACACGGCTGGGCCGCGGGCGATAATGGCGTTGTTTTGACCACCGCCGATGGCGGCACGATCTGGCTGCCGGTTAACGTTCGTACGGCCCCGAAACTTACGACGCTCTTTATGGTCGACGAAACGCTCGGTTGGGCTGCCGGCGCTGACGGTCTGGTGGTGCGGACCGACGATGGCGGGCTCTCCTGGCGACGTTTGACCGAAGGTGGGCGCGAGGACATCTCGCATATTTTCTTTCTCGATAATTCGCACGGTTGGGCCGTCGGCGGACGCGGAAAAATAATGTTCACGAGTTCGGGCGGAAAAAACTGGACCGTGCGTCCGTCAGGAACTACCAACCGGCTCAACTCGTTGACGTTTGTAACGCAAAAGACCGGCTTCGCCATCGGCGACAGCGGGACGGTACTTCGTTCGCAGAACGGCGGCGTCAGCTGGGAAAGAATTCCAATCGAAGCGAAGGAAGATCTTTTCAGCGTTGACTTCGTTTCGCCTGACAGCGGTTGGATTGTGGGCGCGCGCGGTCTGGTGCTGCACACGGACGACGGCGGCGAGACCTGGCACTCGCAACTAACAAACACGCTCAGCTGGCTGGAAGACGTGAGCTTCACTGGCCCACAACAAGGCGTCGCGGTCGGTTCTGGCGGCACTATCCTACGAACAGAAAACGGCGGCGAAACCTGGAAACGCGTCGATAAGAACCTGCGGGAATGGCTTTATGCGGTGACGTTTGCCGACGCGTTGCGCGGTTACGCAGTGGGCGCGCGCGGAATCATTCTGCGAACTGACGACGGCGGCGTCACCTGGAAAGATATGGAAAGCGGGCTCGGCACAAATCTCTTTGCGGTGGCAGTCGGCGGACGCGATGAGGCCATGGTAACGGGCGAGCAGGGCAGAATCATTCAAACGACCGACGGCGGCGCCCATTGGGAACAGCAGCCAAGCATCACCAGCTCGTCGCTATATTCTGTGGTTTACCGCGGCGGCGACAATCTTTGGGTCGCGGGTCGTGGTGGTGCGATCCTGCGTCGCACTGATGCCGTAGCCACAGTCAGTATCCCAACTCCCAGGCTGCCACCTTCGCTGCGCGGCAGCGCTCCGAAGCTGCAACCTCAAAACGCTCACGACGCGGTTGACGACGGCGACATTCCGAAGGCGGTGCGACCCGATCGAAAACCAGTGCGTCCTTAGTTTTTGTAGGACAGGCATTCTTGCCTGTCCCTATTCGCAGAAGAAATAGTGTGGGGTGATATCGTAACCAGAACAGACAGGAATGTCAGTTCTACTTCTTCTGAGCGCCGATCATCCTTGCCGCGACTGCGACAGCTTCCTGATACATCTGATCGTTGCAGAGAATCTCCATCTCGCGACTCAGCAAGTGAGCGGCGCTGCGATTTCTAACTGGCAGCACACGACCGCGCTGTGTTTGTGATCCCAATTTGGCTTCGGCGAGAACCGAAGCGTTGTCTGCGCTACGGGCGACGGTGAATGAGGCGGCTCCTTCGAGGCTCGATCGTAGTTCCACTTGCACCAGCCTACCGGGCTTTCGCTCGCCTCGCTCGACGCGATTTACTGACACTTGAATTTCGCGAGCGCGCGCGCCCTCCATAACTGTCGGGCTAGTAACCCGTTCGGCGCCGCCAAAGTTGAACGTGAGCGTCGCTTCACTTTTCTGAACCGGCGGTTTCTCTACCAACGTCCATCCCAGCCGGCTCGCGAGCCATCCGGCGATTAGCAACGCCTGCGGCGCCACCGCATTTTCGTCGCCTTCAGGTGCAACGTAATCAATTTGCACTGAGTCGACGCGGTCGAGCGCCGTTCGATAGCTGGCGACATCATAAAAATCAGCCAACAGCCCACGCCAGAAAGTGAGTCGCGCCCAGTTGAGATCGCTTATGCCGACATGATCGTAGTCTTTAGCGCTGAACAGTTCGTTGATCACGCTAAGCTCCTGCGGCGGATTCACAAACTCCGCTGAATCGATCACTAAACGATCGGTTGCGCGCAGGAGTTTGTCTAAGACTTTATCCGCAGCATGAGACGCATTGCGCCACCAAAGGAACGTCGCCAAATCCGGCGCGAGCAACGGCAGTGCGGCGCTGGGAAGTTCAGAGACAAACTTGCCGCAAGCCTTCAAGGTGATTTCTTCACAACTGAGTCGCTGAGCGCCGGTGCGCTTGTCAGTTTGGCAAATGGATTCCAACGACATCTCGATGTCTCGGTCGGGAGCTGCCACCATGCCGAGCATCGCCAGCACCCGGCTGGGATGAATCGCAGTGAGTTCGCCAAGCATCTGATGCACGTCATCGAGCGCTGCGTCATCCGAAACAAACACCAACAGGTTGGCAACACGTGCGCGCAACACAGCCGACTCTGAATCAGCTTTCGGATCACGAACGGTCGCCTGCCACAGCTCCGCCAGTTGTCGTTCGACAACTTCCACGTCCAGGGTTTTCTCAAGTTGGATGTTCATGAAATGCTTTGGGGGGTTGGTCTTTGGTCTTTGGTCTTTGGTCTTTGGTCTTTGCTTTTTGAACTTTGTACTTTGTGCTTTGATCTTTGTGCTTTGTGCTTAGGAGATTCCCTTTGACTCAATGCTGAATAGAGAATTAGGCACAAAGTTCAAAGTACAAAGTTCAAAACCCAAAGCCCAAAGCCCAAAGACCCAAGACCAATGTTGTTACAACTTCCTCCAATCCCTTCCATCTCGTTCAATAAGTTCATACGCAGCTTGCGGCCCCCACGAACCGGCTTCGTAGTCGGGAAAATCCGTTGCCGGTTTTTGCCAGGCTTCGAGAATCGGCGTCACGATCTCCCAACCACGTTCGACCATATCGCGGCGCGCGTACAACGTCGAATCTCCCAACATGCAGTCCAGCAATAACCGCTCGTAAGCCTCAGGCGCCTGCACGCCAAATGATGAACCATAACGGAAGTCCATGTTTACTGAACGGATGCGCAGCGCCTGACCCGGCAACTTCGCGCCAAAGCGCAGGCTGATGCCTTCGTTTGGCTGGATACGAATCACCAACACGTTTGGCTGCAAAGATGAATCGGAATCGTCAAACAGCCGGTGCGGCACTTCCTTGAAATGGATAGCGATCTCTGTCAGCCGCTTTTGCAGTCTTTTTCCCGACCGAATGTAAAAAGGCACGCCGGACCAGCGCCAATTGTCGAAATAAAGTTTGAGCGCTGCAAACGTTTCGGTTGAAGAGTTTGGATCGACACCTGGCTCCTCGCGATATCCGGGAACAGTGTCGCCCAGCACAGTGCCTGGTCCATATTGTCCGCGCACTGTCAGTTCCTCAATCTGTTTGGCCGGGAATGGTCGCACAGACTGCATCGCCTTAATCTTTTCGTCGCGCACACCGTTGGCTGAAAGCGACGCGGGCGGCTCCATCGCGATCAGCGACGTCACCTGAAATACGTGGTTCTGAATCATGTCGCGCAACGCGCCGGCCTTTTCGTAGTAACCACCACGGCCTTCAACGCCGATGGTCTCGGAGTTTGTAATCTGAATGTGATCGATGTATTGGCGGTTCCAGAGCGGCTCAAAGATGCTGTTGGCAAAACGAAAGACCAGCAGATTTTGCACTGTCTCTTTGCCGAGATAATGATCGATGCGATAAATCTGACTCTCGTCGAAGACTGACGCGAGCGTCTTGTTCAAGGCCCGCGCGCTTTCGAGATCGTGACCAAACGGCTTCTCAACAATGATGCGCGTCCAGGATTTCTTCGCCGTGCTCACTTTCGCCTTTGTTGTTGCCCGGGTTTGACGGGGCTGACGCGCGATTCCCGCGTCGCCCAGTTGTTTGGCAATCAACCCAAAGAACTCGGGCGCGGTGGCGAGGTAGAAAAGACGATTGCCTTCCGTGTCGTATTCCTTGTCAATCTCCTCGAGCTTGCCCTTTAACTTTCCATAAAGTTCCACGTCGCTGAAATCGCCTGCGAGATAAAAGATGCGTTTGGCAAAACTCTCCCATGCCGACTCGTCCAGTGATTCATCTGCACCAAACTCCGCGACCGCAGCCTTCATTGCCGCGCGAAATTCTTCGTCCGTGTTCGGCTGGCGTGCCGTCCCAAGGATTGCAAACTCGCTGGGAACGAGGCGTTGTTGCGCCAGACGATAAAGCGCAGGCAGGAGTTTGCGGCGCGTGAGATCGCCGCTGGCGCCGAAGATCACAATGATCGAAGGTGGCGCCGTCGGCTCCAGACGCATGCCCGCGCGCAACGGATTTTCACCGCTCGCGATCACGGGTGGCGAGACTTCTTCTTTGTCGTTAGTAGCGATGCGGAAAGGATAGCACGATGTTTACGTACGCACAGGGTGATCTTTGGCGTATGAGTAAGCCGTGTAGGCAGCGATGATGTGGCAGATCCAACCGAGTGTGCCGGCCGACCCAATCCAAAGACTCGGTGTAAAGATCAGCCAGAGAATTCCGGCGAGTATGCGGCCGTTGTAAAGCTGGCCTAAGCCGGGAATGATGAAACTCAAGAGCCCTGCTGTAAATGGATCGCGCATCATCGGCACCCCCGAATTTAACTTAGCATCCTATACGTCGATCACCAGTTGCTGTGCAAGCGAGGAAAAAGACGTCCGTCACCCAAACGACGAACCCGGTTCTCCTTCGCGAATGAATAAGCCGCGTAAGCAGCAATGATGTGACAAACCCAACCGAGCGTGCCGCCGGTGCCAATCCAGAACCCTGGCGTAATGATCAACCAGAGAATTCCGGCGAGTATCCGGCCGTTATAAAGTTGGCCAACTCCGGGGATGAAAAAACTTAAGATTCCTGCTGCAAATGGATCTCGCATTGTTCTTACCTCCAAACTAAACTGCGTAATTCCATACGACGAGGCTTGCCATTTTGTTCGCTAAGCCCGCGATGCTTTGGTAAGCGCAACTCTTTGGAGTGCGGTGACCTGTCACCGCTTTCTCATCCTGCGACCGCTGGCCTTTCGAACCATGGCTGCGACAAATCACAGCCGGCCAAAAGCGGCGACAGCTCGCCGCACTTCAAAGAGTTGAATCATTTGAAAGTTTTAGCGAGATATTTGAGACACACCTATCCCTGACGCCGTGAGGCGGCTATTTAGGCTTTGAATTGTGAGAACCCTAACTCGAAAGTAGAGACACGATAACTACCAAAGCGAATCGCCTAAGCCTCGAGGCCTGCACGAAAGTAGCTATCGAGTCTCTTACTTTAACGAACCAGGAGGCTGAGCACTGACAGTGCGACCGACAGCGCTTCGTTTGTGACTGACTCTGCTTTTTTACCAGACGGAATATCACCTGGTTGAGTCGCCGTCACCGGCTCATTCGCAACTGGGGCTGGGGCGCCACTAGTTGACACATCTCCGGCAAATGCTGTTACCGCGACTAGGCCCGCCAGAGTCAATGCCATCAGAAAACGTTTCATTGAGTTGCTCCTTGTAGATTCGAGGATGCAAGATTTCTTACATCAGAAAGAATAGAGCAACTTCAGGAATTTCTTGCAAGCCATCGGGGAGGACGGCTAATATCCTCCCGTCTTTGCAAGCTTTGTTACACTCACCTCGAAAGGCGTAGCTCACATGAAGATATCCTCTCCTAAGTTGAACACTCCTAACCTTCCAGTCAATGAGGACGCACTTAACAGATGTGAAGCGGCTTTGGCATATAAAGACAAATCCGATTACGAAGGAGCTCGGAACGTCATGGGTCACTTGTGGAAGGGTCTTGGCCAGCGACCGGATACGCAAGGGCTTCATCCTTCGGTTGCGGCTGAGGTATTGCTGTGCATGGGTACCCTGACGGGATGGATTGGAAATAGGAATGACGTAAAAGAGGCCCAAGAACTAGCCAAGAACCTGATAACTGAAAGCATTACTCTCTACGAGACGATCGGCGATGTAATAAAAGTTGCTGCAGCCCGCGTAGAACTCGCTTGCTGCTACTGGCGTCAAGGCGAGCTAAATGAGTCCCGCGTTGTTCTGAGTGAAGCACTGGAAAGGCTGACAGCTGGGGGAAATACAAGAGCCAGAGCGTTGGTTCTTCTGTCAACTGTTGAATGGACCGCGTCGCGGTATGATGTAGCGTTCAGTCTCCTTACGGATCATGCAGCCCTTTTCAATAAGATAACCAATCACACTACCCGAGGGAACTATCACAATGAATTTGCTATTGTGCTTCGTCACCTTGCTAAAGAAGGCGATCGAGCTGAGTACCTTCACCGAGCCATCGCTGAGTTCGAGAAAGCCGATCATCATTTTAAGTTAGCGAAGAATAGCACCTTTCGTGCTACCGTAAAAAATAACGTCGGTCTCATCCTTTTTAACCTTTCTCGATACAAAGAGGCGCATCAGTATCTCGCGGAAGCTAGACGTATCAGCGTTATGGTGCGAGATAAAGTACGAACGGCGCAATTCGATGATACGCGGGCACAGATCTTTATCGCGGAACGAAAGTACAAGGAAGCTGAAGCTGTTGCGCGAAATGCGGTCAGAGTTCTTGAAAGAAGCGGGCACCAGTGTTTGTTGGCGGATGCCTTGATCACGCAGGGGATCGCCCTCGCTCGGCTCAAACGAAATGACCCGGCGCAGTTCATTTTTCAGAAAGCGATCGAAGTTGCGCATCAGGTTGGAGCGCTGAACAAGGCCGGACTCGCGGCGCTGACCATGATCGAAGAGTTGGATGACCTTTCCGCGGAGACTCTGTACATCGCCTACGACCGCGCAAGTGAGTGGCTGGCGAAGTCGCAGAGTCAGGACATCTTAGCGCGCGTGAATACGGCTGCCCGTAGAGTCATTGCCAAGTCGCGTACGGAATTTGCGACCGAGGAAGCAGCTCCGGAAGATCCAATCGAGGCGCTTTTTAACAAACCGGTCGACTTGCAAGGTGAAGTATTGAAGTTTGAAGGCCGCGTAATTCAACGAGCGCTCGCCAAAGCGAATGGAAGTTTGACGCGCGCTGCATCGTCGTTATCGATGAGTTACCAGGCTCTGGCTTACATACTTGAATCCAGACAGAAAGACTTATTGAAAGACCGCACACCGATTCGCCGCCGCTCGCGCCGGGAGCCGGCAGAACCGGAAGCGAACCCGGGGGAAGTTGAACAAGCTTGATGGCCGGAGGTGCACGAAAAAGCGGCGTGCTCCTCGGTCCGCGAACACTTTTGTTTCGACGGGAATAAAAAGTGTCGCGTCGCGCCACGTCCTAGGGTGAACGTGGCGCACAAGACCGGCACATGGCGCCCATGGTGCCGGTCTTGATTTCTCTATTCAAAACCGCTTAACGAGCTAGCACTCTGTCCGGGGAACTTCGGGAAGAAACAGACTGGACTGATTTATTTGGCCGGGTCCACGCGCTTCACGTCGACTATCTCGCCGCGAAACGTTTTGAGCATTTGCTGAACGGTGGGGTCTTTCTCAGCCTGCTCGCGCATGGTCTTTTTCTCGCGCCGCTCCACTTCTTCCTTTGACGGGGGAGCATCAGCGGAAGCCGCGCCGACTTCTTCAGGATCACTAATCACAAAGCGGACGCCGAGGTCACGGCCGGTCACTTCCTTGCACACCTCGCGCAAGATTTTCACGTTGTCGCTTTTCGCCAACGTATCGCGGAAGTTTCGCGTATCCGGCGCAAACTCCAGGCAAAGCTCATTGCCCTCAAGGGTCGTGTTGCGCGCGCCGTCAAGCGCGGCCACCAGCAGCATCTTGCGCCGGCTGCCCAGCGCCGCTTTGATTTGTTCAATCTCTGACGTGGGCTCCGCGGAACCTACTTCGACTTCAATAGTTGAACTCTTCGCCTCGTTCGACAAAGCTGTTTGCGTCGCGGCCGCAGAATATGAAGCCGCGGTCGGACTCGAACCAGCTCTGCTCGTCTCTCCGAAATCACTTGCAGCTGAAGCCCACGGAGCCGAGGATGATTGAGACGATGCCGCAGCGGGTGGCTTCGCCGCGGACGAAACTCCCGACGCGGCACTGCGACTGGCAGCGCTTCCGCCCGGTCCGGTAGAGACCTTGCCTATGCGCGCGCCGCCTTCGAGCGCGGCGAGTCGTTCCAGCAAATCGTTGATCGGTTCGAGACGTCGCATCTCCATCAACTTCACCAAACCAATTTCCAACTGGTAGCGCGGATGCGCCGCGGTCTTCAGCAAAGTTTCCGTTTCCGCGAGCGAGTGAAAAAAGCGCACCAGATCAGATTCGGAAAAAAGCGCCGCCTGTCGCTTCAGTTCATCCTTATCGCAAATGGCTGACTCGAGCAGTTCATCACTGCCTGAGACTTTGGTAACCAGCAGGTCGCGGAAGTGCGCCAGCAGATCGCGGCAGAAGTTTCTCAGGTCGTGGCCGCGCATGACGACATCGTCAACTACCGCCAGCGCCTCGGCGGGTTGGTGATTGGCGATGCCATTGACTATGCGGATTAGAATGTCGGCGCCGGCCACGCCCAACGCCATTTCGACGTCTTCCTTCTTTATCTTCGCGCCGGCAAAACTTATTACCTGATCAAAAGCCGACTGGGCATCGCGCATGGAGCCTTCACCGGAACGAGAGATTTCGCGCAGGGCGTCGTCCTCGACGGTGATTTTCTCGGCTTTCGCGATCAAGCGCAGCCGGTCGAAAATCTTCGCGGTGGCGATCGTGCGAAACTCAAACTGCTGGCAGCGCGATAGAATTGTTTCCGGAACTTTGTGACGCTCGGTGGTGGCCATGATAAAGACCACGCGCTCAGGCGGCTCTTCAATCGTTTTCAGCAGCGCGTTGAACGAACTCGTCGACAGCATGTGTACTTCGTCAATTACGAAGATTTTGTAGCGATCGCGCGCCGGCGCGAAGCCGATGGTGCCGATGATTGTTTCGCGAACGTTATCAATTCCGGTGTGCGAAGCAGCATCGATCTCCTGCACGTCAATCGAGCGACTTTCGGAGATTTCGCTGCACGAAGGACAGGCGTCAGGGTCGTCAGTGCGACAGGGAGTCGCAGTGGGTTTTTTCGCCTTATGACAATTCAGGGCCTTGGCGAGTAAACGCGCTGTAGTTGTTTTGCCCACGCCGCGAGCGCCGGAAAAAAGGTACGCGTGATGGAGTCGCTGATGTTCGATCGCGTTGCGCAGCGTGCGCGTGATCGGCTCCTGTCCCGTAACTTCGTCAAAAGTTTGCGGGCGCCATTTGCGTGCGATTACCTGGTAGGTCATAAGAAAGAGTGGAGGTGAAAAGTGAAAAGCAAGATAAATTCTTACTTGTCACTTTTCACTCTTCACTTATCACTGTTCGATTTGGCCAGACTCCGGACTTACCCGCAACACACGCGCGCTTGGCTACCGTTGCTCCGTTCCCGGCCTGGCGGGGTTCACCGGCGCTGCGTTGTGCGGAGCCCGAAGTCTGATAACTTGTCAAAAAGTAGGACAGACATTCTGACTGTCTGAGACCCGAGAAACGAAAGCATAGCAGATATTAGTGCGAGACAATAATGCACTGTTCACTTCGGCAATGGCCTGATTTGGCCAATGATATACCTCCACGAGAACAGTACTATCGCGCCGTCAGCCGTAAGACAATGTTAGATCGCTCCCTCAGGAATCCCCAGTAGAGGATGCCTTTCGCATGCAGGGTATTCGCGCCTTCGATTGCGATGGACAAGTCTTCAATCTCGTCCAGCCAGCGGTCACGCGACCAGGAGCCGTCAAGCTGAAGGTGTAACCCGAGCAGATCCGTAATCCGCCAACCGAGAACTTCGAGAGTGCCATCCCTCCAATCGTTGTCAGCAACGTGCCAGCGCGCGAGACAGTCTGCAACTTCCGAGGCAAACCGAATTTCAGTATTTCGAATCTCCTGTTTAGTTGTGCTCCGTTTCATTCAAGTCCGGATAGCATTCTCAAAAACAAGCAGGCTGGCCTTTAACTGCGGCGGGCAAATCACCGTCATATTCAAATCTGGGTCTTGCGATGCGCCAACATTCTGAGTAGCCCATTGATCGCGAGATGCAGCAACATGTAAGCGATCAGCGCCACCACGATCGGCAGCATGAGCGTGTGCCCCTGATCAGTTGCGGGGCTGGCAACGATCCCCTTAAACGGGAGGTAGAATGGGTTCGTAACTGCGACGATGAACCGGACGAATCCGGCCGTACTGCGCGCAGCCAGCAACGCCAGTAGAAACCGCATCCCCAGCAGTCCGTAAATCACGAAAAAGATATAGTCAATGATCTGCGAGACTCGAGCGGCGCCACGACCTCGATCCACCTCGCGCTCCGTCTGGACCACTTCATTGACTGCCTTTGACCTGAAGCGCCCCGCCACATCGTCGATCTGCTTTGCCTCACCGGCTGCCGGAACCTGGGCCCGATCTGCGATCTCAGCCTGAACTTCACCTTCAACTTGTGACTTTACAGAATCATGCTGTACGGATCGCCTGGCTTCGTCAGCCGCTAGTTTGTCATCCATAGGAACCTCGTGGGACAGACTCCGAGCCTGTGTTCTAACGAGCGGGGGTGTCTCTGGGTTAGCGAGTGGGGGCTCGTAGTTTAACCAGCGGGGGGTGGTTTGTCATTGACGGGCGGACCCCGTCCTTCTAGGTACCGTTGAAGCCAGTGCGCATGCGTCGCACATAAGCATCGGGAAACTTTCCCGTGGCCTTCACGGCAGCCAACATGCGTTTTGACTCAGCGGGGGTGACGCCGCCATAGACTGCCATGATTCGGTGTTTATCGCTGACGGTCGAATAAAACAAGTTTTCGGGGTCGTAGCAACGGGAAGAAAACACTTTATGATCGGGGAACAACGCCTGCGCTTCCAAACGTTCGGTCTCGGGGACGAAGGTATCACAATCATCACCGCCCACGGTCACGGTTTTGAGTATGACTGCATAAAACAATTCGGTATCAAAGATGACTGAGTTTTTCGGAACGCGAAACGGCAAATCATTTGGCTGAAAATCCACGCTCGTCTTGCATGCAACCTGCGGATTGCCGCAGAGCGAACCTCTCCAGGCGCGGTGAGTTTGCGTGTGTGATTGACCAAGTGCAAGATTCAGGGCGCCTGCCGTAAAGAGAACTACGATGAAGATCGAAAACTTAAGGGAAGGAATACGGCCTCGCTTCATAGTGCGCATGATAACCGAATTCTCGCTTAACGACGCTGGCGAAATTCTAACAAATTACTCACAGCCACGATTGCCGGAACTTTGAACCGAAAGTGCGTTCTAGAACAACAATTTCCTAAACATCCGTTACCGATTTATTACTTGAGCTGCTCGCTCAACCCGGCGATGATGCCTTCGGGACCGCGGACGTAGGCGAGCCGATACGTGTCCTCGTATTGCACCACTTCGCCGACCAACTCGGCGCCATGGGCAAGCAGGCGCGCGACGACGTCGTCGATGTTATCGACGGCAAACATGATGCGGCGCATCCCGAGTGCGTTCACTGGAGCGTTCTCAGGCCCAGTTCTGATCGCTTCCGGCGTGTGAAACTTGTCCAGCTCGATTCGTCCGTGGCCGTCCGGCGTGCGCATCAAGGCAAGGGTAGCACGAACGTTCTGAAGGCTGATGAGACGATCTACCGAAGGCCCCTCGACTGTCGTCTCGCCTTCCAGTTCCATACCGAGTTCAGCGAAGAATGCTTTGGCAGCCTCGAGGTCGTCGACAACGATGAGAACGTTGTCCATCCTTAGCAATTCACTTTTTGCGGTCATATATTTCCCGCTTTGGCTACAAGGCTTTATCACCCTGTTCCAAGTTGCTAATCTGGCGGAGAGGGTGGGATTCGAACCCACGGAACGGTTTCCCGCTCACAGCATTTCCAGTGCTGCCAATTCAACCACTCTTGCACCTCTCCGAGAACAGTGACGCGTGAAAGGTAAAGCATGAAAAGTAATCCAAGAAGTGCGGTGGTCTTCACTTTTCACTCTTCACTGCTTTTCTGGCGGAGAGGGTGGGATTTGAACCCACGGTGGAGTTTCCCCCACTCCGGTTTTCGAGACCGGTGCACTAAGCCACTATGCGACCTCTCCAAAAATCAGATTTCAGATGTCAGAGGCCAGATGTCAGTAAAGTGCGGACGTCACTTCGCACTAACATCTGACATCTAGCAACCAGCATCTACTTTACCCCGTCGCGCGCGGAAGAATTCCTGCATCAACTCTCGGCACTCTGCCTCGAGTACGCCGGTCGTAACTTCAATGCGATGATTCAAAAAATCGGTGTCGCAAACCTGAAAGTGTGATTCCACTGCTCCGGCCCGTTCGTCGCGCGCGCCATAAACCAATCGTCTCACTCGCGCCTGTATCAACGCTCCTGCGCACATTACGCAAGGTTCGATCGTCGAATAAACAACGGCGTCCGCCAGGCGATAGTTACTGAGCCTCGCAGCCGCCGCGCGCAACGCCACGATCTCGGCGTGCGCCATCGGATCGACGTCAGTGCGCGTGCGGTTTCCCGCAACCGCCAGCACCGTTTCACCGGCAACGATACATGCGCCAACCGGAACTTCACCGCGCTCGCCTGCTTCATGAGCGGCAGCGAGGGCCTCGCGCATCCAGTGCGCATCCAATTCTGGTTGGCCGGCGGCAGTCATGATAGAAACAATTAGGTCAAACAGCGGAAAATTCAACTATAGGTGTCGCGCTCAAACACTGTCAAGCGAGTGATTTGTCCACAGCTCAGGCCCTTCATGGAACGCGCAAACCGATCGCTGTCCACCGCAAAAACCGCTTCCCGAGAATGCTGATTCCTACGAACGAACGTTGAGTGCGTGCTATATTATTTTCGGAATTTGAGATCCCGCTATCAATTCGGCGAACCAGCCGCACGGTCTATTGGATGACCACCGAAGCTCAGCAAAAAGGAACTGGATCAATCTCAGGCGAGCGAATGACTGCTCGCATCCGCCCGGCGTCGCCAACTGAACCCGCCGTCCCCGAAAGGGCCGGACACACGCCTGCGGCACACATGCGCCGGATGGCGCCGGCAGAATTCAACACCGCGATGATTCACTTGTATCGCGGCGAAGTGCAACGCTCGAATACCTGGCGCAACCGCCTTGATACAACTACAAACTGGGCGGTGCTTACGGCCGGCGCTACGCTCTCTTTTGTTTTCAGTTCGCAAAGCAATCCGCATTTCGTAATTCCAATCAATTCGATCCTGGTTGCAATCTTCCTGCTGATGGAGGCGCGCCGCTACCGTTATTATGAGATCTGGTCGAGCCGGGTCCGCATAATCGAAACGGGATACTTCGCGCAAATGCTGGCGCCGGAAAGCGTCCCGTCGGACGAGGCCTGGGCCGAACATCTGGCTGCCGATTTGATTACACCGCATTTCACCATCACTGAATGGGAAGCTGTAGGACGGCGGCTACGTCGAAACTATCTATGGATTTTTGCGCTGCTGGCGCTTAGCTGGAATCTCAAGGTCTACCTGCATCCTTTTACAGCGCCAGATTTCAACGAATTTGTAAAACGAGCTGCCGTCGGCATTGTGCCCGGCTGGCTGGTGTTTGTGGTCGGCGTGATTTTTAATGCTGCCATCGCAATTTTTGCGATCGGCACAGTGCGCTTGCGTGAAGCAACTGGCGAAGTCCTGCCGCAGCACCAATTTACTTTGCGACCCTTGCAGACGATGACCAGGTGGACTCGAGTGGCGACCGGCGCACCGCGAACAGCTTTGCGTGCAAAGCGAGCGCGAAAACGCGTGAAGAGCGGTTCGACCACAGGTGAGTTCCGCAAAATCGACATCAGTGAAACGCCAGAAAACAGAGATCAGAAGTCAGGCGTCAGGGGTCAGAGATCAGATGGCGAAGGAGTCAGTTTTCCTTCAGACATCACGACTTCTACTTTGTGAGTGCTGCCGTCAGCTCACTAAGTTTCGAACTGCAACTTGTGACCTCTGATCTGTGACTTCTGATCTCTGTCTTTCTATGCTTGAACTCCGCGGACAAAGTCTTTCTCTCCCAGAAATCGCAGCCGTTGCCAACGGGCAGGAGCAGGTAATGCTTGCCGCCGACGCGCGGGCGCGCTGTAAAGCCTCGCGTGCCGTCGTGGAACAAATTGTGGCCGAGAACCGCGCGGTTTATGGCGTCAACACCGGCTTTGGCAAGTTGTCGGATGTCCGCATCGATCCCGACAAGCTGAGTGAGTTACAGTTAAATCTCGTGCGCAGTCATTCCTGCGGTCTGGGAAATCCACTCTCCAAAGCTGAAGCGCGGGCAATGCTGTTGCTACGTGCGAACGTGCTTGCCTGCGGGCTGAGTGGCGCGCGTTCAGTTGTGGCCGACACGCTTGTGGCGATGCTTGAACAAGGCGTGACGCCGGTAATACCTGAGAAAGGCTCGGTCGGCGCGAGCGGTGATTTGGCGCCGCTGGCGCATCTGGCGTTGGCTGCGATCGGAGAGGGAGAGGCGTTCTACAAAGGCGAACGCTTAGCGGGTGGTGAAGCGCTGAGACGCGCCGGCATCGAGCCGCTGCAACTTGAAGTTAAGGAAGGCCTGGCGTTGTTGAATGGCACGCAGGCAATGGGCGCAGTTGGCGCGCTTGCGTTGCACCGTGCTGAACGTTTGACTCGTTTGGCCGATGTCGCCGGAGCGATGTCGCTTGAAGCGCTAAAGGGAACTCCGGTCGCGTTTGATGAGCGCATTCATGCTGCCCGGCCGCATGCAGGTCAGGTCGCGGTTGCTGCACATCTGCGCCAGTTACTGGCGGGCAGCGAAATCCGCCAATCGCATTTGGAAAACGATCCGCGCGTTCAGGACGCTTACAGTTTGCGTTGCATGCCGCAAGTTCACGGCGCAGTCCGCGATGCGCTCGCACACGCGCGCGGAATTGTCGAAACTGAGACCGGTAGCGCCACTGACAATCCATTGGTCTTTGCGGAAAGCGGCGACGTGCTTTCCGGAGGCAATTTCCACGGCGCTCCGCTGGCGATGGTTTTCGATTACGCCGCGATTGCCTTGACCGATCTGATGAGCATCACTGAACGCCGCATCGACCGCATGGTTAACCCGGACGCCAACGAAAATCTGCCGGCGTTTCTAACGCGTCAACCGGGAATGTCGTCGGGATTCATGATGCTGCAAGTAACGGCAGTCGCGTTGTTGAGCGAGGCCAAAGTCCTGTCCCACCCGGCGAGCGTTGACAACGTTCCTACTGACGGCGGCAAAGAAGATCATGTCTCGATGGGTATGACCGGAGCGACTAAACTCCGCGCCATTGTCGATATTGCAGAAGCGGCAACTGCGATCGAATTGATCGTAGGGGCCGAGGCGCTTGAATATCGTAAACCGCTAACTCCGGGCGCGGGAGTGCAAACTGCTTATGAGATTGTCCGCTCGCGGGTGGCGCGCCTGGAGGCTGACCGCTCGATGTCCGGCGATATTCAAAGCGTTGTCGAAGCGGTGCGTGCCGGTGAGTTTGATTCGTTGCTTAGTTAGACCAGTTGATGCGTGGGTTGGATTTTCGTATCGCAACCTGTCAGTTTGCGTCCGCGGCTGAATCCCACTCATTCATCGCAAACTAACAGTTTGCGTTACAAATTAGGGAGGATATTAGATGTCTGACGCATTCGATGAGCGAAGACGTGGTTTAGAAGAGGAATACTTTCACCGCAAAAACAAAGAAGCGGTTGAAAAGCTGCGCGAGAAAATGAAGGTGGCGGAAGAAGCGAAGGCCGCCGGCGCGTCTACGATGATTTGTCCGCGTTGTGGCGGTTCATTGAAGGAAGGCAAATTTGAGGAAGTGTCGATCGATACTTGCGAAAAATGCGGCGGCGTCTGGCTCGACGCGGGCGAACTCCAACAACTTACCCAGCGCGAGAAGGGCAGCTGGCTTAGCGGCCTGCTCCATCGCGGCGACGACTAACGAGTTTCTTGTAAGGCGAACGATGCAGGATATTCCCGTACGGTCTAGTCCCCGATAGGCTGACGGAGTACACTTACGTGGTGAAGTTTGGAGGTCATCAATGAGTTCGCAAAGTCTGATCGAAGTGAATCCCAAAAAGATGAGCGGTATTCCGGTTTTTCGAGGGACTCGCGTTCCAATTCGAAACCTGTTTGACTGTATCGAAGAAGGCGAAACGATCGTCCAATTTCTCGATTAATTTCCTACTGTTACTCGCGAACAAGTTAACGGCGTCCTGGAACTCTCTAAAGAGAGGTTGCTCGAAAGTGAAATTGCTGCTTGACGAGTGCGTCACACGCCACGTCAGGCGCGACTTGCCGGACGTGAGGTGCATACCGTAGAAGATGCCGGGTTCAAGGGATTGGAAAATGGCGACCTCATAAAAGCTGCCGCTGGTACTTATGAGGTTCTTGTCACGGTTGATCGCAACATTCCTCATCAACAACACATCGCTGATCTGAGACTTGCCATTTTGGTCCTTGCAGCAAAAAGAAACAGCTACGGCTTTTGAAACCGCTCTTGCCACCGGCGTTGAAGGCTCTCGAAACAATCCAGCCGGGCGATGTCGTTCGCATTGGAGAGTAAACAGCCGTTGCATGGAAACACGCCGCTCACGCCTGGCAACTCCTGTTTTCTCTATTAGGAACTAGCACGTTGTCGTTGCGCTTCTTGCGCATCCGACACGTCTGTTATTACTCTACCCACCTACCATGAGTTCACCCAGAACCGTTCGTGCGCCACGCGGCGCTACCTTGACCTGCAAAAGCTGGCATCAGGAAGCGGCCCTGCGCTGCCTGATGAACAACCTCGATCCGGACGTCGCCGAGAAGCCCGACGAACTCATCGTTTACGGCGGCGCGGGCAAGGCAGCGCGCAACTGGGCCTCGTTTGATGCGATCGTCCGCGAGTTACAGACGTTAGAAAACGATGAGACGTTGCTGGTGCAATCCGGCAAACCCGTCGGCGTATTTCGTACTCATGAATATGCGCCGCGAGTCTTGATCGCAAACTCCAACCTGGTCGGCGCCTGGGCCAACTGGGAACATTTTCACGAACTCGAGCGCAAGGGTCTGATGATGTACGGCCAGATGACGGCCGGGAGTTGGATTTACATCGGCACCCAGGGAATCGTTCAAGGCACTTTCGAAACGTTTGCGGCGATGGCTGATAAACATTTTGCCGGCGACCTCAGCGGCAAACTTGTCGTTTCCGGCGGCATGGGCGGCATGGGCGGCGCGCAGCCATTGGCGGCAACGCTGAACGGCGCGCTTTTCCTCGGTATCGACGTCGACCCCGCGCGCATCGAGCGACGCGTGCTGAATGGTTACTGCGATCGGCTGGCGTTGAATCTGGATGAGGCGTTGGACATTCTCGATGACGCGCGCGAACAAAAACGAGCTATCTCTGTTGGCCTGGTGGGTAACTGTGCGGAGGTGCTTCCGGAGATCGTTCGCCGAGGAATCAAGATTGACGCCTTAACTGATCAAACCAGCGCGCATGATCCGCTGAACGGTTATGTTCCCGTCGGGTTGTCGCTTGACGAAGCTGCAGAATTGCGACGTGCCGATCCGGAGTCGTACATCAAACGATCGATGCAATCGATGGCCACTCACGTCGAAGCGATGCTCACACTTAAACGCGCCGGGGCAGTTACCTTTGACTACGGGAATAACATTCGCAAGATGGCCCTCGACGCCGGCTGTGCTGACGCGTTTGAAATTCCGGGTTTCGTGCCCGAATACATCCGCCCGCTGTTTTGTGAAGGAAAAGGGCCGTTTCGCTGGGTAGCTTTGTCTGGTGATGCGGCCGATATCCAAAAGACTGATGACCTGGCCCTCGAGCTTTTCCCGGACGATAAAACTTTGAATCGCTGGCTGCGGCTCGCGCGTGACCACGTGCAGTTTCAGGGACTGCCGGCGCGCATCTGCTGGCTCGGCTATGGCGAACGCGCCGAGATGGGCGAAGCAATTAATGAATTGGTAAGACGCGGCGATCTAAAGGCGCCGATCGCGATCGGCCGTGATCATCTCGACACCGGCTCAGTCGCATCACCTTATCGCGAGACGGAAGGAATGAAGGACGGTTCGGATGCTGTTGCCGATTGGCCGATCCTAAACGCGTTGCTAAACACGGCAAGCGGCGCGAGCTGGGTTTCGTTTCACCATGGCGGCGGCGTCGGTATCGGTTATTCACTGCATGCTGGTCAGGTTTCAGTTGCGGATGGCACAGACGAAGCGGCAAAGAGACTGAATCGTGTGCTCACGAACGATCCGGGACTGGGAGTGGCCCGTCATGTGGATGCAGGCTACGAAACTGCCACGGAGACTGCTTTAGACAAGGGAATGAAGATTCCCATGCTGGAACGACCTCATGATTTAGCGGTTCAAAAGGATTGATGACAAAATTTCTTCAATCGGTTCTCGTTTTACTCGCGATCTGCGGTGTTCATTTCCAGGCACGTTCACAAACGGAGCCACTGGTTGCCAAGTGGGTCAAAGAAGACATTGACGGAGTTCGCTCAATTCTGGAATTGCTTCCCTTTGAAAAACAAAACATTAACGTAGTGAAGGCAAAACTCAGTAAAGATTGGCAAGTCGAAGAAACAGACCTCGGCTTTGGTGCGACCTACCTTGAACTCGGAAAGGGACGAGGATACTCGAAGGATTACGTAAACGCCTTGATTTATGAAGGACGCGTTGTACAGTACGAGGCCGGGGTTGAGAGCTATTCGTCTGAATGGGCGCAAATTAAAGATCGAGTTATTGACAGATGGAAGAAAGGACGAGGCCCGTTAGCAGTTGAGGAAGAGCACGCTCTGGTTTTCAGAAGGGCGCTCGAACCGGTCCTAGCCGAGTATCGCACGCGCGTCTCTGCTGGTTTAGGACCTTTAACTGACGCAGACGTGCCAAAGGAACTGATCAAGAGTTACGCAACTCTAACAAGTCCGATGAATAATTCAACGATTTCTGGAACCGATCAAGACGATGACATTCGCGCTTTGATGCAGGCGAAGAGGGCAGACCTGTTGAAGAATGTGCTTAGAGGTTACAACCCTGGCGCACGCGTACTAGCCGCCGTTGCGTTGCTGGAACTGGAAAAGGTGGGGACGTCCTTAACGGCCAGTGAGCGCGATACGATCGGCGTTGTGCTCGATTTGGACATTTCGCTTCACGCTTGCGTCTTTGACATGTGCAGCGATTCGACCGCGCGGGAAGCCTTACAATGGTTTGACTCCGGCCTTGCCTGGCCCAGACCAAGAATCGCTAAAGCCAAAAAGACTCACTGACTGACTGAAATTCTTGCAGGGAAAACTCATGACTAATCCAAAGCGCAGACCGCTAATACTAATTGTCATTGCGTTCATGGTTGCGTGCACCAGTCTTGCGCAAAACGCTCGCACCCCATCTACGTTGATTGCGTTTCAAAAGCACGCCACCTCGTTCCCGGCCGACTTTTTTCAGGGCACTGCGGCAACCCAAAGCAGCCGCGTTGAGACAATTCAGTCTGAAAGCAAACTGGTTGGCAAGACGCTGCCCTACCACGTGCTGTTACCGGTTGATTACAATCAACCCGCGTCCAAGTCGAAACGTTATCCCGTTCTTTACCTGCTGCACGGCCTGAGTGGACACTACACAAACTGGTTGGATAAGACGCGCCTCGTTGAATACACAGCCGGCTACGATGTCATCATTGTCATGCCTGAAGGCAACGATAGTTGGTACACGGACAGCGCGACCGTGCCGGCTGACAAGTATGAATCTTATATCGTGCAGGAATTAATTCCTGACGTTGAGAAGCGCTTTCGAACCAGTACCGCCCGCGAGGGGCGCGCTATCGCCGGACTTTCAATGGGCGGTTACGGCGCGCTGAAGTTTGGCGTAAAACATCCGGAGATGTTTGCGTTCGCGGCGTCGATGAGCGGTGCGCTCGATGCGGCTTCGTGGACCGAAGCCGATCTGAAAGGACTTGAGTTTGTCTGGAAAACGCTTCAGCCTGTTTACGGAGCAACGGGTAGCGAAACCCGCGCTGCCAACGATCTGGGAAAACTCTATCGCGAACTACCGGCCGCTCGCATCGCCGGCTTGCCCTACGTTTACCTTGATTGCGGCACTGAAGATGTACTGCTACAAAGCAATCGTAGTTTTGCTGACATCCTGGTGAAGCAGAAAATTCCGCACGAGTATCGCCAGCTACCCGGCAATCACTCGTGGACTTATTGGGATGCGCAGGTTCAGGAAGTTTTGCGGATTGCTGTCAGGAAGTTTGGCAAGTAGGTTTTGTACTTAGTGCTTTGAGCTTACTGCTTTGAGCTTTGTGTTTTACTGAAGAGTCTTTCCGATTAGTCAGAACAAAGCTCAAAGCACGTTTCTTCTGAGGAATATCCATGACTACTCCTGCCGCCTCAAAAAGTCGACACGTCTCGCGCAAGGCGAGTCTCTTCACCGAGTCCGTGATTCGCGAGATGACGCGTGAAGCACTCAAGCACGGCGCCGTTAATTTGTCACAAGGCTTTCCGGATTTCGCCGCCCCTGAAGACATCAAGCGCGTAGCGATGAAGGCCATCGCGGACGACATCAACCAATATGCGATTACCTGGGGCGCCCGCGATTTCCGCGAAGCGATTGCGCGAAAAACAAAATCGTATCTCGGGTTTGACGTCGATCCGGAAACAGAACTGACTGTTACCTGCGGCTCAACTGAAGGAATGATCGCAGCGATGATGGCAACCGTAAATCCAGGTGAAGAGGTTGTCGTCTTCGAACCGTTTTACGAGAACTACGCGCCTGACGCAATTCTTTCTGACGCCAAGCCTCGCTACGTACCGCTGCGAGCGCCGGATTGGAGTTTCGACCCGCAGGAATTGCGGGCGGCGTTTAATGCCAACACGAAGGCAATCATCGTTTGCAATCCGAACAACCCAACCGGAAAAGTCTTCACGCGCGCGGAAATGGAGTTTATCGCCGGACTTTGCCAGGAGTTTGACGCGCTTTGCTTTACCGATGAGATCTACGAACACATCCTTTACCCGCGCGACGGCGCCGAGATCCAGCACATTTCGATGGCGCAGATTGAAGGGATGCGTGAACGCACCGTCATCGTCAACTCCATGTCCAAGACTTATTCCGTTACCGGTTGGCGCGTTGGTTACTGCATCGCGCCTCCCGAAATCACCAGTGCGATTCGAAAGGTCCATGACTTTCTAACTGTCGGCGCGGCCGCGCCGTTGCAGTCAGCCGGTGCTTACGCCCTCTCGTTGCCGGCGGAGTATTACGATAACTTGCAAAGCGGGTATCGCGCGCGACGCGATCTCTTATTGCCGGTGCTCGAAAGCGCCGGATTTAAAACCTTTCGCCCGGATGGCGCCTACTACATCATGACTGACATCTCCGCCTTCGGTTTCGCTGACGATGTTGAGTTCACTAGGCATCTGATCCGCGATGTGGGTGTCGCCTGTGTGCCCGGTTCGAGTTTCTACAGTGTTCCGGAACGCGGACAGCAACAAGTCAGATTCTGTTTCTGCAAAAAAGATGAAACACTCCAGCTTGCCGCCGAGCGGTTAGGGAAACTTCGCGCCAGGGGTTGATGCGACACAAAAACTATGGACCATCGAATCTTGACGTTAGCGATCCTTTCGCTCTGCCTTCTTTCCTTCTCCTTCGCCGGTGCTCAGCAAATCGCCGATCCAAAGTTCGACACTCGCGTTGACAAGCCAGCATTCACAAAAAACTTTCCGCGCGTACTTTTTGATGAAGCTCACAACAATATTGAGACTACCTCCGGTCGCTACAAGCCGTTCGCGGATTTGCTTTTCAATGATGGCTATCACATTGCGGTCAACCGTCAGCCTTTCACCAAACAGTCGCTCGCTACTCACAAGATTCTGATCATTGCAAATCCTCTTGGTGTTGAAGATGTTGACGACGAAGGCGCTGATGGCCCTGCGTTTACAACCGCAGAAGTTGAGGCTGTAAATGATTGGGTGCGCGGTGGTGGCGCGTTGCTGCTCATCGTAGACGCCGTGCCGTTTGGTTCGGCGACTGAAACGCTGGCCACTCAGCTGGGCGTCGAAATGAGCAAGACGGAGACGATAGATCCGGCAAATACTGAAAAGGAATTGGAAACGCCGAGCGTCATAGTCTATTCGCGCGAGAATCATCAGCTTGCTGAGAGCTCGATAACAAATGGGCGCGAGCGTGCGGAACGGCTCAACCGCGTGCTTGTATTTTCCGGCCAATCGCTCAAGGGCCCGCAAGGCAGCGATGCTTTTCTCAAACTTGCCGATACCGCGGTAAATGAGGTTGAAGCGCCGGGCAAGAATACTTCCGCCGCGGGCCGCGCCCAGGGGATTGCTTTTCGTGCAGGAAAGGGGCGAGTGGTGGTGCTGGGAGATGCAGCAATGCTCTCGGCGCAACTTACCGGCGTCGACAACCAATCGATCGGCATGAACGTAGCCAACGTCGACAACCGCACGCTCGCACTCAACATCATGCACTGGCTCTCGGGGATACTTAAGTAGTGAATAAGCCGTCAGCAATTAGCAATCAGCCTTCACCCGGCAAAGCCATTTGCTCGGATTAGTTCCCTGAATGCTGACTACTGACTACTGATTGCTGACTGCTGATTGCTGATTACTGATTGCTTCTAATGTGGGACGCGAAACGACAATTCATCTGGCTGGCAGCGGGTCTGGCGCTGGGGACGTTTGTCGCTTACTCAGATTCGTTTACCGAAGACGGAGCTTTCGTGCCACGCTTCTTCGTGTTCATGGAAAGTCTGGTGCTGGGAATTATCGCGCTGCTCTTCTATTTCTACTCTCGCAAGAAACAATGAGACTCAAGCGAACAGCAATAAGCAATTAGCAAACAGCCGAACAGCACTGCAGCTTTCAACCTTTTAGGAGTCTTGGTTTGACTGTCCGGCTGTTCGCTGATTGCTGTCTGCTGATTCTCAATTCGGCTGTTGCGCCGTCTTCGCCCGCACTGCGATGCCTTCATCGCCGAGAACCAACAAGCTGCGCGCCTCACCAAATGGCGTGCTCGAGGGAATGTAAGAAACAACGTAGCGGTTTTTCCTGAGTTCGTCGCATATGCTCTTTGCGGCTACGGCGGGTTCCTCGATCGAAAAGATCATGCCGCCGGTTCCTTCAACCAGCTTATCGATCACCTGTTTCGGCTTTGGCACGTCACGGCGAATGGCGCCTCGAGTGCGATCCTGCGCCTGAACCGCGTAGACCGTAATATCGAGTCGCTGCAATTCCGCAAGAGTCTTTTCAAAGGTCGCTTTGCTACCGCGATCCAGGCCATCGCTGATCACGACAATCACATTCTTTTGTCCCGGGTAAGTGTGCAGCGCCTGCTCCATAACCGCGTTGGCTGCGTCGAATAAGTGTGGCTGGCCCTTTTTCCTGAAGAGTTTCAAAGAAGACTCGATTGACTTGGCATCGTCAGTCCAGTCAGAAACAATTTCCGCCTGCTCGTCATAACCGACAATCAGCAGCTTGTCGCCTTCAAATATCTCGTAAGCAAATTCTCGTGCGGCTTGTTCCAACTTATCAACATCGGCGCGGATAGTTAACGAGTTGTCGACCAACAGCACGATCCGGGCCGGCGAAGGATCCGGAGTCAGGTTTCGTATCGCCTGTTCTACGCCGTTGTCATAAACGGATAACTGTTTCGCCGTGATCTGCAAGCTGCGACTATCGGTGCGCGCAGCGACAACGTTTACCAGCACGCCTCCCTCGGCGCCTGTTGCTGGATGGCGGCCTGCCTGTGCAATTGCCACTTCAGACGCAACTAAAAGCAGCGACAACCCGATGGCGCAACTCAAGTCCGGGCGGAAACGCTGGAGAAAAGATCGCGTTCGATCACGTCTTCGTTTGTTCATCAACTTACAATTGAGGCACGGGCTTCAATCACCCTTGGGGATTTTGGATGCGGAAGCTTTGTCGGAAGTTTTCTTAGCCGGGGAGCTCTCTTTTGTTTTCTTGTCAGACTTGTCGGACTTTTTGTCGTCAGAGCCGGCGGCGGCAGTTTCTTTTTCCGCTCGCTCAGCGGCTTTCCTGCCATTGCCCGCGTAGTCGGTCACGTACCAACCTGAGCCCTTAAACTGGATGGCCGGTGCGGATTGGAGCCGTTCGAGGCGCCCGCCACACTTCTTGCACTTCACGGGCTGCTTGTCGTTCATCTTCTGCAGGACTTCCAGCTTCGCCCCGCACTTTCGACATTGAAATTCATAGATCGGCATAACCGGTTTACTCACGCTCCTGCTGACAAGAACTTGCCAGAAAGTATACGGGCCACGCGATGGTCGCGCAATGAGACCACTCAAGCGATTGTCTGGGACAATCACTCGACCGAAGAGCTGCTTTGCAAGTTCAACTGCGGTTCGTTATGATCCTGCTCGAAATACACCACATGTCTGACACCGCAAAATCTCTCTCACTCGAACGCAAGATCAAGATGCAGGAGGCGCGCGAAGGCATCATCAATCGCCTTGCGCTCACGCTCCCAACCACGATCAATCTCGATCGGTTTCTGAACGTAATCGTTTCCGAACTGGGCCGGATGATGAACGTCGATCGCTGCGACGTGATTCAACTGACGTCGCCAAGCGAGTTGCGCATCAGTCATGAATGGCGAGCCAGCGACGATATTCCGTCCAGTTTGGGCACCGCGATTCCATTAAACCTCAGTCAACTTTCGGAACACGTCGACATCACCAAACCAATCCGGCTCAACGACACTTCGGCGCCCGGCCTCGATCACAAGGTGCGGTTTCTCGCGAAGAGCTTACGCACGCGCTCGTTGTTGGTAGTCCCGGTCACGCTTGGCGCCGATGTGCTGGGTCTGGTTGGTCTGCACATGACGTCGACGCTGCGTGAATGGCTGGACGATGAAGTTTCGTTTATGGAGTCGATCGCGCCGCAAATTGCAGTCGGCTACCAATACACGCGTCTCTATCTCGACAAGGAACGCGAGGCCGAGACCAAGCGCGCGCTGCTGTCGATTGCTAACGCGCTCAACGCGCGTTCCGATTTTCGCGAGGTTTCTTCGCTGGTGCTCGAGCGTGCGATTGCTTTGGTTGGCGCAGACTACTCAGCCCTGGGCGTCCTGGATCCAAAAGGTGGCCGGATTAGTCTCGTAGCTTTTCGCGCGGCGCCGCACGCAACTACAGCCGGCGTGCAGGGCTTGATTGATGAACACGGGCAAGCGCTCGACATCACAGAGTTTCCGGCGGCAATGGAAGTTTTGGCCGAAGGCAAGACCTTGCGCTTGTTGGACAAGGATCTCCCGTTTCCGTTTCGCTTGATGTTCAACTCGATACTCGGCGGACGTGCCGCTTTGGTCGCGCCGGTGCGCGTTGGCGGGCAAACGTTCGGGTTGTTGGGCCTGGTGTGGAGCGAAGCGCGGCAGGGATTTCAGGATCACGAAGTAGCGCTCGTTGAAGGTATTGCAGACCAATGCGGCACGGCGCTCGAACGCGATCAGCTCTCGGCGGAGGTGATGCATTTGCGCAGCGCCCTGCACGAGCGTTACGGTGAAGAACGCATCATCGGACAAGCTGCAACGATCCGGCGAGCCATTGAATTGGCGCTCAATGTTGCCGACACGCAAACCACAGTTTTGATCCAGGGAGAGTCGGGTACCGGTAAAGAACTGTTGGCAAACTTGATTCATTACAACTCCGGACGCGAGGATCAGCCTTACATAAAACTAAACTGCGGCGCCATTCCTGAATCGCTGCTCGAGTCGGAATTGTTTGGACACGAGAAGGGTGCATTCACCGATGCCCGTTCCCGCCGGGTTGGTAGATTTGAAGAAGCAAACGGCGGGACGCTTTTTCTTGATGAAGTCGGCGAGATGAGCTTGTCTGCGCAGGTGCGTCTCTTGCGCGTCCTGCAGGATGGCGAGTTTACACGGGTTGGCGGCAACGAAGTTTTGAAGGCTGACGTGCGCGTGATTGCGGCGTCGAATGTCGATCTCGAACAAGCCACCGAAGCGGGAACGTTTCGACGTGATCTCTATTATCGTCTTTCAGTCTTTCCGATCGTTCTGCCGCCGCTGCGCGAACGCCCACAGGATATTCATCCGCTGGTCATCCACTTCATCGAACACTACAAACAGAAAACCGGCAGGTTTATCTCCGGCATTTCGAAAGACGCATTGCAGGCTTTGATTACTTACGAGTGGCTCGGGAATGTCCGTGAGTTGGAGAACGCGATCGAGCGTGCCGTGATTATTGCCTCGGGCCGGCAAATCGAGCTCGAAGATTTGCCCGAAGCGATCGGCAAGATTGCGTTACAGGAACAGGATCGCATCAAAGTGGAACGCGCCCGAGCCGCCAGCGAAGGACGCACAACGACCTTTGAAGTTACCGTTCCGTCGTCAATGGACGAAATCGAACGCCAGGCGATTGAAGCGACCCTCGACTACACCGAGGGTGATAAGACCCACGCGGCTAAAGCACTCGGCATCGGCCGCAAGACCCTCTATCGGAAACTTGAACAATACAATGGCGGCCGCGGCAATGACGCCGCGTAGTCCAGATTTTGCCCTTACCTGAACGAGTTGAAATCCTTGCTCATCCAATCCTTCATACAGTCAAAGTTTCGCGAAATAATTAGGTCGTAACCCAATTTATAGATCTCATTGGTGAATGGTATTTCACCGTATAGATGGTGCATATCAGCACTGTCTGTGTTCGAAACCATATAAGGCAATTTACCAACCTGCGACAGAATCTCCCGCGAAGTGAGACCTAAACCAAAATGGACATGAGTGGGGTATTCAGTTAGTGGAAAATTATCACAGACGCCGGATTCACTTATGTAGCCTGCATTGTTATCAATTTCTCTAAACTGATGATAGTCATTTAGCATGTAGTTCTCTGCGTCTATGATGTAGTCATCTTCATTGAAGAACCAGAAATCATAGTCGTCTTTATGAAGATCAAAGACATGTGAAAACGCGCCATATGATATTCCCGAGTTTTCTCTTTCTATTACCTTAAAAACCCCGTTCTTTGTTTCCCTGCCGTCAAGGCTCAATATAGAGTTCTTGATATCGGTCGTCCTATCAATTGCCCAATCATCGTAGGGCCGGTTAATGACAATGAAAGTATCGCAGGGTACTCCCTTGTCGAGATTGATCTCCTTATCAATTATGACCTTCACTAAGGCTTCCGCTTCCTTAACAAAATCTGATTGCCATTTACGTCTCTCACCAAGCCAGATGGGGATAACTTTCACGCTCTTATTTTGCAACGAAATCAAGAACACCTTGAGCGTAAGTGTGTTGTTGTTTTTTGTAACGGCTATGTTTTCTTTTTGCAGAAACACTCTTAGGAATTGCTCTAACTCATTATTATCGGAAGTAATCTCTAGAGTTAGACTTTCGTACATCTTGTTTCTGAATCTCTTGATTAATAAAAGTAAGATCTTGTCGAGATGTTCCAGGCGCAACCAATTAAACTTAACCAGGCTGCTATTGACCTCTAAACGAGCAATTGCTTGATTGCCCTTTACGACCGCAAAGTTCGACTCTGATTTCACTATTTGCATGTTTACTATTGCGAGAGGTTTCTGGTGGCAAGCTCCTTGTTGAGAATTAAGGAAGCCGGTGAACCGCGGTTGTCGGCGAGGCTCAGAGTTTCTGAGCAGATTATCGCAAGCTCGACCCGGTCGTTCAAGCACGAGGGTGAGAACGATTCCGAGACACCCTGACGGTACTGATACAGTTTAAGGTCGGCGGCAGTTCGGTCTTTAGGCTCTCAGGTGGTAGCCAATAACAAAGACTAGGGCTTGAAAGCTAGACTGCGGGCCTCAACTGCACCCACTGCCATCTTTGGCCCACTTCTTGCACCCCTTCGCGGGGTTTTGTTATAGTCAACGTCCGAAACCAACAGCTAGCACTAAACCGCAAGGCCCGGGCGCCTTGCTTCAGGAAAGGAATTCTCTTATGGGAAACGATAATGACAACATATCAACGCGCCTCACTTACCTTTTGATCGGCGGCGGCATCGGGGCCGTTATTGCCCTGCTTTTTGCGCCAAAATCCGGTCAAGAGCTCCGCGGCGACATCGCCGATGCAACCCGCAAGGGCATCGACAAATCGCGCGAGACAGCTCAGCAAATAGGTGAACGCGCCGGCGAGTACTACGAAACTACGCGCGATCGGGCAGGCGAACTCTACAATCAGGCAGCCAGCAAGGCGACCGAAGTTTATACTCAGGCCTCCGAGAAAGTTGGTGAAGTGGCGCAGACAGCGCGCGCAACTGCAGCTCGTCAAACCAGCACGGTAGCCGCAGCCCTCGACGCCGGCAAGAAGGCCTATCAGGAAGAGAAGCGTAAGACTGAATTGTCTGGTCGCATCGAAGCCGCTCCGCAGTACACTGAAAAGCCTAACTAGCGTAATTGCCGATTGGCGATTGCCACTTGCCGATTAGACGCTTCCAGCGGAGCACAAATTCTAAATCGACATCGGCAATCGCCTAACTGGCAAGACCTCGCCTAAGAGTCGGCAATTGGAAATCGGCAATCGACAATAACCCATGTCTCTCTTTGCCCTACAGATGAACCTGAGTGATCCGATGTTTTGGGTCATGGTAGTCATTGCTTTGTCGTTCATCATCATTGCGATAGCGATGGTTGCAATCGCTGTGTTTGTGAGCCGGGCGGTGAAGTCGGTCACTCGTCTGGAAGAAAAACTCGAACCGTTGATCGCAAAGGTCGCGGTAATAAGCGATCAGGGGCAACAGATTGCGGTTCAGGGAAAACTGATCGCCGAGCAATTCACGGCAGTTGCCGGGCACCTCTCGGCTGCGACCGCAAACTTGTCTGACTCGATAGCGATAATCAAAGATGAAGTTGGCGAGTTAAAAGAGATGGTGAGCGAGACCGCGCATGAGGCGCGCGACAAAGTTGAGATGGTGAGCAACACGATCGATCGCACGCACGAACAGGTTGTTACCACGACCGATTTTATTCAACGCAAAGTGGTGGAGCCCGCGCGCGAGATGGCCGCGGTTATGGCGGGCCTGCGCCGTGGACTTGAAGTTCTCGTGGCGCCGATACCAAAGCCAATTAACCAGACTTACGGAGAGGATGAGATGTTTATCGGTTAACCTCTGGCGCCATCAACGGCTTGAAGAAACTCGAACCATCGCATCCACCGCGGATCTGGTTCGAGTTTTTTCTACAGCGACACAGAGAGCGCCGAGTCCAGATCACCGCAGTTGGGTAAGGGTCAGTTTGATCTAGTGGATCTGCCGTGGTTACAGAACCGAGCGCGGTAGCGCCGGATGCTAGCGGAACTTTGTCAGGTTCCCGGTGTATCCGCCCTTATAAACACAGGATCTTGTCCATAAAGCGCCATGCCGTTCTAACTTGACTCTAGCATCCGGCGCTACCGCGCTCGGTTCTGTAAAACGCATTTTCTTTTAATCAGACTGCGCCACTACCCCGCCGCCATGCAATTTTGGCGAGTGTCGGTTGTACTGCTAGTATTGTTAATTCCGAACGCGACAAGAAACTATGTCTACTGAAACCACACCACTTGATCTTAAAAAGACCGTCAACTTGCCGAAGACCGGCTTCTCGCAGAAGGCAAACCTGGCGCAAAGCGAGCCCGCTCGTCTAAAGAAATGGACGGAGATGGGGCTTTATGATTTGGTTCGCGCGGCGCGCGCCGGTGCTGAGAAGTTCATCATGCACGATGGCCCGCCATACGCGAATGCCGATATCCATCTCGGCACCGCGATGAATAAAATCATCAAAGACTTCGTCGTAAAATCCCGCAGCATGCTTGGCTACGACGCGCCTTACGTTCCCGGCTACGACTGTCATGGATTGCCGATTGAGCTACACGTTGAAAGAAAACTGGGAGAAAAGAAAGCCAACATGCCGGCGGCGTCCATTCGCCGCGCCTGTCGTGAATACGCGAGCAATGCGCTGAAGAGTCAAACGCGCGACTTCAAACGGCTCGGCATCCTCGGCCTTTGGGACAATCCCTACTCAACCATGTCGAATGGTTATGAGGCTGAGACGGCCCGGCTGTTTGGCACCTTCGCCGAACGAGGCTACGTCTACAAGGGTGCGCGGCCCGTCTACTGGTGCATTCACGATCAAACTGCATTGGCTGAAGCTGAGGTTGAGTATCGCCAGCACGGTAGTCCATCGGTTTACGTAAAGTTTCCGCTCACCAGCGATCCGGCTGAAATCGATCCGGCGCTGGCTGGTCGAAAAGTTTTCGTGCTGATTTGGACGACGACCCCGTGGACGTTACCAGCGAATCTCGGCATCACCGTTCATCCAAACTTCGAATACTCCGCATTTGAACACGGCGACGAGGTTTACATCGTTGCGTCGGAATTGCTTGACGCGGTAATGGAGAAGTGCGGCCTGGTCAAATCTGATGACGCCGACAATCGCGTGAAGCCAAACGTGCTGGCGCGCTTCGCCGGCGCAAAGTTGGATCGATTGGAGTGTCGACATCCCTGGATCGATCGGCCGTCGCTCCTGATGGTTGGCGAACACGTTACCCTGGGCGGCGAGGCTGATGCTGAAACCGAATTAGACGTAAGCGAAGCTCGCGATCGCAAGACGACCGGTAAAGCCGGCACCGGCGCGGTGCATACAGCGCCAGGTCACGGACACGACGACTTTGTGATCGGTAAACGCTACGGTCTCGACATTTATTGTCCGGTTGATAACGCCGGACGCTTCACGAGTGAAGTTGAACACTTCGCCGGCATGAAGGTCTTCGAAGCGAATCCAAAGATTGTTGACTTCATGCGCGAGCGCGGCGTCCTGCTGTTCAGCGAGAACTACGACCATCGCTACCCGCATTGCTGGCGCTGTAAGAACCCGGTGATCTTCCGCGCCACGCCCCAGTGGTTCATATCACTTGATCACATCTCAACGGATGATGACTGGGGATTTAGCCTGCGCACCGGCGCGGAGCGTGAGATCAAAGAAGCCGTCAACTGGATTCCGGCTTGGGGCCGCGAACGCATGCTGAACATGTTCAAGAATCGCGCCGACTGGTGTGTTTCCCGACAGCGCGTTTGGGGCGTGCCCATCCCGGCTTTCTATTGCGTCAGTTGCAACAACGGCAGCGCGGAAGCGGTGGTCGTGCTTGAGCAAAAAATAATCAATCACGTCGCCGACATCTTTGAGCGTGAATCAGCGGACGCCTGGTACAAGTATGAAGCGAAGGAACTCCTGCCGGCAGGATTCAAGTGCGCGGCTTGCGGCGGCGATGAGTTTACAAAAGAGTCTGACATCCTCGACGTTTGGTTTGACAGTGGCTCGTCGTGGGCGTCGGTCTTTAAGGACTACTTCGCTTCCGAGTTGGGCGAATGGCGGCCCGCCGATGTTTACCTGGAAGGCGCCGATCAATATCGTGGCTGGTTCAACTCTTCGCTGCTGGTAAGCCTCGCCAAATATCGGCGGGCCCCGTATCGCAACATCATCACGCACGGCTGGCTGATCACTACGCAGGGCGAAAAGATGAGCAAGTCGCAGGGCACCGGCATCTCGCCAAACGAAGTAGTTAAAGAGTCGGGCGCTGATATCCTCCGGCTTTGGGTGGCGTCGTCGGACTACCACGAGGATGTGCGCTGCTCGCAGGAGATTTTGGAACGCACCGTCGATGCCTACCGGAAACTCCGAAATACCGCACGATACGCTTTGGGAAATCTTGCTGGTTTTGACGCTGGCCGCGATGTCGTGGCTGAAACGGAGTTATTGGAAATTGATCGCTGGGTACTTGCAAAACTCGATGAAGTTCACGCAACGGTCAGGAAGGCGTACGAAACCTATGAGTTTCACGTGGCCACGCGAGTGATCTACGAATTCTGTACAGGAACCTTATCAGCACGTTATTTCGACATCATCAAGGATCGACTTTACACAGCTGCACCTCGCAGTTTGAGCCGCCGGTCAGCGCAGACGGCGCTCTATCGCATCGCTGATTCGCTGGCGCGAATGTTGTCACCGATCCTGGTTTTTACGACTGACGAGATCTGGGAAAACCTGCCGCAGGATCGCGGCCGGTCGGCGTCTGTTCACACAGCGCTGCTTCCGGAGACGAGCGGGCAAGGCCAGGATGAACTGCTGGGAAATTGGGAGAGACTTTTCGAGATTCGCGACCACGTGTTGCAGTCTCTCGAGGAGGCCAGAGTCGGCAAACAGATCGGCAGTTCACTTGAGGCGCAGCTGGAAATCGCAGCCGCTGGCGATAGTTATGATCTCCTCGTGCGCTACCAGGACGAACTGCGTTACATCTTCATAGTTTCCCAGGTGGACGTGGTGCGCTCGGATGCAGGCGCTCCCGGAGTCGTCGTTAAAGTGCTTCCCGCGAGTGGTGAGAAATGCGAACGTTGTTGGAACTATTCAAAGCGCGTAGGCGAATCAACTCGTTACCCCAATGTGTGTGAGCGTTGTGTTGCTGCGCTCGAAGAAATTGAGCAGCAACTTTCCGAGGCTCCGTAGGAGCGTGATGTTTATAGCAGCCTGTTACCCTTAACTGATTCTTACGCGCGACTTCCGATGAGGCGGCGTTGTCTCGTTAAAGTATGGACTCTGAATTCAATGACACAGCGGTGACGTCTTCGACGCGTTCTCGTTACGGTTGGCGCCTGGGTTATCTGTTCGCCAGCTTCGGAATCTACCTGGTCGACCAGTCGAGCAAAGCCTGGGCCGTGCGGACGTTGCGGTTCGGATCTGATCGAACCGTCATTCGTGGGTTTCTGGATTTTGTTTACGCGCAAAACGACGGCATAGCTTTTGGCCAGTTGCAGGAAAAGGGAAGCTTCGGGCGCTGGTTCTTCGTAGTGCTTGCGATCGCGGCAGCCGTGGCGGTGTTTTATTATTTTCTGCGTACGCCGCGAAACGACGATCGCGTTCTCGGCGCTTGCGCGCTGTTACTCGCGGGCATCGCTGGAAATCTGACCGATCGCGCCAGGCTCGGTTATGTGATCGATTTTATTGTGGTGCACGCCGGCACCTGGCATTGGCCAACCTTCAACGTCGCCGACGCAAGTATTTCAATGGGAGCGCTGCTCCTCGCTTACGATCTAATCTTTGGGAGAAAGAGAACGTCCGTAGTCAATAGTCCGTTGGCTGTTGCAACCCAGACGGAATCTAAAAATCTCTCCGATAACTGACCGCCTGTTGCTGACTTCCCATGTACCCCGAAATTTTTCGCATCGGCAACTTTCCGATTAACACTTACGGCGTGTTCCTGGCGCTGGCCTTCCTCTGCGCGATCTTGATAACCGTGAAGCTGGCCGCTCGCGACGGACTACCGCGTGAAAAGATCTACGACCTTTGTCTCTGGATGCTGCTGTGTTCCCTGATCGGCTCGAAGTTGCTGATGCTGTTCACAGAACCGGAATACCGCGAGCATCCCTGGCAGTTGATCTCGCTCGACTTTCTGCGTTCCGGTGGCGTTTTTTACGGCGGGCTGATTGGCGCGATTCTGTCAGGTTATCTTTTGATGCGGCGGTACCAACTGCCGTGGTGGAAAACGGCTGATGCCTGCGCACCAGGAATCGCCATCGGCAATTTTTTTGGCCGGCAGGGATGTTTCGCGGCGGGCTGTTGCTGGGGCAAACCAACTTCGCTTCCCTGGGGCGTTAAGTTTAGTGAACTGGGTCACGAAATCACCGGCGTCCCAATTGACGTTCGCTTGCACCCTACGCAACTGTACGAATCTTTCGCGATGCTGCTCGTGTTTTTTTTCCTGCTTTGGCTTCACAGGCATAGACGCTTCAGCGGACAAGTGGTTCTCTTCTACGCGCTGCTTTATTCGGCCATTCGCTTTGCCATTGAGTTCTTACGCGACGATCCGCGCGGCGACCTCCTGGGATTGACAACACTGACTGGCCTTTCGACTTCGCAACTCATTAGCCTGA
>DASYLB010000015.1:0-18109 GCA_036009765.1 Pyrinomonadaceae bacterium | reverse complement strand
CCGGATGCTGGAGTTACTTCCAATGAGCGCACTGACGGTCGATGAATTTAGAAAGTTCGCTTAGTCATTTAAAGAGATCAATTGGCAGCTTTAAGTCGACTCCAGCATCCGGCGCTACCGCGCTCGGTTCTGTAATGTCCGATTTGCCAAACTGACGCCTGCTGCTTTGTTGTGCGTTTGAGTTTAGTCGAGATTTTTAGTACATAGGGATTCACAAATGAACATCGAATTACAGGATTTGTCCAAAGGCCCCGTCTACCTGCAAGTCCGCGAACAGATTGAAGCGCAAATAAGCAACCAAGCGGTAAAGTCAGGCGAAGCACTTCCCTCTCCAGCGGTGCTGGCGCAAAAACTCTCCGTTGATAAGGGCGAGATTCAACGCGCTTACTTCGAGCTGGAACATGGTGGCCTTATTACTAAGGAGACTGGCAAAGACTTTCTCGGTCAGTCGAAGACGACCTACCGCGTCGCGTGACCGCGACAGTTTTCATCCACAGATTACGCCGATTACACAGATTTCGCAGTTCGACGCGTTTCGAGGACTTTACTCGCGCGTGATATTCTTTTTCGCGCTTGAATTACGGTATACGAGCGCCAGCGCGAAAGTGGCGGAATTGGCAGACGCGCCAGACTTAGGATCTGGTACCGAAAGGTGTGGGGGTTCGAGTCCCCCCTTTCGCACCAAAGAAAGTAATCAGCGATCAGCAGTCAGCCGGAATGGGAATGCCGTTGGCTGTTTACTGCTTGCGAGTTTCGATCGATGAACACGTTGCGCTTCGTACTGCTGATTGCTTATTACCGATTGCTTGTTGCTAGTCATTACTGATTGCTTGTTGCTAATCATAGAAAGTCGGACATTCAAAGAACCTAATGAAGACAGAAGTTGCAGACGTCTCCTCAACCCGTAAGGAGATCACGATCGAAATTGACACGGCGACGGTGCGCCAAACTTACGATCGCATTAGCGATCGCTATGCGAAGCAGGCGAAGGTCCCGGGCTTTCGTCCGGGCCACGCGCCACGCGCAGTGGTGCGCACGCGTTTCAAGAGCGAGATTCGTGCGCAGGCGTTGCAGGAGTTAGTCCCGGGAGCGGTTGACGAAGCAATCAAAGAACATGCACCGACCGCGATTGGCGAACCTGATGTTCAACTCGACAACTCAGAAGCATTGGAGAAGTTTGGCGAAGAGCCAATCTCGGTCAAAATCAATGTTGAGATCCTGCCTAAAGTTGAACTACAAAATTACAAAGGCATCGAAATTGTTCGCCAGACTCGTCCGGTCACAGATGAAAACGTAGCTGAGATGATTGAAGCGCTGCGGGAAACATCGGCCGCCTTGACGCCGGTTGAGGATCGTGGCGCCGCGGTTGGCGATAACGTCACCATCAATATTGAGGGCAAGTTTGTCGAAGACCCGGAAGCGGAAAACATCAAGCAGGACGACGTTGAGGTCACGCTTGGGGGCAAAGGCGTCCAGCAGGAATTCACTGACAACTTGACTGGCGTTAAGGCGGACGATGAAAGAACCTTTCTCGTCGATTATCCTGCCGATTATCGCACCGAAGCGCTCGCCGGAAAGAAAGTTGAGTACAGTGCAAAGGTGACCGCAGTTCGCGTTAAGGAGCTTCCCGACGTTGACGACGAATGGGCCCACAGTCTTGGCGAAGACTTCGATTCGGTTACGACTTTGAAGGCCAAGATTCGTGAAAACATGGAGCGCCAGGCGACGGAGGAAGCCGACCATCGACTACGCGCTGAGCTGATGCAGAAGCTTCTCGAGGGCCATCAGTTTGAAGTGCCACAAAGCCTGGTCGATCAGCAGACGAGCTACCGGCTTGAAACTGTGGTGCGCGACATGATCGGCCGTGGTGTCGATCCACGAAATCAGAACGTGAACTGGGAAGGCGCGCGCGAAGAGTTGAAGGTCCAGGCGGAGCTGGATGTGCGCGGTTCTCTGTTGCTCGATCAGGTTGCTCTTGATGAGCAGATCGAAGTCTCAAACGAAGAGATCGAAGCCGAGATCGAAACCATCGCGCGCAGCTCGCAACAGCCAATAGAACAAGTGCGTAGCGTCTTGACAAAGGATGGAGGCGAACGTAGCATCGCGAACAGATTGCGCAATCGCAAAGCGCTTGATCTTCTAGTAGAAAACGCGAAAGTCACCGAAGCAGAGTGGAGCGAAAAATCTGAGGAGACAGAAGTCAGGAGTCAGAGTTCAGAGTGAATCAAGTTGTCATCGTTTCTTCTGATTTCTGACTCCTGACTTCTGCGTTCTGACAAGCGAAAGGTTTACATCTTATATGGCCTTAGTCCCAATGGTAGTCGAGCAAACGTCGCGCGGTGAACGCGCCTTCGACATTTACTCGCGACTGCTGAAAGACAATATTATTTTCCTCGGCACGCCCATCGATGACCAGATTGCGAATTTGATCGTGGCGCAACTTCTTTTCCTCGAAGCCGAAGATCCGGAAAAAGACATTAACATCTATATCAACTCGCCGGGTGGTTCCATTACCGCCGGCATGGCTATCTACGACACCATGCAATTCATCCGGCCCGACGTGACTACGATCTGCGTGGGCCAATGTGCCTCGATGGGAGCGCTATTACTAACGGCCGGCGCCAAGGGCAAACGCTTCGCGCTGCCAAACTCGCGCATACTGATTCACCAGCCCACGGGCGGCTCGCAGGGACAGGCCACCGACATCCGGATCCAGGCAGAAGAAATCCTCCGCATGCGCGAGCTCACCTCGCAAATAATTGCCAAGCATACCGGTCAGGATTTTGAGACCGTCGAACGCGACGTCGAGCGCGACAAGATAATGTCTGCCGCCCAAGCCAAAGATTATGGTTTAATAGACGAAGTAATCGCGCACCGTGAGTAGTGCGCCAGGCTTGGAGAAGCGCTGATGATTGCCAAAATGAAAGCTCGCGGTTTTAGCTGCTCTTTTTGTGGTCGATCAAAAGGCGAGGTTGCTAATATTGTAACCGGGACGCCGCAGCGTGGTCCCGGCGTTCCCAAACAAATGATTGGTAAGAGTGCGTTCATCTGTAACGAATGCATCGAACGCTATCGCCAGATCGTGAGTAACCCGGACGTCTCCCGAAACTCCGCGGCTATTATTAAGTAACTCGTGTTCGCCAGAAGCTCTAAGGAGATCCCCTATACCCATGGTTAGACGAACCGACGACACCCTGCGCTGTTCGTTCTGTGGTAAGTCGCAGAATGAAGTTAAGAAACTGATTGCCGGCCCCACCGTCTACATCTGTAATGAGTGCATTGATATCTGCAATGAGATCATTACCGACGATCAGCAGGCAGAATCCGTTGCCACGCGACCGCCACTACCAAAGCCCGGCGAAATCAAGAGCTTCCTCGACGAGTATGTAATCGGACAGGATGAAACCAAGAAACGTCTCGCCGTAGCCGTCTACCAGCACTACAAGCGTATCGAACTCGGGAAGAGGCGTTCTGATGTCGAAATCCAAAAAGCAAACATTCTGCTGATTGGGCCAACCGGCACCGGCAAGACTTTGCTGGCACAAACGCTCGCGCGCATGCTCAGTGTGCCCTTTACGATCGTTGACGCCACCACGCTTACTGAAGCCGGGTATGTCGGCGAAGATGTAGAGAACATCATCCTCAAACTCCTGCAAGCGGCCAACGGCGACGTCGAACGCGCGCAGCAAGGCATCATCTATATAGACGAAGTCGACAAGATTTGCCGGAAGGATGAGAACCCTTCGATTACCCGCGACGTCTCGGGCGAAGGCGTGCAACAGGCACTGCTAAAGATTCTTGAAGGCACAATTGCCAATGTGCCGCCACAAGGCGGACGCAAGCATCCGCATCAGGAATTTTTCCCGATAGACACTGCAAACATTCTGTTTATCTGCGGCGGCGCTTTCGTCGGTCTCGAGAAAGTTATCGAGCGACGGCTGCGTAACAAGTCTCTCGGCTTCCAGGCCGAAGTCAAAAGCGGAAGCCATCGACACGCAGAAGCGCTGGCCGCCGTTCAGCCGGAAGATCTGATCCGCTTTGGTTTGATTCCGGAATTTGTGGGACGTCTGCCCGTCTGCGGCGTGCTTCATGAACTCGACGAGGGCGCGCTCATCAAGATCTTGACCGAACCGAAGAATGCGCTGGTCAAGCAGTATCAGAAGAAGTTTGACTTCGACAACGTCAAGTTGAAATTTACTGAAGACTCTTTAAAGGCAGTTGCCAAGCAAGCAGTCGAACGGAAAGTCGGGGCGCGCGGCTTGATGATGATCCTCGAAGAGCTGCTGCTCGATGCCATGTACACGCTGCCGTCGCAAAAACGAGTCAAAGAATTTGTCATTACCAGTGAAATGGTGGAGAAACGACGTGCGATTCCAGGCGAAAGCTTGACCGGCGTTGACGGTGCCGCGGCTTGATTTTGTCCATTAAACTTTAGTTTGTCGCTACTCTCTCAAGGAAATCTCTTTCTCACCTCACTGCCAGGTTAGAGTTATCGAACAAACCAAGTGGCGCACACTTGGGAAATGATTTACAATTACGCGTCTAATATGTGGGGCGAGACGGCTGTTTGAGCGGCTCGCCCTTCTTGCAAAAGCCGGCTTAAAAGTTCATTCAGAATTATGGAAGAATATTCAGATCGTGCTCCTGCCGACGTAGCCTGGTACCCGATGGTTCCAATCCGCGATGTCGTCATTTTCCCCTTCACCAAAGTAGCTTTCAAGATTGGCCGGGCCGGGTCAGTTCGTGCGCTTGAACAGGCACTCGCCGCCGACCGCACCATTTTCCTGGCTACCCAGCACGACGCTACCATTGACGAGCCTTCGCCGGAACAGATTTACGGCGTCGGCACGCTTGGTCGCATTCTGCAATCCCAAAAACAGGACAATGGCCAGATCAAAGTCGTAGTTGAAGGTCGCGAACGCGCCACCACGGTGCGTGTGGAAAATACCGATGGCGCCTTTATGGCTCTGGTTAAGCGTGCGCCGGTTGTCAACGAAGAAGGCACTCGACTGGATGCGTTGGTACAAAAGATCGCGCAACTGGTCGAGCAGCATCTGCGCCTCGCGCCCGAGAGTCAGACCGACGCCTTGCAAACGGCGCTCAGAAATCAGAATCCTTCGCACCTCGCTGATGCGCTTGCTTCGCAGTTGCGCATTTCTGTCGAGGACAAGCAGGGACTACTCGAATTGTTTTCTTCCCAAGCGCGTCTGCAACGCCTGATCGACTTGTTGGAGATTGAAATTGAGAAGCGGCAGCTTGATCGCTCCATTCAGACTCGCGTCAAACGGCAAATGGAGAAGGCGCAAAAAGAGTACTACCTCAACGAGCAGATCAAGGCGATTCATAAAGAGTTGGGCCGCAAAGACGAAAAGGCCGAGCTTGAAGAGCTGAAAAAGAAGATCGAAGAAGTCGGCATGACTGAAGAGGCAAAAACCAAGGCGATGCAGGAGTTGCACCGGCTTGAGGCCATGCCGCCAATGTCTGCTGAGGGCACTGTTTCGCGCACTTACATCGACTGGCTGGTAAACGTGCCGTGGAAACAGAAGAGCAAAGAGATTAAGGATCTGGCCAAAGCTGAAGAGGTGCTCAACGAAGACCATTTCGGCTTGGAAAAGATCAAGGAACGCATCCTCGAGTATCTCGCAGTTCGCCAGTTGGTCAAAAATCCGAAGGGCTCAATTCTCTGCTTCGTTGGCCCGCCGGGAGTTGGCAAAACTAGTCTGGGTAAATCGATTGCACGGGCTACCGGTCGCAAGTTTGTACGGCTGTCGCTCGGCGGCGTTCGTGACGAAGCTGAAATTCGTGGCCACCGTCGCACCTATATCGGGGCGCTGCCTGGTCAGATTATTCAGATGATGAAGAAAGCGGGAACGGTTAACCCAGTTCTGCTGCTCGATGAGGTCGACAAACTTGGCGCTGACTTCCGCGGCGATCCGAGTTCAGCGTTGCTCGAAGTTCTTGATCCGGAACAGAACCATACCTTCCAGGATCACTATCTCGACGTCGAGTATGATCTATCGAAAGTCTTTTTTATCGCCACCTCGAACGTGCTGCACACGATTCCGCCGGCGCTTCAAGATCGTCTTGAGATACTGCGCTTGTCCGGTTACACCGAACGCGAGAAGTTGGAAATTGCCAAGCGTCACCTGGTGCCGAAGCAGGCTGAAGGTAATGGTCTGAAACCAGATCAGCTTGATTTTACGGATGAGGGCCTGCTTGAGATCATTCGTCATTTCACCCGTGAATCCGGCGTTCGCAATCTCGAACGCGAAATCGGATCATGTTGCCGCAAACTTGCTCGTCGCTTCGTGCAGGAAAGCGTAGCGGAAGGTTTCAAAGATGTGGTGGACGCAGAACGCGTGCGCAGCATGCTGGGACCGATCAAGTTTCGCCAGCAAGGCGTGGCTGCGGAGAGTGAAGTGGGACTGGCAACGGGTTTGGCCTGGACCGAAGTTGGCGGCGAAGTTTTGCAGATCGAAGCCACACTTACGAAGGGTCGTGGCGGCGTAACGCTGACCGGCAAACTTGGCGAAGTTATGCAAGAATCGGCGCAAGCAGCGTTGACCTGCATCAAAGCGCGCGCCGAACGGCTCGGAATGAGCATTGACCTGATCCGAAAGCGCGATCTCCACATTCACATTCCCGAAGGCGCAATCCCCAAGGACGGGCCCTCGGCGGGAATTACCCTGGCGACCGCAATGGCCTCGGCCCTGACACGTTCGCCAATTCGTAAGAATGTAGCAATGACTGGAGAGATCACCTTGCGTGGCCGCGTGCTGCCCATTGGCGGCGTGAAGGAGAAATTGCTGGCCGCTCATCGCTTTGGCATCGATACCATCATCATGCCGAAAGATAACGAGAAGGATTTAGTAGAAGTCCCTGAAGAGATTCGCAAAGTGCTCTGCATCAATCTGGTAGAAACGATTGATGAAGTGCTGGCGCTTGCCCTCGAAGAGGCCCTGCCTACCGACCCTGCAGCAGACGAGGCTAAGACGCCGCCGCTGTGGTCGACCGAGCAGCCCACCCAGGGTATTCAAACAAGTTAACAGTTCAAGGCGGAATTACATTCCCAGGAGGTCCGAGCTCAAGCCTTCCAGGCTGTGGTGTTTTCAACCGCAGCTCGGCAGTTGAGTTTGATTTATCGTTTTCCCGAAATCCATTCCACTTAAAACATCTGAGGAGATTTCAAATGAGTAAACAAGCAGACGCAGACTTGATTTTGAAGCTTTACGACCTGAGACGCGAAGCCACTATGCGCGAGGCGCGCAATTGGTTTTTTACTTTTAACCCAACCACCGTTAACGAATATATGGAAACGATGTTTGGCGAGCACAGCGGGCATCTTCGCATGGTCGTCTCTTACTGGGACATGGCCGCATCACTGGTAAACAACGGCGCAATCGACGAGCAGATGTTCAACGATGCAAACGGCGAGCACCTGTTTGTATTCGCTAAGATCGAGCCTATTCTCGAGGACTTGCGAAAACTTTTGAACGCGCCGGAGGCCTTCGGCCATTTCGAGAAGCTCATCCGCCGCGTTCCCGACAGCGAGAAGAAGCTGGCTGCTATCCGCGAGCGCATCAAGATGATCCAGGCAACCATGGCTGAACGCATGGCGAAGGCCCAATCAGCCTAGTCCCGCGGCGAGAATAACAGGCGAGTTCCTCACGCGGCGTGCCCGCGTGAGGACTCGCAGTAAATCTACGCTGCTTACAGCATGAAGATTACGAGTGCGGAATTTCTGAAGAGCAGCTTTAAGGCTGCCGATTGGCCAAATGGATTACTAGCAGAAATTGCTTTCATGGGCCGCTCGAATGTTGGGAAGTCGAGCTTGATTAATTCCCTGCTCTCGACGCGCGGTCTGGCACGCACCTCGTCAACTCCCGGCCGCACACAATCGTTAAACTTTTTTCTCGTAAATGGACTATTTCGATTTGTCGATCTCCCCGGGTTCGGTTATGCTCGCGTACCGAAAGCCATAAAGTCCAGTTGGGGTGAGATGGTAAGCAGCTACCTTGCAAAGCGGGAGCAGCTTGTGCTATCAATTCACATCGTAGATTCGCGCCACGAACCCACAACATTGGATTTGCAGCTTCACGAGTGGCTTGAGCACAGTGCCAGGCCGCGTTTAATAGTTGCCACAAAATCCGATAAGCTATCTAACAATGAGCTGAAAGAGAGTTTAGGACGCGTTAACCGCGTGTTCAGCGAAGATAGCGTGGTGACCTTTTCCGCTAAGACAGGCCGCGGCGGCAATGAAATTTGGCGGGCAATTGAAAGCGCCCTGGCTGGGTTCAAGCTCCCGCAATCAACCTGAAGCTTTTTGGAAGAAATGGTCTCCGAAACCAGAGTCGAGCGTCGAATCACAATTCTCAAAGCCCCTTGTTGTTAATCTGAGTTTACTCAAGACCACGAATGGCGCTGCACGTCGCATCCAAACAGGAAATCTAACCCGCTCGGTAGCGAGGTAAATTGCTTAACACTTTTTGAAGAGAATCGCGCTGGTGGCCCCCGCGAACGGTGCCCGGGCCTTGTGGCTGGAATAAAGTTAGCTGCCGGGCAACCTGTTTTCTTAAACCTCCACGAGCCCAAACCAAAGGGCCGCTCATAACACGGCCCGTCACAAAGGACTAATAAAGCAAATCGATAGGATTGAATTGATATGGCACAGAGAACACGTTCACGCGCTTCCAGCGCGAACAACGACGGCGGTAACGAAGAAAACGGCGGCACGGTTGCAACTGCCGAAGCGCTGGAAGGCAGAGACAGAGAGTTTGGCGGCGAAGGTTTTCTAAATCTCGCCGACCTGAAGGAGATGTCCATCTCCAAATTGACCAGTATCGCGAAAGGCATGGATGTGCCGGGCGCGACTGGCATGCGCAAGCAAGAGCTGATTTTCAAGGTACTCGCGGCGCAAACGGAGAAAAGCGGCCTCATTTTCTCGGAAGGTGTGCTTGAGACACTGCCGGACGGTTTCGGCTTCCTGCGAGCCCCGGAATACAACTACCTTCCCGGCCCTGACGACATTTATGTTTCGCCTTCCCAAATCAGAAAATTTGATCTGCGCACCGGCGATACCGTTAGCGGTCAGATTCGTCCACCCAAAGAAGGCGAGCGCTATTTCGCGCTGATCAAAGTTGAAGCAATAAACTTCGAGTCTCCCGATCAAGCCCGCGAGAAGGTCTTCTTTGACAATCTCACGCCGTTATACCCGGACGAGATGTTGAAGATGGAAGTTACGCAGGAAAATCTTTCGGCCAGGGTTATCGATCTCGTAACGCCTCTCGGTAAAGGTCAACGCGGCTTGATTGTAGCGCCGCCGCGTACCGGTAAGACGATGTTGCTACAGACGATCGCAAACTCCATTACCCAAAATCATCCGGAAGTCACGCTCATTGTCCTGCTGATTGATGAACGCCCGGAAGAAGTCACTGACATGCAGCGTTCGGTAAACGGTGAAGTCATCTCGTCTACATTTGACGAGCCGCCGACGCGTCACGTACAGGTGGCGGACATGGTGATCGAGAAAGCCAAACGCCTGGTGGAACACAAGCGCGACGTAGTAATCCTGCTCGACTCCATCACCCGCCTGGCCCGCGCCCACAACGCAGTTGTGCCACCCAGCGGCAAGATACTTTCCGGCGGTATCGACTCAAACGCACTTCAACGCCCCAAGAGATTTTTTGGTGCGGCGCGTAATATCGAAGAAGGCGGTTCACTGACAATTATTGCGACCGCCCTGATCGATACCGGTTCGCGCATGGACGATGTGATTTTCGAAGAGTTCAAAGGTACTGGTAACTCGGAAATTCACCTCGATCGCCGTCTGAGCGACAAGCGACTGTTTCCGGCCATCGACCTGCAACGCTCTGGCACGCGCAAGGAAGAACTCCTGCTCAGCAAGGAAGACCTCAGCCGCATTTGGGTAATGCGTCGGGTACTGAATCCGCTGTCACCAGTCGAGCAGATGGAAGTCGTGCTCGAACGACTTGAGAAGGCCAAGTCAAACGCGGAATTCCTTGCCTCAATGCAAAGCTAACCGAAGGAAGTCCGAAACCCCAGCAATCAAGGTAGCGACCGGTTGGGCCTTGCCCAAGAGAACTAGCGCGGATGGGACGGAAGGCAGAACATGACAACGTCCCGTTCCGCCTTTTCCTTGCTTTCAGAACCTTCATCCGTCATCCTTCCAAATTCACAGTTCAACCCATGCGTATCGCCCTGCTCTCATCTGAAGTTGTGCCGTTTGCCAAGACCGGTGGGCTTGCCGACGTTGCCGGCGCGCTGCCCAAGGCGCTGGCCAAACACGACATCGACGCCCGGATTATCCTGCCGCTTTATCAGCAAATCGATCGCAGTCAGCTGAAGGAGTCCGTGATCGAAGATGTACCGGTGCAGTGGCGTGGGCAGATCAGGCCAACGCGCGTCTATCAAAGCGACGCAGCCGGCGCGCCTGCTTACCTGATTGATGCGCCCGAGTATTTTTCCAAGCCTTCGATTTACGGCTACTCAAATGACCACGAGCGTTTTGCATTCTTCTCCCGCGCCGCACTGGCACTAGTCAAACATCTCGATTGGCAGCCCGACGTTGTCCACGGCAACGACTGGCCCTGCGGCTTCGCGATGATGGAGGTCCGCGCCCGGCGTCGTTACGACGAATTCTTCCGCGGGATCAAAACGCTTTTTTCAATTCATAATCTTGCCTACCAGGGTGCGTTTGACTCAAAGGATCTGTGGTGGCTCGGCTTCGGCGAGTCCCCGGACAAAGAAGATTTCATGCTTCAGGGAGCGGCCTCCGCGTTGAAGGCCGGTCTTGTAGCTGCGGACGCGCTTTCCACCGTCAGCCGTCGCTATTCGCAGGAGATACAAACTTCCGACCATGGTTCCGGACTCGATTGGCTACTACGCGCGCGTCGCGATCGGCTGGCCGGTATAACTAACGGCGTGGACTACGAACTTTGGAACCCGGAAACCGATCCCTACATCGCTGCGAATTTCTCTGCTACCGATCTTTCCGGCAAACAGACTTGCAAGCTTGATCTGCTGCGCCGCTTCAGTCTAACTGAAGATCCGAATCGTCCAATCATTGCCATAATCTCGCGGCTGGTCTCGCAGAAGGGTTACGATCTGATTCGCGAACTCGCCGGCGAGATCCTGCAAACAGGCGCCAGCTTCATTGCTCTCGGAGCAGGTGCGAAGGAATATGAAGATTTCCTGCAGCGCTGGCACGACAGCGCGCCTGATCGTGTTGGTATTTACAAGGGCTACGCGGGTGAACCGCTCGCGCATCAGATCGAAGCGGGAGCAGACATGTTTCTGATGCCGTCCTACTATGAACCCTGCGGCCTGAATCAGATGTACAGCATGCGTTACGCGACAGTGCCGATCGTTCGCGCTACCGGCGGACTTGACGACACCGTCGAGAATTTCGATCCCGCAAAAGGGATCGGTACGGGCTTTAAGTTTCGTGATTACAATGCCGGAGCTTTGCTTGAAAAAATCCGCGAAGCCCTTTACTTTTATCACCGCCCCGACGACTGGCAACAGCTTCAATTGAACGGCATGGCAATGGATAATTCCTGGGACGCTGCGGCGCAAAAATATCGCCAGCTCTACCAGGAAATCGTTGAGCTACCAAACTGAGCGAAAAGTTTAGCCTCACTGAAATCCGAATATTTAAGAAAGAGGGAATTAGATGAGTGAATATGTTAGCGAAGTAACTGATAGCAGCTTCGACAAGGACGTCTTGCAGAGCGCCGTGCCGGTGCTCGTGGATTTCTGGGCAACCTGGTGCGCTCCCTGTCGCATGTTGGAGCCGACCGTCGCCGCAGTTGCTGAAAAGTTTGCCGATACCGCACGCGTAGTGAAGGTCAACGTTGACGACAACCCTTCAATCTCGCAGCGCTACGGCATCAAGGGCATTCCCACCTTGATTCTTTTCAAGGGCGGCAAGGAAGAAGAACGCGTCGTCGGCGCAACTTCCAAAGAATCTATCTCGCGAATGATCGAAAAACATACTGCTGCAGCAACTGCGTAAAGACGGTCTTTGGACTTTGGTCTTGGGTCTTTGAACTTAGAGGTTCGTACTTTGAACTTAGGGCTTCGTATTAGAGCTTTGTACTTTGAACTTTGTTCTTGGTTCTTTGTGTTCAATCTCAATGTTTCAAGAGTACGAAGCTGTAAGCACAGAGAACTAAGTTCAAAGCACTAAGTACAAAGTTCAAAGACCAAACCCGGTCAAAAGAGCCAAGACCATTTCAAAATGCCAAAAATAATTGTTGTCATCGGCGCGCAATGGGGTGATGAAGGCAAAGGCAAGATTGTTGATTTGCTGGCCGAACACTTCGACATTGTGGCGCGCTATCAGGGTGGTCACAACGCCGGCCACTCCGTGCAGGTTGGCGATAAGTCGTTCGTCCTGCACCTGCTGCCGTCGGGCATCGTGCACCACGGAAAAACCTGCGTGCTCGGCAACGGTATGGTGATCGACCCGAAGGCTTTCTTCGTTGAAGCTGACCGGTTGATGGAACAGGGCATCGAGGTCTCGCCCGAACGCGTGAAGATCAGTTCGCGTGCTCATCTGATTCTTCCCTACCATCGCGCGCTGGATCACACCAGCGAAGAACGGCTCGGCAACGAGAAGGTGGGAACGACGTTGCGCGGGATTGGCCCCGCCTATGAAGATAAGGCCGGCCGCCGCGGCATTCGCACCGCCGATGCTCTGGTGCCCGAGGTCTTGCGGAATCGCATTGAACGTAATCTCGAAGATGCGAACCGGATCATCGAGGCATATGGTGGCGTGAAGCTCGATGTGAATGAAATTTTCGACGAGATGTCGGCGTTGACAGAACGGCTGGGCGCCTTTATTGGGGACACCACTCACTTCCTGAATGTGGCGGCCAGCCAAGGCAAAACGATTTTGCTCGAAGGTGCGCAGGCCACTTTGTTGGACGTCGATCACGGCACCTATCCGTTCGTAACTTCCTCGAACACCGTTGCCGGCGGCGCCATCATTGGCACCGGACTGGCGCCGAATCGACTGACAGGCGTGCTCGGCATCGTACGCACGTACACAACGCGCGTCGGCGAAGGACCATTCCCAACCGAGATGGTTGAAGGCGAAGCAGAGATGGGCCAACTGATTCGCGAGCGGGGCCGAGAATACGGCGCCTCAACTGGACGCCCACGACGCTGTGGCTGGTTCGACGCTTTCGCAACGCGCTACGCCGCCGAGATCAATGGCTTCTCCTCAGTGGCATTGACAAAGCTTGACGTGCTGGACGCGCTTGCAGAAATAAAAGTTTGTGTCGGATACAAGCTCGACGGCAAAGAATGTGAATCATTGCCCGCGGTCTCGCAGGACTTGCGCCGCGTCGAGCCCGTCTACGAAACCTTACCCGGCTGGCAAACTTCAACAGTAGGAACCACAGAGATGAGTTCCCTGCCCCCAAACGCGCGCCGCTACGTTGAGTTTCTTTCACAAAAGATTGGAGTCGAGATCGGCCTGGTCTCCACCGGACCTGAACGCACGCAGACGATCGTTGTTAAAGATTCAGAGTTGGGACGCTGGCTCGAAGATTAAGTCTCACGTCTCGCGTCTCAGGTCCTAAGTCTCAAGCATAAGTTGAGACCTGAGACTTGAGACTTTGTTTGGGACTTGAGACTTAGTTAGGTAGAATGCCACTCACCGTGTTTTTGTGGGCCGATAGCTCAGTCGGTAGAGCAACTGGCTTTTAACCAGTGGGTCGCAGGTTCGAGTCCTGCTCGGCTCATAACCACTTTGGACCAAAGACTTAGCTCGTTTCACCGAGAGTCGGTACAGTCAAATGACTAACTGGCTTTCAGAAAAGGCTAGGTCTTTAATGCTTTCAGAACTCTTCGAACAGTTCGTAAGAGAACGCAAGTACCTCAAGAACGTCACACCGAAAACAATCAACTACTATCACAACTGTTGGGACTCATTTCGTCGCCTTGTTCCGGTTGATAGACCAAACGACTTGAGCCGCTCACTATTAGCGAACTATGTCGTCAGGTTGCGAGAATCAGACGTAAAGCCCGTTTCGTGCAATACCTACATCTCAGGCATGAATGCCTTTCTCAATTGGCTTCACGAGCAGGGACACATAACTGAACGGCTTGCAATGAAGAAGCTCAGAGTAGAGCAGCAAGTAATCAAGACTTTGGCTGACACCACGCTGAGAGCCCTTCTGGCTTTTAAGTCGCAAACTCCCGGCGAGTGCAGAGTACAGACGCTCGTTTCCCTTTTGCTAGACACTGGAATGCGTATAGATGAGGCTCTCACTCTAAGACCCGAGAGCATCGACTTTGACAACATGCTTTTGATAGTTATGGGAAAGGGGAAGAAAGAGCGTCTGGTCCCCTTCAGCTTCGAACTTCGCAGAGTGTTGGTTAAGTATATGGCGAGAATGCCCCAGAAAGCCCTCAGATACGTCTTTTGCACCCGGGAAGGGTCAAAGCTCTCGTATCACAACCTAAACCGAGACTACAGAGGTCTATGCCTAAAGGCAGGGATTGAAAAAGAGGGTTCATTTCATCGACTACGCCACACCTTCGCCACGAACTACGTCCGAAGCGGCGGAAACATCCTTTATCTTTCCCGGGTCCTTGGTCATACAACACTCAGCATGACCAAGCGTTATGTCGGAGTTGAAATTGACGCACTCAGAGAGACTCAGATGCGAACATCCTTGATGAGTCGTTTGAAATAGCGCAGATGCTCCTGACCAAGAGTCGCCAAGTCGTCATGCTCATATACGTGATGACCATTTGGCGACTTTTTTTTTACGAGGTAGCCAAATCTTCGTCCCACGCAAATCCTTCCATTCCCTCATCATTGATTGCATTAGAAACCCTCTTGGAATTTTGAACGAGTCCCGTTTTGCAAAACCTAAGTTGCAAAAATTTCGACAAATTCAACGAGCCTGTCTCGCGTAATTCTGTTCACCGGCAATCGGACTCCTACCGTTTCAAATCAACCTTGAACCAAAGGGTAGAAAACAATTCTGCAAAACTTCTGCGTTGTTGTATGGTGTCTATTAGTTGCTGCGGCACAATAGCCGAGTCGCAAAAATAGAGGATGCCTTCCAAAAGCGGGGCGTCCTTTTTGTTTTACATCACTGAAATCAAGGAGTCGTTTTAATGAGGAAGAATCTAGCGGTTGACTCAACAAGTCACACAAGTCAAATCGAACCCGACGACGACCTTATGTGGACAGCGGGCGAGTTTTTGCGAATGGAATTTCTCCAGCCGCCGGTGGTTCTGCTTGGACTCTATCCCGGGCAAATTGGGCAAATTATTGCTGAACCTAATTGCTTCAAGACTACCTTGATACTCAATAACCTTCTTTCAATGGCGTGCGGACGACCATCATCGCCGCTTTACCCGGGTGGCTCGCCTTTGCGGGTTCTATATATTGATTTCGAGTCCACTGGCGCGTTGCTTAAGGAAGATTTGCTGCGAATGCTTGAGGCAGGTGGGTTCACGCGTGCGCAACGCGAACTCATTGATTACAACTTTTTTGTCTCGGTGGATGTTTCAATTGCGGGGGACATGCTCGACTTTTCGAACCCCAAGCACTTCGAATATGCACTAGGAGACCTCAAGCGCCACAGCGGCACATCAGGGTTGGACGTTATAGTCATAGACACACAAGCGGAAGGTTTTTCTCTTGATTCTGAGTCCGACAACTCGGAGGTGAAAAGGAAAATTATCACACCCCTTAAGAGACTTGCTTGCCAGACCGGAGCGGCGGTCCTTTTAGCTCATCATAGTGGCAAACAATTCATAGACGAGAGAGGCTTTGAACACGCGGTCTACCGAGGCAGAGGAGCAACCTGTATGGCAGCCGCCGTTCGCTTCATTGTCAATCTTGAGCACGTGAAGGACCGTGCCGGGTTCGTTACCCGCGACTTTGTAAAGGTGAGATGCGCGAAGGTGAAGGGCAGACCATTTCCTGATACAACGCTTCGCTATGACCCAGAGACCCGTTGGCTTCACCCTGCCAGTGTCACCGCCAAGCCCAATGGCGAAATGGCGGCAGACTGGAACGCCGCGCAATACGCGGAGGTGTTAGCTGTTATTGGGGACGTGAAGCCGGGTGTGATAACCCGGGCGAAACTTCTCGAAACCCTAACGCTCGGGCGTAACAGGGTCGATGAGTTACTGCAACGTGCAATGCGCGAGGGGAGGGTCATTTCGCCTAAGCGCGGACACTACCGACTTGCGGCAACGGTTGAACCCGGGGGCATCATTGAACCCGAGGGGATTTCGTCCCGGAGGAAGTCAATCTGTAATAAACAACATGACTACTTCTTACCTATGCGGGACTCAAGGAATGTCCCGGGCTAATTCTATTTGCGAACCCGGGTCACCAAGTCGTCAAGTTCCCCGCATTACAGATTGACCACAAGCGGGACGAAATAGGAATGGCAGTTAGAAGTAGCCCTAGAAGAGAAAGGAGTCTTCAGCCGACCGAAGGAGCCGCAGGAACGCTGTCACGAGAGAGCGCAACCGGGCTTAGAGGAACAACCGAGCCAAGGGGCTAACGAACAATCGCGAGGACATTGACATGAGCATTTCCGTAGACCAAGTAGTCGAAGAGATTAAGCAAAGAGAAGCAGCCGAGAAAGCGGCGCTTGACGCAGAACTAGCGAAGATAAATGCTCCTCACCGGGCAAGAAAGGCAAAGGAAGAATCGGAACGCAGGGAAGCACGCGAAGCCGAGCAGCGAGCAAAAGAAGAACAGTCGGAGAGTGAACTCGAAGCCGAAGCGCGGCAAAAGTTTTTCGCGGGCTCTCCGAACGCCAGCGAGAAAACCTATCTCACAATGCGAGATAAACTGCGCGAGGATATTTTGGTTTCAAGAGCGCGCGAGGCTGAGCGCCGATTTCAAGCAGGTCGGTATCATTCAATCTATAAAAATTAACAGAACAATCCGAACGAGATAGACCCGGGGAGGGCGGGCAAAGTCTCGCTTGCCCGCTCTTTTCTTTTCTTAGCGATTTGCCAAAAATGAAAACCTAAATCCTGCCATTTGAAATTTGCGATGATGCTCGTTCGCGTGTGCTGTGGCGGGGGTTGGTCTGTTGCAGACTATTAGGCACAATCCGCACGAAACGCATTTTCGCAGTCTACGCCGCCTTAGGTTGCGCCTCGCCATAGGTTGTCGGGGGGTTGCGCAGCGGACTTCCATGGCGGACCCTCAGTCCAAGATTCTCATCGTCGGCTAACTACGCAGAAATGGTTGACTCCTCTCGTCGCCTTGTTATAGCCTCCGCCCCATGAAGAAAGCAATCTTCATTGCCTTGCTTATGTTGTTGTCAATAGCATCTGTTGCCGATTTACTCGGGCAATCTTCAAAGCGCAAGGCGCGAACTAAAACGACTACTCGCCAGCCTTCAGTGTCGCCGTGCGGAGTACCTATACCTTCGTTCGCTGAGTTTGTAGAAGAAACTAAGCAGGAGTGGCGCAAGGCTGGCGAGACTGAAGATGCCAACTTGTACTACAACACACTCAAGTCCGTATGTGACAAAGGAATCCTAAAAGTCTGGTTCAAATCGGTCGAGAAGGATACTGATAAGCCCCTCTCATACACAATGAGAAGATATGAAGTGAACTGCCGCTCAAATCAATTGCGCCTCACGTCCATGGTCCAATACAGAAAGAACGGGGCAGTTTTGGATAGCATTGACTTAAAAGGACCTGACTGGAATGACCCCGTACCCGATTCAATGGGTGAAAGCATCGTTGAAGCCGTATGCCACAAGACTCTCTAAGAAGGGCGTCACCGCCTCACGAACGACAACGCCCCCTTCCTCTGTAAGAGAAGCACCTATGTACTAGCCCTGCCGGAATGTTGCAAACACTTTTTGCGTTGAAACTAAATCGAGGGTGACGCTATCGGTTATTTGATTGGCATGACCTTTGTATAACCTGGATATTTATTTTTCTCTGTTATTAGCAAATTAAAATGTCCGGTTTTATTAGCAAGTGAAGTGTCCGTTTTTGCCATTTCAATATCCAGCAGTAAAAGCTGTGGGAATGTGGGAAAGTCAGGCCGCTTTTTGGCCAGACTTTTCCAAGCCGGGGTGGG
>DASYLB010000014.1:0-23712 GCA_036009765.1 Pyrinomonadaceae bacterium | reverse complement strand
GTCGAACGAGCGAAACTGGATCTTCGGATTGTGCTTCTGCAATATCTTCGTGATCGCTGCCGTCAACGTTGTCTTGCCGTGATCCACGTGCCCAATCGTCCCGATGTTCACGTGCGGCTTGCTTCTATCGAATTTTTCCTTACTCATAAATTGTTCCTCGCTTTACTCGCAGAACCCGTGTCCCGAGATCTAAACGACTGTTCCCAAACAGTAGGCGCGCTGCTTTAAGTTATTCGCCCGCCGCCGCCGTTACCTGAAATCTTTGCGATTACTTCATCCGCGACGCTCTTTGGCGTTTGCTCATAACGTTCGAAGTGCATCGTCGAAGTCGCCCGCCCCTGAGTAGCCGAACGCAAGTCGGTCGTATACCCAAACATTTCTGAAAGGGGAACAAACGATGTAATCACCTGCGCGCCGCCTGGACGCGGTTCTGTCTTTTCGATTTGCCCGCGTCGACGCATCAGGTCGCCGTTAACCGCGCCCATGTAGTCGTCCGGCGTTACCACCTCAATGCGCATGATCGGTTCAAGCAAGACCGGCTTGGCCTTTCGCACGGCGTCCTGAAATGCCAGCGAGCCGGCAATATGAAACGAGCGTTCGTCAGAATCGACTTCGTGGTAATTACCATCGAGTAAGCGCACCTTGATGTCGACTAGCTCATAGCCCGCAAGGAAACCTCGTCCCATGGCGTCCTTGATTCCCTGTTCGACCGGCTTGATGTATTCCTTGGGGATCGCACCACCCGTAATCTTATTCTCGAACACGAAGCCCTCACCTGGCGCCGGCTCGATCTCAAGTTCAACGTGCCCAAACTGTCCGCGACCACCAGTCTGTTTCTTATAGATCTCTTTGCCGGGCGCCGCCTGAGTAATCGTCTCGCGATAAGCAACCTGGGGTTTGCCTACATTGGCTTCCACGCCAAACTCTCGCTTCATGCGATCAACAATAATTTCCAGATGAAGTTCGCCCATGCCAGCGATAATCGTCTGGTTTGTTTCCGGATCCGTTGACACGTTGAATGAAGGATCCTCCTGGGCCAACCGGTTCAAAGCCAGACCAAGTTTGTCCTGATCCTGTCGCGTCTTTGGCTCAACGGCAACGCGGATTACGGGCGCGGGAAACTCCATGCGCTCTAAAATAATCGGCTTGTTGTCGTCGCATACCGTGTCGCCGGTTGTAACTTGCTTCATGCCGCCAATGGCAATGATCTCGCCCGCGCTTGCCTCTTCGATATCTTCGCGCTTATTCGCGTGCATGCGCATCAGGCGGCCAACGCGTTCTTTCGTCTCTTTGATTGGGTTGTAGGCATAAGAACCCGCTTTGATGGTGCCACTGTAGATGCGCACAAAAGACAACTGCCCCAGATGCTTGTCAGCCATGATCTTGAAGACAAGGCCGGAAAAAGGAGCACTGGCCTCGGGTGGACGCGCTTCGATTTCCCCACTCTTGGGATTCAATCCTTCAACCGGAGGAATATCGATCGGCGACGGGAGATAATCAACCACCGCATCCAGCAGAGTTTGCACGCCTTTGTTTTTGAATGCTGAACCGGTAACGACCGGAACCAGTTTCAACTCGAGCGTACCCTTGCGCAACGCCTTGCGAATCTCCTCGTCGGCAATGTGCTCGCCTTCGATGTACTTATGCATCAGACCGTCATCGACAGAAGCAACCGCCTCGATAAGTCGCTCGCGCGCGGCCGTTGCGGCTGCCTTGAGATCGTCCGGAATCTCGGTCGTTTCGTATTCAGACCCCTTGCTCTCGTCGTTCCAGACGAGCGCCTTCATGGCGATCAGGTCGACTACGCCCTTAAGTTCACTTTCAAGGCCGATCGGAATCTGAATGGCGACGGGATTCGCGCCCAGACGAGTAATGATTGATTCAAACGATCGATCGAAAGAAGCGCCCGCTCGATCTAATTTATTGATGAAGCAAATGCGCGGCACGCCATATTTGTCGGCCTGTCGCCAAACTGTTTCCGACTGGGGCTCGACGCCGGCAACGCCGTCAAACACAGCAACGGCACCGTCAAGCACACGCAAGGAGCGCTCAACTTCCATGGTGAAGTCTACGTGGCCGGGAGTATCGATAATATTGATGCGATGATCGACGCCGCTACGTTCCCAGTAACAGGTGGTCGCGGCGCTCGTAATCGTGATACCGCGCTCCTGCTCCTGTTCCATCCAATCCATCGTCGCCGTACCCTCGTGTACCTCGCCAATCTTGTGCGTGATACCGGTGTAATAAAGGATACGTTCGGTGGTCGTGGTCTTACCGGCATCAATGTGGGCCATGATGCCGATATTCCTGGTCAAATTTAGATCTTGTTTCGCCATAGCTACCGTAAAAGGTAAAAGTGAAAGGTGAAAAGCCAGAACGATCTCTTGCTATTTCTATTTACTATTCACTATTTTCCATTCACCGTTCTTAGAACTTGTAATGCGCAAACGCCTTGTTCGCATCCGCCATGCGGTGCGTATCTTCCTTCTTCTTAACTGAATTGCCGCGGTTGTTGGCGGCGTCGAGAATTTCAGCAGCCAGCCGGTCAGTCATCGTCTTCTCACCGCGACCGCGTGCATAAGAAACAATCCAGCGGATCGCCAATGCACCGCGTCGTTCCTGGTGTACTTCAATCGGTACCTGATAGGTGGAACCACCGACTCGTCGCGACTTAACTTCGACGGTTGGTCTCACGTTCTCAATTGCACTCTTAAAAATTTTGAGCGGCTCTTGTCCGGTCTTCTCGCCGATCTGCTTCATCGCGCTGTAGAAAATGCTCTCAGCCGACGACTTCTTGCCACCCCACATGATGCCGTTGATAAACTTCGTCACCAGTGGATTGTTGTAAACCGGATCGGGAAGTACTTCTCGTCTCTCTGCAACTCTTCGTCTTGGCATAGTCCCTCAAATTTGGAATTGCGAATTGCGAATTTCGAATTTGAAAATCCGAAATCCGAATTCCGAACTCCGAACTTCTATTTTCCAGCGGCCTTGGGGCGCTTCGCGCCATACTTGGAGCGGCCCTGTTTACGATCAGAAACACCCACGGAATCCAGCGTTCCGCGAATAACGTGGTAGCGCACGCCGGGAAGGTCCTTAACGCGGCCGCCACGAATCAGCACAATCGAGTGCTCCTGCAGATTATGACCAACCCCCGGGATATAGGTCGTAACTTCGATCCCGTTCGTCAACCGAACACGCGCAACCTTACGCAACGCCGAGTTTGGCTTCTTGGGCGTCTGCGTGTACACGCGCGTACAAACGCCACGCTTTTGCGGCGAACTCTGAAGAGCCGGGCTGGCCGTCTTGTACTTAACCGCCTGGCGGCCCTTGCGAACAAGTTGATTTATCGTCGGCACGTTTTTCTTTCCTGGTGGCTTAATTCCCGCGCGCAAAGCGCAAAAAGGCGTTACCTGCCTCTTTCCGGAACTTTGTGGCTTGCCACTCGGGAATGCCTCGCGGTATTCCTCATCGTCCGGCAGTCAGCGCAGGCGAGCTGCCCTGTAAAATATGCTGTTAGGGATGTTCTGCTGGCCAATTCAGGCAGGCATGGATGGTGGCTTCCCTTAAGCCGACTTTTCTGTGGCGTCGCATTTAGGACGGGAAGGCCGCAGGGCCTTTCACGCGTGCCTGCCGTGGGTCGTTGACTAACAAACGCCAACGCGACAGGGCAACTTACGCCACAATATTTGTCAAACCGGTAGTATCAATAACCAACCGGGGCAACGCCTCCACACCGACAGAACCTACTCAAGCGTTGCATTGTTACCTTCAGACTGTCTGTCCGAAACGGAAAATATAAGGGTCGATGCCAAAACTGTCAAGCGCAGGCGGCGGCAAACGGCGCAAGAGTGCGCTTTCGGCGAATCTGCGCAGTGATTGACTGAGGTTTGCTACAGCGTCGTCCTCAGCAGATGCCAAACTCCCCAGGCAATTCCGCCCAGCACCAGAAGTAGCAGGACGATAACCCCAAACACCGCCAGCTTGAATTTCAGGTAGCGGTTCTTGTCCGGCGGTGCCAGCGAGCTTTGCGGAAAATACGGCGGTGGCGTATATGTTGCCATTTCGTTTCTTACTTTCTGGGCGATTTACAACACCCATCCCCTTAATATTCAAGGCTTACGAGGACGATTCGAGTTCGATTTCGAGTTTGCGTTCGCTTTTGAAAACTTTGAAGTGTTTGTTGGCGGGGTCTCGCCGTTCGCATTCGCGTTTTTCAGCTCGTCATTCTTTTCCTTCTTCAGTAAGTCTTCCTGGTGTTTCTTCCCGGATTTGATTCGCTGTACACCCTCGCGTGCTTCTTCCAGTGCATCCTCAGCCCGGGTGTTGTTGGGGTCAATCTCCAACGACTTCGAAAAGGCCGAGGCAGCTTCGTCATATTGGGCCAGCTTGGTCAGGGCCGTGCCCAGATCGTAGAACATATCCGCGTCATCATCCTTCAGACGTGTCGCCTGGCGGTATTCCCTTACGGCTTCGCTGTAAAGGTGCAATCCTGCGTAAGCCTGTCCCATGTTGTAATGAGCTTCAGCGTCTTTGTCGTTTTCCTCCAGGTATTTCTTGTACTTCTCGACCGCTTTCTTGTAGGCGTCCTCAGCCTCCTGGTCCTTACCAACGGCAATGCAGGCCAAACCCAGCCGAAAGTAAGCCTCGGCCAATTCCGGATCCAACTTGACAGCCTCTTGAAGTACTTCGACGGCCTTCTCATCCTGGTCGGAGATATAGAGTTGTTTACTCTGCTCAAGGTAGGCGCGCGCCTGAGTCCTGTTTTCCTCAGCGGTGTGGCTGCCTTCGGCAGAGGCATTGGTATTGACGTTGATCGCCTTCTTCCGCGAGCAGGCGCCTTGACCAATCGCAAGGAGAAATATGACGATTAGCGTGATGAATACCGACCGGTTCATGTGTTTACCAGGGCAATAAACGGGAGACTCTTCAAGCGTCCCCTTATCTACTTGAATTCGCAGGGTGAGTCAAACGGGGCCGAGTAATCAGGGGCAGGCGGCAGGAGCAGGAAGCAGGAGAACGGAAAAGCGTCTTGGTTTCGAGAATATTTCCACCGTCTGGCCCTGCTTCCTGCTCCTGCCGTCTGCCTACTGGTTCTGGAAATCAATCGCCATTCCCTCTATTTTCCTATCAACTGCGAGTTCTAGATTGAGACCCGTCGGCCATTAGACTTTGGACTGTGCGGACTCGAGATGCAACGAAACACCGTAAAGGAGTTGGAAATGTTCAGACACGAGCCCCGCCGCATCGGATTTCTCCTACTTATTGCCCTGGTAGGATTGTTCGCTTTTGCTACCGCAGCATCTGCCCAAAAGAAGGTAATTGTCGAGGCGCGCGCCTTTACACCGCCAAACCTGAGCCTGCTCGCGGAGCCTCGCGTAGTCACAGTCTGTGAAGGATCGGACGCGGCAATCGTGCACTTGAATGCACGCGCTACTTCCGACTATCCCATCAGTTATCGTTGGACCACCAACGCGGGCCGTATTTCAGGCGACGGCGCCAACGTCACCTGGGACCTTTCCGGACTCCAGCCCGGCTACTACAAAGCATATGTCGATATTGATACCGGCAGTGGCGACGAAGCGTGCCAGGCGTTCGCTTCCACCGCAGTGCTGGTGAATCGGTGTGCGCCGCCGCCGCCAACCTGTCCCAATGTAGCGATCGAGTGTCCCGACAGAGTGGTTGTGAATGAACCCTTGACCTTCAGGTCTTCGGTTTCTGGTGGCTCAAATGCGCGGCAAACGTATCACTGGACCGTCTCCGCCGGCCGCATTACCGACGGCCAGGGAACCGATACGATCCACGTAGATACTACCGGCCTGGCTGGACAGTCAGTGACCGCAACGCTTTCGATGGGAGGATACAATCTCGACTGTACCGCTACTTGCACAGTCCAGTTCCCCGTTCCCGTCGAGTGTCGGAAGTTTGATGAATTTCCTTCGATTGCTTACAACGACTTGAAGGCACGACTGGACAATTACGCAATCGAGTTACAGAACGATCCAACGGCAACAGCTTATGTGATCGTGTACCCGGGACAGCGTGGACGACCGGGCGAAGTGCAAAAGAACACGACGCGGATTGTCGACTACCTGGTCAATTCCAGAGGCGTCAATGCGGCGCGCATCGTGACTCTGGTAGGACCGCCGCGAGATGTCTTGCTGGTCGAACTCTGGCTTTGCCCGCAGGGAGCGAAACCCCCGGCTGGAGATCAGTAAAGATAAACAACTGTATTAACATTCAAGGCCGGCGGAAGCTTCAGCTCCCGCCGGCCTTCTGCTTCAGCATCGCCACTTTGATCTCCGGGGCAGTCAGCCCGAACTTTAGGTCGCGACACTTCCGCTCTTTCGTAGTCGCCGATCATACAGTTCAGAGATGTTGTCTCTAAGAGTGCTGAACTTTGCAGCATAGAGGGCGCGCTCGTCCGCTCTCTCGTGTGCGCTTTTAACCAAATCAAAGCCAAGTGCTCTCATGAAACGCTCACCGGGCCCTGAGGCAGCTAGCCCATAAACATTTTCAAGATTTCGCGGCTCACATACCCTACTTATCAGCGGCACAAAGTCGTGCGCCAGGCGGGTGAGGGCCTTGATTGGCAGGATCGAACGCCCGCACGCAGAGTCAATAATAATGCTTTCAACATAAAGATTTCTTACCAGGTGGGTCTCTTCTGGTGGATGGACACAGTCCTCATGAATGTCCTGCTCGAGTATCGTCCCCTGAACAAAACTATCCAGTACCTTTGTGCGCAAAGGAATAATTGTTAGATGACCTATCTTGCGCCCGTTCATCGTGAGGATGGAAAAGCCACCGGGGTTACTACCGTACCACCGATCAAGAGTCTGCCTCGCAACCGCATATTGCGCGGAGTAAGCTTCTATTTCCAGTCGAAAAATCCAATCCAGATCCGCCGGCAGCGCCGGATGCGCCTGACATGGAATACTGCGTTCGCGTTCTCGCAAGAGAGGTTACCTTTAGCTAAACGAAGAAACACTGGTCCACTAAACATTCTCAGGCTCTTCCCGAACAATTTCCTCCGGCTTTTTGTCCTCGCGCAATCCCTGAAACGAGGAATGGCGGATTATCCCGTCCGCGGTCCATTCCATAAACTCGACTTCTGCAACCAACTGCGGCTTGGCCCAACGCGCATCACGCAGCCCGGGGTCCTTCGGTTTCGCGGCAAACGACCTGGTTGATTGCGAGATTCGATCAAGTTTCTTTTGGAGTTCAACGCGTAACTTAATGCTGAATCCGGTTCCGACGCGACCACAGTAGACGAGCTTTCCTTTTTCATATACCCCGAGAATCAAGGATCCGAAACCGGGAAAGTTATTCTTCGAGGGCGTATACCCCGCAATAACAAACTCCTGCCGTTTTATGCACTTCGTCTTTTGCCAGCTGCGAGTTCGCGTTGACTCGTAAGGCGAATCAGCCAGTTTGGAAACTATGCCCTCGATGCCATATTCGCAGGCCTGCTTAAAAAACAGCGCGCCGTTTCCTTCAACGTGATCGCTGTAGCGCAAAGGACTCTTGCCTTTGCTCTTCGCGGCAGCCAGCAAACCTTCAAGCGCGGCCTTGCGTTCACGAAGCGGAGTCATGGTGAGGCTATACCCATCCAGATAAATCAGATCAAAAACTTCAAATACGAAGGCGGGAACTTTATCACCGCCCCTGCCCATCGACTGTTGCAGCCTCTGAAAACTGCTGCGACCAGCTTTGTCGACAATCACGACCTCGCCATCCAGGATGGCCGAGACGGCCGGAAAAGTTTTTAGAGCTGCTGCCAGATTCGGAAACTTCTCAGTCCAATCCTTGCCATTGCGGCTCCAGAAACGCGCTTTGCCGCGACTCAAATGACAAACCATGCGATAGCCGTCAAACTTCAACTCGTGCAGCCACTCATCACCACGCGGTGGCTCCTTCACCAGCGTCGCTAGTTGAGGAGCCACAAATTCCGGCATCGCAGCTTTTCGTGCGCCGGAAAGTTCTTTGATTTGACTGCTGCGCAACATTGACCTCTGCTACGAATCCGATCAAGTGATTGACTGGGACCGCGGGCGTCCCGCCCGCATTAGTAACATTGCCATCCACCGTTGAGTTATCGGGCTGTTCGCGCTTCGCGCTCATTGCGGGCGAGACGCCCGCGGTCCCAGCCAATCACTTGATCTTAGTCCTATGTAAAAATAACCTATCGAACGATGAACGAACCAGAACAATCTGAAATCGCAACCGCCTACGACGACTGGGCGGAAACCTATGATGAAGTTCCGAACCGCACGCGTGATCTCGCCGCCGAAGCGTTCAAACAAATCGAACTCGATCTTAAAGGCCGCAAAGTTGTCGAGGTGGGCTGTGGCACCGGTCGCAATACCGTTTGGCTGGCGGAGCGCGCTGCCGAGGTTGTAGGAATAGACTTTTCCGCAGCAATGCTCCGGCGGGCCAGGGCCCGCGTGAACGACCGGCGCGTTCGTTTTGTCCAACACGACATCAGCGCAGCCTGGCCGCTTGCGGCTGCTTCCGCCGATGTCGTTGTTGCAATGCTGATTCTCGAACACGTCGAACACCTGGAGCCCGTTTTCGCCGAGGCAGCGCAAGTGCTCAATGGCAGCGGGCGATTCCTTCTCTGTGAGTTGCATCCGATCCGGCAACTCGCGGGCGGCCAGGCCCAGTTCAGTAACAATCGCACTGGCGAACACCAATGCGTAACCGCATTTCTCCACTACGTGTCGGATTACCTAAACGTCGGCCTGGCTTCCGGATTTGAACTGCAACAGATGGGCGAGTGGTGCGATGCCGATGCGCCGTCGAGTAGTGATCCGCGAGTGTTATCGCTCCTGCTGCGCAAGCGCTAAGCGCTGAAAAGTGACTGAAGAAATTCCCTGGTTCCCGGCGGGCCAGTCAGCTCCAACCACAGCGGACCATTGGCCGGTTCGAGCCGAAGATTGAAACTAAGAAACGGACAACACTCGCGCTCAAAAGTAATGAGTTGAGCCAGTTGTGAAATCCATTCTGCGCCCGAAGGAAAGCGATAAGCATAGCCGTCCGCGAGCTCGCGCGTTTCCAATAGGGCTCCCTGGAAGACCTTCAGCAAACTTGCCCGGCGTTGCTGAAACTCTGCGTCATTCAGGTTGCATGCGATAGGCAAGCTGGTTGAATTCATCGACCACCTCTAAACGCAAACTGTTAGTCTGCGATCATAGAATTGCGCAAACTAACAGTTTGCGTTACAAAACCAACATTCCTCAACTTCCTGTGCGATTTCCCCCGGCCACTGGTCTTGTTTACCAATCTACTGCGCGTTAGCATGGTGAACGCAATTGAGCGATCTATTAGCAAGGCCATAAGTCCCCGAAGTCGACAGCATATCCTCAGGAGGCAGCTATGTTGAGGTTCAGAACGAATTCGTTAGCGATATTCTCTCTGGTATTACTCGTCGCCCTGGTTTCTCCGGCGCAGGCCCAAAAAAAAGATCCGAAAGAGAAAAAAGTCTACACCGGAACGCCAGTGCTCTGGCACGCACCTGAAGATATCGAATCGCGCAATCTGCTTTTGGGCGCGGGCGGCGAGGCGATGAAACCGGACCTCAGTCGCGTGACCTTTGTTGAAGATAAGGAAGGCGGGTGGTCTACAAAGTATCGGGTTCGCGACGGTAAAGGCGTCGAGTGGGTCGCGAAACTCAGCAAGGAAGCACAACCCGAGACGGCTGCTAATCGACTGGCGTGGGCGGCCGGCTACGAAACGGAAATCGTTTATCTGGTTCCGGAGTTGGAGATCGTTGGCAAGGGGACCTTCAAAAACGTAAAGCTCGAAGCCCGGCCGAAAGACGTTAAGCGGACTGGCTTCTGGCAATGGGAAAGCAATCCCTTTCGCGGCAAGGCCGAGTTTCAGGGTCTGAAGATCATGATGGCGCTGATCAATAACTGGGACATGAAAGACGACAACAACGCCATCCTCGCCGTGAAGGGCGATACGAATTCTGAGCGGCGCTTCATCATCAGCGATCTGGGCGCGACTTTCGGTAAGACTGGTGGGGTATTTTCGCGCAGTCGCAACAAGCCGTCAGATTTCGTTAAAGCCGAGTTTGTGAAGGGCGTCAAGGGCAGTGAAATCGACTTCAACTACAGTGGCAAGAACCAGAAGATTTTCGACGGCATCACGGTCGCCGACGCGAAGTGGCTGGCCGATTGGTTGAGTCGCTTGAGCGACGATCAAATCGGGGACGCATTTCGCGCCGCCAATTACAGCACCGAAGAGGTGGAGATGCTGACCGGCGCAGTGCGCACGCGAATCAACACTTTGACTAGTCTCGTTAACGGTCGCTAGTCAACAAGTCAATTCAAAAACAATAGACCGGCGCGGACTCAACCACGCCGGTCTTTTTGTCGGACAGGCATTCCTGCTGTCCCTTTTCATTTTGGCTTCTCGAGTCTGGCAAACGCCGGACAGACAGGAATGTCTGTCCTACTCCGCAGCGTCCTCCGCATCGCCCTCAGGCGCTGCAACTACCAATGGTTCCCGCACCGGAGGCGCGGTGATCTCCTGGCCACCAACGATGTCCGGGAAATCATCAAGGTCGCGCTCGCGAGCCTGATCGATTGTTTCATCGCGTGCGATCTCCACGTTGCGGTAATACTCCATGCCGGTACCGGCAGGAATCAACCGCCCCATGATGACGTTCTCCTTGAGACCGCGCAGGTAATCGATGCGACCAGAGATGGCCGCCTCGGTGAGTACCCGAGTGGTCTCCTGGAACGATGCCGCGGAGATAAACGAGTCTGTCGACAAAGATGCCTTAGTGATACCGAGCAACAACGGCTCGGCCTGCGAAACTTCGCCGCCATCTTTGTTCACCCGCTCGTTTTCATCGGTGAAGCGGAATCGATCCACCTGCTCCTCGAGCAGAAAGTCAGTATCACCGACTTCTTTGATCTTCACCCAGCGCAGCATCTGACGCACGATCACTTCGATGTGCTTATCGTTAATGTTCACACCCTGCAGACGGTAAACTTCCTGAATCTCGTTGACGAGATACTCCTGCAAACGCTGCATTCCCAGTACGCGCAGAATATCGTGTGGATTCAGCGGACCATCCATCAACGCTTCCCCGGCACGTACGCGATCGCCTTCCTGCACGTTGATGTGAGTACCGCGGGGAATGTCGTACTCGCGCTCTTCACCGTCGTCGCCGGTAATGATCAGTTTGCGCTTGCCCTTGGCAATCGGACCCAAAGTGACTGTACCGTCGATCTCCGACATGACCGCCGTCTCCGCCGGCCGGCGAGCTTCAAACAACTCAACGACACGCGGCAAACCGCCCGTGATGTCTTTGGTCTTGGTTGTCTCGCGCGGAATCTTCGCGATGATGTCGCCGGGCTCTACATCCTCGGTGTCGCCCACCATCAAATTCGCCCGCACCGGCATCTGATAAGTCTTCAACAATTTGTTGCTGGCGTTGCGGACTTCCAAACGAGGCTGTTTCTTTTCGTCGGGTGAATCCTTAACGACCATGCGCGACTGACCAGTCACTTCATCGACTTCTTCGTCAAACGTCACGCCTTCTTTCAAGTCCTGATACTTAACGTGACCAGCGACTTCCGTAAGGATCGCAAAAGTGAACGGATCCCAGGTTGCCAGCAACTGGTCCTGAGCGACGCGCACGCCGTCTTCAACCAGAATGTGCGCACCGTAAACAATCTGGTAGCGCGCGGCTTCGCGGCCGCGATCATCGATGATTGTCAACGAGCCATTACGATTCATGGCAATGCGCTCGCCCTTGCGGCTTTTCACGGTCTGGAGGTCTAAGTATTTTATTGTCCCATCCTGACGAGCTTCGTGCTTGGAAGACTCTTCCAAACGCGCCGTACCGCCGATGTGGAACGTGCGCATCGTCAACTGGGTGCCGGGCTCGCCGATTGACTGCGCGGCAATAACGCCTACCGCTTCGCCGATTTCGACCGGCCGTCCCGTTGCCAGGTTGCGACCGTAGCACTTGATGCAGCAGCCGCGACGCGATTCGCAGGTCAACACCGAACGAATGCGCACTCGCTGCACGCCCGAGCGTTGAATCTCCGATGAAAGGTCCTCGTCGATCTCCTGATTGGATTCGACGATAATACGACCTTCAACCGGGTCGATCACGTCTTCCAGCGCGATGCGACCGACGATGCGATCACGCAGCGACTCGATCTCTTCGCCGCCTTCAATGATGGCGCTGGCTGGGATACCGCGCAGCGTGCCGCAATCCGGCTCGCTGATGATCACGTCCTGGGCTACGTCAACGAGGCGCCGCGTCAGGTAACCCGAGTCGGCCGTCTTCAGCGCCGTATCAGCAAGACCCTTGCGCGCGCCGTGCGTGGAAATGAAGTACTGCAACACGTCCAGGCCTTCGCGGAAGTTTGCCTTGATCGGCGTTTCGATGATCTCGCCCGAGGGCTTGGCCATCAAGCCGCGCATACCGGCCAACTGGCGAATCTGCTGGGCACTGCCGCGCGCTCCGGAATCGCTCATGACGAGAATCGGGTTCAGCTCGCCGGAGGACTTCTCGCGCTCGTCCATCGCCTTGAACATTTCCTTGGCGACTTTGTCAGTCACTTCAGACCAGATCGCGATAACCTTGTTGTAGCGCTCGCCCGAGGTGATGACCCCATCGAGATACTGCTGTTCGACTGCGATAACGTCAGCTTCGGCTTTGTTCACTAAAGGCTTCTTCGCATCAGGAGTCACCAGATCGTCAATGCCAATAGAGATGCCCGCCTTAGTGGCGTAAAGGAAACCAAGGTTCTTGAGATCGTCGAGCATCTTCACCGTCATCTCGTGGCCGAGACGAATGTGTGCGTAGTTAACCAGCGACTGCAATCCCTTCCGCTTCAGGGTGCCGTTGAAAAACGGCAGGCCGGGCGGGATTGAATCGTTGAAGATAACGCGACCAACCGTTGTATCGATTACACGGCGCACATCTTCCTGCACGGCTGCGCGAAGAATATCCTGTGGATCATGTTCTTGTGTCAGGTCGATCAAGTCGCCTTGAATACGCAGTTTGATTGGCGTCTGCGTCGTGACTTCTTTCGCGTCGAGCGCGAGCAACACTTCTTCGAGCGAAGCGAAGACGCGGCCCTCGCCCTTAGCGCCGGGTTTATCGCGCGTCAGGTAATAAATCCCGAGCACGATGTCCTGCGAAGGAACCGCGATCGGCTGGCCACTAGCAGGGCTAAGAATGTTGTTGCTCGAGAGCATCAACACCGCGGCTTCGATTTGTGCTTCCGGGGAAAGCGGAATATGCACGGCCATCTGGTCGCCGTCGAAGTCCGCGTTGAAAGCGGTACACACGAGCGGGTGAATCTTGATCGCCTTGCCTTCAACCAAGACTGGCTCAAACGCCTGAATACCCAGGCGGTGAAGGGTTGGGGCGCGATTCAGCAGCACCGGATGTTCGCGAATGACTTCTTCGAGAATGTCCCAGACTACCGGCTCCTGGCGCTCAACCATTTCACGCGCTTGCTTGATGGTGGCCGCATGGCCCTGCTTCTCGAGTTGGTTGTAGATAAATGGCTTGAATAGTTCGAGCGCCATCTTCTTCGGCAAGCCACACTGGTGCAGCTTCAACTCCGGACCGACGACAATGACAGAACGACCCGAATAATCAACTCGCTTGCCGAGCAGGTTCTGACGAAAACGTCCCTGCTTGCCTTTGAGCGTTCCACTAAGCGACTTCAACGGCCGATTGTTTACTCCGCGCAACACCCGACCACGGCGACCGTTATCGAACAGCGCGTCTACCGCTTCCTGCAGCATGCGCTTTTCATTGCGTACGATAACTTCCGGCGCGCGCAATTCCATCAACTTCTTGAGACGGTTGTTGCGATTGATAACGCGACGATAGAGATCGTTGAGATCCGACGTGGCAAAACGTCCGCCATCGAGCGGCACCAGCGGGCGCAGCTCAGGTGGAATGACGGGAATCACATCGAGAATCATCCATTCGGGACGATTGCCCGACTTCAAGAAACTCGTCGCCACTTTCAGACGCTTGGAATACTTAAGTTTTTTCTGCTGCGAAGTTTCTTCGCGCATCCGCTTACGGAGTTCGATCGAGAGTTCCTCGACCTTCACCATCATCAGCAATTCCTTGATCGCTTCTGCGCCCATCTTGGCGACGAACGCCGCTGGATAGTCGCGCACAAGTTCGCGATAGCGCTCGTCGGTAAGCAGCTCGCGCTCCTTGATTCCGGGAACGTCGCCCGGATCAATGACGATGTAGGATTCGAAGTAGAGAACTTTCTCCAGTTCGCGCAGGGGAATGTCGAGCAGGTGACCAATGCGCGAAGGCAGTCCCTTGAAGAACCAAACGTGGGAGCAGGGGCTGGCCAGATCAATGTGACCTAAACGCTCGCGACGCACTTTCGCCTGCGTGACTTCCACCCCGCACTTGTCGCAGATCACGCCGCGATGCTTCATGCGTTTATATTTCCCGCAGAGGCACTCCCAATCAGCGACCGGACCAAAGATGCGCGCGCAGAAAAGTCCGTCACGCTCAGGTTTGAAGGTGCGGTAGTTGATCGTTTCCGGCTTGGTCACCTCGCCATGCGACCACTGCCGGATTTTCTCCGGCGAAGCCAGCGAAATTCTGATCGCCTCAAAGTCAGGAGCTAATTGCGTCTTCTCTTGTTGAAATCGAAACACTTGATTTTCTCCGTTGTCGCTTACAACCGACCAGTTTCTTTCATGGTCTTTGGTCTTGGGCCCTTGGTCTTTGACGGCATGCCGAGTCAGGTTCGGCGCCACAGCAAAGACCTAAGTCCAAAGACCTAAGACCAATCTTTATTCAGCGGCGCTCGTGATGAGCGCTTCGCCAACGCCTTCTTCAGCGCCATCGCCATTGGCCCCGGGCACGCGCTTGGGTATTAGTTCCACGTCAAGGCAGAGTGACTGCAGCTCACGCACGAGGACGTTGAACGACTCCGGCAGTCCCGGATCGAAATCAGCCTCGCCCTTAACGATGGCCTCGTAAATCTTGGAACGTCCGGCCACGTCGTCAGACTTCGCCGTCAGCAACTCTTGAAGAATGTGAGCGGCGCCGTATGCTTCGAGCGCCCAAACTTCCATTTCGCCAAAACGCTGGCCGCCGAATTGCGCCTTGCCACCGAGCGGCTGTTGCGTAATCAAGCTGTACGGTCCAATCGAACGAGCGTGAATCTTGTCGTCCACCAAGTGCGAAAGCTTGAGCATGTAGATGTATCCGACCGTCACCTTCTGCTCAAACGGGTCGCCTGAAAGTCCGTCGTAAAGAATCGCCTTGCCCGAGTCGTTGATGATTTCCGGCAGACCTAATTCTGTAGCCCGATCGCCGGCTAGTTTCAACTTCTGCTTGATCTCAGCTTCAGTTGCGCCGTCAAAAACCGGCGTTGCAAAGTGAACTCCGAGAACGCGTGCCGCCCAACCAAGGTGCGTCTCGAGAATCTGCCCGACGTTCATGCGCGAGGGCACGCCCAGCGGATTGAGCACAATTTCAACTGGAGTACCGTCCGGCAGGTAAGGCATGTCCTCTTCCGGCAAGATCCGGGCGATAACGCCCTTGTTGCCGTGACGACCGGCCATCTTGTCGCCCACGGAAAGCTTGCGCTTCATGGCGATGAAGACCTTGACCATCTTGATCACGCCCGGCGCCAGCTCATCGCCCTGACGCAGTTTGGCAATCTTCTCCTCGTAGATGTCCGAAAGAATCTTGATTTGCCGTTCGGTGCGATCTTCGTATTCCTTGATCTCCGCGCCAACGTCAACGCGCGAAGAAGCCATCTGCACTTTGCGGAGGACCTTCGCTTCAATGCCCTGAAGCATTTCGCGAGTGATGGTTTCACCCTTGGGAATAACGACTTCCCGATGATCCGTCAGATCTGCGGAAAGTTTGCGACCCTCGAGCAACTCCCGAATACGCTGGTCGCGTTGTTCGCGCAGAATACGAGTTTCGTCCTCGAGATCGCGTCGCAGTCGGTCCTCTTCTTCTTGTTCGATAGCCAGCGAGCGCTGGTCCTTCTCCTGACCTTTGCGCGTGAACACCTGAACATCTACGACCGTACCGTCGATTCCCGGAGGTGAAACAAGCGAAGCGTCTTTTACGTCGCCTGCCTTCTCACCGAAGATGGCCCGCAAAAGTTTCTCCTCTGCAGTCAGTTGGGTTTCGCCTTTCGGCGTCACCTTGCCAACCAGAATCGAGCCGGGCTTCACCTGGGCGCCGATGCGAATGATGCCGCTATCGTCGAGATCGCGAAGCATGTTCTCGCCGACGTTGGGGATGTCGCGGGTGATCTCTTCGGGTCCGAGTTTCGTGTCACGCGCTTCGATTTCGAGCTCCTCGATGTGTATCGAAGTGTAATAGTCATCTTTGACGAGGCGTTCGGAAACGAGAATCGCGTCTTCAAAGTTGTAACCGCGCCAGGGCATGAAGGCCACGAGCACGTTACGACCGAGGGCAAGCTCACCACGATCGGTACAGGGGCCGTCGGCGATTACCTGACCTTTCGAGACGCGCTCGCCAACGTGAACGATCGGACGCTGGTTGATACAAGTGTTCTGGTTCGAACGCTTAAACTTGATCAGCGTGTAGATGTCCGCCGTAACCTCGCGCGAAATTGTGCCGTCAACATTGTGATCGGCCTTGATGATGGCCCGCTCGGAGTCGACGTAATCAACCACGCCGTCGCGTTTTGCCGTAACTACCGCACCTGAATCGCGCGCTGTAGTCTTCTCCATACCGGTGCCGATATACGGCGCTTCCGCGCGCAACAAGGGCACTGACTGGCGTTGCATGTTCGAACCCATCAACGCACGGTTGGCGTCGTCGTTTTCGAGGAACGGAATCAACGATGCCGCAACCGAAACCAGCTGCTTCGGCGACACGTCAACGTATTCAATGTCCTTACGCAGCGCCAAAATAAATTCGCCGGCTTTGCGCGCCGCGTTGCGGTCGTTAACGATATAGCCTGTCTCGTCCAGCAAAATGTTCGCCTGTCCGACGACATGCTTATCTTCTTCCCAGGCCGTCAGGTAAAACGGCCACGGCTCGAAGTCAGCTTTGCGGCCGCCGGCGCTAACCTTCTTATTGACCTTCTCAACTTCGTCAAGCGGCAGATGCTCGCCGTGCTTCAGTTTCGTGTCTCCACCATTGAGCACACGAACATATTCAAGCACCTTGCCGTCCGTCACCTTCCGGTACGGAGCTTCGATGAAGCCAAACTCGTTGATACGAGCAAAGCAGGAAAGACTGGAAATCAAGCCGATGTTCGGACCTTCAGGCGTCTCGATAGGGCAAATTCGGCCGTAGTGAGTCGGGTGAACGTCGCGGACTTCAAATCCGGCGCGCTCGCGCGACAAGCCGCCTGGTCCAAGGGCCGAGAGACGGCGCTTGTGAGTGATTTCCGAAAGCGGATTGGTTTGATCCATAAACTGCGAGAGTTGGCTGGAACCAAAGAACTCGCGCACGGCGGCAGTCACGGGCTTCGCATTAATCAGATCGCGCGGCATCGTGGTCTGCATTTCCTGATGGATCGACATCTTCTCCTTGATCGCACGTTCCATGCGCTCAAGGCCGATGCGAAACTGGTTCTCGAGTAGTTCGCCCACCGCCCGGACCCGACGATTGCCGAGGTGATCGATATCGTCCGCCTGATACTCGGAGGGGTTCTTGCGCATCTTCAACACGTAAGAAACAACCTCATAAAAATCTTTGGCGGAAAGCAGCGGATCGTTAATGCGATCGCGCTCCGGCTTGCCCATCTTGATGTTGAACTTCAGCCGGCCAACACGCGAGAAATCAAACTTGCGCGGATCGAAGAACATCGCTTCGAGTAATTTGTAAGCGGTCTGGACTGTCGGCGGATCGCCGGGACGCATCTTGCGATAGATTTCCAGCAACGCGTCCACCGGCTTGGTGATTACGTCCTTCTTGAGCGTCTGCGCGAGGATGGAACCGATATCATCGCGCTCAGGGAAGAAGATCGAGAAACTGTCGATGCCGCCTTCGACAATCTCCTGCAGTTTCGCCGGCGTAATTTCGTTGTTGGCCTCGAGGATTACTTCGCCGCTCTCCTTATTGACGACGTCAGAAAGCGCGTACGCCCCTTCAAACTGCGACGTTTCCATTTCAACTTCGCCGATGTTTGCCTTGCGTAGAGCTTCGAGCGCTGAGGTTGTAACCTTCTTGCCGGAACGAACGATTGGGTCGGGACCGCGTCCTTTGATATCAAAATCGACTTTCATTCCGACCAGGCTGCTGGGGCCCTGTTCCGGAACCTGAATCATCAGAGCGCCCTTTTCAACCCTGATCTCGTCCGTCACGTAAAGCGCTCGCAGAATGTCCTCGTCCGCAAACGAAGCGTTCTTCACTCGGTCTTCGAGAATGGAGTCGCTCTTCGCGAGCTTGCCGTCAATTTCTTTGCCAAACCACAGGCCGAGCGCGCGTAGGAAAATCGACGCCAGAAACTTTCGCTTGCCGACGCGAACGTAAAGCAAGTTCTTCTGATCGTATTCAAACTCAACCCACGAACCGCGGTAGGGAATGATCTTGGCGATATAGATCGCGCCACGCTTGAAGAAGACGCCCGGGGAGCGATGCAACTGAGAAACGATGACGCGCTCGGTGCCGTTGATGATGAAGGTCCCGTTATCGGTCATCAAAGGAATTTCGCCGAAGAAGACTTCCTCTTCCTTGATGTCCCGAATCGAGAGCGCTTCCGTTTCCGGATCCTTGTCGTATACGGTCAGGCGAATCTTGACCTTGAGGGGCACGCTATAACTCATCCCTCGTTCCTGACACTCCTGCTGATCGTGCTTGTGCTTCAGGCCAACCGGCTCGCCGCAGTTTTCGCAAAGTTGCGGGCGCACGGAGTTGAACGTGCCGCACTTGTGACAAAGAGTCTCGCCAGCCGCAAGCGGGTTCACCTTGATCGTCGAACCGCAATGCTTACAGTTTGCGCGCAGGTAGTTGAGACCTTCGAGGCGTCCGCATTTGCACTGCCAGTTGCCGATCTGGTACTCGACGAAGTCGAGGGTCGCAGTGCCGCGAAAATCTGAGATCGGGAAAACTGACTGGAACACAGCCTGGAGTCCGGTGTTCTCGCGCTCTTCCGGCAGGAAATCCATCTGCAGAAAACGGTTGTACGATTCCCGCTGAATCTCGATCAGGTTCGGGATTCGCACCGCGGTGGAGATCTTGGAGAAGTCAATGCGTTCCGGCGCCTGACTTGTGCGTCTTCCTAGTCCTGTATTTGCTGAATGAAGTAGATTTCCTTGCATGAGAGGTCCTCGATGAATTTCTGAATGTGGAATTCGGATTGCGATTGAAGCCGATTCTTCTAATCCTCAATCTGAAATCTGCATTCCGCAATGTGTAGACGCCAAGGCGCGGTCAGAGCGCAGAACGCCCCGACCGCTTCATCGTTAAAAAGCGGCTGATTTCTCGTCGATTTTTTTCAGAATAACGCCAGCGCCTCAATACTCTCTTAACTTAACGACCAAGTGCCCGAGTGTCAAGCCAACAGAAAAGGGTGACGGGTAACAGGTGGCAGGTGCCGGCTAACCGTACCAGCACCTGGGACCCGACACCTGAGAGCTATTTAACTTCGACAGTTGCACCCGCGTCAGCGAGCTTCTGTCGGACGGTTTCGGCTTCCTCTTTCGAGACGCCTTCCTTAACCGGCTTCGGCGCCGCTTCGACGAGGTCCTTGGCTTCTTTCAAACCAAGCGCCGTCACTTCGCGCACAACTTTGATCACGTTGATCTTGTTGCTGCCGATGGCCTGCAGGATTACGTCGAATTCGGTCTTCTCTTCAGCCGCCGCCGCCGCCTCACCACTGCCGCCGCCTGCCGCTGGAGCCGCCACTGCTGCGGCCGCTGCCGAAACGCCGAAAGTCTCTTCCAGATCCTTCACGAGCTGTGAAGCTTCCAGGAGCGTCATGCTCTTCAAAAACTCAATAACATCTTCACGTGTTGCTGCCATGATTGCCTTTCTATCCTCCTAAAAGGGTTCCTTTGTTGCTGTTGTTTACTATTCGCAGCAGGAGAACCCACGGGACTCTTCGCAAAGTTGACTGCATCGCCACTCTGGAATCGTCCGAAGCGCCTTTGCGATCTGACAAATCGCTGCGCTCGTTTTCCGCGTCCGGCCCACTGACTGACTCGATTGCAGATTGCAGAGTTTTGATTGCGGATGATTCCGCATTCTGCACTCCGCACTCCAAAATCGCTAGGCGGCTTCTCCGCCTTTCTGATCACCAATCTGCTTGACTACGATCGCCAGGTTTCGCGGCACCGCTGACAACACAGTGACGAGTCGCTGTGCCTGGGCGTTGAGCAAGAACATGACTTTCGAGATCAACTCTTCTTTGGAAGGCAGGCTGGCAATCGCTTCCACGTCTTTCAACTCAACGACGTTGCCTTCGACAATGCCTACCTTAAATTTGAAAATATCAGGATTCGCTTTGGTAAATTTCGAGATTGCTTTTGAAAGACCAACCGGATCTTGAGTGCTAAGTGCAACCGCGGTAACACCCTTAAACTGATCCGCTGCCTTTTCCAGAGCAGTGCCTTCCGCAGCCTTGCGGGCCAGCGTGTTCTTAACCACTCCGTAGCTGACGCCTGCTTCGCGCAATTGATTGCGCAGTTCCTGATCCTTCGGAACTGTCATGCCCTGGAATCCCACCAGCATCGCCGCTTTCGCGTTCTTAAACTGCTCTGTAAGCGCTTCCAAATCTTTTTGCTTTTGTGCTCTCGTTTTCATCTTGTTGCCTCTCGCCTACTTCACGCCTATTTTACGTAAGCCACTTCGTCAATCAATACGCCCGGACTCATGGTGGCCGCGAGATTGACCTTCTTCACATACTTGCCTTTGGCGGTCGACGGCTTGGCCTTTACCACGGCTTCCAATAGCGAACGCGCGTTGTCGCGAAGTTTGTCAGACTCAAACGAAACCTTGCCGACCGGCACGTGAATGACCCCGGTCTTGTCGACTCGATACTCCACCTTGCCGGCTTTGGTTTCTGTGACTGCCGTCTTTACGTCAAACGTTACCGTGCCGGTTTTAGGATTGGGCATCAGACCACGCGGGCCGAGCACCTTACCCAAACCGCCGACCAGTCGCATCATGTCAGGGGTAGCAACAACGGCGTCGAAATCAGTCCAGCCGCCTTTGATCTTGTCGACCATGTCTTCGCCGCCCACAAAATCTGCGCCGGCATCTTCAGCTTCTTTGATCTTGTCACCCTGGGCGATGACAAGTACGGTCTTCGATTTACCGAGGCCGTGCGGCAGAACGATAGTTCCGCGCACCAGCTGATCGGCTTTGCGAGGATCCACTCCCAGCCAGACTGTCAGCTCTACGGTTTCGTCAAACTTGGCGAAAGCAATTTCTTTTACTTTATTTACGGCCTCTTCGAGATTGTACTTACGCCCTTCTTCAATCTTCTCCGCCGCCAGGTTGTATTTCTTGCCGTGCTTTTTCATTACTTATCTCCGAGGTGCAGACGAAAAATTTCGGAGCTCGGATTGCGGATTTCGAATTTCTCGATCTCGCAGCCGTGCTCTTTCAATTCTTCTCCCTCTCAAAGCGAAACCGGGGCCGGACAAAATCCGGAACCCGAAATCGCAATCCGAAATTTACTCAATCTGCAGTCCCATCTGCCGGGCCGTTCCGGAGATCGTCTTGATGGCAGATTCCAAACTCGTCGTATTTAGATCCTGAATCTTGGTCTTGGCAATCTCTTCGATTTTGGCTTTTGAGATTGTCCCTACCTTCTCGCGGTTAGGCTTACCCGAACCTTTTGAAATGCCCGCTGCCTTCTTCAACAAGTCCGCCGCCGGCGGCGTCTTGGTCTCAAACGTAAACGAGCGATCAGCATAGACTGTGATTACCACCGGAATCTTCAGATCCGGATCCATCTGCGCCGTCTTCGCGTTGAAGGCCTTGCAGAACTCCATGATATTCACGCCGTGTTGGCCCAGAGCTGGACCAATCGGCGGCGCCGGGTTGGCTTTCCCGGCCGGAACCTGCAACTTGATGTACCCTGTTATTTTTTTTGCCATCGCCTAGTAAATCGTGAATCGCGACTCGTAAATAGTGAAGACACTGAAAAGATCTCTATTCATTATTTACGATTTACCATTCACTTCCTTTCATTCCTCTTCCGCAAACGTCACTTTTTCCACGTCAAGAAAGTTCAACTCCACCGGAGTTGATCTTCCGAAAATCGTGACTGTTACCTTCAACGTAGACTTATCTTCGTTAACTTCTTCAACTTTACCGGTGAAACTCTGGAACGGGCCCGACTTGATTCGAACCGTTTCGCCCGCCGCGTAGGAAAACTTCGGCTTCGGCTTCTCGGCCGCCTCAGTCACGTTGTGGACGATTTGATCCACTTCCTGGGGCGTTAATGGCGTCGGGTTGTGCCCGCCCACGAAGCCGGTCACTTTCGGCGTCGACTTGATCATATGGAAAACATTGTCGGGAATATGACCGCGCTCGTCGCACTCAATCTGCACCAGCACGTACCCGGGGTAGAACATACGCGACGATTCGATCCGCTTGTTGCCACGCATCTCGACAACCGTTTCCGTTGGCACCAGCACCTCTGTGATCTCAGCTTGCAGATCGGTGTCGCGCACGCGAGCTTTTAGACTGTCGCGAACTTTCTTCTCGTGACCGGAATACGTATGAAGTATGTACCACTGCTGCATTAATAATTTCCTTGCCGCGCTCAGGCTGTTCCCGTCATCCAACCCAGTAAGTGATTGAGTTGCAACAACAGAAATGCCCATACGCGATCCACTAAGAACAAATAGATTGCAAAAAAGATGACCGCCACCAGCGTGATGATTGTCGTATTCTTGACCTCTTTAGCTGAAGGCCACGACACGCGTCTCATTTCCGCGCGCACATCGCGCAAAAACTGCGACACGCGACCGAGTGGGCCAACTCGCGGCCCGCTTAGTCCACGTTCTCGGCGCGCCCCCTTGCCCTCCGAGCCCTCGCCAAAACTGGCTGCCCGGGGAGCCGGTAGAGATGCGTCTGAGTTTTCTATATCATCCATGGTATTGCTGACTTTGATACTAAACCTTTTCTCAGTAATTCACTGGCAGGGGTACCAGGATTCGAACCCGGACTTTCGGTTTTGGAGACCGACGTGCTAACCGTTGACACTATACCCCTGTGTTCAACGATGAGCGCGGAACGATGAACGCTGAACTTTCCTTTTCATCGTTCCGCGTTCCGCGTTCATCCTTACTTGGTTTCTTTATGATCAGTGTGTTTGCGGCAACGGCTACAGAACTTGCTAAACTCAAGCCGATCAGGCGTGGTCTTCTTATTCTTGGTCGTTACGTAGTTACGGCTCTTACATGCACTACACTGAAGAACAATATTGTCGCGTGGCATCTTCTTATTTCCTGAACTTTTTACTTCGTTCTTTGTACTTAGTGCTTTGTACTTTGCTTGTGCATCGGTCGATGTCTGGTCCAATTAATCAACGACATCAAAGCACCAAGCTCAAAGTAGAAAGCTCGTTTTCTTATTCCACAATATCAGACACTGTGCCGGCGCCCACCGTGCGGCCGCCTTCACGGATTGCGAACCGCAATCCCTTCTCCATGGCTATCGGCGCGATCAACTCGATCTCCATCGCCACATTGTCTCCCGGCATCACCATCTCCACTCCCGCCGGCAAGTGCGCC
>DASYLB010000013.1:0-79440 GCA_036009765.1 Pyrinomonadaceae bacterium | reverse complement strand
GAAGGACGAGGATGAGCGTGGCAATGGGCGAAAGCGCGCCCGCAGCCAGGAAAGCGATGCCGGGCTGGTAACCGAGCGTGGAAAAATAATCGACGCCCGTCAAGCACATCACCTTCCACCAGGGATGTTGCTTGTGAGCGCCCGGCCGATCGTCGTTAGATGCCGACTGCCTGCCGCCCTTGTATAGCCACAGCTTGAACTTTCGCCTTGTTCGATCGAGTAGCGGCATTCTGATGGCCAGTCTCAATGGCCCATTTTCAATTCTTCAACTCCATCTCTCGCAGTTTGACCAGCCGAATTTTAGGCAACTGTAAGTCTGCGTCAAGTACTTCCAAAGAAAGCGCGCAAATACTTAACAACTCCGCCAAAAACAAAAAGCGGGCGGGGGCCTCCCACAGCCCCCACCCTTAAGGCCACGTGTCCTCACCCCACGCGACCACTTCGCTCACCGGGGAGGTGAACGCACGCGGATTATGCAACAGACGGATTAAACTTTCAACGCCTTTCCCGAACAAAATGCGTGATAAGAGCTGGTTATGAAAGCTAGAGCGATTCTTTGTGGACGCTGGTCCAAGGACCAACCGATTAGCTGCCTTCCTGATGGACAACTTAGGACGGCTTAGCGCCGAACGTGGACGTCGTGCCGCTACCTATTGCGGCGGCATCGGCGCCTTGTCCAGGATTGCGCGCCAATTTATCCGAGTGAGAAAGATCGGCCAGCGCAACCACGACCAGAAGCGCCGTCACGCCGAGGGTGGCAAGGATGTAAAGCAGTGCTGTCATCTCTTTGTAGATCAAAACAATTGTTGCAATGGCCAGCACTGTGGTCCAAAGAATCGTGATCATTTTTCTTCGGCGCTTGTCGCTGGCCGCGTTTCTGCGTTTCATTAATTACACTCCTAAACCACCGATTCGATTTCGCAGCGAACTAACGTTTCGCCTCGATTCCATTTAATAGATAACTCGGTTCGCGATTGAGGTGCCGCCGGTAGTAAACATATTACCCAAGCTACCAGACACGGCCCCCACCAGCGTTTGCCCAATTCGACCGGCGGAGAATATTCCCGCTTCCGGAACCTCGACTATGTCGAATGCTTGCAGGATAAAGTCGGGCTTCTGATTCTTTTTGATCGCGCTATAGTCGACGCGAATCAGTTCTTGATCAACGGCGCCCGGTTTCTGTCTGTAGATGCGCACGTCGCTAATCTTCGCTTCCTTTCGCGCGCCTCCCACCATTGCCAAAGCTCTGCTCAGGGTGAGCTGATCACGGAGAAAAATTCCCTGCGGTGAAACTACGCTTCCAGTGATGTAGACCGGCTCCGCTTCTGTCACCAGGACATAGTCGCCGGGCCGGATAACCGGGTTCGCCTGCACCTTCCCACTTCTCAATTCGGCAATCTTTACAATTTCAAACGGCACCTTGGTGTCGTCAATAGGTGCAGCCAATGCTTCTTCGCCTGGCTGAGGGCACATTACCGGCTCGGTGTGGAGGATTTGAATGGTGCCTGACGCCCGATCCGTGAACCCACCAGAAACGACCATCAGTTCATTGAGTCGGACCTTGCGCTGCATTTGAACTCGCGTTGGCTGCCTCACCGCGCCAAAGACGGTCGCAGGCTGCCGGCTCTTTCTCTCACTGATGCGAACGCTGACTTGTGGGTTTTTGAGGTATTTTCCGTAGGCCTTGATGATGTCTTTTTGCACCTCTTTTTCGGTGCGACACTTAGCCGCAATTGGCGACTCCAGGAATGGCAAGGAGCTGATGTTCCCATCGCCATCCACTTCAACAAGCGCATTGAGATCGGACTGTCCAAAAACTCTAACGTCTAACGTGTCGCCGGGGCCGAGCAGGTAGTTTCGAATTCCCTGGGTATCAATTACCGATTCTCCAGACGAAGATCGTACGACAGTGGGCGGCGGAGCTGCCTCCTGTGCGGGCGCACTTTGGGGCTCTTGAGTTCTCACCAAACCGGGGCAGGTCAAACTAACCAATAGCGCCACTAATAGGAGTTTCTTTTTCATAAGAATACCTCACGAACTACCAAACTTCAGCCAATCGACTTCTCAAAGATGTGCCGGCGATGGGATCGCTGCCCTCACGCCGCAATAGTCAGCTCTTGGTCACCCCGGAGCCGCCCAGGTTCGCTGGTTGATCCTTGGTTTCATGCCCACTTCGAGTGGATCTTTTGCCTGGTCGACCAACTGTTCCCGGAACTGCAAAGCCTGTAAAAAGCAAGTTGCAATGATTGCATAAAAGGTAGTGGATGCCAACCAGCCGAAAGAGCAGCGGCGTTGGCTTGTAGCCTTTCCTTATGCGCGAACTACGACATTTCGGGCACCTCTGCGAAATCATCCTGATACCTCTTCCCGATCGGCTGCTCCCGCGGTTTTGGCCGCTTCGGCCTTCTCAGTTTTCTTTGAGAGCAATCGACCCCACAATAATTCTATTTCGCGCCCAATACGCTCCGTGTTCGCAATTCTCACCTCTTCTTTCATCGACCCGCGGCTGAGGTAAAAAAGCGCGTCTTTGTAGCGATCGATGGCGCGACGGTAATGTCCTTTGAAGGCTGAACGTTCCGCCAACTCGACCCAGTGGGCCACCTTAATAGAAGAGATAAACTCGCGAATCGCCGCACTCGATTCTTGCAGTTCAGTCTCCTGCGGATAAAACTTTAGAGCAGTTTCCAGGCAGTGCAGCGCCCGATTCGCCGCCTCAATCCGTTCAGACATCCGTGCACGTTGTTGCGCTTCGTAAGTAAGCGCGCGGGAAGAATCCCTCGCCCAGGTTAACAAGTGGTGCTTTTGAAGCGACCGCACCCGCTCCTGCGCGGCTCTGATTGAGTTTCTCTTGTCGGATGACAAAGTCGTCGACTTAAGCGTTTCGTCTGCGGTCGCAAGATAGTCCTGACAACCGTGAAAGACGTCGTAGTGCGCCTCCGGACTAGTGCTGGAGTCTGCATCTTCTGACTGTCTCTGAATATTTCGCCAGGTCGCCGAGAGCACTGAGCTGGAGTGAGACTTCTCCGGAGCACGTTTGTGTTCACCAGTGGTGCGCGCGGATGATTCGCTGCCCTGGTCTAAAAGATAACGAGTCCAGGCGCGTCTCATGACAACTTCGCGAGCAGAAAGCGCGACCAGCAACACGACACTCGCAGCCAGACCGGCTGGAATCCAGGGGGCCTCGTCGCCACCGCTCACCAAGGTCAGCCACAGCCCAAAAAACAAAGCTATCGCGGCGACGAAGGCAGCCAGAAGATAGCCAAAGCTCGAAGGCATTCGAGGACGAGGAGCACGCCGGCGCGCAGCTTCGCTTGAGCCGCGCATGTGCGTGCGAGCGTCTCTTGGGAAAAAATCGTCTGCAGAGTTGTTGCGCAAGTTACTTATTCTCAGGCCGGAAACCACACTATGACTGAATAACACGCAATAGTCAGCTTTTTGGTATTGTGCTGTCAATATATGATGGCTGGTGGTACCCGTTCAATTCAAAAAGGGTTGAGTGATTTTCGCGGCAGAGCCGCGATCAGAGGGTAGCCAGACGTGGAACGTCTGGGAAGGAAACCGATAATGATTTTTGCGCGTTGGAGACGCGCTAAGTGATCCAGAGGTTGCGCCTCTGGCTACCTTCGTCGCGTATCTCCGATGCGTCAGAGTCTCGTAGATGTAAGACCCAAATTAACTAACAACGGCATAAAGGACAACCAGCATGGAAAAAGAGTTTGCGAATAAGGTCTTACTCATAACCGGCGCCACTTCGGGCATCGGCAAGGCCACCGCAATGCGATTTGCGCAAGCAGGCGCAAGCATCGCCGCGGTAGGAAGGAACGAGCAGGGATTGCGGGAGCTTCAGAGTCAGCTCGGCGCTGAAGCCTCAGTGCTGTCGATTCAGGCCGATCTTTCGCAAGAAAGCCAAACTGACGCGGTAGTCGCGAAAACCGTGGAACGGTTCGGGGGAATCGATTTCTTAGTAAACGCTGCTGGTCACATTTCGTCCGGTAGCATTGAAAACACAACTCTCTCCGCCTGGGATGCGATGCTCGAGATCAATCTCCGCGCCCCCTTCGTCCTGATGCAAAAGGCCCTGCCGACTATGATTGAGCGAAAGGGAAATATCGTGAACGTCTCCAGCGTGACGGGCTTGAGATCGTTTCCCGGTGTGTTGGCTTATTGCGTTTCCAAGGCCGGACTTGATCAACTAACGCGTTGCGCAGCGCTTGAACTAGCGGCGAAAGGCGTGCGCGTGAACGCCGTGAATCCCGGCGTTGTGGTTACTGAGATACACAAACGTGGCGGGATGAATGAGGACCAATATGCCGCGTTCCTCGAACACTCCAGGAGCACTCACCCACTCGGCAGGGTTGGTCAACCTGCGGAGGTTGCCGACTTGATCTTCTTTCTGGCTTCGAACAGCGCTTCATGGATCACGGGTGCAACTTATTCAATTGATGGCGGCCGGGCTTTAACCTGCGCCCGCTAAGCCGGGCTCTACCCTGACGCGGCAGCGCCAATCAAAAGCTCGCGCTTGAATCGTTCTCTGTATATACTCTGCCGCATTCTGGTAATTGCGCAGTTTTCAGCACGGTTCTGTTTCTAAACGAAGTAGAGTCTTGATCGGATCCAAATACTCTCCTTAGTGAGGCAGTTCGCTATGATTAACGATCCCCGAGCGCCGAAGGTAGTCATAAGACCAATCCCCGCGAAGTCGTCTGGCGCTAAGACAGTTATCAAGATCATCGCCGGAGTCATCGCGGCCCTTACCGCGCTGCTACTCGGTCTCATTGTGCTTTTTCTAATCGGCGTCGAGACGGGACCGATAGCCCTATTGATCGGGATGGTGTCGGCGATTTTGCCCGTTCCTATCTACCTCATCCTGGTTCTTTGGATTGATCGCTACGAAGCTGAACCGGCCTGGATGCTGGCGACCGCTTTCTTTTGGGGCGCGCTGGTGGCGGTGTTCTTCGCCTTCCTGATAAACACCGCCAGTGATGTAGCTGTGCAGTTGATGACCAACAGCGCAAGAGCGGGACATACGTTTGGTGCGGTCATTTCCGCACCGATAGTCGAAGAGAGCGCCAAGGCCTTAATCCTCTTTATTTTCTTCTTCGCAAAGAAAGACGAATTTGACGGCGTGATCGACGGCATCGTCTATGCCGCCATGGTCGGTCTGGGCTTCGCGATGACGGAAAACATCCAATACTACGGGAAGGCTGTGATGGAGAGTGGTGGAACACTCACCTTCGTTTTCATTTTGCGCGGTTTCCTGGCGCCCTTTTCGCATCCGATGTTTACCAGCATGACGGGAATCGGATTAGGACTGGCGCGCCAGTCACGAAACATTGCCATCAAGGTGATTGCTCCGCCGCTGGGCTTGCTGGCGGCAATGTCGATGCACAGCATCTGGAACGGTTCTGGCGTTCTTTTCGGGGGCGGCGCCTTTATTCTTACCTACATTCTCATCATGATCCCTGCGTTCTTCATTATGCTGGTCGTAATCGCCCTCGCACTCCGTCGTGAGGGTCAAATCGTTCGTGAGCAGCTTGTAGTCGAGCTTCAAGGCGGACTGTTTACGCAGGCTGAGTACAAGCGCCTCGGGAGTATTTTTGGACGTATGGGCGCTTCATTTGACGCGTTATCGCGAGGCGGTCTGGGCCATTGGCAGGCGGCCCGGCAGTTAAATCAGACTGCCAGTGAACTTGCGTTTCATAGGAACCGGGTCGCGCGCGGGATAGCCACAGCCGATGCGGCCCAACGCGAGGCGGCATATCGGATGGCGCTCGAGGATCTGCTAAAACGACTGCGCGGTAAATAAGCGCCGCTGAACAAAGTTCGCCCATTTCATTCAGATTTGACTATACTAGCTGGCTACCAAGCGAAGCTCGCGAAGACAGTCTCTTCCTCGAACTGATGAGAGTTCAACTCCTACCAAGCACCTTTGATAGTCAGGGTCACGCAACCTCCGAACAACGTCTGACATGTTTCTTGATCGACGACAGCGTTGCCGTCGATGCCGGTAGTATTGCGCTGGCGTTGACTGCGGAACAGCGTCAATCGGTGCGCGACATAATTGTGACTCACCCACACATGGACCACATCGCCAGCCTGCCAATATTCATCGATGATCTTTTTGAAACTCTCGAAAGTCCAGTGCGCGTCTATGCCACCCCGGAAGTGATTGAGCTGCTGGAACGGGACATCTTTAACTGGAATGTTTACCCGCGGTTTTCTGAACTGAAAAACGAGTTCGGTCCGGTGATGGAATACGTTCCTATTCCCATGGGCGAAGCGTTTCAGGTCGCTCATGTCACCGTAACAGCAGTCGCTGTAAACCACATCGTGCCAACGGTCGGGCTGGTAGTTTCGGATGGCAAGAGCACCATCGCTTTTAGTTCAGATACGTCAGAAACCGATGAGCTTTGGAACGTTATCAATCGGTTCCCGCGTATCGAGGCTTTGTTAATCGAAGCGTCTTTCCCTAATTCGATGGCCAGTCTCGCGGAAGTCTCACGACACTACACACCCGCCTCACTGCAACGCGACCTTCGCAAACTCAATCACAATGGCCTCGATATTCTGGCGGTACACATCAAGCCGGCTTATCGCCAGCTGGTTATCGATGAATTGAAGGCGCTTAATATCCCGAAACTGGGTGTGATGGAGTCCGGTAGGATCTACAACTGGTAAGCGGGCTCGGGGCCAAAGTCCAAAGTCCAAAGTCCAAAGTCCAAAGTCCAAAGTCGCACCTCCGAATCTGACTCGAGTTCCAATCAGAATGCGTTGGACTTTGGACCTTCGACTTTGAACTATCTAGAAAATCGGATCGAATTCGCCCTGCCCATGTTCGCCTTCTATCTCATGCAACAACACGCGCCCGCTGGGAAGAAGTTTTTTTACGCTTGCAGTCCTGTGCTCGCGATCGCGGCCCGGCATTAATTCCGCGCGAAAGGTCACCGTCATTCCCGGCCGCGCCCATACGCTCGCTGAATTGTCTTCTGCCCGCCGTCGTTGTTTTCCAGTTTGATTTTTCTTCTTCATAAAGGTACCAGCAGCACCGATCGCTCCGGCCGCCAAAGCCAGACCACCGAGCAAGCGTTTGGTACCTTTTTTCATCTCGAACTAATGTGTGGGCGAAACTAATTCGCACAACGGATCCATCCGAGACGTAATCGTCGGTAAACCGCTCAAGGCTTTGTCCGCGTTCATCTGCGTAAAGTGGGACCACTCGGGTGGAACGTTGGCTTCAGCGAACACCGCTTCAACCGGGCATTCGGGTACACAGGCGTCGCAGTCGATGCACGTTTCAGGATTAATGTGCAACATATCGTCGTCGAGGTGAAAAGCTTCAACAGGACACACGAGAGCACAGTCAGTATAGCGACAGTTCACACAGGGTTCTGCAACGACGTAAGTCATTCAGATGCGTTCTCCTTGATGAAGTAGGCCAGACATTTCTGTCCGTCCCTTATGATTACTACGGAACGCCACTATATTAAGCATGAAACGCGAAGTTTTGAAAGAGAGGAAGAGGGCTGCGAATTTAAACTATCTTCGCGAGCCTACGAGCTTTTGCTGTCGTGCCAGGTGTGTGTCGGCTTACCGGTAGAGAAATCGTAAAAAACCAAATCGGCATTCCCGAGCAGCTTCGTCAGCAGGATAATCTGTCCGGTGTGCATTGAGAAGTGTTCGGTTACATGAAAGATTGCGGCGAGCGCAGTCGCCTGGGTTCCCTGGATCGGATATTCATCAAGTAGCCGGGCGAAATCAAATCGGGCGAGCACTTCGCTTACGTCCGTCACCGTCGTTCGCAGTTTGCCGAGCAACTCTTCACGAGATATTACTTCCCGTTCATCAAACTCGATTTGGCGTTCACGCAGATCGACTTCGCCTCCCAACCCGCAAACGATCCACTGCCGTGCGTTTCCCGAAAGGTGCAGCATCAGGTTGCCAATACTGTTTGATTCAGGATTTGCCCGCCACCAAATCTGCTCGTTCGTAAGGCGTTCAACGCAGCGTTCAATTTTAGGAAGATACTCTTCAGTAAGAAGCCGCCGTGCTTCCTGGATGAATGAGTTTGAAATATTGGTCTTGGACTCTGCAGGCGTAGAAGTCATGGCAGGAACCTATCGCTACCCACCGCAGGTGTCAATCTGAAGGATTGGGGCGGCAGTTCTACTAAAGCGAAGTGCGGGGCGACTGAGGTTTAGGCTTCGCTGGCGCGCGGGTCGTCGGGCAGCATTAGTTTGATAGCGTTGGCCGTTTCGGTTCGGCGCTTTTGCTGCAGCTCGTTAACCCAATTGGTCACGGTTTTGACCATTTCGCGTGCGGTTTGCGCGGTCGTGGTTCCCTTAGGCGCGGGCTTCTGCTTGCGCGTCCGCTCGTCCTTCTTGATGATTTTGATTGCTTTCTTTGCTGACATTTTAACCAACTTGTTTTGCCTTAATCGCTAACGCGGATTCGCTCAACGAAAAGGGCCACTCTTTTTACTTATTTCTATTAAACGATCTTTCCTGAATAGAGTTCCCCGTTTTTACCTGTTATCGCTCGCCCTTCTTGAACGGTTACGACTGAGAGAACTTGCATAGTCATAAGCAAACGCTAAGCCACGGACTAGGCTTCAACCGACTGCTATTAAATGGTTTTGCTGGGTATGGCGAAGGAACTCAGGAAGTCAGATGCATGCTATCACATCTACAGTTGGCCGGGCGCTATTAGTACGTACATTCCTTAGCCTGCACGTATGTTTTTTCCATGGAACCAGCCTTTGCGGCTGGCTCGCGGCCTTTCATATCAAGCTGCCAAATCTTCTTTTGCGTTCCATAAATTAGGAAAACCAAACCCACCACGGCGCCGGCGTTGACCCACTTTAATCCGCTAATCATGTGTTTTGTACCAAATGTAATCAGTAGCCCGTTGATGATAATTATAGCCAAGCGGAACTCAGTGGGACCGAATTTTAGGTGGCTAATCTTGAGTTCATCAGTAGCGGAAAAAGCGAGAAAGGTGCTGAAGTCGTAAGCGGCAAATAGCGCTAGCATCAGCAGCAATTGAAAACGCGACCGTTCGGGAAGAATAAACGCATAGCCAAGAACTATTGAACAGAGGAAGAAGTAGTCCAGCAGGTGATCCATGTAATAGCCCCATCGCTGTAAACCGGTATTGCGATACTTGCCGACTTTGCCGTCGTAGTGATCAGTTACCCATTGAAGCGCGATCATCACTGAGACCATCCACAGCCAGCGGATGTTGCGCGCAGCGAGAAAACTGAAGACGAGGATCAGGAGCGACCAAACCACGGTCAACATAGTCAGATGCTGCGTTTCCAGCCAACTGGGAATCCGCGGGATCACTATTGGAGCGAGGCGCCGCTCGAGCGGCGAAAGAAACGAATTGTTTACCTTATGCGCACCAGCAAAGTCTGATGTCTCTTTCATGATTGATTAACCACCCTTGTTGAGCTGTGGATATCCTGAGCAAGGTTCAGGCCGCTACGAATTTCCGGTTTTGTGCAACTGCCTTGGACTGGTTACCGCGAAAACCACAGATTGTCCCTCTGACAGAGGATCAGAAACAAATCTGCTCAGTCTTTCATTAGAAAGATTTTTGCGACTATCTCCGGGAAGTCGTCGACGGGCAAATGTGCGTTGAGGAGAGGGTATTAAAGGAACACAACTGACTGGGAACTCGGGATATCAAAGCGGCGGCGACAACTCTTGCACGCCAGCATGTCGTCGATGCGTACCATGTAGTCGCGAGACTTCTGATAACGCATGCGGTCCTGTTCATTGGCGCCTCGCGGCGGAGCCTGCTTTTTCGTGCGCTTCATCCAGCGGACGTCATATTCAGCTCGCTCACGACAGTGGGGACAACTGTAAGTCGCCTTTTTAGATTCCTGCTTTTCATTAAAGAAGTCTTGTTCGTTCATAGTCCCCCAAAATTGTAACGCAAACTGTTAGTTTGCGATCTTGAAATCAGATCTGTTACGCCAATCCCTACCGTTCACCCAGCTCTCGCAGGTACCGAAAACTGTATATGCCTGTCTCGTGTCCGTCGCTCCAGCGGAAATTTAGCGCATAACGTCCCACGATACTGAGGTCCGCAATCGTTAATTCCTCGGAAACAGCTTCCGGCTTCAAGACCCGTTGCCCCGTCCACTCATTCACACATTGCGCACAGGGACAAGCGCGTCTGAGTTCAGCGGCCGTGTAACGGCAAACCACATCGTCTGCCCAGGATATGCGCAGGCCGGAGTCACCTTCCTGCTTTATCTCTCGCGGCTCAATCGCCGGCCCTCGTCTTTCTGTGGCTTCAATCATCAAGACAAACTATTCGTTCGGCTACTGTCCGTTCTTTTCCGCAGCACGCACCGCCTCGTCTACTGCTGCTGCTGTAATTTTGAAATGAGAGGCGCTCCAGGCGACCTGACCATTCCGCAAAACCAAAACCTGCGGCGATTCGTGAGTAACGCCCAGCTGGTTCTCGATTTCATCCGAAAGCTCGCGAGCGCGTTGCACTTCAACCAACTCAACCTCGCCTTCGTATTCCGCCATTTGCTCGTAGGCTGCGGCACTAATCGGACAAGTCAAACTGTGTTTGAAGATAACCACCGGGCGTTCAATTGAACGTTTCGTGAGCTCTCCGAGTGACTTGCTATCAGTGACCTTTACGAAGTGATTTTCCATAATTCCCGCCCGGGTACGGCCTATTTCGAACACGTTTTGATAGTAGCTTATCGGTCTCGTTCCCACAAACAGGCGAGCTCTCGTTTACACGACAAAGCGGGAGGAAGACCTAAGTCTCACTCCCGCTTTCCGTATTGGTCAATTGGCCGCGCCTTAGTAGCCGCGGTAACCATCTTCGTAGCCGTTCTGGAAGCCCTCGCGAAAGTAACGCTTGTAGAGTTCCTTGTCGCCCAGGCGGGAGCTGTAATCTTCCGTGGCCTTCTGGTAGTCGCCTTCGTCGCGATAATCAAACCGATCACCATGACTGCGGTCCTTGCGGCCTTCCTGGATGCCGTTATTGTAACCGGCATTCAGGGCCGTCTGGCGCAGCTGTGAGGAGCCACCGAAGCGGTCATAACGATCCCAGTTACGCCCCCGCCGATTTCGCTCGTATTGACTGTTACGACCGTAATCGTTGTTGTTGCGATTGCGTTCCTGCAGTCGTCGTGCTTCAGCAGCCTGGCGTTCCAATTCCGCCTGACGTCGGATTTCTTCCTGGCGGCGTGCCGCTTCTACGCGCGCGCGTTCCGCTTGTTCGCGCTGCCACGAGCTGTTATCGCGGTTACTATCCCGACCGCGTCCGCGGCCGTTGTCTTGTGCGAAGGCTGTCAGCGGTAGCGATAAGAAAGCCACCAAAGCCAGCATGCCGATTCGCACTACGAATTTTTGTCGCTTGTTATTCATCTTGTTCTCCCTTCGATTTGCAACAGCCCGATTGCGCCCTCTTGTTGCGGTCGAGCGAAGTGCCCGCGGCTCAGTTAACAACAGCTGTGCCACCGCCCTCACATGGGCCAGATGGTCTTGAAGTGTTCTTATTTGTTTGGTGAAGCGTTGAGTCTTACCCGATATAGTGTTGGACCATGCGGTATGACGCGGAAGCAGGAGCAGGACGACGAACGAAAAAGGGACGCTACAAGTTTTACCTCGGCGCCCCTTTCGCTTCTAATTCCTACTGCTTACCGCTTATTGCTTACTGTCTTCATCGCCAGTCGCCGACCAGAATAAACGGCGCCCAGTAAAATGGCGCACTGTACTTCTTGCCGGAAATCATCGCGAGTTGAGCGTCGCGCATGGCGGACGAGGGCGAAACGCTGCTGGAGTTAGCCGAGGGGCCGAGCAAACGCTTGTAGAAATCAGACATCAATTCGGCGGTTGATCTATCGGCGACAGACCATAGGCTGACGCCGACGGTAGGCGCTCCAGCGTACATAAACGCGCGCGTTAGACCCATTACCCCTTCGCCGCGCTTCTCTTTTCCCAACCCCGTCTCACACGCGGAAAGCATTACCAGCGGCGATCCCAGGCGCAGGTTAAAAACTTCATCGGTCCGCAGAAACCCGTCTCCGCTCTTGTTACCGACCAGCGATAGCACAACTCCGGTAAACTGCGGCCGCTCGGCATTCAACAAGCCGTGCGTTGCAATGTGCACGACGCGATACTTCGTGACATCGCGCGTTTCAATATTATCTTCGCTGGCGTCAAGGTCGAGCCAGGTGTCGGCTTGCGCGCCTGAAGCTTTGGCAAGTTTGCTAATTTGTTCAGCCTCAGCGCGAGTACCCGCCAGTCGTGCTAGCGGCAATCCCTGCATTTTCGTCGAGCCCGCAGCCACGGATGCATCCTGACCCGTCACGTCCGTTAACGCGCTTTGAATTCCGAGGCCGCGTGTTTCACTGGCGTTTGGCGCTGAGCCGGCGCCTTTGGCGCGCGTGTCAGCTGAGTTAAAGACAGGGTCAGCGACTATCAACATCGCCTTCCCCGCGCGATTGGTATTCTGTTGCCTGATCAAGCCCACGACCGATGCCGATGGCGCGTAAACAATCTCGTTCGACTTAACCAAATAAGGCAACGAAGAATAATCCGCACTCGCCGGCGACTTCACGAGCGCCTCAAACGGAACATAGTTCAGTGCCCCATCGCCTACAACTAAAAGGCGCTTCTCTCCGAAGACAGCCGCAGCAGGTTCGACGGCTGCTTTGTAAAGAGCGCTGGACGCAGTAACAAAATAAGCTGCATCTTCCGCAAACGGCGTGGTGCTAACACCGAGGCCACGCTGACTGTCGGCCATCACATCGATGCCAACGATGCGGCGTTGAAGTTTCGAGGGGATCAATCGCGCGCGCAGATCGGTGGCCAGTTTGTCGACGGCCGACCGCGCCGGAAGTTTGTAGAGTGAAACGCCGGATTTTGTTACCGCCCAGAGATACGAAGCATCGCGACCCAGGTTGTATTCGAGCAACGCGGTTTGGTCGTCAAGCACCGTGCTCTGGACTTCAGCCAACGACAAAGGCTTGCCCGCGGTTAGACTCGCATAGCGCGGGTTGGCAGTTCGTATTTGGTTCTCGATTTCTTCAAACTCGGTCTGCAACTTTTCCAGAGATGATTCCAGATCAGACGGCTTCTTATCGCTGTCCGCCGCGAGGCTGATTCCGGTCAGGGCCTCGGCAATTTCCTGCTGGCGATCGAGGTTGTCCTGCTTTTGCTTCAGCAAATCAGCGGGAATACCTTCCGTTACTGCGGCGTTAGTTTCGCTGAGCAGATCCAGCAACGAACGCGCGCGCGACTGCTCCGAAATCTTAAACGCCTCCGCAGCGTATTCAAGTGCCTTTCCGGAAAGCGCTTCAGCTCCGTTGCCGGCAGCAGGCGCACTTAACAACGCCATCTCCGCGAAGGCAGTCGACGCATCGTCAAATACATCCTTGGTCGTACTCAGAAAAATAGTCCGCGATTCATCAGCCCGCAAACTTCCAGCGCGCAACGTTTCCACGGTTGCGATCGCTTCCTTGTGATTAACAAGTGCCGACTCTCTTAACTTCGTTGCCTTTTTTGGGTCTTTTTCCTGTGCGGCGAGCGCCCACTGGCTACGGCCCATTCCCAATTGCGCCGGCCACATTAGATCCAAACGCTTGTCGTCCCTGGCGCCCTTCGCTGCCTGTTCGTAAAGCTTGAAAGAATTCTTGTAATCGAGTTGCCCCATGGCGACGTCAGCCAGGTTGGTCCGTGCGGCGGTGCGAAAGCGCCGGGTCTGGCCCAGGTGGGCGATCATCGGCAACGCGCCCTTGCCGGCGTCGGCCGCATTTTCAAAGTGCTTGCGCGCGGTCTCCAGATCATTCTCGGCAAAAGCGATTCGACCCATGCCGAGCTCATAAGTCATGTAGATTATTGAAGTGCGATATTGCTCAAGCTCGTTCTTTGCGACCAACGCACCGCCTGCAGCGCCTGCGGCAGATCCGATCGCAGCGCTGTCAGTAGCGCCGCCGAGAATAACGGAAGGCGCCATCTTGCCGAATATCCCTCCCGCCTTCTTAGCGGCGCTCTCAGGCTTTTGGGGATTCATCTGACCGTAAGAGGAGGCAGCGTCGCTCAGTTGGCCGAGTTGATAGTTTGTGTCGCCAATCTTGGCGAGCAAGAGTTTAGCGTTGAACCCGGTATCGCTCGCGCTTGCAGCTGTATCAACGGCCTCGCCGGCCCTTGAACTCGGCACCATCCGCGCTGCAGTGCCAGCCGCGGCTGTTTCTCTTTGTTCCTGGACAACTACGCCTGAGAGTGCGTTGTAAGCTTGTTGATAGTGGTCGAGCGCAGTTTTGCTTTGCCCCTGCCGCAAATAAAGATCGCCGAGCTCGTTGTGGCAAGCCGCGATTCCTTTTTTATTGTTTGCTGCTGTGAAGAGCTTAAGCGCGGTTTGAAGTTGTCCCAACGCCTGGTCCGCTTTACCTTGCTTGAGAAGCTTCCGCCCTTCGTGCAAAGCGGTTGACGCTTGATCTGTTTGCGGTACCGGCAAACTCGGCGGAGCGGAAAGTTTGTTGGCAAACCCTACGCTCGCTAAGCTGAACAGCAAACTCGCAAAGATCACAAAACCGAGCAGTTTCCTCACGTTCACTTAAACCAACCTTCCGGCTATTGCAGTTCCTCGTTCGAATCGGCCATGCTCACTGACTTGTGAACCAAATCAAGCGTCATAACCAACATGTTCTTAGTTGTCGAGCCCGTTAACATTATCAACGAAGGTTCCGGATCGTCGCGGTTCAGGCCAATGCCGCGCGTGGCAGCCCGATGTTCTGACGACGTTTGCGCGCCGCCAACGGCCTGAGCTTTAACTGATTGAACCGGCTCAGTCATCTCTTTCTGAATTTGCGCCCAGACATCTGTTCCCGGGTTCCACGGACAAGACCGGGCATTCTCGCGGCAGTAAGTAATCAGGTCGTCCTCAATGGGAACCGATCCCAGCGGCTCGCGAGTAAACACAAAAAAGAGTCTCTCTGCTCCGGCATATTTATCGAAAGTAAACCAACGCAAATTCTCTTCGGCAACAACGCTCGACGGAATTTCAAACGGTACATGCGCCTGGAAGTAATTACCCGCGTCGTCGAGCTCCGGATCGGGATAAAGCATTATCGGCTTACCGTTATCGGTGGTGTTGAAAACATAAAGGTAGCCGTCGGCGTTACTCTCGACTAAAACGCGAACATGATCTCCTTCACGAAACTCATGCGACGGATCGGTGCGTACGGCGAGACCATTTGAATCGCGCATGAAAAGCGTCAAACCAAGACCGATGCGCGCCAGGTTTACTTTTTCAGGAGTTGCTGGATTCTTCCCGACCACCGGCGTCGAACCGGAAGGATTTGGCGGCGGCGTCTTCGGATGTCGCCGGTTTGGTTTCGTTGCCGGCGTCGATTTATTGCCGCTGACTTTACCGGTCGCTTTCGGTCGCGTCGTCATAAACGAGCCACGGACGTCTTCGTCCTGACCCAAAGCAAGCGCCGGAACAAAACCCGCCAAAACGATCAGCAAACTCAAAAAGCCTACTTTCATTCTCATTGCAACAATCCGCTCCTTCAAACTTGATATTCCGCCAACACAGATACGTGGCTCGACATCAGATGGGATTTATTTGTGTTCGATCCGGATGCCAAAAACCACCGGGGCGCTCGAACCTTTCGCCTGCGGCACTTTTACTCTGACAAAAGGTCGGGCTGGATCCTTATCGTCAATCTCCACTGGCGGCTCGCTCGTTTTGTACTTCGTCAGAAACTCTTGAAACTCCGCCTGTTCTGTTTCGCCCAGCGGTTTTCCAGTTGCCTGCGAGTTCAAAAAAGCCGGCGCGCTCAGCCGATCCGTCGAGAAAACGATAGTGTAATCTTCAGTTCCCGGCTTCTTGTCCAGTTCCATCCAATGTTCAACTCCACTGGGAAAACTGAAGTCGCTACCTTTCGAAACGTCATTCGACTGCAAACCGGAAATCTCGGCGGGTTCGTTCGTCAGAAACGCCGTCGGCTTATTTTTCTCACCAGGACCTACGATGTAGAGAAAACCACTGCCGCTAAACTCGAAATGGAACTTAAATGCACCGCCGGAAGGCAGCGGCTCCGGCTTGGCCACACGTTGCGGTTCGGCCAAAACGTTTGGCAGCACTTCAAGCCAGTAGCGCCCGATTTCCGGGGCCTCGGTACTGGAGACTTCAGTGCCCGTCCCTGTCTTACCCTTTCCGGTGATGCTGCCTGAACCGCCTCCGGTTTCGGTCTTAAATCCATTGAGCGCAAAATAGCCCCCCACAACGGCAACAACCAATACCAAAACAAGAACGACGGCCCCAACCAAAACCAGCACCTTGCCTCGTGATTTTTTGGGTTCAACTTCTGCCTGCGCTACCCGGACTCGCGTTACGCTGGACGATAAATCAACACCGGCTGCGTGCACTGGCTCAAGCTTCGCTGCAGATTCAACTTGCGCAACCGGCGGCTGCAAGACGGGCGGTTGCACGACAGGACGAGGAACGCTGGGCGGACTTGTCGGAGTCGCGTCAACTGTAACAATCGTCGCGGCGTTCACATCCGACTTGCTCGTTATCCCACCCGGCGATCCTTGAGTGTGCGAGTGTGAATCTGCCGCATGAGGAATATCCGGATAAGTTCTCGACGAAGGCGCCTGTCCGGCTGCGTCGCCCAGTCCGGCGCGTAACTGCAACGATAGTTCACCCGCTGTCGTCTGGCGGTCGCTTCGGTCTTTCGAGATCGCCCTATCAATTGCCTCGCTAAAGCCTTGAGGCACGTCAGGAATTTTTTCAACTAACGGCGGAGGTTTTACGCCGATGTGCTCTCGTCGCAATTCATGAAGCGTCGAAGCTGAATAAGCACGCTGGCCACTAATCATTTGATAAGCGACCAACCCGAGGCTGTAGATGTCTGTGCGGCCATCAATTTCCGGATTACCGTCGCGAGATATTTCACCCCACTGCTCCGGAGACATGTAGTAAGGGGTCCCCAGTACCTGGCCCGCCATCGTGAGTTCTGTCGTCCCACTACTATCAACTCCTGCGATTTCGCGCATCTTGGCGATACCAAGATCCAGCAGCTTGATCGGTGCTTCACCATTCGTCTGCACCTTGCCGATCATTATGTTTTCCGGCTTGAGATCGCGATGAACTACACCCATGGCGTGGGCGGTGTTCAAAACGCTCATGATGGGTTCGAGAACTTCAAGAGCTTCGCTGGCGGTAAAGCGCCCCCTTCTCTTCAATTCCGCGTCGAGCGTGTGGCCCTCGACATACTCCATAACCATATAGATGGTGCCGTCAGAGGCCGTCCTTAGATCGTAAACCGTGACTGCGTTTGCATGACGAAAGCGCCGGGCTGCTTGACCCTCGCGACGGAAACGGCGCAGCCACTCGGCGTTGGTGCGCACCTCGGGCGGCAGGATTTTTATGGCCACGCGATCGCCGAGCAAGATGTGGCGCGCCAGATAAACTGCCCCCATTCCTCCCTTACCGAGTAGCGATTCGATTTGGTATTGGCCATCGAGCACCGTGCCAACAAACGAGGATGGATCGTCTTCGAGCACCTCGCCATCTTTAGGGCAGAAGCTTACGGCGTCGTCAAATTTTCCTTTGCAAATAGTGCAGTATTTCATGCGGGTCTGGTTCCGAAGTGTCGTTAGTCTAACATACGAGCGCGAGGCTGGGCGCATCAGGGGAATGCTTCAAAACGCTTCGGTGGTTGCCCGGCCATTCGGGTCCTGGCTGATGGCCCGACTACGATTTGATGAACACGGGACCCACCACCCAAATCATCACATCGCAAGTGAAATGCGCGATCATTGCGGCCTCCAGTCCGTCTCTACGATAAAGATAACCAAAGGCGATCCCGGCGACGCCGTTGAGCAGGAGCGCAGCAACCACAACCAGCGGCGTAATTGGCATGAATAGTGAGGCAGATGGCAGATGGCCGAGCCCGAAGATGATGGCCGTAAAGACATTCGCGAACCAGAAGGCTGAGTTCGAAAGTTTCGGAACTGTATTTCGCCAACTGCGATTCGCGATCCAGGCGACCAGTGTTAAGAGAAACAAGCGCGTCAGCAACTCTTCATAAACGCCTCCATAAAAGCACATGAGAAAGCGCTTCCAAATCGACAGGCGAGCAACCACGACGAATGGAAGATTTGGCAGTCGCGGCACCAGCACCAGCAATGCCAACACTAGAACAATTCCCAGCACTACTCCGGTCAGTATTCCCGATTGTAGGATGTGAGTTCGTCGAGGCCGCGACTCGGACCCGCGGCTTAACCAGGACTCGAGTAGCGGCGCACCGAGTCCGAGTCTCCGAGAAAGTTTCAGCCCCAGCCAAACTGTAAACGCCAGCAACGCCACGTTCTGAATAACACCGACCAGAATCAATAACGGAAGGGGAGCGTTAGGTAGTGGTTGTTTGGAAATAATCGGACCGAGCAGCTCGATTCCGGCAGGAACGACGGCGAGTACAGCGAGCACTTCTCCCACAAACAACAACCAAAAGAGTCGCCAGGGATAGGGCTTCAAGACTGGAGGTGAAGTCATGTTGAGACGCGTGTTTACAGTGACGTGGCAAAAGCAGCGGGGGCAAGGCCTTCCTGACCTGAGAGATTACAGATCAACGCGGCAGCTACCAGCTTGAAAGTCTCTCAATCAGTATTTGAATCTTAACTTCGAACGTCTCTCAGGTTAGGAAGGCGGGCTTGCCCCCGCTCATCTTCGACTGCACGGCCGTCTTTGTCTACACATAGATGCGGCGCGCGTATTCCTCAACCATCCGATTGCTGTTGAACTCGGGGACCAGCGTGGCGATTGAGTTCTTCATCATCGCAATCCACTTGTGAGGTAGCCCGTCGAGATCGCGGTCGTAATAAAGCGGCACAACTTGCTGTTCGAGCACGCGGTAAAGTGATTCCGCGTCGCTGGCATCGACTTCAGCATCCGGCGCTGGCGCGGTGTCAGCTCCAACCGCAAAGCCGTTGGCGCCGTCGTAACCCTCAAGCCACCACCCATCCAATACGGACAGGTTCAAGCCGCCATTCATCGCTACCTTTTCACCACTTGTTCCCGACGCTTCAAGCGGACGGCGCGGAACATTTAACCAAACATCAACTGATTGCACTAACTGGCGCGCGATCTCGTGGTCGTAGTTTTGAAGAAAAACTGATCTGTTCCCTTCTCCGCCACCCCACAAAGCGACTTCCTGCAGAATGAGTTTCGCTTCCTGATCCTGTGGATGAGCTTTTCCAGCAAACACAAACTGAACGGGTCGATCGGTGTCATGAGTAATTCGCCGCAGTCGCTCAGTGTCTTTTAGCACCAGGTTCCAACGCTTGTAGCCGGCCGCGCGCCGCGCAAAACCGATTGTAAGCGCACGGTGATCAAACATCTCTCGCGCCGCTTCGGTGGATGCGGCTGACTCACCGCGATTGACGCGCGCGACTACTGAGCGTTGGCGAATGAAAGCAACCAAACGCTCCTTTAGAAGTAAATGCGCGGCCCACAGTTCTTCGTCAGGGATTTGCTGAACGGCTTCGGTCCAACCAGCCCGATCGCGGGCTCTCGTTTGCCAATCGCCGCTGATGTGCTTCTCAAAAAGTGATCGCAGCAGCGGAGCAATCCAGGTGGGCGCATGAACGCCATTCGTTACATGTGTAATCGGAACCTGCGCAACCGGCGCCTGAGGCCAAAGCTTCTGCCAGAGTGCGCGCGAAACTTCCCCATGCTTGCGGCTCACGCCGTTAGTCGAGCGACTCATGCGGATCGCCAACGGCGTCAGACCAAAAGCTTCGCGCTTGTTAGCAGGATCGGTTCGTCCCAGCGCCAGGAATTCATCGTGAGTCAGGCCAAGTTCTTTCTCAAAGCTGGCGCCAAACGATCGTGTTAACAAGTCGACTTCAAACTCATCATTGCCGGCGGCGACTGGCGTGTGGGTAGTAAAAACGCAACGCTCACGCACTTGTGCCGCAGCCGCTTGGAAAGCTATCCCTTCCGCCTGGACTAATTCGCGGGCCAACTCGAGCGTGAGAAAAGCGCTATGCCCTTCGTTGAGATGGTAAACATGCGGCTTGACGCCGAGCTTGCGCAGGAGGCGCACGCCACCGATACCCAGCAGCATTTCCTGCACGATGCGAGTCTCACGGTCACCACCATACAGATGCCCGGTAACCCAGCGATCAGTTTCCGCGTTCTCGGCAATATTGGTGTCTAGCAGGTAGAGCGGCACGCGGCCAATGTCAACGCGCCAAACCTGAGCGCGGACCATGCGCTCGCGGATTAACACCTCTACGAAGATTGGCGCTCCGTCGGCGCCTTTGAGCTGGCCCAGCGGCAACTGTTTGGGATCGGTCTCCCCATAGAACTCTTCCTGCCAGCCCACGAGATTGAGACGTTGCCGAAAGTAGCCGTAGTGATACAGCAGTCCGACCGCCAGGAGCGGTAGGTTGAGATCGCTGGCAGACTTCAGATGATCTCCGGCGAGCACGCCGAGCCCGCCTGAGTAGAGCGGCAGCGAATTATGAACGCCGTACTCAGCGCAAAAATATGCAACTGGATGTTCAGCCGTGATCGGTCCGCTCGCGGCTTGGCCCGGCTCCGCATTTGAAATCTTAGACTTGCGATCTGAGATCGCTATCATGTACTCGTCAAACTGTTCGGCCAACTTGCGTATGCGCGCCACGTACACAGGATCCGTAGCCATCTCTGCGAGACGGTAATCAGAGACCTTCTCGAGCAGCAGGCGCGGGTTGTGCTCACATTCGTCCCAGAGTTCCGCGTCGAGGTCGCGATAGATTCCTGCGCCATCGGAAGACCAACTCCACCAATAATTCCAGGAGAGCCGCTCAAGGGCCTGTAGTGGAGTCGGTAGCGTCGGAGTTGCAGTCACGGGTTTAATTCTTGCCAGTTCGATTGTTTCAATCATCAGATGAGCCGCCGGGGTAAAAGTAATTGGCGACTTTGTCGCCGTTAAAAACAAAGCGGTTCTTATAACACAACCGGGCGCTTATCTGAATTTGTGGTGCTTAAGAAAGGATTGCGCGTCACGAAGCAGGAAAAACACCAGCCGGACTTCCTCCAACGTCTCGTCGCCGTCGAGAAACTTTGTAATTGCTTCCGAGGACACGGATGCGGCTTCGAATGATGGATAACCAAAGGCCCCGGTCGAAATCGCTGGAAACGCTATGGACTTCAAAGAATGACTAACTGCGAGCTGCAATGAGTTTAGATAACACGATGCCAACAACTCTGCCTCGCGACCTTGATGGCGACCGTAGATTGGTCCAACAGTATGAATGACGTTGCGGGCCGACAGATTTCCGGCCGTAGTTATGACGGCCTCGCCCGTTGGCAGTCCCTGAGGAAACTGAGTACGTCTGATTTCGCGGCAGGCTTCCAGAATTGCGGGGCCGCCTGCGTCATGAATTGCGCCGTCAACGCCGCCACCGCCGAGCAACGTGGAGTTGGCCGCGTTTACAATTGCGTCCACGTCCATACGCGTAATGTCGCCGACGAAAACTACGACGCGTCCGTCAAGGAACGTAGCTTTCGTTCCTTCAGTTTGCTTATTCGTCACTGGATTCGGAGTCAGGATTAGACTCGGTCAACTCTGCTTCGGCTTCGGCTTCGTCGCGCGGCTTAACCTCGATTTCGTCAAACATGTCCTGCCGCCGCAGAGCCTCGGCAACGCCTTTTGCTTTCAACTCAGTCAACGGATGACCTTCGTCTACGCTGGCGATTTCAAACAGACGCTCGTCAAACATTACGACGCCAAGCGAGCCGAGCGTAACGCCGGCAGTCACTTGAATCTCATTCATGTTATGGATCTTGAAGTGGCCGTTTTCTTCAACCCAGTCTTCAATAAAGGGATCGCGCAAGGCGTGCTCGGCATCCGATTCCGTAAGGTAGGCGCCCTCGACGATGAGACAGTATTCGCGCACGTTCTAAAAGGTTAACTTACCAGGAAGTTAGACAGTAACTTTAGCACCGTGGTCCTAAACAATCCAAGAAAAATAATGAGACGAGACCGATTGTAGGACAGACATTCCTATCTGTCTTGAGATCTGAAGACTGAGAAACGGCGGGCAGGAATGCCTGTCCCACAAGAAAGCCGCCGCGGGTTACCCTGCGGCGGCGTCTTTTGTTTGCGCAACGCTTTGAAGCCTATCTACGACGCGCGCGCATACTGTTCGTTAAGCGTCTCCTTGAGATGCTTGAAGTAGGAATCGAAAGTAACAAAGCCCGAGGTTCCCTGAAAGTAGGCCTTGCCACCTGTATCGTCTGCTAATCGATTGAGCGAATTCTGACCGTAGCTGGCCGCCAACCGGCTGCGACTCGTCAAACCAACTGATGGTGCATAGAACGCATAGACAGCTACACTGAGTTCGTTAGCTTTCTTAATCGCGCGCTCAAGATCAATGGTGTGCGCTGAACTCGTGGTGTCGAATCCACGCGATGTGTCCAGGCCGTCTGAGATCAATAGAACTGCATTCTTACCTTTCGAGCTTGCGTCAAAGTTACGCAGGGCTTCGATCACTTCCACGTAAGGGTTATACGACGAAGCCGAGGTGCTGGAGCGCAGTACGCGCAATGAACGCGCTGCTTTGTCTAAGTCGTCCGTAAATGGCTGGCGAATCTGTAAAGTGCCGGTGGTGATGTAGCCCACCATCACTCGCGATCCGCTGGGAAGCGATCGTATGAATTCGCGCGTCACGCCGAGTTCATTGCCAACCTGCGAGATGAGATCATCCTGCACCAAAATTGCAAGATTCAGCGGTTCCGCAACTGGCGCGCTCTTCTTAGCTGCAGACTTCTTGTCTCCGTTGATTGCACCTGGCGAACCGTCTGCAAATGCCGCTGCGGTGGCGCTTAGCACCAGTGCAATGGTTGCAACAGCCGTAACAATTCTGCGATAAAACATTTTCTTTCTCCTCGTTAAACTGCCCCCAATTTGTAGGTGACGCTTCGATGCCTGAGCGACCGAAAAAGATGGCCTAACTTGCCATTCACCTTTCCGCTCGGATAAATTGTCTTTCACCGAAAATGCAGTAGTGGGACAGACATTCTTGTCGGTCCCGTGTAGCGGCAAAACGACCGGCAGGAATGCCTGTCCTACTGTTTCGTCCGAATTCGCTCTCTGAAAGGACTATCATGAAAGCCTACGCCACGGAGTTTATTCGCAACCTTGCGGTCATCGGACATGGCGACGTAGGGAAGACGCAACTGATCAGTTCTCTTCTCTACGTCGCCGGAACCACACCACGCTGGGGTAAAGTCGAAGATGGAACCACGGTCACTGATTACGAGGAAGATTCGATAGCCCGGAAGATCACTCTCAATACCGCACTCGCTCATTTAGAACATCGCGATACTAAAATAAATTTTATAGATACGCCCGGTTACGCGGCTTTCGTGGCCCATGCACGCCCGGCTATTCGCATCGCTGATTGCGGCATCGTCGTCGTTGACGGTGTCAAAGGTGTCGAAGTGCAGACCGAAAGAGTCTGGAACTACGCCAATGAGTTTATGCTGCCCCGCATGATGGTAGTTACTAAGCTCGACAAAGAGCATTCAGACATCGGCATTGCGCTGGATAGCGCTCACAATATTTTCAAACGTGCGATCGTTCCCTTCACGCTGCCGATTGGCAAAGAGCAAGACTTCAAAGGCATCGTGGATGTTGTCCATCTGAAGGCGTACCAGTTTGACGAGAATGGCAAGGCGAAAGAGATTGATATTCCGGCTGAGGGCCGCGACGTTGTCGACAAGACCCGAGAGCGACTCGTCGAGCTCGTGGCTGAATCCGATGATGCTTTGATGGAGAAGTATTTCGATCAGGGAACACTCGACGATTCGGATGTGCTGCCCAATATCGGCAAGGCAATCGCGAACAGCAAGCTGTGCCCGGTGTACGCAGTTTCGACAACGACTCTGGTCGGCCTCTCGACGTTGCTCGACCACCTCATCGAGTTTGCTCCTGACCCGGCAGCTCACGAAGCCGAGCACGGGAAGAACGACAAGGGAGAATCGGAGTCGCGAAAGTATTCAAGCAGCGAACCGTTTTCGGCTTATTGTTTCCGCACCATCGCCGATCCCTTTGCCGGCCGCATAAACGTGATGAAGGTTATCAGCGGCAAGGTGGCGACCGATGCAACTGTGTATAACTCTTCAAGATCTACTCCGGAACGCCTGGGCGGTTTGCATTCAATTCAGGGAAAACAACTGGACAAGATCCCGGAAGCTAATGCCGGCGACATTATTGCCTGCGTCAAGTTGAAGGAAACCCAGACCGGCGACACGCTTTGTGATAAAGCGCACGTCGTTATTTACGATCCGGTCGTGTATCCGGAAGCAGCGATTGCTTTCGCGATTGAACCCAAGTCGCGCCAGGACGAAGAAAAGATCAGCGTTGCCATCCACAAGATTCTGGAAGAAGATCCGGCACTCCACTTCACGCGCGATGCTCAAACTAAAGAGTTCCTGCTTTCGGGTTCAGGTCAATTGCACGTCGAGACCGTAGTCGAGAAACTCAGGAAGCGCTACACCGTGGAGGTCATGCTGCATCCGCCAAAGGTCCCCTATAAAGAAACCATAACGGCACGAGCCGAAGTGCAGGGTCGTCACAAGAAACAGACCGGCGGTCGCGGCCAGTTTGGCGATTGCAAAGTGATTTTCGAACCCATGCCGCGCGGTGGTGGCTTTGTCTTCGAAGACAAGATTTTTGGTGGCGCGGTGCCGCAGCAATTCCGACCCGCAATAGAAAAAGGAATCATCGAAGCAGCGGCATCGGGCGCGATTGCCGGCTATCCGTTGGTCGATTTCAAAGTGCAGCTAATCGACGGTTCTTATCACAACGTCGACTCGGATGAACATTCGTTCCGCGCCGCCGGTCGCAAGGCATTTCGTGCGGCGATGGAAAAGGTGAAGCCTTCGATACTCGAGCCGATTATGGATGTCGAGATCAGCGCCCCACAGGAAAACAGCGGCGACATTATGGGCGACCTAAACTCGCGACGCGGGCGCGTGCAAGGCATGGAGACAAGCGGCAAGAATCAGGTGATAAAGGCTCAGGTGCCGATGTCGGAAATGTTGAACTACCAATCGACGCTGAATTCAATTACGGCGGCGCGTGGATCGTTCCACATGCAGTTTTCGCACTACGATCCGGTTCCCGGAAACCTGGCGCAGAAGGTGATCGAGCAGTCGCGCGCTGAGGGAAGAATTCGCGGCGGCGAGGAAGACGAATAACCCTTTTACAGAACCGATCATACAGAGGGGAACGGGGAAAGGGTGAAAAACTTCCTGTGTTCCCCTGTTTCCCTTTTACCCTTGTAATAAGTTTTACTGCGTCACAAACGTATAAACCAACACTCCGTTAACTTTCACCGACTGACCGTTTACCTTAGTCGGCGAAAACTTTGCTTGCCGGGCGGCATTGACTGCGGCTGACTGTAGCAACGGATGGCCTGATACGCTCCGCGCAGAGGTCACATTACCGTCTTCGTCAATCGTCACTTCCACGGTGACGCTGCCCGACGCCTTCGCCTGTTTCGCAATCGACGGGTATTCCGGTAGCGGCAGCGTAATGGCTTTTCCATTGAGAACTCCGCCAGAGATACCTTCGCCGCCTCCTGAGCCGATGCCAACAGAGCTTCCAATTCCCGACGGCCCTCTCAACGTGTAATCGGCAGGCACTTCAAAAAGCTCGCGCGCTGGTTCAGTCCTGCTAATGTTCGTCAGCCGGTAAATCATTTCACCGAATCGCGGATCGGAGTGTTTGGTCATCACTACGACTTGCAGTTCGGGCGAGTACCAGCGCTCAAACACAACCTCGATCGGCCGCTCGTTGCCAATCGCGCCGGCAGGAATTTCAACGGTTCGCCGTGTACCCTCGGCCTCGACGCCCTCGACTGACTGTTTACCCAGCGATTCACTTTTTGCATTTTCTTCACCGGCATTTGTCCAATGAAAGACCATCTCGCCTTCGCCGTTAGGGGGAGGCGTAAGCGAACGCTCAAATACCATGTTCGGGGTCTCGCCCGACTGCGGTGGACCACTCATTCGTACCACTGCTCCTGGTGGAGAGGCCATGCGTTCGAAAACCGGCCCGGCTGACATGTCGGGCGGCGGCGTTGTGCTTATCGAACGCACGCCTACACTGGCGCCCATTCCCACCCCGCCACCAACGCCACCACTCTCACCGCCTGAACGCATCTTGAATTCAAATCGCATCGGCGGCATCTTATGCGCGGTCTTTGTCCGCGTGTCGAGCGCGTAGCTCATGCCGGCAACCGGATCGCTGATGAAGATGCTTTGCGGCAGTTCGCCGGTCGCCGCGATCGGACCCATCCTCAGCGTCTGTTCCCGTCGAGTGCGACCTTCGCTGTCGCGATAGATCGTCGCCGTAGACTTATTGATTATCCGGTTACCGTCGCTTAGGGTCTGCGTGGATTCCGTTACCGCCTGCGCCGAATAAGGAGCGCCTTTGACCAGCTTGCCGTCCGAGTTCATTTCTGAGGCTACGAAGATAAAGTTGTCGTGCGGCGGCGGGGTTTGCGAATCGTCCCCAGACATTCGTTCAGCCTGGTGACGCGGCGCCGCTTGTTTTTCCTGGGCGCAGATCGAAATCGTGCTCAACGGCACAAAGGCGCTGAGCAATAGACTGGACAATACTTGCCATTTTCTAGTCATAGTTTTTCCTTTTCTGCGGCGGATCAATCCACCGGGTCATTAATTAAATCCTGGGGAACAAGTGCGTCACTGTACAAACCGGATCGCGCGGGCCATGCCATCAGCGCCAAAAAACACGTCAGCTTTAACTCTTTCGTCATAGCGATTGACATTCATCGGCAGACCAAACGCGAGCAGCGCGGAACGCGGCAACTCAACGCGCACGAGTTGTCCACCATCTTGCATACTCGTCTCCGGTGCGTAACCAATCGGCATGAATTCGGTGGTGATCTCAGTCGCGAGATTTGTGTCATTCGTCGCTGTTTCCGCTGCGAGATCCTTAACGGGCTGAGTCGCCACAGTACCCGTTGACGTTCGTTTCAAATTCCGACGCTGCCCTCGCATCCTGTGGTTCGCCGCCAGACTGTCAGACAACGCCGGAGTCGGCTTCGAATCAACAACGGCTTGCGGCGTTGGCGCAATTGATTTCTCAGTTCGCGCATTCGGAGGATCTGGGTGCACCAGCTGCGGAGCGGTCGCACGCGAGCGCATGACCACAACCCCTATCACCAACAACACCATGGCCGCCAAGGCTGCTCCGGATGTCGCCCAATGCCGCCAACTGCCGGCTGCAGTCGCGTTAATCGGCGTCTGACGTTTCCGCAACGCGACAAACAGTTCATTCCGAGGGGCCGGCACCGCAACAGTTTTCGTTTGATTTACCAAAGCGCGCAACCCGCAGCTCAACTCGCTTTCCTCGGCCAGTCGTCGCGCGCAAGCCGCGCACTCATCACGGTGAGCCAACGCACGAGCGCGAACGCTTGCTTCCAACAGCCGCTCGCGAGCCAGGTCATTCACGTTGCTTTCAAAATCTCCACAGTTCATGCAAAACACCTCGCCGACTTAACTTCAACTGCTTCCTCTTCACTTGCCGGTCGCAGTTTCTCAATCAATAATGCGCGCGCCCGATGCAATCGCGAGCGAACTGTCCCGACGGCACAACCAAGAATTTCAGCCGCTTCCACATAACTCATTTCCTGCAACTCGCACAGCACTATCACTTCGCGGTATCTCTCAGGCAGCGCCAACACCGATCTTCTTACTGACTGGATTGTTTCGGAACGCGAGAGATCGTCTAGCGGGGTTTCGCCGGTTCGCGAAATCCCGGTTCGCGAACTCATCGCTTCGGTATCATCAGTCGAATCGCCGTCCAGCGAAACATAGAAGCGCTCTCGCCGCAGACGTCGCAACACATGATTGCGGGCGACACCCATCAGGAAAGCGCTCACCGAACCGCGTCCGGCGTCGAACGTATGGCCCTCTCGAATCAGCACCATAAAAACTTCCTGCGTTACATCGTCGGCAAGCGCCCGCGAACCGCACATCTGTAGAGCGAAGCGAAAGATCTCGCCCGCCCGCCGCTGAAACAACGCGGCCAACGCTTCTTCGTCTCCAGCCAACATCGACCGAAGCAACTCGCCGTCAGAACGTTCTGTTTGTGGTGTCATCCGAAGACTTCTGTCGCGTAACCTTATTGTTACTTCGCGCGAAGGAGACGGAAAGTTCCAAAATAACGGTTGGGAGCCTTACTCGGAAAATTTCCTAACGAACTCCGGCGACTGCCGGCGCAGATCGAGCCAATCAGAAAAAAGTTCGGGAGACTGCAACCAGACGGTTAACCACTCCGAAATCTCCTTCAGCTGCTCACGCATTGCAACCTCAAGAATCTTGCTGCGACCGCGCAAGGCCAGGTCTTTTCGCGCAGCCAGCACGATCTCCTGCAATTCCCTAAGTCCGGTTCCGTCCTTGTCAACCTGAAGTTGCAGTCGCTTCTCCTCAAGTTTTACAACCGAATCAAATGCCGCTGACAGATCGGCGAAATCCAACTCGTTTCGAAACTCCTGTTTCTTCAGATGCTCCTTGCGCCAATTAATGTCGCACTCAAAGACTTCCGGATGTCGCAGAACGGCGCCCTCGTCTGCGACTGCTCTGGCGATCGTGGCGGGACTCGCCAACCCGCCGGCGCCAAACTTTTCACTAAGCGCTTTCTGTATTGCTTCCAGTTCGCGCGCGCCCACTGATTCGCAGTCGAGGTATTCCCACACCTCGATTATCAAATCCTGCTTGTTGCGCGCGCTCCAGGCTTTTTTAGTCATTTGAGCTTACCAAACCGTCAACAGCCGTGATTAGCAAGTTGCTCGTCCGTTGCTGTAGACTCGATGTCTTCAACGTAGACTCCTACTACCTCAGGGGATAATTCTAGCAATGGTTTTTCGTCGCGCCGTCCCAATACTGTCGGTATGCCTGACCATTATCGCTGGCACTGTCATTCTTGCCCAACAGTCGGCTCGAAAAGTGGCGAAGATCGAAGTCGAAGGTCTCGAGCGCTTATCTGCTGATGACGTTATCGCCACCAGTGGACTGAAAGCCGGAGCGCCATTCTCGGTCGAGGACCTTGATGCCGCCGGGCAAAAACTTATGGACAGCGGACTGTTTGCAAAGGTCAGTTACCGCACAACCGGCAGAGACAATCAGGTGACAGTAGTCTTTCAGGTTAAGGAAAATAAAGGCGGGCAGTCGCCTGTAGTGTTCGACAATTTCGTCTGGTTTACGGATGACGAGTTAAATGCCGCTATCAAACGAGAGGTGCCGTCATATACCGGTACTGCATCGGACTCCGGACGAATGACGGACGACATTAAGCAGGCGCTACGGAACCTTCTTAAGGAGCATCATATCGAGGGCGCCGTCCACTATGCGCCGGAGCAAGCTGGGCTGAATAGCAGCCAGCAAGAACATCTCTATAGGGTTTCCGGGGTGCCCATTCCTATTTGCAGCCTGCATTTTCCCGGAGCTGCAAATGTTCCCGAAGTGAAACTGGTGATGAGTTCGGCGCAACTCTCTCATGACGACTACTCACAGAAAACGACTGTCGCGTTCTCAACCTACGTTCTCTATCCGATTTACCGCCAGGTTGGTCAACTAAAAGCCAGGTTTGGCCGGCCGACGACGAAGCTCGAGTCTTCAACCAAGTGCAAAGGAGTCGAGCTGAGCATCCCTGTCGAAGAAGGTCCGATCTACTTGTGGAACAAGGCTGAGTGGGTAGGTAACGAGGCCTTATCTGCAAGTGATCTCGCTGACGCATTGGGCATGCACAGCGGCGAGATTGCGAATGGCGCCAAGATCGACAAAGCTCTGCTGGAAGTAGCCAGGACCTATGGCCACACCGGGCATTTGGATGCGAAGGTGAATGGCGAACCCGAGTTTGACGACGCGTCGAAACGAGTGAGTTACAAGATAACGGTGAAAGAGGGCCAGCAATTCAAGATGGGAAAACTAACCATCAAAGGGCTCGAGGAAGCGGATGCAACATTGCTGTCAGAGAGATGGAAACTTCGAAACGGCGAGGTTTTTGATACTAGTTATTCAGAGCGGTTTTTCAGGATCGACGCGCGTGAGCAAATGGAAAGAATAATGATCGCGCGCGAGGCCCAGCGCAAAGGTCCACCCGAGATTCAGATAACCCCTAATCGCCTAAACCTGAATGCCGATGTAACCATAGAGTTTAAGCCGTAAACCAGAATGACCAATGAAACCGGGCCAAACGACGCACCTCAACAACTCGAACAGGCTCGGGTCCTCCTTGCGCGCGCAAAGCAAATCTTCGCGACCAAACCGTTTCGCTCTCATCGCATTTTTCAGCGAGGCCACGCGCAAACCATCGCTGCCTATGCGTGGCCGCGGCGCTTTCGTTTCGCGTCTGAAACCGACGAAGAGCGTTTGTTTGAAGTGGCGCCGGGAGTAAGAGTGCTGGCGCACTGTCGTTGGCAGACTGAACGCAACGAGCATGCGACGATCGTCATCTGGCACGGCATCGAAGGTTCAACTTCCTCCAACTACATGCAGGCAATTGCGGAGAAGGGCTCTCATGCAGGCTTCAATGTCATCAGAGTAAATTTTCGCAGTTGCGGCGGCACCGAACATCTAACCAGCACAATCTATCACGGCGGCTTGAGCGCAGATCTGGCTGCCGTTGTTAAGGAGTTGATCGAGCAGGATCACCTCTCGCGATTGTTTCTGGTCGGTTTTTCACTGGGCGGGAATCTGGTGCTCAAACTGGCGGGCGAATATGGCGACAATCCGCCGCCGGAAATTCTCTGCGTTTGCGCGGTGTCCCCGTCAGTTGATTTGACGGCAAGCGCGGACATGATTCTGAAGCGTTCAAATTGGATTTATCACCGCGACTTCGTACGCCGGCTCAAAATGCGTATTCGTACTAATCACAAACTGTATCCGGATCTTTACGACATTGGCGCCCTGGACGAAGTGCGCACGCTTAGAGAATTTGACGATCGCTATACTTCCAGAGCTCACGGGTTTCGCGACGCCGATGATTATTACTATCGCTCCAGCTCGCTAAGAGTAGTTGATCGGATTCGCATACCAACTTTAATCATTCACGCTGAAGACGATCCCTTCATCCCCTTCGCGCCGCTTCAGGATCAACTGGTGGCTAACAATCCCTGGATACTGCTGCTCGGATCGCGCCAGGGTGGGCACGTCGCATTCATCTCCGCGAAACCTGAAGCGAAGGGCGATCGCTTCTGGGCCGAGAATCGCGTCGTTGAATTCTGCCAATTGGCGAATGAAGTTGATGGGAGGTAGCTCTTGAAAGGCCGAGCAGAGACACAGGGGACGCACAGAGAATTTTAAAGTAGGACTACCTCAATTCTCGCGAGTCAATACCTTTCTTATAAGCTCATCTATCTTGCTCGAATTCGCGTGACGTTCGGACTGCGGTCGATCATTTACCCAATATTTACTCCAGTCTGATGAGGTCTTCAAGAACTGTTCGGCAAACTTCGCTTCTTTCGCTTTAGGAAAACTTGCCTCAATCTCAAAGCAGCCGTTCAAACAGGTATCCACGTACGATTGCAGTATCGGAGACTCTGGCGTTGCGAAGCGCTTAACTGCACACGTATAGAACCAGATGTCTCCCTTCGCAACTGACCTGCTGTCATCAAGCATGATCACTTTCGTCGGATCGGTCCGTTTGCGCTCGTAGCCCGATTCATATTCGTCAACCGCCTCAAGTTCCTGAACGGACACCTTGAATATCACGCCATTGCAATTAGAGTTTGGATTCGGAAGCGCGGCCAAATACGTTGGGCCAACATCGTCGAGCCGGCCGAACCAACCGCGCTGAATTCCGACAACGTTTACCGGAGAAGCATATGAAGCGGACGGTGAAGTCGCCACTCTGGATAGCGAGTCAATCAACGAACCATAGCCGAAAATGTACTGGTCGTTGTCCGGCATACTTTCCTGGTCTTATTCTTCGATCGCTTTTCTGAGCGCCGCTCTAGCGAGCAGGCGCGTGGAATCCAGCGTCGGCAAAGGACTGTCGTCGGAACGCACGATTAACGGTATCTCAGTGCAACCGAGGACGACGGCATCACATCCGCGCGTCTTAAGTTTTTCTGTCACCTCATTGAAGTATAGCCGCGAGCTCTCAGGGAAGATGCCGTTCACCAACTCCTTGAAGATGATCTCATTAATTCTTTCTCGATCACTCTCGTCGGGTATTTCGCTCTCGATCCTCAATCCCTCCAGAGCCCCGGGGTAGACCGGGCCTTCCATTAAGTACTTCGTCCCTAAGATTCCAAGCCGCACGTAGCCGAGCCGATGCGCTTCTTCAGCGACTGCACTAGCGATATGTAACCAGGGTATGGGCGACTGCGGAATCAAATACTTGAATGACTGATGGTAGGTGTTGTCCGGGCAGATGGCGAAGTCGGCGCCCGCCTTCGCAACCTTATGCGCGGAGGCCGCTAATAACTCCGCTACTGCCTCCCAATTGTTTGCACGAATGTGTGGCATGTGTTCAGCCATCGGCACTGAGTTCATCGTGATCTCAGGATGGTTATGCTCACCCATGATGGCCGGCGCCTCTAAACAAATCGTGCGATAACACAGAGCTGCACCCTCAGCGCTGCCGGCTACGATGCCAATATGTTTCACCAATTTTCCCTCCGACCCACTATTGATCCGGTCACTGAACCACTCCGATGATTGGGCCAAGATCCACTTTGGAGTCGTTCCTTTGCAGTTCGAGCGAATACAAGCTGGACACAACTCCGTCGAGGTAGAGCGCGTCCGGGCAATGCAACTCGTCGCGAAAGTAGCTAGCCAGTTCGTAAAAACTGACCGGCTGTTCACTGATCACAAACACCACGGAATCACCTGAAACACCGACGCCATTGCGTATCAGCCGGGAAGTAGACGCTGCTTCAATTCCTGGATGAAGGTTACCATTCCGAACAAGCAGCGGGCCCGACTGAGTTGCCAGACGTACTCCTTGAGCGAGCGCCGGATACTCGGTGGAATCCACGATCCGCGGTCCGGACTCGGAGACGAAGAACACTCCGTTTGGCTTCAGGAAAAAGTTGCCGGCGCCGTCAGAGAGGTTGAGAGGTGCGACCTGTTGACCATCCTGTACCAGCACGCCGACGGTTGAAAAATCGGGCTTGAACATTCCGGCGTTCATAGCGAAGAGCAGGCGCTTATTTTTGCCGGCGAGCCAGGACTTCAAGCGATCGAAGCGCTTGAATGTCTGGCCCGCATCGTCACGCAGGAAGAGTTCAAGATGTGCGGTTCGACCGTCAACGCGAATTGTTGTAAAGCGTGGCCCGCTGACTATCTCCAGGTCTGAACTCCTGGGAAGAGAATCTGGTGTTATAAACGTGGTTTTGTTTTCACGCGAACATCCGCCTGAAAACAACAGAGTGAAGAGCACCAGGATGATTTTGAATCGCAGCGCCAACGGCGCGAAATGTAATAGCCCAGGGCAACGCCCTGGGTTAACTATTTTCATCGAACCAAGCGCTGAAAGCGCGCAATCAAACTTCATGGCCGAGCAATTCCGCGCCTTGAGCACTTGTCACGTTCAATACCATTAACCTGGGCCGTTGGTCCAGGCTATTACATTGCGCGCGCTGTTGGCGCTTTCAATACCCTCTGAAAGAAGGTCCAAACGCCACGCGCGAAATCAGTCGAGCAGTTCGATAGCGTCACCCTGTTTCAATAGGCCTTCGACCAAAACCGCACAGTAAACACCAGCCAAGGCATCGTGTGCTTGGGTAACTTTGCGCAAGGCTTCCGGATTGTGTTCACCGGTGTCAGGGTCGAGCGAAATCATTTTACAGCGCGGGTCGCGTTCAAGAACCATGATTGTCGCCTTTGAACCAATCCGCAAACGCCGACCGACAAAAGCGTCTTCTGCAAATCCGTTATTCTCAGACGCAAAACTGAAATAGATGTTGGCTCGAAAGCGCCGCTTATCGATCGGTATCTCAAGTTCCGAATCAATCTGTCGAACGGTTTGCAAGCTGACCAATGAAACCGGGCGACAATCAGTTAGCGCGCGGTCTGAACGCACCAGTTCGAGTTGATGCTGTTCGCTGATTCCCTCGCCGAGTAGTTTTATAAGTGCCGGATCGTCAAGCGACACAATTTCGCCTGACGGCACAACGACATCTACGATCATATCTTCCGCAGCGGCACTGGCGTAAGTAATGCCCGGTTCGATGCTCTCCGCTTCGGTGAGGTTAGACGGTTTGGACGCCCGCTCCGGGTAGCGGAATTGCGGACGATAAAGCAGCATCTGTTGCTGCACATTTGCATTCAAATAAGGAAAGCCTTTGCGGGCGGCAGAACTTTTGAACGCATAGCAACGGTCGCCATAGATGCCGGAGAACCCCATAAAAACTTCCGGCATTTCGCTGCCCCGCATACTCTTAACCGGGTAGCGCCACAAGCTTTCGACGGTGCCAATTGTCGTCATGGAAGAAGCCTAGTCGCAGTGAAAATAAAAGCGGTTGCCATCAAGGTCTTCCACTGTGAATTGACGCAAGCCCCAGGGTTTCTTTTCGAGAGGTTCAACAACTCGCGCGCCCAACGAGAGTAGTTCCTCGTATGTGGTATCGATGTCAGCCGCAAATACCCAGTGAACGGCAGGCTCGAACGGCTGGGCCCTTCGGCGGAAGAAGATCGGGACGTTATCGCGGGACACGGCGCCGATCTCCTTTCCGGGATACAGCCAGGCAATCTCGAAACCAAGATTGTCACGGTAATGCTGCTGAGCTCGTTCTACGTCCGCTACCGGCAGCTCCGGCGTCGGATGGCTGAATGTCGTTCTCAATGACTTTTGGTTCACAAAGTCCTCCTAGTCACCGCACATGTCCGGACCGGCAAACAGATCGGCGAGATCTTAATCGATCTCTTCATGAGGATCTCGACAAACTCATCGATTTCAGTTTTTCGAAAAGAGTCGTCGAAGCAAATGCCCTTTCCACATCCAAAGTCCCGTGAGGCCGAGCGCCGGAATGGCGACATACCGGACCACTGGAGCGTAGTTTGGCAGTTCCTTAAACGGACTATAGACGTAGCCGATGATCGGAATGCTGAAGATCAAGTGAATCAGGCGAGGAATCCAACGTTTCATTGCCATCACTAATCGTCTAATCCCTTTCCCTTGAGAATTTGCTGCACATACCTCTCGACTCTTGACTCACGAGTTTTGGATTGTTTAGCCGCAGAAAAATAGAGTAGATATGCTCTTTGCCGCCCCGGCGTCAAGGCATGAAAAGCAGTTTTTAAGGCAGGGTTTTCAGCTAACTTTTTTTGAAATTCTTCCGGCACTTTGAATTGTGTGGTCTTCTTGAAGTTCACTTTCAAACCGGATTTTTCAACTTCAATGGCTTCACGAATATACGCTTTCACGCTGGTCTTCAGCTTAACTATTTCCTGAACACTGGTGAACCGAATCTGCCGCGTCGCCTGCACATTCTTCGTTTGCCGGACCAGGATGCCTTTGGGATCCTTTAACAAGGCGCCTTTGAAAAACAGAAGCGCGCAGTAATCTTTAAACCCATGTATTAAGACGATGTTTGTTTTCTCAAACGTGTAACAAGGGTTCCCCCACTTGAAATCTTCGGTCAGCTCGCAGTCGAGAACGATCGTTCTCAATTTCTCAAATTCTTCCTGCCAGCGTTTGGCTTTCCTTAAATATCCATCAACCGTGGGATTAGTTTTAGTCATTGATTGACACTCCGAAAAAGTGAACTGGTGGATTCAACTTGGAAGTACAATACTCTCGAAGCTTGCGGGCCTGATTTTCTAAACCAAGCCCCGCCTTGGGGTGCGGCGACCTGTCGCCGCTTTGGTCGGATGCAATTCCATCCAGGAGCTTTTAGCATTGAATCTGCTTGCGGAATAGCGGCTATCGGTCCTCGTGGGCCAAAGCAGTGACAGGTCACCACACTCCAAGGAAATGCCTCTCTTTGAAGAGAACCAGTACCCAACGACGACAAGCCTTGCACGAGAATCTTACTAAATACTCGTCCACTGCCTGCCGCTGTCAAGCCTCTGCTCACCGAGTGGCAACTAGTCCTCGAGCTTTTTGATCAAACGCAAAGCGTGGTTGCGGGCGATAAGCGGCAAGTGCTCGTCGGTTGAGATGTCGTTGAGGAGTGGGACCAGTTGCTGCGGATCAGACAAGCCGTTGCGCTTCACCTGCATCTCAAATTCGTCCATCAATTTGGGTGTAGCCAGCGGCTGGGTTTCCCGTGCGACTGAAATATCAAAGATGAGGATCGCCTGATCGGCGACGCGGCGATACTCATTCGCTAACTGGGACGCGGTTTTATTGTTGGTCCAGTTGAATTCAGCGGTGCGCTTCTGCGCGTCGCGTTCCATCTTCAAGCGCATCGTGCCCAGATGAGGAAATTGCTTGTCTGCTTGATAATTTTCGGTTGACTCCAAAAACCGAAGTTCAGTCCAGGCTCCCAGCACGCGTCCCAGGGCACCCATTGATAACTCCACCGGCTCCTCGACCGAAGTCTCCTCGTCTTTGCGTTCAAAAGTAATCTTGCCGCGGCCGGTGGCATCGTGCTCGATGACAATGTGACGGACCATGAAGTCAGGCTGCGTGAATTCGTAGGAGTAACGAGTGGTGTCCGCTGGTTTCTTATTTTCCTGTCGTCGTTGTGCCGGCGCAGCGCTGGGCGTGGCAGGCGCCGGTTCCTGACCTCGTTCATTCACCTTGCTCTGGGCCGCAAGCTTGGGCGTAACGCTCAGAAACATCGCGCCCAAAACAACCAGCGCGAACGCGGAATAATGAAGCTGCTTGGAAATATTTTTGGCCATCATCGGTGCCGGGTATTCTAAAGCGAAACTGGGTGGGAAGGAAACGGTCAAGCTCTTCTTTGGGACCGCGAGCGTCTCAATGACAACTTTGATTTTTGAGATTGAACCGGCGTGGAAGGAGCGAGCCGCTTTTTTGAAGATTACTCAAACCTGACAGAAACCAACTTCGAGACGCCCACTTCCTGCATCGTCACTCCATAAAGCGCCCGCGCCATCTCCATCGTGCGTTTGTTGTGAGTGATAACGATGAACTGGGTGTTAGCCGACATTTGCGCGACCTTGTCTGTGAATCGTCCAACGTTCGCTTCGTCGAGCGGGGCGTCAACTTCATCGAGCAAGCAGAACGGTGAAGGCCGGTAATGGAAAATGCCGAGCACCAGCGCCAGCGCCGCCATCGCCTTCTCGCCACCGGAAAGCAGCAACACGTTTTGCAGTCGTTTGCCGGGAGGCTGAGCAATCACGTCGATGCCTGCTTCAAGCACATCGTCGCCTTCAATCAAACTCATCTCGCCCTTGCCGCCGCCGAAGAGCTCCTGGAATAGTTCGCTGAAGTTTTTGTTAATCTGCTCAAACGCGTGACGGAACCGCTCGCGCGAGCGCCGCTTAATTTCGCGCAGCGCTTCTTCGGTAGAAGAAATGCTGTCGACGATGTCTTGTCGCTGCGTACTCAGGAACAACAAGCGCGCTTCATTCTCAGACAACTCTTCGAGCGCCATCATGTTGACGCCACCGAAGCCTTCAATTCGCGTCCGCAATTCTTCGACTCGCGCCTGCGCCGTTTCCAGATCAAAATCTTCTTCGACTGCCTGCTCGCGTGCTAACTCCTCGAGCGACTGGTTCAGCTCCGATGCACAGTTCTCACGAACGAACGTTAACCGGGCTTGCGCCTCGGCGCGTTGCACTTCGATTCCCGCGCGCAGGTCACGCACTTCCGCCGCATGCTTATTCAGGTCGGAGAGTTGGGTAACCAGCAGGTCGGCCCGTTGCCGTGTTTCTTCGAGCTGTCTGGTAATTGCGGCTATCTCTCGTTCTTCTCTTTCCTTTTCTGCCTCGACCGTGCTGGCCTGATATTCGAGGTCCGTGATCGACACTCGCAGCGCATCGAGGCGCTCGTTCATCTCCACCAACTCTGAACGATGGCGTTCAACGCGGCCGGCAAGATCGGCGAATTCGGCTTCCATGCGACGAAGTTCAGCCGCTGTGCCACGTCTTCGTTCGGTGGCCGCGGCGGCCGCTGCCCGCTGTCCGCCCAAGCCTTCGCTTTCAGCCTCTGCCGCCCGGCGCGCCTCGGCCAGCAACGCGGTGGCGGTGGTTACCGTCTCGGTCGCAGCCAATCGGGCCGCTTCGGATTCTTCCGCATCGATAATCGCACTAACGCGACGGCGCTCAACTTCGAGCCGTTCCTGTTCAACGCGCCCGACCTCGTCGGCGACAACGCGCATGTGCCTTTCGGCACGTTCGATCTCATGTGCCAGCCCGGTCGCCGTTACTTCACGGGCCATCGCCTCACGCTCTTCCCGGCCAATGGCTTCATTCAAAATCAAGACGGCGTCTTCGAGACTGATCAAACTCGTGCGCGCATGCTTCGCTAACTCTTCGGCCGAGCGTGTCTCCGCTGACAAGACTTGCGCGCGCGCTTCAAGTTCTCGCAATTCGCGTTTGAAGGTCAGCAGTCCGGCGCCTTCTTCAAGAGCGCGAGCGTCGCCGGCGCTCACGAATTGTCCGCTGGCAACCCAATCGCCGTTGAGAGTTACAAACACTTCGCCGGTCCGCAGCGACTTCGTCATCGCGTCGTCGAGGTTTGCAGCCAGACGAGCATTCATTTTCTCGGGAAGCGTCCGATTGAGAACCGACAAAAGCTCGCGTGGCGCTCCGAGCAGGTCCGCGATCTTCAAGTCTTCGGCGATCGCTTCAGTCGCAAAAGAAATCGAAAGCGCCGGTCGCTCTTCCACGCCGCAGGCCAGCGCGTTTACCTGAGTGCTCGACTCGTCGCTGCCACCGTGAAGTCCAGCGACCAGAAAACTCGCGCGGCCGCCATTGTTTTCCCGCAACCATTGCGCAGCGCGAGCAGCATCGTCCGGCGTCGGCACTACGATCGACTGCAACGACGAACCAAACACACCTTCGACGGCACGTTCCCATTTCGCATCGACATTGAAAGCGTCAGCTAACGTGCCAATGAAATGGAAATCGCGAGGCGCACTATCTTCTGAAAACATCAACTGAACGGCCGAGGAATAATAGGCGCGTCGATCATCCAGCTCTTTTAGACTCTCGAGACGGTGTTGAGTCCTTGAATACTCATCACGGACGCGAGTCAGTTCTGCTTCCGTATCGCTGACTGCCTCATGCCCCTGGACAACAGCATCAACGGCGCGCTCGCGCTCGGCATTTAGAGTCGCAATGTGTTCTCGTGCCGCATCAATCTCAGCGGTAAATACGTCAGCTTCAGCTTTGCGTTCGGCATACTGCCCGGCCGCGCGTTCGCCCTCGCGCGCCAAACCTTCCGCTTGCACACCCAGACGCTCAAGCGTGCCCTCGAGCTGTCTGGCAATTTCGCGAAGGCGTTCGGCAACTGCCGTGTGCTTCAATAACTCCGAACGAGCACTCTCAATCTCGGTTTCAGCATAGGTTGCCGTTGATAGTTTCTCGGCATACGACTCTTCCGCTGAGCGCAAAGTTGCTGCACTTTGATCGGCTTCGATTCTGAGTCTGGCTTCGTCTTCCTGAAGTCGCTTGCATTCAGCCTCCACCAAAACCAGACGGGCCGAGAGCGCATCGATCTCCGCGCCGACTTCGTTCTTTCGTTTGTCGATAGAGACTACCTGTTCTTCCTGGTAGGCCCGCTCCCTTGTCTGCCGATCACGACGCAGCACCGCGTCAGCCGCCGCGGCGCGAGCGGCTGCCAGATCGTTTTCTGTCTGGCGCGCTGCCTGTGTTGCACCTCGCGCTGCCTCTTCCTGTCGCTCCAGTTCTTCAGCTACGCTGCGCTCCATGGCGCTGGCTTCGAGCAGTTTTGCCTGAGTCTCATCGAGCAGGCGCGTGAGCTTGCGATCCTCAGCGACGTAAACGTGTCGCAGCAGTTCGCGCAACTCTTCGCGAATCACACCATACCGGCGTGCCTTCGCTGCCTGGCGCCGCAAGCTGTTCACCTGTCGATCAATTTCAGAAATGATGTCAGCGATCCGCGACAGATTTGAGCGCGCAGATTCCAGCCGTGCTTCCGCGGCTCGCTGGCGCACGCGAAACTTGGTGATCCCGGCGGCCTCTTCGATTATCGTGCGGCGGTCCATTGGTTTCGCCGAGAGAATCTGGCCGATGCGTCCCTGCTCGATGATGGCGTAGTGGCCGCCCGCCAAACCGGTTCCAGAGAAGAGATCCTGAATGTCACGCAAGCGACAGGGACGATCGTTCAAGAGGTATTCGCTCTCACCCGATCGATAGAGACGACGCGTAACTGATACCGCTTCCCCGGGCGCGAACTCCAGCGCCAGATTCCGCCGACGCCAATGTCGTTTGTGCTGCGCCTTCGGAGCGACGCTTGTCGTTAGCTCTTCACTTCCGCTTTCGGTCGCCTGAATCTCAGTTGACGCAGACTCCGGCATCTCAGCTCCGTTTGCTTCAGATGCTTCAACCGGGGCTGTCTCGCTCGGAACGACAGCGTCTATATCAATGACTTGATCGTCGAGGAGTTCGAGAGTGGAGTCGATATCTTCAATATCTGGTTCGTGCTCGACAACTTCGTCGCGCACCATGTGCATGACAACTTCCGCCATGCCGCTGGGCTGCCGGTTGCGCGAGCCCTGAAAGATGACGTCCTGCATCGCCCCGCCGCGGAGGTGCTTAACCCGTTGCTCGCCCAAAACCCAGGCAATGGCATCGGCGACGTTACTTTTGCCGCACCCGTTGGGGCCGACAATGGCAGTAATTCCGTCTCCTGTGAAGAGTATTTCGGTGTAGTCCGCGAAGGATTTGAAACCGGTAATCTCGAGGCGTTTCAGTTTGAACATGCGAAAATCGTCTGTTGTTTGCCCTGTTGCTGGTCAGCAGTCACGACCAGAATACCGAATTCGGAAAGGCTATGCACGGGCGTGTCAATATAAGTGGGGTTTGCTTAGAATGTCAACCAAAACTTGAGGTTACGGAACTTTAATGAAGCAGTTAGCAAAGTTAACTGACAGCGCTTAAGTTCGGCTTCGGGGGTTAAAAGATTTTGGTCGCTCGAAGGCCAGCCCGGGAGCACACTAAAAGAAGAGTTCGACTTAGGGAGTCGAGGGCGCTTTCCGGCTCATGATGAAGTCAATTCCCTTCCGAATCCCCTCGTAATTCGTGAGTTCAGGGCGCATCTCACGACCGTCGATGAGGATGGTGGGGGTGCCGTTGATGGAAAGTCCCGCAGCAGCTGCCTGATCCGCTTCAATCCTCAATTTCACCTGCTTATCAGCCATATCGCGACTGAAACGGGCCGTATCCAGGCCAAGGTCAGCTGCAAATTTCCAAAAGATGCTCTGGGGGTTGATGTCGTCCTTCCATAAATCCTGATTCTCATACAAGAGGTCATGCATTTCCCAGAAGTGGTTCTGCATTCGAGCCGCCTCAGCGGCCTGCGCCGCGATAAGCGCGTTCTTATGAAGTTCGGTGAGCGGTAGGTTTCGGAAAACGAAATTGAGATTCGGCCCATACTCCTGCTTCAGTTTTTTTAGACTGGGGTGAAGCGCGCCACACGGCGGGCACTGGTAATCGCCAAACTCTTCGAGTGTCACGACTACACCAGCTGGAGGCTTGCGTTGTGCTTCTGTAGTTGACTGAGTAACCGGAACGGCGGTCGGAGTCGCCACATTCTGACCGGGGCGCGAAAGGAAAACATAGCTGACGATCGCCGCTACCAATACGATCCCAATGACCACGAAAGGACGATACTTTTGCATTAGTTAAGTCACCGTGCTGGTGCGGCACCAGGCACCAGCTCACGCCTGGTGTAAAGCAGCAAGTCTACTCCCGGTCGCAAGGGAAAACTTCCAGCAGTGTTGAAGCCCGACTGAATTTGTTGATAACGATCACCAGAGGTTGCTTGCACTTCAGCCGCCTGATCCTGCTTCGCGATAATGATTGGCTCATTCGAAGGCGTCATCCGACCGTGGTAGCCAACTCGCTTGTAGTCGCGCAAGTACCAGGGCAGTGGCCAGTAGTCAGGCGATACTATGGTGATGCCGGTCTCGCTTCCCTGATGCGTGCGGTCGGCGATCTTGTTTATCTCGTCAACAAGTTTCAGTGTTTCCCGGCGCGTATGAGCGTAGACGTAAACGTAATAGCGATTGTCGTTGTCGTAGTTAATGAAATTAAGATCGATTGTTTGCTGTCCCGGGATGAACGTTTTCCAGTGAACGTCTACCGACCCGAATCCTTTGAACGAATCAGTGGTTATAGCGTAAGCGACTTCATCGAAGATCCGGGCCATTCCCGCTAAGGGACCTATCGCGATAAGCAGTACTCCGGCCAATGCGAACCAGCGCCCGCGTTTACTTATCTCCCACCTCGCAAGGTCCTCGTAAAGCCATTCGAAAACTACGCCGCTCACAAGCGCCAGCGGCACAATGAAGTTTAGCGAAAGCCAAGGCGTCTTGTAGGCAATCAGTGAGTAGGCAGCGATTAATCCGAAGGCCCAGAGAGCTGAGAACAGCGCGAAAGATTTCGCTGGTTTCAAAACAGAAAGTATCGCACCCATTGCGCCGAGCACCAGCAGCGGCGACTCCTGTTGTAACAGCCACCAAATGTAAGTCGACGCGGGATGCTTGTGCGCCTCCTTGCCGGTCCTGGACCAGATCTCAAATGTTTTCAAAGAGTCGCTCACACCCTGGGGATAGTTGGTGAAGAACGAAGAGTAAAAAAGAAGATAGACAACTATGAATGCCGCTACCGCAACTGCGACCCAGATTGTTAGCCAGGTCGGGCCACCCGCCTTCTCAACAAAATTTCTATAGTCACGCGCACCAATAGAACCTCCCTTAGCCTTGGGCGCGCCTCCCATCGAGTTCCACAACGCGTAATAAGCCGCCGTGAGAGCCGCAGCAATCACAAGCACGCCAACCGAGATCATCGCCGTCTCTTTGGTGGCAAAGAGCAGCGCGGCCGAGATGGCGGCCAGAATCAAATGAACTGGATTCGGATTCTCGAAATACTTGAGCAAGGCAACAACAATTCCGAGCGTGAAGAAAACAAACAGCGTTTCGTGGATAAAGTAGCGAGACAAATAAACTGCGCCTGGCGAGATCGCCAACAAACATGCGGCGGCTAGCGTTGCAATGGTTCCCAGGTTTCGCCGCAAGGTGAAGATGAGCCCAACGGTAGCCAGACCAAACAGCGACGTCACCAGGCGAATCCCGACTGTGCTCAAGTTGCCGGTTGGCCCTGTGAAGGGTTTTAGAACCCAGGCAATGATGGCTGCGAAATAGTAGATGGTGGGGCCGTGGTAGTTTCCCGGATCGTAGTGGTAATAACCTTCGCGTACGAGTCTGACCAAAAAATTTCCATTCACGCCTTCGTCGTGATGTAGCGGAACCAGATTCAGATCGTAAAGTCGGAGAATCGCGGCGATAAGAAGGATCACAACGATCGCAATCAACCACGTGCGATCAGTCATAACAGCTTCAACCGGCGCCGCTGGGGACTTAGCGACGTCCCTTCCTGCTGCGGCTGACGCCTTCCCCCGGTTCGCCTGCTGCTTACTACTGCTTGATTTTGTAGAGGCGGTACCCACTAACTTCTCCCACTAGTTGAAATCTCGAAAAGAACTGCTGGTTCACGTTCAGGTTGCCCTCGAGTGGGCCCACCACCGCATAATCGACACCATACTTTCGGAGGATGGAGACCGCGTCGGGCGCTCCAGCATAGACTCTCTTAATCTCAGATTCACGTTCTGCAAACTCGAGCCCGTGCGTCCAAACGTGTCCGGGATAGCCCATCAGCGATCTGCGACCGGTTAGAAACACGGGATGATTATGAACCGGCGCGTGTATGACCACTGACTGCGGTGCGGTTTCGCGCTTCATCAATTCCGCAAACTGGATGCCCGGCTCAGTAAATATTCCGTATTCATTCGAGCGCAACACAATCGCCGCGACGTCCAACGCGCCCGCCAAAGTTACGCAGGCAAATAGCGACAGAGCGAGCGCACGCTTCGCTCCTCCTTGCCGCCAAAGCCGCGCCAGCAAAAGCGCCACCAGCGGCGCCGAGGCCAGCCACCAATAGAACAACACTTTTATGTTATCCCAGATCCACGGCGCCATCTTCAGAACGTTGGGGATGATAAAGCAGAGCGTAAACGGCAGGAAGTAAATTAAGAGTTTACGCGGGACCAGCGCTTTTTTTTCGCGTCGCCAAAGCAATGCGGCTATTGTCAGTGGGATGAAAAGTCCGGTGTTCTTCAGCCAAAACCAGATGGGATTTTCCTGGCCGTGGTCCCAGCCAACCCGCCACTCGAAAAACTGTTTGGCGTCGACCGCGCTGTTGTGAGTCGACCACCACATCTGTGGCAAGGCGATGAGCGACGCCACGACGGCAAATGTGATCCAATCGCGCCAGCGTTGCTGTAACAAGCAAATGCAGCCACCCACTACCATGACGACTACAAAACTATGCGCGTGGACCAACGGCAGCAGACCGGCGACGATACCGGCGGCGATCATGCGACGCATGGAATGGGGAATAAGGGGAAGGGGGAAGAGGGTAAAGGTTTCGCTTTCGGAAGTAATGACTGGGGCCTGAATCAAGTCGCTGTCCTTCGTTCTTTTCGCCCTCTTGTTTTTCCCTTTCCCCTTTCCCCTTTTCCCCTCTTCCCCTTTTTCCCTATCCCGAGGCGTTTCCGCAGACTTCCACCACTCGGTAAACACGATCACCGCCAGCGGTAGTCCGAGCAGGAAACCGCGCTGTGGAATCAGCAAGGTTGAAAGCGCATTGCCCCAGCGCCAGGTTGTTTCGGGAATTACCGTAAACGAAGGTGGCAGACTCTGCAGTATTCCGACTAGTCCTTCATCGTTCCTCTGCGTTAACCGGTCCCACAACAATATCCAACCAAACCCGCCATTAAGTAGAACTAATACTGGCGTGATTATGGCCGCGAGCTTGTCACGCAAAATTTCCAGCGCCCAACGATGCATCAAGCCAACGAACGCCAGCGCCACCACGAAATTCTCCAGAAACATCGATTGGCGCAAGTCAGCGCCACAGCGCACGAACATCGCAGATACAAAATCCGTCAGAAACGGATAAGTAAAATGAACCCCGGCGTAGGTTGGATCTTGTGGTGGAAAGTTGTTGCCAAAAGCAAAGCCCGTGATCACGCTTACGTGAAAAGGTAGGTCGCCGAAATTGTTGAGCAGGCCGGTGAAGATACCTTCCGGCGTTTCAATCATCGCGCGCTGAAATGCCCGCCAGAGAATTATCGTAATAACGATATAGAAAAGAGCGTAACCAACTTGAGTGCCTGAAGGATTCCGGAACGCCTCCCGAAACGATCTATAGCTCGACCTGAGGTCTTGCTGTATCAGGGCGCGGCGAGTTGAATTGCTTAACGAGAGAAGAGGTAACGCCACTGTGACCGTCGTCGCCAGTAAGATCGTGACCGGCGTTAGTCCGAGGAATGACGCAAACACAAACCCCAACAGTCCCAACACGGCAATCCCGATGCAAGCGCCGGCGCAGAGCCGTGCAGCGAAATTCACGTCCTCGTCGTAGAGATAGCTGGCTAATGTGCCGCTGGCGGTAACGAGCAGCACGAGCGCGAGCGAGATGATCACCTGGGTCGACGACGGATGACTAAATTTCGCGAACTCGGTCCGTCTGGTCCCTTCTGGAATTTTTAAAAAACTTAAGATTTCTCGCGGCGATTATACGCGAAATCGCAACGCATACTGTTAGTTTGCGCGCGCGCGCTCGGCGTTTGCGCCGCGCAAAGTTATCGGTTAGTTTCAAAGCCGAGGAAATCAACTAATGTTACGAGCAGGAATTGTTGGCTTGCCCAACGTTGGCAAGTCGACGCTTTTTAATGCGCTCACGGCGCAAACAGCAGCACTGGCGGCAAATTATCCTTTTGCCACTATCGAACCTAACGTGGGTGTGGTTGCAGTGCCGGACGAAAGACTCGAGCCGCTCGCGAAACTCGTGAAGACCACTGTGATCGTTCCCGCAACCGTCGAGTTTTTGGACATCGCCGGGCTCGTTCGCGGCGCTTCGAAAGGTGAAGGACTCGGCAATCAGTTTCTGGCGAACATCCGCGAAACCGACACGGTTGTTCAGGTCGTGCGCTGCTTTGAAGACGATGCCGTTATTCACGTCGAAGGCTCCGTCGATCCCGCGCGCGACATTGAGACCATCCAAATCGAACTCGCGCTTGCGGATTTGGCTACGGCAGAACGCCGGCGCGATAAAGCACAAAAGAACATGAAGGGAGGCGGCGACAAACTTGCTCGCGCTGAATTGGCGGTGCTGGAAAAGTTATTGCCAGTTCTCGAACAAGGCAAGTCAGCACGGACCGTGACGCTAACCGATGATGAGCGCGCCGTTGCGCGTGACTTTTTTCTGTTAACGATGAAGCCAACGATCTACGCGGCCAACGTCGACGAAAATACATTGGCGAATCCCGACGGCAATGCTCAGGTTCAGGCCGTTCAGAAAATCGCGCAGGACGAAGCGGCCGAGTGTCTCGTAATTTGTGCGCAGCTCGAGGCTGAATTGGTTTCTCTGCCGCCTGAAGAACGCGCGGAGTATTTGAAGAGTTTGGGCGTCTCAGGCAGCGGCGTCGATCGCCTGATCAAGAGTGCTTACCACTTACTGGGTCTGATGTCGTTCCTTACCGCAGGCGAGAAAGAAGTGCGAGCCTGGACTATCCCTCAGGGCACGCGCGCGCCACAAGCAGCGGGAACAATTCATACTGATATCGAGAGAGGCTTTATTCGCGCCGAGATTGTTGGCTATGAAGACCTGTTGCGCACCGGCTCAAACGTCGCAGCGCGCGAGCAGGGATTAACAAGATTAGAAGGAAAGGACTACATCATGCAGGAAGGCGATGTGGTGAATTTTAGGTTTAATGTTTGACCGCTTCGGAACTTATTCATGCGTCACTTCTTCAGTCGGGGTTTGCGGTCAAAGCCTTGCCTCACCATCTCAATCAAAACTTCCAGGTGCCGGTCTGTCTTTATTTGAGATTCCGCCAGTCTTGCGAACCGCACTTCGTTGTCTTTTTGCAGCTTGATGAGACTGTCGATTCGGTTCACAAGACTCGCAAACACGTCTTCCAATTGATCGATTCTCGCTTCTGTTGTCATCTCTCGCGCTTGTCAGGCTTAATTCCGCTAGCCGGTCCATGGATCAAATCGCTCAAATAGATCAGCACGACAGGTTCCTCTGTGGAACCTGTCATTCTCAATGTTGATTTTTAGGAGACTGCGAGAGCTTTAGTCAAGAGGTAGGCGCGGTGGAGGTGAAACGGCTCAGTGCAAATTCTCTGGTAAGTTAGAAATGCGCCGGCTGGCTACCGCAACACGGCGCGGATGCCAACGAGGATCAGGTAACCGATTGCGATCACGACCGCGAGCTTGATCACCAGCACGGCGATGCCGAAAAGGATTTTGATGACTCCCAGCGTTATGCCTGCAGCCGTCAAGACGATCGGCACACCCACTGCAAAAACAAAAATGCCCAGCAGGATAATTCCAATTATTCTTAAAATGTCGGTTGCTTCTTTCATCGTTCAGGTCCTCAATTCTTCCCGCCTCAGGTCTGCGAAATCACGCGGGTTAGTTGCGTTCGGCTGAGTATACGAAGATGGCGCGGGCCGCGTTCCCTTTAAGTTTCTGCAGATTTCTGGAGATCCGTACAGCGATCACTGACATGGCCAGTCGCCCTTGGCTGCCGTTTCGGCGATAATTGCCTTGGACAAATCATGGCGTATTCAACCACAGGAAGCCTGTTTAGCAAATTGCCCGAGGGTGAAACTACGGAACCGTCCGCGCCGCTCGCCGAACGGATGCGCCCGCGTTCGTTGGCAGAGTTCGTGGGCCAAAGCCACCTTGTCGGCGAGGGACGAATTTTACGACGACTGATCGAGGGTTCGGGAAACTTGCCTTCGCTGATTCTCTGGGGCGCCCCCGGCACAGGCAAGACGACGCTCGCTCGGCTGTTGGCCGAAAAATCTGAGGCGCGCTTTGTGGCGCTGTCGGCTGTCTTCTCCGGCGTCAAGGATCTACGCGCCGCCATCGCTGAGGCGAAGCATGAACGCGAGTATGGCAAGCGCACAATTTTGTTCATCGATGAGATTCACCGTTTCAACAAAGGCCAGCAGGATGCGCTGTTGCCGGCAGTTGAGAATGGAACAGTAACGTTGATTGGCGCGACCACCGAGAATCCGTCGTTTGAAGTTACTGGCGCACTACTGTCACGTAGCCGCGTCCTGGTTCTCAATCCGCTGTCGCCGGTTGACGTAAAGGCAATTCTTGAACGCGCGCTGTCGGATCCTGAAAAAGGACTCGCAGGTTTGCATCCGGTAATTGCCGCTGAAGTCCTTGAACGCATCGCTACCTCCTCGGGCGGCGACGCGCGCGTCGCGCTGGCAGCGCTCGATGCGGCCGTGGAATCGACTGCACCTGATGAGAATGGTTCACGGCAAATCTCCAACGAAACAATTGTCGAAGCGCTTGGTCGCGCGCATTATGCGTATGACAAAGGCGGTGAGGACCACTACAACCTGGCATCGGCATTGATAAAATCGCTGCGTAATTCCGACGTGGATGCTTCGTTATATTGGTTGGCGCGGCTCATCGAAGGCGGCGCCGATCCGATCTTCATCGCCCGTAGACTTTGCATACTGGCGTCGGAGGATGTTGGTCTGGCAGATCCGCAGGCGATGGTGCAAGCAGCTGCTGCCGCAGACATCGTAAAACTCATCGGCTTGCCCGAAGGTTTGTTTCCGCTCTCGCAGGCCACCATCTACCTTGCGCGCGCGCCAAAATCAAACGCGGTTACAAGAGCCTATAGCGCTGCGGCTGCCGATGCCGCAGAGACAGCGCGCGAGCCGGTGCCGCTCCATTTGCGGAACGCAGTTACGCCACTGATGAAACAAGTTGGATACGGCGAAGGCTACCGCTATGTGCATAGCGATCCGGATGCAAAGGATCAGATGGAATGCCTGCCGCAGGCGCTGCGCGGTCGCAAGTACTTTGAGGAGGATAAGTAAGAGGAGATTTTCCATATGTCATTTCTCATTCGTCATTTGTTCAAATAAGGGGGTGAGCCGTCCAATGACAAATGAGAATGAAAAATGATATATGGAAAATCTTGCTCAGCAGCTCCCATGACCCTCAAGACAAAGAAAGAACTCGCGTTTCTACACGAGCTATTCGTCGCCACTGATTGGGGTGAGCGATTCGCCGAGTTGATCGACAAACACTTGAAGTTGCCTAAAGAAGGCCGTGCGCTTTACGTCGCGTCCGGCACCGGGGGTCATGTAATCGCGCTTCAGGAACGCGCCGGCAAGAAGCTGACGTTTATCAGTGTCGATGAAAGCGAGGAGAACCTCGTGTTGGCTCGAGAGAAGGCTAAAACAGCGCTGAAGGACGTGGGCGAATTTCGTGTGGAAAGAATCGATCGCCTCACGCTAGCAGACGCTCGGTTCAATCTTGTCATTGGCGATGGCTCACTCGTTCACAGTGAGCGAATTCCGGAAATGCTTCCCGAACTGGTTAGAGTGGCTGCGCCCAGAGCCATGGTGGCGCTGGCGCTCCCCACTTTCTCGAGCTTCGGCGAGTTCTTTTCAATCTACTGGGAGGCGCTGCACAACCTTGGTCTGATGGATCATGAACGGGACGTGGAGAGTTTGATCTCAGTGCTGCCGTCAGTGTCGCAATTGGAGGCGTTGGCCGAACAGGCCGGACTGGAAAACATCAACAGCACCACTCAGGTTGAGGAGTTTGACTACGAGTCTGCCGATGCATTTCTCGCCGCCCCACTAGTCGCGGATTTTCTGATCCCGATCTGGCTGGAAACGCTGCCACCAGAATCTCACCAGCAAGTTATGGACGAGATAAGTCGGATCGTAAACGAAGAAACCCAAGGCGTGCCGTTTGCTCTTACGGTGAAAGCAACGTTACTGACGGGCGAGAAGTCGTTGGATAATTGAGCCACTGGGCTACAACAAAGTGACTAGGCCTGTTTTTCCTTAGCTTCCTTGGCTTCCTTTTCCGCTTCCTCTAATCCTTCTTTGAAGGCGCGCTTGCTCTGGCCCAGCGACTTCGCCAGCTGCGGCAGCCGCGTCGCCCCAAACAGCAGAAAAATAACCACAGCGATGACAAGAATCTCCGGCGTTCCCAGACCGCCAATTCCGAGGACGATGTTGTTCATAACTTCCTTCTTTCTAGTGATCGATCAGCCACAGTAAATTCAGGGCCTCAACTGTCACTAATCCCATTGTCAGATTCGTAGAAGAGATATTTCCTCCACGTCAGATCCGCGCGACCCAGGTAACGCATAATTTGCCGATTCACGTGCAACGAAAAACCGCGTGGCCTTCGCAGCAGGTGCATGCCCGATTCTTCCGGAGTGCGGTTACCTTTCTTATGGTTGCACTTCTTGCAGCAGGCCACCAAATTATCCCACGACGACTCACCACCACGCGAACGTGGCAACACGTGATCCAGGGTCAACTCCGAGGGCGCATACTGTCGTCCGCAATACTGACATGAAGAGTGATCGCGCAGCAGGATATTTTTTCGCGACAACGAACGCCGCTCAAACGGAATATGAATGTACTCCGTCAGCCGAATTACTGAAGGCGCATGAATTGTTAACTTTGCCGAATGAAGCATGTGACCGTTGTGCTCTTCAACGCGCGCCACGCCCTTAAAAATCATTACCACCGCGCGTCGCTCGTTGCACACATTAATGGGCTCAAACGAAGCATTCAGCACTAAGACTCGGCCGGTCATACAAGGCCGATATTACGCGAGCGGCTGACTTAGTGACAAGTAAGGAGGAACGAGGGTGGTGTACTAAATTCCGTCTCCGTGAAACCTCTGTGTACTCTGTGTCTCTGTGGTGGGCAGACGATAAGCTAGAACTCACCACGAGACACACAGGACGCGGAGGCTGCACCGAGATTTCGCAAAAGGGACGCTACGGGGTCGAGACCGGGAAATGTGGCTCTCATCGTCCCGCTGGTTACAGCGCTTAGCGAGTCCGGCCAAATTGGTCTGTAGCCCGCACCAGTGCATCGACGATTCCGGGCTCGCTGATTGAATGACCTGCATCGAAAATGAGGTGCAATTCAGCTTCCGGCCAGGCTCGATGCAAATCCCACGCGCTGGTGGCCGGACAAACAACGTCGTAACGGCCCTGCACGATAACACCCGGAATCGCACGAATGCTCCCCACGTGTTCGATCAGATAGTTGTCTGAATCGAAGAAGGCGTTGTTCATGAAGTAGTGGCATTCGATCCTGGCGAACGCCAACGCAAACTCCGCATCGGCAAATTTTTCGATCATGCTGGGATCGAAGAACAGCTTCGAGGTACTGCCTTCCCAAATACTCCACGCGCGAGCTGCTTCCAGACGAACGGCAGCGTCCTCGCTGGTGAGTCGCCGGTGATAAGCGCTCACCATATCGCTTCGTTCAGCTTCGGGAATGGCCTTCAAATATTCTTCCCACACATCAGGGAAAATCTCGCTAGCGCCTTCCTGATAGAACCACTGAATCTCTTTGGGCCGGCAGAGAAAGATTCCGCGTAAGACGAGTTCGCTAACACGATTAGGATGAGTTTCCGCGTACGCGAGTGCGAGCGTGCTGCCCCAGGAACCGCCGAAGACCTGCCACACTCTGATGCTCAGATGTTCGCGCAACCGTTCAATATCGTTGACAAGATGCCACGTCGTATTGTCTTCGAGACTTGCATGCGGAGTACTCCTACCCGAACCACGTTGTTCGAAAAGTACAATCCGATAAATCTCCGGATCGAAGTAGCGTCGATAGTCCGGGGAAACGCCCCCGCCGGGTCCACCGTGGAGAAAAACAACGGGCTTACCCTGCGGGTTGCCACACTGCTCGTAGTAAAGCTCGTGAATCGGCGAGACCTTGAGGCGACCGGTGTCAAACGGTTCGATTGGATCGTAAAGAATTTTCAGATCGGTCATAGTCTCAGGATTGGTGTTCATGATTTGAGTCAAACTTGGCTCGGATAAGATCCAAATGTTCAGCTAACTCGAGACGCTCATCAGAAATATTGCTCATGCTCAATGTCATTGTGAAACCTGGCTACAAGTAAGCGCAATCAACGCAACGTCGTCAAGGAGGATCTAACGAATTCTCAATGTTCACTGTTATCCGAATCCCTTGAACTGCGCTCCCGGCGATGCTCGCCTTGCCACATGGACACCCTCCATGAAATCGAAGCGGCTGTTGATGCCCTTCCCGAAACACAGCAGAAAGAATTATTCCGCCATCTGGCGGAGCGATTCCGCCTCGAAGAACCGAAACGACAGCTGCCGCTAGTACCGCCCACAGGAACCAAAATCACCCAACAAGATGTTGACGATGCCCTCGATTCCGACTGAGGCGCTATTAGACGTTAACGTGATAATTGCGACTGTTTTTACCGATCACGTGATGCACCTGCCTGCCCGGCGCTTCGTCGAATCGCTTGAGCTGTACTTTACGACACCTACCGTTCAAGGAGGCTTTCTTCGTCTTGCCACCCGACCGATGAAGAGCGTGCTCACGGAATCGGAGCAGCCACGCCTTTCAATGGTTGAGGCGCTCGCCAAGCTGCGGGAGTTCACTGATGCCGAAGGTCACGTTTTCATCGGCGATGATTCACCGTTCACGGATTTGGAAATGCGATCGATGCAAGGCCATCGTCAGTGGACAGATGGATATCTCCTTCACATCGCGCCTAAGCACGGCATCAGGTTGGCCTCACAAGAAAGTCGCATGGCCATGCTCGACGATCCGACCGAGCCTACATTGTTTGTAGTCCGCTAGACTCAATACCGCACCGGGCGTGCGATAGTAAGTACAAAAACTTCCGTTGCTCCCGCAGCCAGCAAAGCGCTCGCGCATGAAGAGACGGTGGCGCCGGTTGTGAACACGTCGTCGACCAGCAACACTCGCTCGCCGACAACAAGTCCCGGATGCGTAACGCGAAAAGCATCAGCGACCGTATCTCGCCGCCCCTTTGCATCCATCCCGGCGCGATGACGTTTGCTGTTTTTGACGCGAACTAAACTCACTTCATCGAGCGGCAGTGAAGTAGCTTGCGACAATTCGTGACCTATCAACCTTGCCTGGTTAAAGCCTCTGTCTTTTTCGCGCTCTGCATGAAGCGGCACGGGAATAATTCGCGTCGCCTGGTTCAATGGCGAGCGGCGCTGCGTTTGCACCAATTGCTCGCGGAGCTTGCGGCAGATGTGCGGTTCGCGTTTGAGCAGGAGGACCGAAGCCCGTAGTGCCCCTTCGTAGATGCCACAGGCGCGCGCGGCGGTAAACGCATCCTGATCGCAGCGGCGGCAAAGCACCTCTGCGCGTTTCTCGTCTGGTGCGCTGCCTAACGACGGCCGTCCACACTTCCAACAGGACGTTTCCGTTTCCGAAAATATCTTCGTTTGTTGCCAGCAATTCCTGCAGGCGGCGCCCAAAGTTCGCGACTCAACACTAGCGCCACAGACCGCGCACGCTTGCGGATACACAAGCGCGAGCAAAGAGTCGTAACCAAGGTTGGACGCGCGAGTCAGGATCATAGCGAGCTCGACGAAACAAAACAGCCTCCTGAGCAACTAGCTCAAGGAGGCCGTATTATGCCATCAGGTATGGCGGACTTCTATTCGTCGTCTTCGTTGAGCAGCCCTCGCTCCTGCATCTCCTGGCACTTCACACAATGACGCGCCCAGGGCACGGCTTCAAGTCGCTTTTCCGGTACCGCTTCTTCGCAGCGAATGCACTTGCCGTAGCCGCTGTCGTCCATACGGACCAGCGCCTCGTCGATGAGGTTCAGCATTTGCCGATCATTGTCCGACATCGATACCAGCAGTTCCTTGGTGTAAGCATTGGCCGCCATGTCCGCCGGATCTTGCGTAGCCTCGGCGTCACGTTCCCGACTGTAAAGCTCAGCCTGCTGAACCTGGCCCACTAAACTCTCGCGTCGATCCATTAGCTTGTCGCGAAAAACTCGTACTCTTCTTTTATCCATTATTGTTTTGGATCCTCCACCCCTTTGTAATTTCATCACTTCTGATAAGGCAAACCGTGAATGATCGTGTAAGCCCGGTACAGCTGTTCCAACAACACCACCCGTGACATCTCGTGAGTCAGCGTCAAACGAGAAAGACTCCAGCGCTTGTTTGCTCGCGCGGCTAGTTCCGCTGATACTCCGTTCGGTCCACCCACTATAAAAGTAACTTCCTTTGTGCCACTGTCCTGCCACTGCTGTACGACTTTGGCTAACTGTTCCGAAGTCCACTGCGCGCCATCGGGATCGAGCAATACGTTGATAGTGCCCTCACGCAGCCCGTCTGAGATGCGCTTCGAATCTTTATCGATGCCCGCCTTCTCGCCGGCGGACGCGCTCTCCCGAAACTCCGAAATTTCACAGCGCGTGAAGTGCGACAGCCTTTTCAAGTAGTCATCAATCAACGCCCGCAATCGAGCGTCTTTGGTCTTACCTGTCCAAATCACCCGCAGCCGCATCCTTGCAAGGGATGAGAGCGGAGGGATGAGGGTTGAATAAGCAACTGCGCTTTTCTTCTCTCACCATTCATCCCTCAGCCCTCGTCCTTCATCCCTTCTTTTTGCCGGGCGAGCTTCTCGTAAAGGTTTTTCCGGCTGATGCCAAGGATCCGCGCGGCCTCAGTCTTGTTCCCTTTCGCCGCCGCCAGAATCTCCGCCACGTATTCAGCTTCAACGGCGGCAAGCGATTGCGGCACCGCGCGACGACGCTGCAAACTAACTGCAATGCGAATCGGCTCCGGCAAATCTTCAAGCTCTATCAGCTTGCCGGTGGAAACAATCACCGCCCGCTCGATGATATTCGCGAGCTCACGAACATTCCCCGGGAATTGATATTCACTTAACAGCGCCAACGCCTCGGGAGAAACATCCCCGACCTGGCGGCCATGCTTCGCCGCGTAAGACTTCGCAAAGGCGGTTGCCAATTTCGCTAAATCCTCGCGGCGGTCGCGCAAAGCAGGCACTTCAATGTGCACCACATTCAGCCGGTAATAGAGGTCCTCGCGAAAGTTGTGACGCTTAACAGCATCGCCAAGATCAACATTCGTCAGCGCAATCAAACGCGCGTCAACTTTGATTGTCTTACGTCCGCCGAGCCGTTCAAATTCCCTCGTTTCGATCACTCGGAGCAACTTTGCCTGCGAGTCGATCGATAGATGGGCGATTTCATCGAGCACCAGCGTGCCGCGATGTGACGCTTCGAGCCGGCCAGGTTTCTCTTCCGTTGCGCCTGTGAAAGCGCCGCGCTCATAACCAAAAAGTTCGGCTTCCAGTAAGCCGGTCGGAAGTGTGCCGCAATCGATCTTCACAAACGACTCGTTCGAACGACTCGATTTCGAGTGGATATAAAAAGCGACTGCATCCTTGCCGACGCCTGACTCGCCAGTGATCAGGACGTTCGCATCAGTGGCCGCGACGCGCTCCGCAAGACGCACTGCCTCGCGCATCGTCTCTGAATGCGCAACGATTTCGATCACGATTCACTTCTCAAAGAGCTACTTGCCGCAGCTGAGAATTCGGCTGGCAGCGCCACCCGCCTGGATTCTCGCCAAAGTCTTTCGAGGTCATAAAACTTTCGCGCTTTATCGCTAAAGATGTGCACTACAAAATCGCCGCAGTCGAGCAGAATCCACTCCGCCGTTTTGTAACCTTCGACGCGCAACACCGGTTCGCCGGCCTTCTTCAAGGTGTCGACCACCTCGTCAGAAATTGCCTGCACCTGACGCTCGTTGGTGCCGCTCACGATGATGAAGTAATCGGTAAAGCTCGCGATTTCACGCAAATCGAGCACGACGGGCTCGATCGCTTTCTTCTCGGTGACCGCCGCCAGGGCCATCCAGATTCGTTCGTCGAGCTCGGCTGGTTCCAACTCCTTCGCGGTGGGTGCGACAGCCAGATTGCCGCTGGTTGTTGGGCTTAGCGATTGTTCCTTGATAGTTGAATCAGACATCGGTTGTATTTCGATATAGCTGGTACTTTCTTATGTATTCCGCCACTTCCAGCGGTACTAATTTTTTTAGCTTCTCGCTGTCGTCCCCGTTTGCCGCGCTCCTGATTTCGGTCGCAGAAACATCAAACATCACCGCATCAGTCAAAAAAACTTTCGGCAAGCCGGTGTCATCTGCGCTTACCTTTTCCGTTACGCCACGCAGGTCAACAATGTTCGCCCGAGTTTCTGTTTCTGGGGCATCGGAAATTGTGTAACCGGGCCGGGTTACTACAATCACATTGGCCAGCGTCAGCAGCCGGCGCCATTCTCGCCAACTGGTAATCTCAGCCCAGGAGTCTGCTCCCATAACAAAGAAAAGATCGGCCGTCTCCCCAAACCGCGAACGAAAGTGGAACAGCGTATCAACTGTGTATTGCCGTTCCGGACCCTCGAGTTCAAAACTGGAAATACACAGGGTCGGGTCTTCCCTGGTTGCCAGCGCTAGCATCGCGTAGCGCTGCAGCGCCGGAGAAACTGCGCGATCACGTTTGTGCGGCGCCATCCTGGCAGGCACAAACAGGAATTCGTCGATGGCAAAAATCTGTGAGACTCGTCGCGCAATTTCCAGATGGCCCGAGTGAACCGGATCAAACGTGCCTCCATAAATAGCAATACGCTTCCGCATCTCATGTAGGACAGACATTCTTGTCTGTCCCTGCTCGGCTCGATCGCTTTCAAAGAGGGACAGACAGGAATGTCTGTCCTACTACACTCCCAATTCGATAACGCTCGCTTGCCGCGCCGCTTCGGTTAACTCATCCAGCAGTACTGCGATCGCGGCGACGAGTTCTTTCGTCCCCCGGTTAGTCACCGAAGATATTTCGTAGAACGGAAATCCGTCGGCCGCGGCTTGCGCTCGCAACGCTGCCAGCCGTTCCGGTTCGTCCAGGGCGTCGATCTTGGTGGCTACCACCAACTGCGGACGCTTGGCCAATTCCGGATTGTATGAGCGTAGCTCGTTATTCACCGTCAGATAGTCTGTCACTGCCTCACGTCCGGAGACGGACGAAACATCTACCAGGTGCAACAGCAGTTTCGTTCGTTCGATGTGACGAAGGAAACGATCGCCGAGGCCGGCGCCTTCGTGAGCCCCTTCAATCAGGCCGGGCATGTCTGCCATGACAAAGGTGCGGAAGTCGCCCAGATCAACGACGCCAAGATGCGGTTCAAGCGTGGTGAACGGATAGTCGGCGATCTTGGGTTTCGCTGCCGAGACGGTCGAGATGAGCGTCGACTTGCCGGCATTAGGAAATCCCACCAGGCCAACATCGGCGAGCAGTTTCAACTCGAGCTGCAATTCCAGCTCTTCGCCTTCGCTTCCCTGCTGGTGATATCGCGGCGCGCGATTAGTGGACGTCGCAAAGTGTGAGTTGCCAAAACCGCCTCGCCCACCCTTAGCTGCGAGCCAGCGCGCGCCGTCCGCGGCGAGATCGTGGAGGACCTCTCCGGTTGTGCTATCAAAGATCTGCGTGCCTACCGGCACTCGAATCGTGTGATCGTCACCGTCGCGACCAGAGCAATTAGAACCTTCGCCGTGCCGGCCGCGATCGGCAATATGTTCCGGGTTGTAGCGCAGGTGAAGCAGGGTGTTGAGCGATGAATCCGCCAATACCCAAACATCTCCACCGCGACCGCCATCGCCGCCCGATGGTCCACCGCGCGGCACAAACTTTTCCCGCCGAAAAGCGGTTACGCCATTGCCTCCGTGGCCACCTTGAACATGAATCTTGACCCGATCAATAAACATCTAAAGCGAAAGTCCAAATCAAAAGACGCCCGGCGCAAAGTCCCCAGACTTGGCTCAGGCGTCGCGTCATAGCGGTGTTTCGTTTTCACAGTCTACGCTGAAGACGCCTGCTCCTGCGGATAAACGCTGATGAATTTCCCGGTGCGGCCCTTGTCTTCAAACTTAACTACGCCGGAGACCAACGCAAACAAGGTATCGTCTTTACCACGGCCGACGTTTTTCCCGGGCTTCCACTTCGTGCCGCGTTGACGTGCCAAAATGTTGCCGCCGAGAACGCTTTCGCCGCCAAACTTCTTTAAGCCCAGCCGCTGCGAATTGGAATCGCGACCGTTGCGAGATGAGCCAACTCCCTTTTTATGTGCCATTACTAAGACTCCAGTTGCTTTTAGCCTATCGAATCAATCGTTATCGTCGTGTAACCCTGGCGGTGACCCTGTTTCCGTTTGTACTGCTTGCGACGCTTCTTCTTGAAGATGATGATCTTGGTGCCACGACCATGATCAATTACTGTAGCCGAGACCTTGGCCGCGCCAACTACGGCGTCAGCGTCAGCCCCATCGCCCGCGGTCAACATCGCATCCAGTTCAATCGATTTGCCGGCTTCGGTATCGATCGAAGGAATACGGATTGTGCTGCCCTTTTCCACGACAAACTGTTTGCCGCCGGTCTTAATAACTGCGTATGCCATCGCTTTATCCTCTTAGGACGGCCCGAGCCGCCATCGAAAAGTCGAATATTATAGGCGTCTGCCTCGTAAACGGCAACCGCGCGCGCCTTAGCTCGCCAAAGCGCCGGCTTCATTCTTGGTTTTGGGAATCTTTGTCCCGTTTTGCGTCAGAAAATGCTCCATAAAGCTGGTCGAGATGTCGCCGGACCTGAACTTCGGATCATCCATGATCTTCAAGTGGAGCGGAATTGTTGTCTTGATACCCTCGATTACCATCGCCTCGAGCGCCCGTTTCATACGCGCAATCGCCAGGTCTCGCGTTCGCGCATGAGTGATAACTTTGGCAATCATCGAATCGTAAAACGGCGGTACGCGATAACCCGCGTAAACGTAAGTGTCGACGCGTACACCGGGACCACCCGGCAGATTGAAAGCCGTGATCATTCCGGGCGACGGCGCGAACGTCTCCGGATTCTCTGCATTGATGCGGCATTCAATAGCATGACCAACGATCATCAGATCGTCTTGTGTGTAACCGAGCCGCTCGCCTTCAGCAATGCGGATCTGATTCCGCACAATGTCAGCAAGCGTAACCATCTCGGTCACTGCGTGTTCAACCTGAATGCGCGTGTTCATCTCCATGAAGTAGAACTTGTTATTCTGATCAAGTAAGAACTCGACGGTGCCCGCGCTCGCATAACCGAGCTTCTTGCAAGCGGCAACTGCGGCGTCACCCATTTGATTACGTAACTCCGGCGATAACACCGGCGATGGCGCCTCTTCCAAAAGTTTTTGGTGGCGACGCTGTATAGAACACTCACGCTCGCCGAGATGGATACAATCGCCATACTCGTCTGCCAACACTTGAATCTCGATATGACGAGGGTTCTGGACGTAGCGTTCAATATAAACACTGCCATCCTTGAAAGCGGCGGCGGCCTCGGTTGAGGCGGTCTCCAGGGCCTTACCCAATTCGCTTTCGGAGCGAACTATACGCATGCCGCGACCGCCACCGCCGGCTGACGCTTTTACGATTACCGGATAGCCAATCTCGCGAGCCAGCTTCAAACCTTCAGCTTCAGAAGTCACCGGTTCGGGACTACCAGGAAGCACCGGCAAGCCGGCTTCGGCCATCGCCCGCCGCGCTTCGATCTTGTCTCCCATCAGACGAATAATATTCGCCGGCGGACCTATGAACTTGATGTTGCAGGCGGCGCAAATTTCGGCGAAGGTGGACGATTCAGCGAGGAAACCGTAACCAGGGTGAATTGCGTCGACGTTAAAAATCTCGGCAGTACTGATGATCGCAGGAATGTTCAGATAGCTCTGGGCCGACGGCGCCGGACCGATGCAGGCGGCTTCATCAGCAAAACGCACGTGAAGCGAATCGCGATCGACGTCGCTGTGAACCGCGACCGTACGAATACCCATCTCCTTGCAAGTCCAGATAATGCGACAGGCAATTTCGCCGCGGTTGGCGATGAGTATCTTCTTGAACTTTCTGATTTCCGGGGTCACGCTTTTTTCCAATGCTCAATGCCTAAAGTCCAAAGTCTTTCTGCCGCACTGCGGACATTGGACTTTGGACCTTTGACCGGGACTTACTTTTTGAGACCGAACAGCGGTTGGCCATATTCCACGGGCTGTCCGTTCTCAACGTATATCTTTGCAACCTCTCCAGCAGTTTCAGCCTGGATTTCATTCATTAACTTCATTGCTTCGATAATGCAGACAACTGAATCCGGCTCAACCCGGCTGCCAATTTTTACAAAGGACTCCGCTTGAGGAGAAGCGGCGCGATAAAAGGTGCCGACAATTGGAGAAGGGATAATGTGAAGATCTTGATCTTCAGAAGCTTCGGTTTGCGCCTTGGCTCCGGGATGTGTCGGCGCGGCGGTGGCTGCAACTCCTTGTCCGGTTGCCGGCGCCACAACAGCCGCCGACAGTTCGCGAGGGACGCCAAACGTGGCCGTGCCGGCTTCCTGTATTTCAGCGCCGCGGCGAAAGCGTATGCGAAACCCTTCCCGCTCGAGTTCAAATTCGGTGAACTCGTTCTCGTTAATTATCTGAATGAGTTCGCGCAACTCATCCATGTTTACCGAACTCTCGGCGCCAATCGATCCTCTACGCCGGCGACGGGTGCGGGCGGGCTCGTTCGCAACTTCCACTTCGGTTTCCGGCTGCACTTCGATCTCTGCTTTTTGACTTCCGGGATCACTCATCTTTTTGCCTGTTTGCGAAAAACTATCAAGCCGGTCAAACGCCCTCATTGAAAGTGTTAGCCCCAAAAGACTCGGGGGCGTTGCCGGTGGTCAATTGGGGCGTTTCTAACCGAGCGTGGATATCAGCACTCGGCCCTGAATCAAACGTTGAATCTAGCTATCTTTTGTTTCACCGGCCTCAGGCTCAGCGGCTTCAACCGCGGCAGTCTCATCCGCCGCTTCGCTGGTGATCTCCGCAGAGGCCTCGATCGCTTCAGCATCCGAAGCGGCTGACTCCGCCTCTTCTTTGGGTGCAGCCTTGCCGCGACCGGCGGTCTTTGTCTCGCTCGTCTTTTTCTTTTTTGAAATTGCAGGCTTACGCTTCTTGGCAGCTTCGAGCGCGTCGCGCTCGCCCTGGTTATCCACCAGCTCAATTATCGCCAACTCAGCGTTGTCGCCCGCGCGCCGTCCCAGTTTGAGTATCCTGGTGTAGCCTCCCGGTCGATCCTTGTAGCGCTCACCAAGCTCGTCAAACAAACGCTTCAGAGCAGCGACCCCGGCTGTTCGCGGCAGTCGTGCTTGTCCGCGTTTTCCGGTCAGAGCAACTGCCTGCATGTTTCCGGCGTGGAAAAATCCAGCTGCCTGGCGGCGCAGGTGCAATGCGCGCGCGCCCGTGTCATCTCCCTCAAGATTGGTGGCTTTGCGAGAAAGCGTGATAGCCCGCTCCACAAAAGGCCTTAACTCCTTGGCCTTCGGCAGCGTGGTAACAATGCGCTCCTCACGAGCATTGATCAGAGAGACGGCAAGATTGCGGAGCAATGACATGCGATGCTCGCTTGTGCGTCCCAGTTTGCGATGTGCTTTTTGATGTCGCATGACTCTCAGAGACCTGTAATTACCTTAATTGTTCTTTGGTTGCGCCCGCCGAAATACTTATTGCTCGTCGTCGGTGTCGGGGAAGTCGCTGAGGTCGGCGCCATCGCGACCACCGGTGCCGGGGATAGGATTTCCCTGTTCGTCAAACTCCATCCCAAAATCCAGCCCCATCCCGTTCAAGATTTCTTTGATCTCGTTCAGCGATTTCTTGCCAAAGTTCTTCGTGGCCAACATTTCGCGTTCGCTGCGCTGCACTAAATCACGAATCGTCCGGATGTCAGCGTTCTTCAAACAATTGTAAGAGCGCACCGAAAGCTCCAGCTCATCAACCGAACGATCGAGTTGATCGTTGCGCGGCAGGGGTGGACGCTCAATCTTCGAGTAGGCGAAGTCGTCAGTATCTTCTTCGAAGTTGATGAAGATCGACATGTGGTCCTTGATCAGCTTCGCGGCCAGACCAATGGAATCCTCGGGTTTAACTGAGCCGTCGGTCCAAACTTCGATGGTCAACTTGTCAAACTCCGTATTCTGACCAAGTCGTGCAGCTTCTACCGTGTAGTTAACCTTCTTGACCGGAGTATGAACGGAGTCAATCGGAATGTAACCGAGCGAGAGGTCCTCGTCGAAATTCCTGTCGGCGGAAACGTAGCCACGGCCGCGCTTCAACCGCATCTCGACTCGCAATGAACCTCCTTCACTAACGGTGGCGATGTGTACCGTAGGATCCAGTACCTCGACATCCGCATCCGCTTCGATGTCGGCGGCAGTAACTTCGCCGGCCGAATCCTTTGAAATTCTCAAAGTCTTCGACTCGTTGCCGTGAAGCTTGAAGGGCACTTGCTTCAAATTCAAAATCACGTCGGTCGCGTCTTCCACGACTCCTTTTATTGAGGAGAACTCGTGCTCGACGCCTTCGATTTTTACTGCGGTAACTGCCGCACCCTCAATCGACGAAAGCAGCGCGCGCCGCAAGGAGTTGCCGACCGTGGTACCGAAACCACGCTCGAAAGGCTGCGCGGAAAAGCGACCGTACCGTTCGGTGAGTGTTTCCGAGTCAGCGGCCAGACGACGTGGCATCTGAAATCCGGTCCAAAGATTATTTTGATCCATAGCCATACTTTTTAAGTCCCGATTCTGAAAAAAACTGTTGTCCGCCAAGGCTGCCGTTCGCCGACAGCCCGCGGGTCTGCTTACTTGCTATAAAGCTCGACGATAAGTTGCTCGTTGATTGAGCGATCGATATCTTCGCGCGTGGGCAAGCCACTGATACGTGCAGCCATGTCGCCGGCGTCCTGTGAAATCCAGGACGGGCGTCCGCGTCCGGAGGCGGTTTGCCACGCGCCTTCGATGTGCGGATTCTTGCGGCTTCCCTCTTTGATGCTAATCGCCTCGCCGGCTTTGACCTGGTAGGACGGAATGTCTACCTTTTTCCCGTTCACCAGAATGTGGCCGTGATTAACCAATTGACGGGCTTGGCGGCGAGAGGTCGAAAACCCAGCGCGGTAGACTGCATTATCAAGGCGGCGCTCAAGCAGAGCCAACAGGTTCTCACCTGTGATTCCCTTCATGCGCGCTGCGCGTTCGAAATAGTTTCGGAACTGTCCTTCAAGGATGAAGTAGATGCGCTTGACCTTCTGCTTTTCGCGCAGTTGCAAGCCGTAACCCACCAGGGCTTTACCACGACGCATCGTGTTTCCGTGCTGTCCGGGCGGTTGGGTACCGCGCTTTTCAATCGGACAAGACGGCTTGTAGCACCTATCACCTTTAAGAAAAAGCTTTGCGCCTTCACGGCGGCATAAGCGGCACACCGCATCTCTATACCTAGCCAACTGTTTCTGCCTCCAGTCTAAATTCGACGGAAAAGTTTACAGACCGTGCGCTTTGAAATCTGAGATTTCAAATTTGAGATCTCGTATCCGGATCTCAGAAGACCACAGCCCTTCATCCTTTAGGTTATTCACATTTCAAATCTGCGATTCTCAAATTTCAGAATCTCGGATCTCACAAATCCAGCGAAAACTAAAATACCGACTAAACTCTGCGACGCTTGGGTGGCCGGCAACCATTATGTGGAATGGGTGTCGTGTCGCGAATCGTAACCACCCTGATTCCGGCGTTAGCGATAGCTCGTATCGCTGACTCGCGGCCGCCACCGGGCCCCTTCACTCTAACTTCACATTGCTGCATGCCCGCTTCATGGGCCTTCTTGGCAGCCTCGTAGGCAGCCTGCTGCGCAGCGAATGGGGTGCCCTTGCGCGAACCTCTAAATCCGCGGGCGCCAGCCGATGATTGGGCGATGAGATTACCTTCCAGGTCGGTAATCGAGATCATCGTGTTGTTGAAAGAGGCGGCGACGTGCGCAATGCCCATCGGCACATTTTTCTTCTCTTTCTTGCGAAAAACTTTTTTCTTTCCAGTTGCTTTTGCCATTTTGAAACTTCAGATTTGCGATCTTGATTTGTTCGATTTCTGACGAACCAACGTCACATCAGGAACCAATAAACGCTACTTCTTACCTGGCGCCTTCTTCTTCGCAACCGTCATGCGTCGCGGGCCCTTGCGAGTGCGAGCGTTGGTGTGCGTACGTTGGCCGCGAACCGGCAGCGAGCGGCGATGTCTGAGTCCGCGATAGCAACCGATGTCCATCAAGCGCTTGATGTCCATCTGGATGCGCTTGCGCAAATCGCCTTCAATTTCACCCTGCGCTTCGAGGATTGCTCTGATACGGCTCAACTCGTCGTCGTTCAGATCTTTGACGCGAGTATCGCGGTTGACTGCGGCTTCAGTAAGGATCGAGCTTGCGCGCGAACGACCGATTCCGTAAATGTATGTCAGTCCAACCTCGGCCCGTTTATTCGGTGGAAGATCGACGCCTGCTACACGTGCCATTTTTGATGAATGCTCTCCAGTTAAGTCTGAGATCGCGATCTGTTAATCAGCCAATCTCAAAGCGAGAAATCAGTTATCCCTGACGTTGCTTATGTTTGGGGTTGACGCAAATCACTCGGACGACACCTTTGCGGTGAATGACTTTGCATTTATCACACATTTTCTTGACCGACGCCCGGACTTTCATTTGATCAACCCTCAGTCTTCTCTTGTTGTTCAGAACCGCTGTTATTTGTAACGGTAAGTAATTCGGCCGCGATTTAGATCGTAGGGGGACAGCTCCACGAGCACCCGATCACCTGGAAGAATTCGAATGAAATGCTTGCGCATTTTTCCCGAAACGTGCGCCAGCACCTGGTGCTGGGTCTCCTCCAAAGCAACCCGAAACATAGCGTTAGGCAAGGTCTCAACGACCGTAGCCATAACCTCTATCGCTTCTTCCTTCGCCATATTCGCTCAGAACGAATGTTGCCTGTACCGACAAACTGCAAATAGTAACATGGCCAAAAGCCTTTGCCAAGCCGCGCTGACCGTTGGGGTTACGGCCATCGACCAAGGCTAATTTTTGCCTCACCCTGAAGTCGCCTGCAGCGTCTCCGACCCCTGCGGAGCGGCGATCCTGGTCAACACTTCCGGCCCTTCCTCCGTAATAGCGATGGTGTGCTCGGCGTGGGCGCTGGGCTTTCCATCAAGCGTCACTACTGTCCAGCCGTCAGCCAGGACTTTCGTGTGATGGGTGCCCAGATTGACCATTGGTTCAACCGCAAAAACATAGCCGGCGCGTATTTTCGGTCCCTGGCCCGGCTTGCCGTAATTCGGTATTTGCGGGTCCTCGTGCATGCGGCGCCCGATGCCGTGCCCAACATATTCCCGGACAATCGAGTAGCCGCGCGCTTCTGCATGCTGTTGCACCGCTGCTCCGATATCTCCCAGGTGTCGACCCGGCCGGCACTGCTCAATCGCAAAATCTAAACACTGCTCAGTCACTTTTACCAGATCCAACCACTCCTCGCTCACCTTGCCGATAGGAACAGTCGTCGCAGTGTCGCCGACAAATCCTTCAAGGGTCACGCCGCAGTCTATCGAGAAGATGTCACCGTCCTTCAGTTTGTATTCTGAAGGAAACCCGTGAACGACCTGCTCGTTGACCGAAGCGCAAATCGAATACGGGAAGCCGTGATAGCCTTTGAACGTTGGCAGTCCGCCCGCATCACGAATCATTTTCTCGGCAGCGCGATCGATTTCGATAGTCGTGATTCCGGGTTCGGCCAGCATCCGGAGTTCCTGAAGCACGAGCCCGGTGACTTGACCGGCGGCCCGCATCTTTTCGATCTCTTTTTTTGACTTCCCGATAATCATACAAACCGGTGAACAGTGACGAGTGAAAAATTAAAGCGAATGGCAGCGCTGTTTTGACTGTTTACTTTTCACGATTCACTTTTCACTATTCTCAGGATGTCCTCATAAATAACTTCCGGCTCCCTGGTGCCATCAACGACGTGTAAGAGATGGGCGGCCTGATAGTAGTCAACCAACGGGCGAGTCCGCGTCTCATAAGTTGCCAGCCTGGCTTCAACCGTTCCCGCGTTGTCATCAACTCGATGATTGAGCTGGGTGTCAGGATGAAAGTCGCAAACGTTGTCATCCTTGGGCGGCTTGAAATAAATATTGTAAATCTCACCACAGATGGGGCAATTCCGACGGCCTATCATGCGCTTAGCCAAAAGCTCACGCGGCATTGCAATCTTAATCGCCTGAATTTTTTTGCCCTGCTCGGCGGCCAGCGTGTCCAGCATGGTAGCCTGCGCCGGCGTGCGCGGAAAACCATCGAGGATGTAGCCGTCCCGGCAGTCGTCACGACTGGTGCGCTCCTGGACCACGCGTATGGTCACATCATCAGGGACGAGTTGTCCGGCGGCCATCAATTCCCGCACTTCAGCAGCAAGTGGAGTGTGCGCTTCCTTTAGCGCTCTGAACATATCGCCCGTAGAAATTTGGGGCAGATTCAGGCGTTCATGAAGCAAGCGCGCCTGCGTGCCTTTTCCAGCACCAGGCGCCCCCATCAAGACTATGATTTTTGCCATAAGGGATTGCCGATTGCCGATTGCCAATTTCCGATTGGTCCCTTACTTCAATTCTTCAAATCGGCAATCGCAATCGAAATTTGTTAGGCCCTTCTTCCGCGCAGACGCCCACCGCCGCCAAGAAACCCTTCATAGTTACGCATGACGAGCTGGGCTTCAATTTGCGCCACAGTGTCCATGGCCACGCCGACAAGAATCAACAGCGAGGTACCGCCAAAATAGAATTGATAGCCCATGCCGGTGGGGATCCACGCGAGACCTGGCGTGCCGCTGACAAACTGATCCAGCCAGGTGCCAATCAGCGGCAAGCGCGCGACCTTAAAACCGCTCAACATAAACTGCGGAACGAAGGCGACGAGCGCCAGATATACGGCGCCGACTACTGTCAGGCGCGTCAGGATGCTGTTGAGATACTCAGCGGTCGCTCTGCCGGGACGAATACCGGGCATAAAGCCACCATGCTTGCGAAGATTGTCCGCAACTTCCTCAACGTTGAAGACAATTGAGACGTAGAAGAAAGTGAAGAACACAATCAACGTCAGGAAGATCAACTCATAGTAGGGATCGCTCGCGTGGAAACTTTGGAAGAAGGTCCAGATTTTACCCCAGGCCGAATTCAGTTTGGCCGGGTCTGGTGGAAACGCTGCAAACAAACTCTGCGGCATTGAAAGCACCGACGACGCAAAGATGACCGGGATAACGCCGCCCATGTTGATCTTGAGCGGCATGGTGGTTTGCTGCCCGCCCACTAGCTGTCGGCCAACGTGGCGTTTGGCATAGCTAACCGGCACCTTACGCCTCGCTGCCTCCACAAAAACAATGAACGCGATGATCGCGATAATGGCTACGAGCAGACCAAAAACTCCCAACGTCTCCAGCGTGTCACCGCTGCGCAACCGCTCCGACACTTGCTGCACACCGCGTGGCAGACCGATAACAATACCGGCAAAGATCAAGAGTGAAATTCCGTTGCCCACGCCGCGCTCGGTAATCTGTTCACCAAGCCACATTACAAAAATCGTGCCCGTGGTTAACGTGAGCACAGTGGTAAGCAGAAAGCCCCAGGTGTTTGCGCCAACGCCGTTGACCTGCAGCCAGTGGGCGACGAAGGTAGTTTGAATGCCGGCTAAACCCACAGTTAGATATCGAGTCCACTGGTTAATCTTCTGGCGGCCCATCTCGCCCTCTTCCTGGAGCTTTTTCAAGGTAGGATAGACGACGGTCATCAACTGCAGAATGATGGAGGCGGTAATGTAGGGAGTCACGCCCAGGGCAAAAATCGAAATGGTGCGGAAGTTGCCGCCTGAAAACAGATCTAACACACCCAGCAGCGTGCCGGCCACATCGTGCCAAACCTGATCGAGACGATCTTTATTGATGCCGGGCGCGCCGATGTGCGCTCCCAGACGATAGACAGCGAGCAGGCCAAGCGTAAACAAAATGCGCCGGCGAAGATCCGGCACATTGAACATATTACGAACAGCAGCAAAAAACTTTTCCATTCGCGTCCTTTCGCTCGCGCCTCCCGCGCTTACGCTACCTTGCCAATTTCAGTTACTGCGCCGCCGGCCTTTTCAATTTTCTCGCGCGCGCTCTTAGTGAAGCGATGCGCCGAAATGCGAAGCGGCTTCGACAATTCACCATTGCCGAGTACAACCACGTCGTGCTTGGCTTTCTTGATGATGCCGCGAGTGTGTAAGAGCTCGGGCGTGATTTCTTCGTTGGCTTCGAAGCTTCGATCGAGCGCCCCTAAACTAACCTCGAGCCAACGCTTTTTGAAGATGTTGGTGAAGCCGCGTTTAGGCAAACGACGATGCAGTGGCATCTGTCCGCCCTCAAATCCGATCTTCGCAGAATAGCCGGAGCGCGACTTTTGGCCCTTTTCGCCGCGGCCGGCAGTCTTGCCCAAACCGGAGCCCGGCCCACGGCCCACGCGTTTCTTCTTATGTACGGAACCCTTGCTGGGTTTCAAATTATTAAGACTTAATGCCATCTTATTTTGCCTTTAGCTCTGCATTTTGAGCTTTGTGCTTTGAGCTTTGTACTTCGTCCGCTTCGTCAAAGGACAAAGCTCAAAACACAAAGTTCGTCTTTAAGTACAAAGTCATCATTCAACGATTCGCAACAGATGCGGAATCTTGGCGACCGCGCCGCGCATGGAAGCGTTATCAGGACGCTCGACGATTTGGTTGAGCTTGGTCAAACCGAGGCTGCGAACCATTTGCTTATGCGTCTTCGGCGTGGCTATGAAACTTCGGTAATACTGAATCCGGATCTTGCCAGTGGTCGCCTGCTCGCTGTTCTTTGTTCGCTTTTCCGCCATAGCTTACCTCGTGAAAAGTGAAAGGTGAAAAAGTGAAAGATAAAACTCAGAATACGGCTGCTGACTTTTTACTATTCACTATTTACGATTCACTGTTTTTAGATTTCTTCCAGCGTCTTACCACGCAGCCGCGCCAACTCCATCGGATCTTTCATCCTTAGCAGTGCGTCAAACGTAGCGCGCACGACGTTGTGGGGATTAGTTGAGCCGAGAACCTTCGTGCGTACGTCATGTACGCCCACCGCCTGCATCACGGCGCGAACAGCGCCGCCCGCGATAACGCCCGTACCCTGCGAGGCTGGCTTAACCAGCACGCGACCAGCGCCGAACTTGCCAATCAACTGGTGTGGCACTGTGTTCTGGATCAACGGCACGCGGATCAAACTCTTCTTGGCCGCCTCAATCGCCTTCTTGATCGCCAGTGGCACTTCACGCGCCTTACCGGTGCCAAAGCCTACGTGACCACCTTCGTCACCGACTACCACTAACGCTGCGAACGACATGTTCTTGCCGCCCTTAACCACTTTGGTGACGCGGTTGATTGAAATAACTTGATCTTTCAGATCCAGGCCCTGGGCCGAGATACGCTGCTTTGGTTGTCTCATTGCTTTTGCTTTTTCTTTTTCTTCGGCTTTTCTTCCGCCTGCTCGGCCGGAGCTTCAGCGGCTTTCGCGGCTGCTTCCGCCTGCTGGGCCGCCAGTTCATTCTTGTTCAGACCGGCCTCGCGCGCCGCGTCGGTTAACGCCTTGATTCGACCGTGATACAAATAGCCGCCGCGGTCAAACACCACGCTTTCAATTCCCTTTTCCAGGGTGCGTTCGGCTATCGCTTTACCAATCCTTCGCGCCGCCTCGATATTGCCGCCGCTGCTACCACGCAGGTCCTTCTCGGCTGTCGATGCAGAAGCAATAGTTTTGCCAAGCTCGTCATCAACCACCTGAGCATAGATGTGCTTCACACTGCGGTAGACCGCCAACCGCGGCCGCTCGCTACTGCCTTTTACTTTGCGGCGAATGCGTCGGTGAATCGCCTCGCGAACTGTTGCTCTACTCGTATTTGCCATTTCTTCCTCGTCAATCGTAAATCGTGAATCATGAATAGTAGTTTTTTCTATTTACGATTCACTATTTACCTGTCTTGCCAGGCTTCAACTTGATCGGCACGCCAGCGTAGCGAATGCCTTTTCCTTTGTACGCGTCTGGCTTGCGCAGCTTGTGCATCTCGGCCGCAACCTGTCCCAACTTCTGCTTATCGATGCTCGTCAGCGTCAAGGTCGTTTGATACTGCTGGATGCTGCCCTTGGTAGTCATACGCTCAGCTTTGGCTTCAACTCCGTCCGGCAAAGGAAAGTCGATCGGGTGTGAATAACCAAGCGAAAACATTATTCGCTTCGCCTGAACATCAGCCTTGTAGCCAACGCCAACCACGTCCATCTGGGTGGTGAACCCTTCGGTCACACCAACGATGGCGTTATTCGCTAACGCGCGAGCCAGACCATGCAGCGGCGCCAGATCATCGGAGGCGCGTTCGGCGCGCAATTCAGCGCCCTCGAGCTTGAAACTGATCCCGGCCGGGATTGGAGTCTTCAAGCTGCCTTTCGGCCCTTTCACTTCCAGCGCCTGCTCGCCAATCGTCACCGAGACGCCTTTGGGTAGTGTGATTATTTTCTTGCCAATGCGCGACATAATTAAACCTCGGTGAAAAGTAACAAGTGAAAAGTGGCAAGCTCGGAAACGAACCGTTCGCCTTTCTTACTTTTCACTCTTCACTTCCTAATAAATCTGCGCCAACAATTCCCCGCCCATGTTTTCACGGCGCGCTGTTTTACCGCTCATCAGACCTTTGGAGGTTGAGACGATGTTCACACCGTAGCCGCCAAGGACTTTCGGAATCTCACTGGAGCCGACATAAACGCGCCGGCCGGGTCGTGAAACCCTTTGCAGGTAAGTGATTGACGACGTGCCGCGCGCATCGTAGCGAAGAAAGATGCGAATCGTGCGCTTCAGCCCTTCGCCTTTCAGGACAAAGTTATTGATATAACCTTCTTCCTTGAGGATACGGGCGATCTCAAGTTTCAGCTTCGAGGCCGGGATATCCGCGCGCGAGTGCTTTGCCGCAATAGCATTGCGGATTCGCGTCAACATATCGGCAATAGGATCAGTCATCTAAAAAACTCCAGTGCTGAGTGATGAGTTACAAGTGCTGAGATAAAGCTAATTGCTTTTAGCTCTTCACTTGTCTCTTTTCACTGCTCGTTTACCAACTAGACTTAACAACGCCGGGGATTTGTCCCTCAAGCGCCAACTGACGAAAACAGATGCGGCACAAACTAAACTTCCGTAAATAGCCGCGCGCCCGGCCACAACGCTTGCAACGCGTATAGGCACGGACAGCAAACTTCGGTCTTCGCTGCGATTTCGCTATTAATGATTTCTTTGCCATAAAATTCCAGAGGTCAGCAGTCAGATTTCAGAGGTCAGTAAAGAGGTCTCCTCAGGGTCAACGTCTGACCTCTGATATCTGACCTCCGGCCTCTATTGTCTAAAAGGCATTCCCAATCCCTTCAACAGCGCGCGAGCCTGTTCATCGTTTCGGGCGCTGGTAATAATCGAAATGTTCATGCCGCGCAATTTATCGACCTTGTTAAAGTCGATCTCAGGAAAAATCAGTTGCTCGCGGACGCCGATGGTGTAATTGCCTCGGCCATCAAAAGCTTTTGGCGAAACTCCGCGGAAGTCTCTAACGCGCGGCAGCGCGATCGATACCAGCCGATCCAGGAACTCGTACATACGATCGCCGCGCAGCGTCACCATCACGCCGATTGGCATTCCCTGGCGCAGCTTGAACGATGCGATTGATTTCTTCGCTTTGGTAACCACCGGCTTCTGGCCGGTGATGGAACGAAGTTCATCCGCTGCCGTGTCGAGAATTTTGGCGTTAGCAATTGCTTCGCCCATGCCCATATTCAGAACTACCTTCTGAACACGCGGGATCGCCATCGGGTTTGTGATGCCAAACTCCTTGGCAATCGCCGGCGCTACTTCCTTTTGATACCGCTCTTTTAACCTTGCTGCCATCTTCAAAACCTCGTGAAAGGTAAATGGTGAAAAGTGAAAAGCAATCCCCACCTACCTCGTCTTTTCACTCTTTACTTTTAACTATTCACTCTTATTACTTTTCCAGCGAATGCCCGCTGCTCGCGGCCACGCGAATCTTGGAACCATCGCCCTCGACTTGATATCTGATGCGCGTCGGCTTGCCCGATTGCGGATCTATCAGCTGGACGTTGGAAATATTGATAAAGGCTTCCTTCTCGATGATGCCCCCGCCGCGATTGCTCTGCGGGTTCGCACGCTGGTGTCGCTTAATCACGCCGGCGCCTTCAACTTTTATCTTGCCGGTGATCGGCGCCACTTCGAGCACGCGACCGCGCTTGCCCTTATCACGGCCGGCGATAATCACCACCTGATCGTTCTTCTTAATTTTTGAGCGCTTTTTGCCCGCCATAATTCTTAGATAACCTCCGGCGCGAGTGACACGATCTTCATGAAATTCTTGTCGCGCAGTTCGCGCGCCACCGGACCGAACACGCGCGTGCCAATCGGCGTCCCGTCTTCTTTAATGAGCACCGCTGCATTCTGATCGAAACGGATATACGTTCCATCCTTCCGGCGCACTTCCTTACGCGTGCGCACGATGACCGCGTCCTGCACCGTTCCCTTTTTGATCGTGCCATCGGGCGACGCTTCTTTGACTGTCACCTTGATTCGATCACCGAGGCTGGCAATCTTTCCGGTCGAGCCACCAATGGGCATGATCATCTCGACCCGTCGTGCGCCTGAATTGTCGGCGACCTCCAGGGAGGTCTGCATCTGAATCATTGTTACACCTCGTAAATCGTGAATCGTAAACAGGAACCGCTTCTTGTCTATTTACGACTTACGATTCACTATTTACTTTGCCGCTTTCTGTACAATTTCAATCACGCGCCAACGTTTCCGCGCAGACATCGGACGCGTTTCAACAATTCGCACCTTGTCGCCGATGGTCGCACCCAACTCGTCGTGCGCCATGAATTTTGAAGTACGGCGAACGTAACGACGATATTTCGTGTGTTTCACAAGACGATCGACGCGGACTACCACGGTCTTCGTCATCTTGTCGGAAACAACTGCCCCGACCTTCTGCGAACGATGCGCGCGCGCCGCAGTACCTGCCACGCTGGCGGCTGCAGTATTCTCGTCAGTGGTGTTTACTTCTACTTGATTCTCTTCTGTCATGCTGCTCACTCAGTTTCCGCCACTCCGGCGTTTCTTGCGTTCTGGAAGCCTGCCATTAGCGGGCGACTTCAGTTGCTCGCCTGCAGATCTCGTTGTCGCGACAACGTCTGCAGCCGGGCCAGCGATTTCTTTTCCTCACGGATACGCTTGACCGCGTCAACTTCTCCGAGGGCCAATTTAAACTTCAGACGAAAAAGCGATTCTTTCAAACGGGCGGTTTCCGCTCGCAGCTCGTCTGGCGAAAGATCGTGATACTTGTCTAACTCTTCGCGCCGTTTCATAGCTAAATCGCGCCTCCCTCTTGATCCGCGCGGGTCACAAACTTCGTCTTGATGGGCAGTTTCTGCGCCGCCAGACGCATAGCGTCACGCGCGGTCTTTTCGTCCACTCCCTCAATCTCGTAAAGGATCCGGCCTGGCTTAACTACCGCCACCCAGTATTCCGGCGCCCCCTTGCCTTTGCCCATGCGCGTTTCAGCCGGCTTCTTGGTTACCGGCTTATCGGGAAACATCCGAATCCAGATCTTGCCGCCGCGTTTGATGTGCCGCGTCATCGCAATACGCGCAGCTTCAATCTGGCGATCGGTGATCCACGCCGGCTCCAGACATTTGAGCCCATACTCACCGAAGCTGATCTCGCTGCCACGAGTCGCCTTGCCGGACATGCGTCCGCGCATTTGCTTTCGGTGCTTAACTTTTTTCGGCATCAACATAACGAAACCCCGTAAATGGTAAATCGTGAATAGTGGTCGACTTTGCCGGATCGTGAACGGTTCTTGCTTTTATCTCTTTACCATTTACGATTCACTATTCACTGTCTTATCCGTTTTCCCCGCGTGGCCGTCTGCCGTCAGATCCGCCGCCGCCTTCACGTTCGCGACGAGTGCGTGGACGTCGCTCGCGTTCGCCCATGCGCGTCTCGTTAATCGGATCCGATCCGGTGCCTCGCGCCATTGCCGCCTTGGCGTCAAGAATCTCGCCACGATAAATCCAGACCTTTACGCCGATCTGGCCAAAAGTCGTGCGCGCTTCAGCCAAACCGTAATCCACGTCGGCTCTCAACGTGTGCAGCGGCAACTGGCCCTGGAGATGCCACTCGCTGCGCGCAATCTCAGCTCCGTTGAGCCGCCCGCTGACTTTCACTTTGATTCCCTGCGCGCCAAATCTGAGCGACTCTTCAACTGCTTTTCGCATGGCCCGGCGAAAAGCAATACGCTTTTCAAGCTGCGCGGCTATTTTTTCCGCCTGCAGTTGCGCGTTCAATTCGGGTTTGTGGATTTCCTGAATCGAAACCAGAACTTCGCGGCCGGTCTTGGCTGAAAGATCGCTCTTCAGTTTGTCAATCTCCGCGCCCTTGCGGCCGATGATGATTCCCGGACGCGAGGTGTAGATAATTATCTTGAGCCGGTTGGCCGCGCGCTCAATATCGACATGCGAAACCCCGGCGCCGGCAAAACGTTGCTTCAGATCGCGCTTGAGCTTCAGATCCTCCAGCAAATACTCGGCATAGTTTTTCTTCGCAAACCAATGCGAATGCCAGTCTTTGTTGTAGCCGAGGCGAAATCCGTAGGGATGAACTTTCTGACCCACAATTTTCTCCAGTTCTTTGCGTTCAATCTGAATTCGAAACCTTCAACACCGGCGCGGGATACGCTTTTTGGTTTCGAATTCTGAAATCTGAAATCCGCAGTCTTAAATCTTGAATCTTGAATTTGAAATCTGAAATTTCAAATCTCAGATCGGTTAACTACAAATCCACTCGCCCGTTAAATCTATTCGTCCGACGCCTTTTTCTTAGAAGCGCGTTTAGTCGTCTTCTTCTCGCCCTCGGCCTTCGAAACTGCTTCCGACTTGTCAGCAGCCTCGGCCTTTGGCGCTAGTCGTTTCGCTCGGGGCGCGGCAGCTGCTCCGCCGCGTTTCCGATCTTTGCTCTCAACCAGTTTCGCCGGCTTCGCGGCTGCCGCCACTGCTTTTGCCTTTCCGTCACCATGCCGCGCTGCCTTAGGCTCGGGACGGGCGTCATTCGAAAGCAGAATTGTTACGTGACAGAAGTGGCGCTGCTCACGATACGCTCGGCCTTGCGGAGCCGGACGCACACGGCGCCGGCCTTTGGTTGGTCCGCGATCGACAAACGCGGTCTTCACCCAAAGGTCATCGGGGTCAATCGCCACATTCGCTTTCTCCGCGGCTTCGTTGGCATTGGCAATCGCCGAGCGCACGCACTTCTCAATCAACGTCGACGCGCGTTTGCTCGAAAATCGCAAAATGGCCAAAGCCTTATTAACGTCCTGACCGCGAATCATATCCACTACAAGCCGCGCTTTTTGCGCCGACCCGCGCAGATACTTTGCACTTGCTATCGCTTCCATCTGAAACCTCGTAAATAGTGAATCGTAAATGGTGAATCGTAAAAGCTTTTTCTATTTACGATTTACTATTTACCATTCACATTATTTTGCTGCCGGCGCGATCTTACTCGCCTTCTCTACCTTGGTGCCGGAATGGCCCTTGAAGGTGCGCGTTGGCGCAAACTCACCGAGCTTGTGGCCCACCATGTTTTCCGTAACGTAAATCGGCAGGTGTCGCTTGCCGTTGTGCACGCCAAACGTCAGGCCAACCATATCCGGCGAGATGGTCGAACGTCGCGACCAGGTCTTAATCACCGGAGGCCGGTTTCCGCTCGCACGAATGCGATCGACGGCCTTTTGTACGTGCTCATCAATAAACGGTCCCTTTTTAACTGAACGTGCCATATCGCTCCATTTCGGATTGCGAATTGCGGATTTCGGATGAAGCGGTTTTCTCAAAATCCGCAATCCGAATTCCGAAATTCGAAATTTATTTAGTTCTTCTGTCTTTCAAAATCATTCGCTGCGTTCGCTTGTTGCTTCGCGTCTTGTAACCGCGCGTGGGAATGCCCCAGGGCGTCACTGGATTACGACCACCAGAAGTTTTTCCTTCACCGCCGCCGTGCGGATGGTCGACCGGGTTCATCGCCACGCCGCGTACGTGCGGGCGAATGCCTTTCCAGCGCGAGCGGCCGGCTTTACCAAAAGAAACGTTTTCGTGCTCGATGTTACCGACCTGGCCGATCGTCGCTCGACAAACCAACGGCACCCTGCGCACTTCGCCGGACGGCATACGCAATTGCGCGTAGTCGCCCTCTTTCGCAACCAACTGCGCAAACGCACCGGCCGAACGGGCCATTTGGCCGCCTTTTCCCGGACGCAGTTCGATGTTGTGAATCTGCGTGCCCAGGGGAATATTGATCAGCGGCAGCGTGTTGCCCGGCAGAATATCCGCTTCCGCGCCGCTCATGATCGTCTTGCCGACCTCAATCCCGTTCGGCGCGATGATGTAACGCTTCTCGCCGTCCATATAGGTGATCAAGGCGATGTGCGCGGAACGGTTTGGATCGTATTCAATCTGCGTAACGCGACCGGCGATGCCTTCCTTGTCGCGCTTGAAATCAACGATGCGATAGAAGCGCTTGTGACCGCCGCCACGTCGTCGCACGGTGATCCGCCCGTCGTTGTTACGACCCGAAATTCGCTTCTTCGGCTCGAGCAGCGACTTCTCAGGAACTGCGCCCGCCGTCAACTCGTCTCGCGTGAGATAAGTCTGGTACCGGCGCGCTGGAGATGTTGGGGTTAGTTTCTTTATTCCCATTTTCTTATTTCCGATTTCCGATTTGCGATTGCCGATTTAGAAACCCAATCGGAAATCGGCAATTGGCAATCGCCAATTCCTAGATACTTTCGCCGTAGTCGACTGGATTTTCGCCCTGCTTCAAGGTCACGTAAGCTTTCTTCCATGACGGCTTCCGGCCTTCAAAGCGTCCGCGTCGGGCCGTCTTGCCGAGGAAATTGATCGTGCGTACGCGGTCCACCTTCACCTGGAAGATCGACTCAACCGCAGACTTGATTTCCGGTTTGGTGGCTCGCTTGTCCACGCGAAAGGTCAACAACTGCCCGGTGTCCTGCGTTTCTTCTTTCGCAACCAAAGCCTTCTCGGTAATAACCGGCGACTTGATGATGTCCCAAACCGTTCTCATTGTTCAGTCGCCTCCTCGCCTTCAGCACTCTTTTTTGCCGCAGGCTTGCGGCTGCGCTTTGGCTTTGCCGGCTCTGCCTCTGCGACGGCCGCTGTTTCTAACTGTTCCGCCGGCGCCGCGCCAACTCCCGTGTCTGTCTTTGGACCGAGCAGTTGTTCAAGTTCCTTGACTGCCGCTTCCGAGATAATCAGCTGTTCGTGGTAGAGCAGGTCGTAGATATTCAAAGCGAAACTGTTAACCACTTTCGCGCTGCGCACGTTGCGCGTCGAAAGAATCAGGTTCTCGTTATCGAGCGAGTCGACAATCAACGTCTTGCCGGCGAAACCCAATTTCCCCAACGAAGCCACGAAGTCTTTCGTTTTCGGCTTATCGAGCGCCCAGCCATCGACCAACGTCACCTTGCCTTCGCGAACGCGCTCTGAAAGCGCCGAGCGCAAAGCTCCCTGCCGCATTTTCTTCGGCATGTTGTATGACCAATCGCGCGGCTGCGGACCGTGTACATTGCCGCCGCCTTTCCAAAGCGGTGAACGAAGCGAGGCAATACGCGCGCGGCCGGTGCCTTTTTGCTTCCAAAGCTTGCGTCCGGCTCCAGAGACGTCGCCGCGCGTTTTGGTGGCGGAGGTTCCCTGCCGGGCGTTGGCCATGAAGTTTCTCACCGCCGCGTGAATGAGGCCCTCGTTCAAGGGCGCGTCAAACACCGCGTCAGATAGTTGGACTTCGCCGACTTCTTCGTTTTTTAAGTTGCGCACCTTAACGGTAGGCATAATTAACTCCAGTAAAAAGTAAACAGTGAACGGTGAAAAGCAAACCTTACAGCGAATCGCGACTTGCGGAGAACTCAAACATTGCTCCGCTTTTCACTTTTCACTTTTCACTTTTTCTCTGTCTTGCTGCTTTCTGAACTACGACCACGCTGCCATTCGCACCCGGAACTGCGCCGCGGATCAGCAGCAGATTGTTCTCCGCATCGACTCGGGCCACAGTCAGCCCTTTAATAGTGACCCGCTCGTCGCCCATGTGTCCGGACGATCGCGTTCCCTTAATAACTCGCGATGGGTATGCCGAAGCGCCAATCGAACCAGGCGCGCGCACGTTCATCGAACCATGGGATTCAGGTCCACGATTGAACTTGTGGCGCTTGATGGTGCCGGCAAAACCGCGACCCTTTGACTTGCCAACCACATCAACGACGTCGCCGTCAGTAAACTGGTCAACCAAAATCTTGTCGCCAACATTCAGCTCGCCCCCGCCTTCAGCCAAACGAAACTCTTTGAGGATTCGCGTTGGCGGAGTTCCGCCTCCGGTTTTCTCAAAATGGCCACGCATGGGCTTGGTAACGTTCTTTAACTTCGGCGGCCGCTCGTCAACCAATCCGACCTGCACAGCGTTATAGCCGTCAGCGCCGGCGGCAGATTTCTTTTGCACCACCACGCATGGCCCAGCTTTAATCACGGTGACCGGCGTAACCATGCCGTCCGCTGCGAAAATCTGCGTCATGCCGATTTTTCTTCCGATGATTCCGTTAATCATCATTAACCTCAACTATGAACTCGGAACGATGAATGATGAATTCCGCATTCCGCGTTCATCTTTCATCATTCACGTTATTGCCGACCAAACGCTTTGATTTCCACGTCGACTCCGGCTGGCAAATCCAGCTTCATCAACGCGTCAACTGTTTGCGGCGTCGGGTCCAGAATGTCCATCAGGCGCTTATGCGTTCTGATCTCAAACTGTTCACGCGATTTCTTATCAACGTGTGGCGAACGAAGCACGGTCCACTTATTCTTAACCGTTGGCAGAGGTATTGGCCCAGCCACACGAGCGCCAGTGCGTTTCGCTGTTTCCACGATTTCCGCGGTGGACTGATCCAGCACGCGGTGGTCGTAGGCTTTCAGTCTGATTCTGATTTTTTCGTTAAGCATGTCTTCGTTGGCCTTTAGTTTGGTCCTTGGTCTTTGCTTGTTTGAGATCTCGAATTTCAAATCTCAAATTTCGGAGTCAAAGGCCCAAGACCAAAGACCCAAAACCTAAATCCTATTCCACAATATCAGACACCGTGCCGGCGCCCACCGTGCGGCCGCCTTCACGGATTGCGAACCGCAATCCCTTCTCCATGGCTATCGGCGCGATCAACTCGATCTCCATCGCCACATTGTCTCCCGGCATCACCATCTCCACTCCCGCCGGCAAGTGCGCC
>DASYLB010000012.1:0-18364 GCA_036009765.1 Pyrinomonadaceae bacterium | reverse complement strand
ATTGAGCACCGCCGAACCTGCTTGTTACAGCACCCCTGAAGAATCCGGCTTGCGGGTCGAAACGCTTTCCTTCGATCGCATCCCCCATCAAACGCGTCTTTTCCTGGACTACCTGCGCGACCCGATCGCGCTGCGGGAGTTTTACCCTTCTGCAGTCCGCTTTCATCACGAGTTGTCGTCGCGGGCGCCTGAAGTTTTAGCGGCCCACCAGACGGATCGCAACGCGCTATGCGACGCGTTGCAGGACATGAATGCCGCCTGGGGCGCCGGCGAGGAGACGCTTAAAAACATTCAGCTGCTGCGCGACGCAGATTGCCTCGCGGTGGTTTCCGGCCAGCAGGCTGGCTTGTTTTCTGGCCCACTCTACACGATCTACAAAGCACTAGCGGCGGTGAAGCTGGCCGGCTGTTTGACGCAACGGAAAACGAAGGCTGTGCCGGTCTTCTGGATTGCCACTGAAGATCACGATTTTCCCGAGGTAGCCAAAGCCGAATTCATCGGTCGTGACTGCAAACTCGCCGGGGTTGAGATGCCCGCAGATTTGCACGCGGAAGGCCAACCCGTTGGCCGCGTCGTTATCGACAATTCCATCGATGGCGTTCTCACGCAATTACTCGAATTGCTACCTGTCTCTGAGTTCACTCCGGATCTTGAAGTTGTGTTGCGCGACGCGTGGCGCCCTGGACGTTCATACGGTGAAGCGTTTGCGCGAATGCTGACTTCGCTCCTGGGCAGTCATGGTCTGGTGCTGCTCGATCCGCTCGATCAGCGATTGAAGGCGATGGCGGCGCCGCTTTATGCCAGGGCAGCGTTGCGCGCGCATGACATTGCAACAGCGATAGAGGTGCGTAGTCGCCGCTTGGTGGAAGCGGGTTACCACGCGCAGGTGACCGCATCTGAAAATTCTTTTCCGCTGTTTCTCCACGATGACCAGGGCGCGCGACACGCATTGACACGCTCGAGCGACGGGAGGTACGCGACAAAGCACGGCGATAAGTCATACACCGTTGAGGAACTCTCGAATCTGGCGCTGGCCCAACCGGAAAAATTTAGTCCGAATGTTACTTTGCGCGCTGTTGTTCAGGACTACTTGTTGCCGACGATTGCTTATTACGGCGGCGCTGCGGAGATTGCTTACTTTGCGCAAACGGGCGAAGTCTACCGTTTGCTGGAACGGCCGATCACGCCAATCCTGCCGCGTTCAAGCTTGACGATGGTTGAACGCCACACCGGGCGAGTGTTAGAGCGATATGGTCTGGGTCTCGCCGATTTATTTGCCGGGCAGGAGAGTGTTTTGAAACGTGTAGTTGAAGAATATCTCGGTGCCGAAACTGCGCAGTCGTTTGCCAAAGCTGAGGGCACCGTCAACAGTGAACTCGATCAACTGCGCGAACAATTGCGAAGCGTCGATCCGACGCTGGCTGACGCACTCGAGACCGGTCGTCGCAAAATCAATCATCAGTTTGAGGGTTTGAGAACGCGTTTTCATCGCGCGCAAATGGCGCGAGATGAGGCGGCGCAACGGCAGTTGCAACGGGCGTTTGATCAATTATTTCCAAACAAAGAGCTGCAGGAACGACATATCAACATTACCTCGCTGTTGTCGCGTCACGGCCGCTACGTGGTCGACTGGATCTACAACGCAATCAATATTGGATCGAATGAGCATCAAATAGTTTATCTATAAGAAGGTTTTTGGGCTTTGGGCTTTGGTTAGCCGCTAATGGCAGAGAAGAGCTTGCCAAGTTCAAAGACAAAGTACAAAGTTCAAAGACCAAAGCCCAAAGTCCAAACCCCCTTTTCCTAAACAATGTCCAAAATAAGAGTCTTACCAGATCACGTCGCCAACCAAATTGCGGCGGGTGAAGTTGTCGAGCGACCGGCCTCGGTAGCGAAAGAGTTGGTCGAGAATGCGATTGACGCCGGCGCGCGACGCATCGTGATCGACGTCGAGTCGGGAGGGCGCCGGCTGCTGAGAGTCTCCGATGATGGTGACGGCATGGTTCGCGACGACGCGGTGCTGGCCTTCGAGCGTCACGCGACTTCCAAGATTACAACCTCAGAAGACCTCGCGAGCATCGCCACGCTTGGATTTCGCGGCGAAGCACTTGCCTCGATCGCTTCTGTGGCGCGAGTCGAACTGACAACCAAAACTGAAGACGCTGCCAGCGCGACGCGCGTAACGATCGAAGGCGGAAAAATCCGCGACGTCAAAGACGCGGCGCACCCGCGCGGGACTACCATCGCCGTTCGCGATCTCTTTTTCAATGTTCCGGCGCGGCGGAAGTTCCTGAGATCAGAAGCCACTGAGAGTTTCCATCTTACCAACCTGGTAACGCATTACGCCCTCGCGCATCCTGAAATTGCTTTCACACTTACTAATAACGGCCGCGAAGTGTTGCGCGTAGCTCCGGCAAACGATCTACGCGAACGCGCTTACCAGGTTTTCGGGGCTGAGTTCCTCGATAACTTACTCGCGGTGGGCGGCGGCCCGGCGCAAATTGCGCGCGTGACCGGATTCGTTTCTGCGCCACGCGATCGGCGCACGTCGCGCGATGCGCAATACCTTTTCGTCAATGGGAGATTCGTGCGGGATCGTCTGATTGCGCGGGCGCTTTCTGATGGGTACCGAGCTGTCTTGCCTCACGGAGTTTATCCGGCCGCGCTTTTGTTCATCGAGATACCGCTGGAGGAAGTTGACGTCAACGTGCATCCCGCGAAGACGGAAGTGCGATTTCGCCGTGCTGCGGCAGTGTCTGATGCAGTGCGCGAAGCAGTGCGCGTAGCGCTCGCGAGCGCGGGCTACGTTCGTGCGGAGTCGCAACCACGGTCCACGTTCGTTTCAGAGGTTGAGATTGCAACCGAGTCGCCAGAAACTGCGGCGATGATGTCTGCAGCCGCAAGCGAGTTTTCAGCTGCCGCGATTCCAGCGCGCGACTACATTCCACCAGCACCGCGCGAAACCCCTGGGCCGGCGACTCAACCCCGGATTGAGTTTTCATCCGATCAGGTTGAAGAAGACTTGCCGGATACTCAAAGTGAAACGTCACATGGCCCGGCCTCTAGTGTCGACATTCAAGTGATTGCTGGGACCGCGGGCGTCCCGCCCGCAAACACCGGCGCCGGCTCGAGCCTCGCGGATTACGCGCCAGTTCCACCACCGTTTGGGGAGGGAATTGTTTCGACCGAGTTAGTCTTTCCACCGCTAAACTCTGCAGAACGGTTTACGCGGGAAGTCGCAGTCGAATCACTTTCAAACGACATCCGGCCGCTGGGTCAACTCGACGAAAGCTTCATCATCGCCACTGATAACGAGGGCTTGCTATTGATCGACCAGCACGTCGCTCACGAGCGCGTATTGTTTGATAAGTATCGCGCGCTCGAGTCAGCGCGCCAGCCTGAGTCGCAACAGTTGCTGATTCCCGAGACTTTTGATCTGACGCCGGCGCAGGCTGCAGTCTTTGACGTGCTCGCTGAGGAATTGGAGAGTTACGGCTTTGAACTCATGCGCTTGTCGGGTCGCACCGTTGCCATAAAAGCTACGCCAGCCGATCTCCCGTCCGGCGAAGCGCGCAACATGCTCGCCGAATTGTTGGATACCGTTGATGCGGAGAAAAAAGGCAGCGCGCGCGAAACCTTGCGTGACGACATCGCCGCATCGCTTGCCTGTCATGCCGCCATCAAAGTGAACATGTCACTGACGCCCGAGAAGATGCGCTGGCTAATCGATCGACTACTAAAAACATCTTCACCGACAACCTGTCCCCATGGTCGCCCGGTAATTCTTCGCCTTACTACCAAAGACATTCTCAAGGGCTTCCATCGCATTTAGCAAACAGCAATCAGCGTCATCTGGGTCGATCATTGCGATTGAGCTGTGCGGCTGAATGGAAGGCCAAGTTGACCTTTCCCGGCTGACTGCTGAGTGCTGATTACTGCTTTCGAATAATTCTGTTTTCGGCGCTAGCTCTGGGTTAGAATGCCCAACGCTTACCAAACGCGATTCCATTTTTTCGGAAAAGGAACCTCCATGCGATCAATCCTGTCCGCTGTCCTGATCATCTTCGTTTTTGTTGTCAGTCCCACTTCAGCGCAGAAGCGAAACATCACCGAAAAGGATTTGTTTAGTTTCAACTGGATCGCCGATCCACAAATCTCGCCTGACGGCTCGCGCGTCGCCTATGTACGCGTGACGGTGAACGACAAGAAAGACGGTTACAACTCTTCCATCTGGATTGTTTCGCCGGCCACCGGCGAGTCGCACCAGTTAACCAGTAGCATGCGCGATTCCGCACCGCGCTGGTCGCCTGATGGCAAGTATCTCGTCTTCGTTCGTGTTACTGAAAAGGATGGAAAGCCAGACGTGCCGCAACTCTTCATGCTGGTGATGGCTGGCGGCGACTCGTTTCAGTTTACGAGCGTTGCGCGCGGTGCCGGCCAGCCGCAATGGTCGCCGGACGGTAAGCTGATTACGTTTGCGAACAACGCCAATTTGGAAGATCTCGCGAAACAAAAGGAGATGCCACAATCCGCCGCGTCTCCAACTGCCAGTCCTGCAGAGGCGAAAACGCCTGAAGAGAAACGCGAAAGTGATGTCCGCGTGATCACGCGCGCAGTCTATCGCGCGAATGGCGCTGGATATCTCGACTACGCGCACCCGGGTCATATTTGGGTACTAGCCGCGCCTCGCAATGCGGATGAAAAAGTTGTTCCGAAGCAACTTACGTCCGGCAGGTTTGCGGAAGATAATGTCACCTGGGCCAGAGACAGTTCGCAAATCTATTTCACGTCTGATCGTAACGACGAGTCTTATTACGATCTGCCCGCCACGACGGTCTATTCAGTTTCTGCTTCCGGTGGCACGCCGACCACGCTTACAACCTTTGACATGGACGCCGGAGGTTTTGCGGTCAGTCCAAATGGGAAGCAGTTCGCGTTTATTGCGCAAATTGGTCGTCCGGTAAAGTCTTATCGCCAACCTGATCTTTTCGTGATGGACATTGCGCCGAACGCTAAGCCGCGCAATCTCACGGAGAATTTCGACTACGACGTTGCCGGGGGTTTGACGGGAGACAGCAGTGCGCCTCGCGGGGGCGGTGGAAATGTGCCTCTTTGGACCGCGGACGGCCGCGGGATAATTGAAGTGTATTCCAAAGAAGGCCGCGCTAACCTGGCAACGTTCGATGCGTCAGACGGCAAGTTTACGGTGCTTACGCATGGAGATCAGGCCGTCAGCAATTTTCGCAGTACGCCTGATGGCTCGAAACTCATCTACAGTATTTCCACGCCAACGCTCGTCGGCGATCTGTATTTGCTGGAACGGCCCGGCATCAATTCAAAGCAACTAACACATATCAACGACGATCTGTTTTCGCATCTGAACCTTACCGAGCCGGAAGAGATCTGGTACCAGTCGTTTGATGGCAAGAAGATTCAGGCCTGGGTGCAGAAACCACCCAACTTCGATCCAGCCAAAAAATACCCGCTCATCCTGAATATCCACGGGGGCCCGCACGCTGCGTACGGCTTCATTTTCGATCACGAGTTTCAATGGATGGCGGCCAAGGGTTACGTCGTGCTTTACCCCAACCCGCGCGGCAGCACCAGCTATGGTCAGGATTTTGGGAACATCATTCAGTACAACTATCCGGGCGATGATCATAAGGATTTGATGGCGGGCGTTGATGAGTTGATCAACCGCGGCTACATTGATGAGACCAAGCTTGGTATCACTGGCGGCAGTGGCGGTGGCGTTCTCACCAACTGGGCCATCGGCCACACCACGCGTTTCGCGGCGGCAGTCTCGCAGCGTGATATCGCTGACTGGTCGAGTTGGTGGTATTCAGCCGACTTCACGCAATTCCAGCCGGCTTGGTTCAAGGGCTCGCCGTGGGAAGATACTGACTTCAAGACGCGATCACCAATAACCTACATCGACAAGGTAACTACACCGCTGATGTTGATTCTGGGTGAGGCGGATTGGCGCACGCCGACCAGTTCCGGCGGCGAACAAATGTTTCGCGCGTTGAAGTACCGGAAGATTCCGACGGTAATGGTTCGCTTTCCGAACGAGTCGCACGAGCTGTCACGTTCAGGCCAACCCTGGCATCGCATCGAGCGGCTGCAACACATCGTCGGCTGGTTTGATAAGTGGCTGATGGGGATGTCGAAACCGGAATATGAGGTGGGCCAATAGGAAGATAGCAATCAGCAGACAGCAACCAGCCGAACCAAAGAAATCTCCGTTTCAGATGTTGTTGACTGCCCCTCTTCAAGATGAACATTCGAATCTCACCCTTGTCGCTTGGCAGTTTGATCCTCAGGCCGCGGAAGGTTATTGGCTGTGTAATTGCGCTGGCGCTTGCCATCGTGATTGGCGTGTTTGTGATTGGGGCCGCGCTCTTTTTCAGTTATCAGCGGCATCAATGGCTGGAAAAATTAACAGCCGAAGCTCCGGCGCAGGTGCTTGCAGTGAAAGTAACGAGGCAAAGTACAACTCCGAACCAGAACAACAGTCAAAATCAGAATGCGGGCAACAACTCAACGCCCACTTTTTCAACGCGTATCACCTATAGTTTCCAAGCCGACGGTCGAACAATAGAGACTGAATGGGTCAAGAGCGGCGACGTAAGTGAAGAATACGAAGTTGGGCGGCGCGCGAAGGTTTGTTACGAGCCTGCTAATCCAAACAATAACGAGATCTTTCCGCTCAGCTATCGCTGCGGCCAGTAAGGCAATCAGCAGAACAGCCATGGGCCGAAACAAAGAAATCTGGCTCTCCGCGTGCTGACTGCTGAAGCGAACGCCTACAGCCTCGCCAAGGCTTCCATTACCAAATCGAGATCGGAAAAGTCGGGTACGAACGCGTCGGGCTGACAAGTGAGAATGTCTTCGGTGCTGTAGAGGCGTCCGGTGCCAACTGCTAACGAGCGGGCGCCAAAGTGCCGGGCGCAATCGATGTCGTTTGGAGTATCACCAATGACGATGAACTGATCTGGCCCAAGATCCATTTGCAAGTGTTTCCGAATACGTTCATGGGCAAGCGCAGGCAAGTCACGTCGATCATGCGACTCGTCACCGAAGGCGCCGGGCAAATCGAAGAATTCCGACATGCCAACCAGTTCCATTTTCAAGTAAGCCGCCGCCTCGATGTTGCCGGTTAGCAACGCCGAACGATAGCGCGGGTGTTCGTGAACAGTCTTGAGGACCTCGCGCGCGCCTGGTAACACCTGAAAAAACTCTTCGCCATTTCCGGTCGCCCGACGCATCGCAGTCATATAGCTTTCGCGAAGATGATCGATGCGCTCAAAAATATCTTCATTCGAGAATCCCTCCTGCTTTAGCGCCTCTCCCACGATTTGCAAGTCAGTCATTCCGGAAACAATCATTTCCGGCAAACGTCCCGCGGTGCCAAAGACTTCCTCCAACATTGGAACGGTGTAGTCCTTGAAAGCCCCACGACGCAACGAGTGAATTAAGGTGCCGTCAATATCCCAGAGGAGGATACGAAGGGATGAGGGCGCAGGGATGAGGGGTGAATTAGATTTCATCCTGCTAGGGCCTTCAAAACTGCCTGAAGACCTGAGCCGAACAACTTCTTCTGATCCATCCTTCATCCCTCCGCCCTCATCCCTTACTCAACCACCGCCAACACGTCGCCGGCCTTCACCGTCGCGCCTTCTGCCACATTGATGGAAACAACCACGCCGGCTTTCGGCGCTTTCATTTCGTTCTGCATCTTCATTGCTTCCACGACAATGACGCCGGCGCCCGCTTCGACAGTGGCGCCGGCTTCCACCAATACTCGCACTATCTTTCCGGGCATCGGCGAGACGATTTCAGCAGCACCAGTGTGGTGAGCGGCAGAGCTTTGCCCGCTGCGCAGGCGCTTCGGATCGATTACGGCTACTTCGTAGCTGCGTCCACGAATGACAACTGCCAACGATTCGCCGCCAGCGTGCGTTTGTTCGACTCTGCATTTGTAAATTTTGAATCCGTCGATTAGCAGGTATTCACCGCGGGATAGTTCGCGCAACTCCAGGTCGTAATGACGATCGTCGACTGCTACGGCAACACGGTCACTATTGAGGTTCAGAGTGACGTCGTGTTCAGTCGTTTCTAGCTGGGCTTTAAGTTTCATTTAGAGCGACAAAACTTTTCATTCACTCTCGCTGCAGCGAGATGTGACGACTTCGATGTAAACCGGTGGACCGTTTCAACGATAATGACAGACTTGACTCATCAGGGTCATGAAGTCAGTACCACCTGCGGTAGCGGGTGGGCCATTGGTCGCCTTGAGGTAGATAACTGCTAACAGCCCACCGCTATCGCAGGTGGTACTGACCTCATGCTCAGACCGTATTCTTCATCACTCACAATCCTCTCCGAACAAGGATTAATGAGATGAGCATTCACTACTTGCGAAAATTCTTGTTTCCCGAACCGCTCAAATTGTGACTACTCAGTAGTGCCGTACGTCCTGACATCTTCCAGCGATTCTCATCAGCGCCAGCCGCAGGCCGATCCGCACACGCTTCTTTCCGCAGCTTAGCGTAATGAATGGCGGCAGCAATCATCACCACATCTTCTTGTTCCTGGTCACGCGCAACGGTTTCAGCGCGGGCCAGGCGACGTTCGTTGAAGCGAGCGATGAAACCGGTGTCCAGTTTCGCTGATCTAAATTCCTCATCGCGCACGATCTCGCGGAAGAAGGGAAGCGTGGTCTTGATACCGCCCACCTCATACTCATCGAGCGCGCGTCGCAAACGATCGATGCTTTCGTTCCTGGTGCGACCCCAGGCCGCCAGCTTCGAAATTAGTGGGTCGTAATAGATCGAAACTTCGGAATCTAGTTCGACCCCGCTGTCGTCCCTTATTCCGGGACCAAACGGGACCTGCAAATAATTAATCCGGCCCGGCGAAGGAAAGAAATTATTTTCAGGATCTTCAGCGTAGACGCGGCACTCGATCGCGTGCCCATGCCAGCGAATCTCTTCCTGACTAAAACTGAGCGGCGCGCCGGCGGCGACCGTAATCTGTTCACGAACGAGATCGATTCCAGTTACGAGTTCCGTGACCGGGTGCTCCACCTGGAGGCGCGTGTTCATTTCAAGAAAGTAAAAGTCGCGGGTTTCGTCGGCGACGAGAAACTCGATAGTGCCTGCCCCTACATAGTTCACGGCTCGCGTAAGTTTTACTGCCGCGGCGCCCATGGCCTCACGCAATTTCGGCCCGTTAATTGGCGACGGACACTCTTCAACCACTTTCTGATGACGCCGCTGAATTGAGCATTCGCGTTCGCCCAGATGTACCACGTTCCCGTGCTGGTCGGCGAAGACTTGAATCTCGATATGCCGTGGCCGCGCGACTGCCTTTTCCAGATAAACTGAAGAATCACCAAAGGCTGCGGCTGCCTCCGATTGCGCACTCTCAAAACCTGAGCGCAACTCTGCAAATGTTGCGACGAGTCGCATGCCTTTGCCGCCGCCACCCGCTGATGCCTTGAGCATTACCGGATAGCCAAACTCTTCCGCGACAGCCTTCGCCTCGTCGAGCGACTTCAATGCGTTAACGGTTCCCGGAACAATCGGAACGCCGGCCGCGACTGCCGCGCGGCGGGCGCTGGTCTTCGAACCCATGATCTCCATCGCAGCTGCGCCCGGTCCAATAAACACGAGACCGGCTTCAGCTACGGCGCGTGCGAAGTCCGCATTCTCAGCGAGAAATCCGTAACCGGGATGAATTGCTTCGGAGTTAGTTGATTTTGCCGCAGCGATGATGGCAGGGATGTTCAGGTAACTCTCAAGCGAAGGCGCCGGGCCGATACAAACGGCTTCGTCGCAGCGCCAGACATGCACTGCCGCGGCATCCGCTTCCGAATAAACAGCAACCGGTGAAACGCGAAGATCGCGACAGGCGCGAATTATTCGCACTGCAATCTCGCCGCGATTGGCAATCAGAATTTTGCTGAACATTTGAATCGTCAAGGACGGTCTTTGGACTTTGGTCTTTGGTCTTTGGTCTTAGGTCTTGGGTCTTTGGTGTTTGAGCGCTTCAACAAAGGCGCTTTTACAAAGACCAAAGACCAAAGACCAAAGTCCGAAACTCAAGACCAGAGTCCGTCGCTGGTTCCTAAAACAACAACGCCCTGCAAAGTATACAGGGCGTTGTTCGCTGCCGAAACTTAGACGTTGTTCCGCTTCAGCGCTTGCGTGGCTGCGCAGCGGAGGTTGGGTTAACTCCACGGTGCGGAAGGTCTGCTGCTTTATTGATTATGCCGTCGCGGACTACTAAATCATCTTCAGTGCCCATGACTTTATCCGGACCAGGCAAGGGCAGTTCGTAGTTGGTAAATGAAAGTCGCTCGCCTGGTGTATCGTCAGCAGTATTGAAAGCAGCATTGCGAATCACTGCGCCTCTCAACTGTTGTGGCTTTTTATTCGGCACCGCTGCCAGATTCGCACTGGGCCGGTAACCCGAGGTGTCGAGACGTTTCAGCGCTTCGGCAAGTGAACCATCTGCATCGGAAACTCGTTTGGGATCGTTCTGATCGGCAGGCAGGAGTTCCTTCAAATCGCTGGGAAGTCCGCCAAAGTTTGCGCGATACTCTTCGAGAGCGCGATCAATACGATAGATGTTGGCGTTGTCTGCAGCCTCAATTCCCCATTGACGGTGTCGCAGTCGAGCGGGCACTGTGATCCCAATCAAGATCAAGATAAGCACTGGGACAGCAGCGGAAGCGAAGTAGCCCTTGCGCGCGTAACGCAGGCCGCAGAAATTAGCTGGTGATTGCTGAATCGAACGATAAATCCGGCGACTGCCGAAAACTACCAGAATGGCTAGCGGGATTGCCAACCACTTCAAACGCCAGGCTGCGGTTTCGGCGGCGCCGACCCACGCCCAGAAATTGAGCGGCACCATCGATGAGAGCGCCAACGGTGACGCGATTGCGCGTGATGATTCTTGAACTAAGGCGATGATCGTTTGGCTCAACAACACCAGAACCGAAACGGCGCCGATGACCGCAAGTAGTAGCGAGCGTCCATAAGCTGGCAGTTCGTTTTCGGGTCGGGGCAAGGCCTCGCCTACAGCATGGGCCCCACAGGAGACGCAGGCGGCATCTGAAAGACCACTCTCAGAGTTGGCAGACTTAAAACCGCAACAAGGGCATATCTTCACGTTGTTTTTGACCTCAGATACTAAAAGCAGTTCTCAATCGAAACGAGCTCAGGCTAAGCGACTCTGCGTATCTATGTCCGTACTTACGCTCTGTTCCGGTCGCCGTTCAGGCCCGGTGTTTGATGCAGAAACAGCAGGTTCCGGCGTGCCTCCGCTCGCTTCAGTCTTTAGCTTATTTAACTCAAACCACGTGTGATACATGCGGTGAGCAAAGGTCCAATACGAACCCACTGCAAGTACCCACAGAACCGCCGGCATTCGATTAGCGAAGAAGTTTGTCGAACCCGGATGAGTGCTTAGGGCGCCGATAATAAACAGAACAACGCGCTCAGGACGCTTGAGAAAGCCGACATCACACTTGGAAATAAGACTTTCGGCCCTGGCGCTGGCGTAGCTTACCATAATTGAACCCATTAGTCCTGCCCCGGCGAGGAAAACATTGAGCGTGGAGTGAAACTGGGTGTCGCGCGCATAAAAGACCATAAGGCCAACAAAAACGACCATATCGGACAGCCGGTCCAGCGACGAATCAAGAAATCCACCAAACTGTGTGACTCGCCCAGACAACCGGGCCACCTGCCCATCGAGCATGTCGAAAAGGTTGGCAACTATGAGGACGATTCCGGCCCAGAAAAAAAAGCCGTAGCCGAAAAGCAGGCCCGAGCCGACATTGATGGCAACCCCAATGACAGTAAGGAAGTTGGGATTGATATGGCCATAGGCAAGCCAACGCACCATCGCGTCAATGATTCTTTGCGCCCCACGGCCTATTGCACCCACAAACATCGTCTAGTTGAATTCTCCTCTGAGCTTATTATGCCGAAACGGTTGGTAGTTTACATCCTTAGATCGTGGTGCGGCGAATTTGTTGTCGTGCTCTCACATAGGCACGGGCCAGCTCAGGTCTTCTCAATGTCATCGTGGATAGTAGTCATTCGCCTGATCTCGAAGTTGCGCGCGCCGGCGGGTGTGCGCACGACCACTTCATCGCCTTCTTCCTTACCCATTAAACTTTTTCCCACTGGTGAGGTTGTCGAGATCAAGCCGCCCTGTGGATCGCTTTCTTCGGGAGTCACCAAACGATAGGTGACCTCTTCATCTTTCTCGCCGTCATACAACACCAGGGTCGAGCCATAGCCCGCCTTGTCGCGCGAAATCTTCGAAAGGTCGATTGACGAAATCTCGCTTATTCTTTGGCGCAATTCGACAATGCGCGCTTTCACAACATTCTGCCGATCCAACGCCGCGCGATACTCGGAATTTTCTCGGAGGTCACCAAACTCGAGCGCGCGCTTGATCTCCTTGGGCAGGTGGACTCGTAACTCGGATTCCAGTTGATCGAGCTGTGATTGAAGTTTCTCTTTTATCTCGGCTGACAATTATTTGCTCACTTTCATTGCTCCACTGGCGCGCTGCCCGCTACTGATCCTGACGATGATACCGGGCTTCGTCGGGTGCGCCAAAAGAAATTCCCGTGTCGCGAGCGGTGCGGACCAACTGGCCGTTTGGCGGCACGCTCTTGATATTTGCTATTGCCTCGCTAATCGGAACGGTGATGACATCGCCGGCCTGCAGCGCCACCATCACGCTGCGCTCGCCCTGCACCAGGGCACGCACGGCGCACGAACCATAATTGGTGGCCAGCATACGGTCGAATGCATTGGGCCGGCCACCTCTTTGCAGGTGTCCGAGCACCACGCAACGAGTCTCTTTGCCGGTTAGTGCTTCAAGTTCTCGCCGGCAGTAGGTGCCGATACCACCGAGGCGAGGCGCGTGTTGCTGATCACCCTGATCCTGATAAATAAGGTCGTGCCCAGTTTCAATTGCTCCTTCGGCCGCAACAACAATACTGAAATTGGAACCGGCAGCATCGCGCTCCTTTATTCTTTCAGCCACAGACTGCATTGTGAAAGGAATCTCGGGAATAAGAATCACGTCGGCGCCCCCGGCAAGTCCGGAGTGCAGGGCGATCCATCCAGTATGGCGTCCCATCACTTCAAGGATCATCACGCGTTCGTGTGACTCAGCTGTAGTATGCAAACGATCGAGCGCGTCGGTTGCAAAATCCATCGCCGTGATAAAGCCGAACGTTAGTTCAGTGCACGCGAGATCGTTGTCGATAGTCTTAGGAACTCCAACAACCGGCACTCCCAGCTTGTCAAACTCTGCAGCGATCGCGAGCGTGCCCTCGCCGCCGAGCACTAACAGGGCGTCGATGCCTTTACGATTGAGATTCGCGACCGCGTCTTCGTAGATTGCTTGCGGTTTCGTGCTTAGGCCTTCCGCGTCGCGCTCCACAAATCTGCCGCGATTCCGTGTTCCCAAAATCGTTCCGCCGCGCGGCAACAGGCCGCGAACATCATTCCTGGTCAACGGTCGGGTGTGCATTTCACCCAACAAGCCTTCAAAGCCGTCTTCGATTCCGATTACGTTCATCCCGTAGCGGCCGGTCGCCGTGGTTACTACTGCCCGAATCACAGCATTCAGGCCGGGAGCGTCGCCGCCACCGGTTAATATCCCTATGGTCTTGTACATGAAATATTTGCGTGGCGGAGTTTCAGTAAACTCCTGCCTTTGAATTATTCCCTTCGGGGGTGAATTAAGGTTAACGAGAGTTCTAAGAGTAATGGACGCAGGACTCGAATTCAAGCCGCTTTTTCCGCCGACCTAAACGGTTCGCGGCGGCAAAGTTGATGGTTGACCCTCTGCGGGACCGTCGCGTAGCATGGTGAACAGATTTCAGAGTTAAGTGAGGCGCGGTTTCGAGTTGGCAACAGGGGCGTAAGTTTGGAAATAGACGACGAAGCAAAAGAGATTGTTCGCGATATTGGCACCGCGATTAATGAATCAGTGGAGAGCTCGCCGCGCGTCGCCGAGGCAATCGAACGACTGCGTGATGCCGGCTATGAGATGGAATTGACCCTCCGCCTCGAAATCGGGTTAAGGCCCCATCTAACAGAGGAAGGCGATGGGGAAACCAATCTTGAATTGACCGACGAAGATGTGCAGGTGTTACAGCGGATGAAGATCCGGATTGATCCGGAGGAAAAACTTTAAGCGAATTTCAGCTCAAGTGAATATCGCCCCCATCCGTGCAACGGATTGGGGTTTTTGTTTTTGAACTAAGCTCTTGAGAACTTCGCAGCGGCAATTCGACTAAGCGCATCATAACGACGGGAGGGACCTCGAGTATGGTCCCAGGTCAACAAGCTAAGGAGAATGAATGTCATCGCTATTTCTTTTGAGCGCAGCCCTGCTGGTCACGATTTCACCCATACCCGCCGCTCGAAACAACACTGACAGTTGTTTGCCGGCTGGCATACAGCCGGCTGATGTAGTGTCGACCCGGACGACAGCAACGGGCAATAAAGGCAAGGTCATCACGGTTACCGTTGCTGAGAAACTGACGGAGCTGAAAGCGCGTTGCCGGCAACACAAATTGGTCGATGGTAAAGGGAGGGAAATTCGTTTTTACCAACTCATCGGTTGCTGGGGCAATCCTCCCGAAGACTATCAAGAGCAGCTTGAGCGTCAGGCCAAAGAAATCGCCCGCCTGCGCAAGCGTTATCGTGTGATCGAAATGACGTGTAACGCTAGTGGAGATCCAAGTACGGTCTCTTGACCACCTGCGGCAACTCCGGAAACGCGGACGAACAGTCAAAAGCCCCATCACTGATTTAAGCGACGGGGCCTTTGTACTGAACGTCAGAACTTACAAGCTCCAATCCCGATCAAGGTCCAAAGCGCCCCTGATACTCACCCGATACGATGAACGACTTGACCATCTCGGCATTAACAAAGTTGCCGTTAAATTGATTCAACTTACCGAGCCAGAAATCGTAGCCCGTATAGTCTGCATCAGGATTGTCATTGGGGTTGCGTCGCAGGTAGCCAAAGAATTGACAGAGCACAAAAGCCCGATTCGTTTCCGCGGCAAACAAGGTTGCATCCTCCGTGACAGCTCTAACCACCTGGGCCCGCGTCTTCGCGCCTGAAGTCAGGTCAGCGACCAGTTGATCGCGCTCCCCTTGCGACAACGCATTGCCGGAGTTGAGATTGAGCTTGTCCACAAACTGGGCCGCCGTCATGGAAACCGGGAAGGCGGTTAAGAAACGCGAACGCAACACAAACTCGGCAATCAAGGCTTGCTTGTTGTTCTCCAATAATTGATCGGCCCCTGGCTGACCAATCACCACGCCTCTTCCGATCGCCTGAGTGTCCGGGAAAAACTCGTTCAAACGGACAATTGGCACCGACAACGTATGTGCACCGCCGAGTGTTGACGTCCCTGTCCCATCGCCGTAAGCGACTTTGTAAAGACGTTCGACGAGGTAACCGGTCTGCTGAAACTCAATCGAGAGGAAGAAAGCCGCCGATACGTTTATGCGACGGATCTCACGACAGGCCTGCGTGGTACAGGAATCAATTTGATCTTTCCAGAAGGCCAAACCACCCGGGTCAGCCTCGCGGTTGAAGAAGTCAACGTAGTGTTGGCGCACGAAGAAGTCGCTGTTGAAGCTGGCGTCCTTGACGGGATTGGGTCCATTTACAGTTTCGTCACTGAAGATGGTGATGACCAGCGAGGAGGGCGAACCGAGCGTGCATCCTACCGGACCACTCAGAGCGACGTTGAATGTCTCCTGACCCTCACCAAACGAGTCGTCAACGATGAAGATTGTGATGACTTTTGATGTTTCATTGGCACCGAAATGAAGGGTGCCGAGTGTGGCCTGATAGTCAGACCGCTCGCTGGCCGTCACATCACTGGTTGCGTAGTTAACGGTCGCCGCCTGACTGGTGTCGCCCGTGCGAGAAACAAATAGCTCGACATGCGTCGTGGCATTAGGAGTTTCAGTGGGGGTCGTGGCGCTAACAGTGAATTGGACCGTGTTCGGTCCCGCGGGGGTGGGCGTGGGCGTCGGCGTTGGTGTTGCAGCGCCCGGAGCCGTCCAGTTAAGTACAACGTTGCCCTCTTCACCATCGAAGCCATCTACCTGGATACGGTAGATCTGCCCAGCTGTGACGCTGAACATCACACGACTCTGAATGTTGCGCGGTGGCGGATCGTTAAGCGGCGAGATGTCGTCGTTCGAAGCAAGATGCGTCAGGGCATTTACAGTTGAGCCTTGATAGACAGCCAGAATCGTGTCGTAGCTACTGCCATTGGTGTCGAAAGTTGCTTGACCAGTTCCAGGCGCGGTCCACTTATACCAGATCGATTTACCACCGCCGGTGCCCGTCGGATTTGTTGGCTCGCCTGTTTCTCTTGTACCAAAGACGCTGTTCCCGTTAACGGTGCCAGAGCTGCCGCTCACAGTTTGCGCGTTGGCGAAGTTGTCATTAGGCGGCGGAGTGGTGGGAGTAGTCGAATAGCCGAAAGAGTCAATTGCGGACTGATCGTTGGCGGTCATCGTTTCGCGCACGCCGTCCGCGATGGTCGGATCCATAATGCCGATGAACACTCGCGGAGGGCCCGTAAGTTCGTCAGCTTTCCAGTGGCTGGACTGATTGCCATCACCGCCGCTGCCATCGGGCTTGCCGGTTGAAAGACCGAGTTCGGCGCCGCCGGTAAATTGAACCTGAGTTCCTCCGGAAGAGAGAATCCGCTGCGCGGTGCCGAAATTGCCAAGGTTGGCGACGCCGGGGCGAAAGCGGAAGAGATCCCAGATGGTGATAGCGAGCGTACCCGATGGATTCAGTTCACGGTCGCCAACCTGCGAGTTAAAGCCCAGCGCGTGGCCCATCTCGTGGACTGCTACCGCGTCGAAATCCGTGACGTTACCAGTGATGCCATCGCTGGGATCGAAGTCGAAACCGAATGCCGAGTTGAAAGCAATTTTTGGAGCGGTAATGGTTTGGCTGTCGTTGTTGAAATCCGCCGGGAGTGCGCCTAACGCCCGCAGAAGCGGGCTACCCACAAACACAGTATTAACGCTGCCGATATCGGTCGGCACGGCACTGGCAGGCAGCGCGGCCGCAAGTGCTGCTTCGGGAGAACCGACTGTGGCATGGTTGTTAAGGCGACTGCGCACATCGGGATAGTTTCCCGCGAAGAAAAACTGCGGCGCTGACGTGGCCCCAAGGATGTTGGCATCAGAGAAAGGCGTGCCGAAGAATGTCGTACCGAAGTCAACATCTATGGCAATCGTGATCGGGTCTTTGATTAGCGCTTCCCATTTGGCAGCTGCGGCCACAAACGCCTGCTTGGCTGTGGGATTCGCGTCGAGTTGCGCAGTCGCGCGCAGGATGATCGTTAACCCGGTAGCTGAGTTGATACCTGAAGGTGAAGACTTCTCGGTTTCGAGGTGATTAATCTGGCGCAGGCCCCCGCCACCTCCCTCACTTTGCATTACACGCGCCTCGCTCGGCGTGGCCGCCCGACAGAGCGCTTCACCGTTTGGTCCCCTGTAGATCACGAATGATCCGCGATCAGCAGCGACGGAATAAGTGCTGGCTTTCTTGATTGGGACGACAGCGGTGTCTTGCGCGATTGCGTAAAAGGGCAAGCTGGAAACTAGAGCAATCAGGGCGAGTACCAACACCGCCCGCAAATTATTGGAGGGATTGAGGTGTTTTCGAAATAGAGCAGCGTATGTGGGGAAACGATATATCTTCACTACGTAAATCTCCTGTGTTTGATAGTGGGCGCAAATGCTGGCGAAAACTTATGTTCGTCGGGAGGACAAAGGTAGCGCGCAGACCATCATCGATGAATATTACTGCAAGCAGTGGCCGGCTTCGGGCCCAGACTCAGATGCAGATTTAAGCCTCGCGGCTGCTCCAAAAAAGTAAGGGGCTACTGAGCTTAGGCGCTGAGTTGTATGGGAGCAGTGAGCAGCCGACTCCTCTGCAGCCATGCTAACAAGACTTCTCGTTCTGTACAATTTATTTTCCGGATTGGTCCGGAGTCGAGTTCACCTGTCTGCACGGGGAGCGCTGCCGATCTTCGGGACGGAGTAATTTCCTATCCTCAGTTGCCGAAAATTGTCACTGAAGATGCGAGATCGCAGTTAATAGTGGCGCCCATGACCCGATACAGCGGTCGCTGTTATTAGCAAATTAAAATGTCCGGTTTTATTAGCAAGTGAAGTGTCCGTTTTTGCCATTTCAATATCCAGCAGTAGTAGCTGTGGGAATGTGGGAAAGTCAGGCGGCTTTTTGGCCTGACTTTTCCAAGCCGCGGTGG